>JAPLTF010000060.1 GCA_026398275.1 Verrucomicrobiota bacterium
AGCCTGCCGCAGGCAGCCCGGAGGGCGATGCGAAGCATCGGCAACACCGCTGTGGGTATTGCCGCCGCCTTCGTGCCTTGGCCAAGCCAAAAATCCTCAGCAACGCGGCTTTTTCCTAATTATTTCACAGGTTCTTAGCCGAATACAAGTCGGCGCTGACGGAGCAGCGGCCCTCCATGAGCCTACCCTCCCAGAGAAATCTGCAATGCGCCAAGCATCGCGCGTTCAGGCTTCCACCAAAATCTCCGGATTTTTTCGGGCGATGGACAGCAGTTTCCGGGCAGCGCCGGAGGGCTGGCGCGTTCCATACTCCCACGCCACGACGGCGGCCTTGCTGACGCCCAGGTAAGAGGCAAAGACCCCCTGGCTCGCATTCAGGGACGAGCGGATTCCGGCGATCTGCTTCGGTGCCAGCGGAAGCGGTGCCTCCATGCGAAATGTCCGCAGGGTCTTCTTCTCCTTGAGGGATTCCACCCCTTCCCGCGCAGCGGCGAGCAGCGAGGCTCCGCTGAAAGGTTCAAGGCTTTCGAGTGCCGAGAGCACGGCGGATCTCCGCTGAGAGGGACCGGAGGTCATTTTCTTCCGAACGGCTGAGGTCTGATTTTTTGGCTTTGGCATAAAGAGTTACGAGGACGGTGATTTGAAGATCGGCAAGGTAGAGATAAATGACACGCGCGCCGCCGCTTTTTCCAATTCCAGCGCTGGGAAACGCCATGCGGGCTTTGCGAAAACCACCGGTCCCCCTGATGAGATCTCCCTGTTCGGGGTCAGCGAGGATTTCGCGTTGGAATACGGAATAATCATCATCCGGCAGTCTGGTTATCGCCTTTGTGAAGGCGGGAAATTCAATAAATACCATACATTGTATTATATTACACAGTCAAATAGTTTATTCCCTATCTGCCGAGTGAAAGCCGCTGGGCGGTGAAGCGGGGGAGGCCGGCGCGGATGATTTTTCTCTTGGTTCGCTTGATGTCGTATTCGACGCGGCGAAACTCGACGATGGCCTGCTCTGGCCGGTAGATGACGTAGCAGGCACGGGGATCCCCGTCCCGGGGCTGGCCGACCGCGCCCACATTCACCAGAACTTTTCCACCTGGCGGCAGCGGCATAACATCTTTCCCTGTCCGCTGGGTGACCTGCCCGGCGGGGGATTCCTGCCACCAAACCATCGGCTTGTGGGTATGGCCACAGAACGCGAGATGTGAGGATTGTGCCGAAAAATGCCTGCGGGCGTCTTCCGGGGAGATGATGTATGGCCACCCGAACGAACTCGCTAGCGAGGCGTGGGTGAAAACAACCCCATCGATGGCCAGAGTTCGGGGCAATGCCGCGATCCACGCCCGATCTGATTCATTGAGTCGGGCAGCGGCAAACACGACGCCAGCGGTGGCCGTATCGTTGAAATCCGGGGGCGGTGCAGGCAGGCAGGCCGCCTCATCGTGATTTCCCAGAAGCACCGGGCATCCGAGTTCACGAACCGCACGCATACATGGCTGCACGCTTGAAGCGTAGCCCACGATGTCGCCCAGGCAGACGATCTGCGAAACCTCCTGCGACTGCATATCGTCAAGAACAGCCGTCAACGCCTCGTAGTTCGAGTGGATGTCACTGATGACCGCAATGGCGCTCTGCATGGACACGAATACGACCCTGGGGGAATACCGTCAACCGGACGAGAGGCTCACTCCTTCGCGCGGAAGACGCCTTTTTGGAGGTGCGGACCCGATTCCTTGAGCCGGTGGGGGATTTTTTTGAGCCAGAGGCGGAAGGCCTGCCAGTGGATCAGTGTGATGATCTTCAATGTCACCAGCGGATATTTTGCGGTGAGGAACAGGAGGTTGCCGGCGGTCAGATCCCGGCGGGTTCCGGTGAGCGTGCTGATCAGGGTTTTCACACCGCCCTTGTAGTCATCGATGAGAACGCGCAGGCGGTCGCCCGGGAGGTCGAGGCGGAAGTCGAACGCGAGATCCAGTTCGGAGAACGGGGAGACGTAAAAATTCTTCGGCACGCGGACATGGAACCGCCCGCCGTCGAGCGGCACGATGTAGGGTTTCAGCTCGCCGAATGTATTCCCGACCTGAACCACCGAAACCATCGGATCCCCGGCTTCGTCGTGGCAGAAAAAGATGGAGACCGGATTGAACGTGTAGCCGAGCAGTCGGGGGAGTGTGAGCAGGCGGATTCGTGCGGGAGCTTTTTCGAATCCCTCGCTCTTGAGGAATGCCGTGAGGTTTTCCCGGATGGTTCCGGATTGGATCTGGATGTAGTCGGCAGACCGGAGCGAATACAGATTCGGCTGATCGACGCTGAAGAACGGAATGGCATTTTCGATCCCGGCAAGCTCGTCGAGATCGAGAAAGAAAAGGAAGATCCTGTAAACAAACTCATGTTGCTTCGGGAGAATCCGCCGGTGCATGACCGTGCATTCATAGAGGCAGGAATGCTTCACGATTTGAGAAAAACTTTCAGAAGCGCGGAGAGGTTGACCGCCGACGCGTAGGCATCCTCATGGAATCCGTATCGAAAATAGCTGCCGCAGAAAAAAACCCTCTGCTGCGGGGAGCGGGTGTTCAGCGAGGGGAGCCCGTCCTGCGCCCGCATGGCTTCGAGGGTGAAGACCGGATGGTCGTAGTCGGTCTCGTAGAGCACTTTCTCCGGGGGGATGAATGCCTGGGAATTGAGGGAGACGAAGTAGTTCCTTTTGTTTGAAACCCCCTGCAGGGAATTCATCCAGTAGTGGGTCGTCGCCCGGATGCAACCCGAGCGGTCGCGGTCCATCCGGTAATTCCACGACGCCCAGGCCCGCCTGCGGACCGGCATGACGGATTCGTCGGTGTGGAGGCTGACGGTATTGCGCTGGTAGCCGAATGCCGACAGGAGCCGCTTCTGGGCAGGATCCGGATCCGTGAGCATCGCCAGCGCCTCATCCGCGTGGGCGGCAACCACCACCCGGTCGAAAGTTTGAGACTCGCCGTCCGCTGTCCGGAGGGTCACGTGGTCGGGATGCTCGGTGAGCCCGACGACTTTCGCCGGCAGGCGGACCGGCCGGACCGCCTCCAGGATTTTATCCACATAGGACTTCGCCCCGCCGGTGACGGTGAACCACGGGTGGTGGGTGGTCACCCCGAGGAATCCGTGGTTGTGAAAAAACCGCAGGAGGCTGTGCGCGGGAAAATCCAGCATCCGGACCGGATCGGTCGACCAGACCGCCGAGCTCATCGGCACGAGATAGAAATCCAGAAAGTCCCTCCCCAGCCGGTGCTTCGCCGTGAATTCCCGCACCGTCAAATCCCGCGTGGATTCATCCGCCAGCGCCTCCTGCGCCAGTTTGAAAAAGCGGAGCACCTGGTAGAGCAGGCGATAAAACCTCGGGCGCAGAAGGTTTTTCCGCTGCGCAAAAACCTTGTTCGCGCCCATGCCGTTGTATTCGAGCCCCTCCGGCAGGTGCTGGACGCTGAAGGACATTTCCGAGGGTTTCGTGTGGACGCCAAGCTCTTCAAAGAGGCGGACCAGGTTCGGATAGTTGACCCGGTTGAAGACGATGAACCCGGTGTCGATGCGGACCTGTTTGCCATCCTCCTCCACCTCCACGGTATTCGAATGCCCGCCCGGGCGCTGCTCGCGCTCGATGAGCGTGATGTCCGCCAGGTTCCGCAATTGCCAGGCGCATCCGAGCCCCGCCACCCCGGTGCCGACGATGGCGATCCGCTCCTTCACCTTTTTGCCTCGTCGTAGACTTTTGAGGGGACGGACCTGATGTCCCAGACGAGGCCGACGGCTCCCATGAGGCGGATGATGTAATACGAGATGTCGATCTCCCACCAATAGAACCCCTGCCTCGCGGAAGCCTGGTAGCGGTGGTGGTTGTTGTGCCAGCCCTCGCCGAGCGTCAGGACGGCCAGAAGCCAGCTGTTCCGGCTCTCGTCGCCGGTTTCGAACCGTTTGTTTCCAAAGGTGTGGGCAAAGGAATTGATTCCGCACGTGGCGTGGAAGAGCACGGTCGTGCTGATGAAAAATCCCCAGACGATGAGCTGCCAGGCGTTGGTTCCGAGGCCGGGTGCAAAAGCCTGCAGGCAGGCCCCCAGAGCTGCGAGGAACACCAGGAGCAGCAGCGGGCCGAGCAGGTCGAAGCGGTTCAAAAAAACCAGCTCGGGAAATTTCTGCAGGTCGCGCACCATCCGGTAGTCGGTCGGAAAATTCCTACTGCTGGTGAGCCAGCCGATGTGCGACCAGACAAACCCTTTCTCCACCGGTGAGTGGGCATCCGACGGCTCGTCGGAATGCGCGTGGTGATGGCGGTGCACCGCTGCCCACCAGAGCGGCCCACGCTGCACTGCGGTGAGTCCCAGCAGACCGAAAAGAAATTGGACCGGCCGGGATGTCTGATACGCCCTGTGGCAGAAATAGCGGTGGTAGAGACCGGTGATGGCAAACATGCGGACCACATACAGCGCCGCAGCCACGGCGACGGCCGTCCAGCTCCAGCCGGTCCAGATCACGCCGAGACAGCCGAGGTGGAGGATGATGAAGGGAACGCTCCTCATGAACTCGAACTTCTCCGGCTTGTTCCGGACGGATTCCTCCCCCTCGGGGAAATAGTCCGAATCAATCGCCCGCAAGAGCGGGTCCAGCAGGGTTTTCAGAGTCATCACCCCTCTTCTCTCATGCCAAGAGTCGAGAGGATCCGGTTGAGATCCTCGTCCCCGTAATACTCGATATGGATGGAGCCCTTTTTGTCACCGTGATGGAGGCTCACCCGGGTCGAGAGCCGGTGGGTCAGGAGATTTTGGACGCGCAGGAGAGCCGGCGCGAGTTCGGGTGCGGACGAAGAGGAATTGCTCCGCCTGGTGGGTTTGCGCCCGGTTTTTGCGAGGTGGTCTGCGGCGAGCTTTTCCGCAACCCGGACCGACGCTCCCTGGCGGATGATTTGTTCCGCCAGCCATTTTTGCTCGTCATGGGCTTTGAGCGAGAGGAGTACCTTGGCATGGCCGACCGAGATCCGGTCGTGCTTGAGAAGCGACTGCACGTCCACATCCAGATCCAGGAGGCGCATGGCATTGGCGATCGCCGCCCGGCTTTTTCCCACGCGCTTCGAGATGTCCTCCTGGGTGAGGCCGAAATCCCGCGAAAGCCGCTGGTAGCCCGCGGCCTCCTCGATCGGGTTGAGCCCTTCGCGCTGGAGGTTTTCAATGAGGGCCAGCTCGCAGACCTCCTGGTCGGTGGCCTCCCGGACGATGGCTGGAGCCTCGGTGAGCCCGAGCTCGCGCGCCGCGCGCCAGCGTCGCTCGCCGGCGATGAGCTCGTATTTTCCATCGACCTTGCGCACGATGAGAGGCTGGATGATCCCGCGCTCCCGGATGCTCTCGACCAGTTCGTGGAGGTGCTCCGCAGGAAATTCAATGCGCGGCTGAAAGGGGCTGGGGATGATGCGGTCCAGGCCGAGCTTCTGGATCCGCTCGCCGAGTTCCTCCGAGGGGGCCGGGTTGACGACGCGTGTGTTGATCAGCGCGCTGAGTCCCTTGCCGAGTGCCTGCTTTGCCATAATGGAGTCCAGCTTACGCGCTTGCTCCCATCCCCGACAAGCAGAAGGAGTGGATTTCGTCGCCCGGGATGATAAGTCATCGGTTGGTGATATCCGGACTCCAGATTTGGGAAGACAGAGAAGCAAGGACCCCCGCCGGGCAGATGGCTCTGGATGAGGCGTTGCTTCATCAGGCGCGATGCCCGGTTGTCCGGTTCTACCGCTGGGCAGCACCCGCCGTCACATTCGGATATGCGCAGCGGTATGCGGATGTGCGCCCGATTGCCGGGGTGCGTCCGGCGATCCGGCGCTGGACGGGGGGCGGAATGGTTTTTCATGGCGAGGACCTGACGATGGCTTTGGCGGTGCCGGCTTCGCACGAGCTCTGCCGACTGCAGACCGGAATGGTTTATCAGCGGATCCACGAGGCGATTCTGAAAGCTGTGGAAATGGAACTGCCCGGCACGAGGCTTGCGGGGCCCGGGGATTGCCTTCCGGGCCCGGCCTGCTTTGAGAGCCCGGCACTGAACGACCTCCTCCATGAAGGGCGCAAAATCTGCGGCGGGGCGCTGCGGCGAGGGAAGGGCGGGCTTTTGTATCAGGGCTCCCTCCACGGGAATTTTTCAGCGATGGCACTGGGGGGCGCGCTTTGCGCTTCCTCAGAAATCTTCAAGCCGGATGAAGAAACACTGGTGCTCTGTAACCGGCTCTCAGTCGAGAGATATGCGACGGAGGGCTGGAACTTGATGCGCTGAGCCGGGTTCAGGAGTCGAGAGGCCGGGAGCCTGAAGCGTTTCAGCGGTCGATTTTCTTTTCCGCTTCGCTCATCGGCCGGACTTCGATTTGCGCGATGACATTGCCCGCACCGGCCACGTCGGTGGCGATGGCGACCAGCCGGTCGCGGTTGCCCGCGCTGACGGCGCGGCCGCGGAGCGTCGATGTGCCGTTGAGTGTCACCACCTCGATGTTCCGCCCGTAGTTCGACAGCCCGCGCTCGGCGGCGATCCGCCTGGTGATGTCGCGGGTGACGGACTTGTCTCTTTCGCTTTCGCCGTGAACAAGGGGCGGGGGAGGAACTCCCGGACGTTCCGGTGCTTCCTCCGTAAAGCGTCCCGACCGGGACATGTCGAACGAGGGAGCGGCTTCGAACGGCTGCTCGTGGTCGTTCAGGCGGAGCGCATTGTTCTTCAGGTTATAGCGGAGCGCCTGCGGGACGACGATTTTTTTTCTTACGGAACTGGCGGAGCTGAACGACTCGATCACCACGCCCTTGAGGCGTCCGGTGACGCGGTTCAGATCGCGCAGTCCGATGACATTTCCCAGCGGAACGCCCTGCAGGTTTTCCACCGGCATGAACAGTATGGTTGATCCCTTGCGGAGGTGGCTGAGATGGTCGGGGGAATTTTCGTTGCCCGGATACGCAAAGTAAGGAGTTTGGCCGAAGTAGCGATAGACCGCGGCCACTTTCGCGGAGTCCGGTGGGCCGATTTTTGGAAGTTCAAAGACCGGCGCATCGCCCAGCGTTTTGACATCCATATCAAGGAAGAGCGTGCGGGGAGTGCCGTCGTCCCGGAGGGCGGCAGGCGGGATGATCCGGGTCTTCTCCCCGATGCCGGCGAACCCGCCAAGGCCGACCACCATGCCCACGTAACGGCCGTTCTCCAGATCAACAAGCGAGTCCTTGACGACACCGAGGAGCTGCCCCTTGTTGTTCCTCACATCTTTCCCGACGATCTCGTCCCATTGGCCGGTTTTCACCTGGGCATCCGAGCGGCCAGCCCAAAACAGGGGGAAGACAACCGCGAGTAAAAGGCGGACAACTTTGCCGAAGCCCGTTGACACGGGCAGGCCCATCGAGGGGGAGCAGGAAGTGAGCATCTTGCCGCATCCCTTATCTCAAATCACCAGCGGTGGCTATCCGTTTTCGCTGCAGAATTGTTTTCGCTTTTTGGATAGCCCGGCCGGGCTCTCGATGGATGGGAGGACTCACGCATGTCGGCGGGGCGATCGGCGGGATTCCGCCGGCACCTTTCTGACGAACGTCGGAAAAGCGCCGCCGGATCACTATCCGAAAAGCGAACAAATAATAGCGCGCCAGGTGGATAGTCAAGGGGTCAGGAGGGCGCTATTTATTAGAAAAGTTAATCTCTCCCAATTATGAAAACGCCGATCCCTGCCGGAACAATGGCTGGTTTTGTTGTCGCCGCTCTCGCGTGCGTTTTGGCTTCGAACTCCGCGTCGGCCCAGACGACCTACAACGCCACGCTCGACAACGAGGTGGAGCTCATCTACGGGGCCATCTTTCCGAACACGAGCCCGCACTACGACGCGATCAATTTCGCGACCGGCAATGGCACGAAGCTGAATGTTGACCAGGACGTGTCCTTCAATGGAAGCGCCCTTGCGAACGTCTTCACCTCGACGACGTTCACCTCGACCGGCGGACGCGTCTCGGCCTCGATGCTCGGAATCGACGAGTTCTTCACCCCGGTGGACGGCCGCACGTTCATCGTGCAGAACTTCACCCTCGACAACGTCGATTTCACCACCAGCAATTCGACCACCGGAGACGTCGGACTCAGGATCCAGGGCCCCGGCGGCCTCAACACATCACTCACGCTGGTGAACTCCTCGCTCAACTGCTCCCTCGCGCCCCACTTCTACGTTCCGTCCGCGCTCACATTCAACGTCAGCGGCACCTCTCAGATCACCGGATGGGGACACGACCCGACAGTGGGGGTGGCGTCGACCACGACGCTCACTGTCGCCAGCGGCGGAGCGTTCACCATCAAGGATAGCGGCAGCCTCACTTCGGGCGCCACATACCAGCAACGGCTGTTTTTCAACCAATACAGCAACACCGCGACACTCAACGGATCGTCGCTCATCATCGACAACTCCGCAGTCGTCTTCGGCGCAAACCCCTACGGCGACCCGAGCAAAGAGAGCACGATGACGTTCAGCAACAATGCGACACTCCAGATCACGGGCCTGAACCCCTACGCGAGCCTGGAAACCGACAACCTCGTCTTCCAGAACAGCACGCTCAACGTCGCAACCAACAACTCGCGCCTGAAATTGCGGAACAATCTGGAACTCGACAACAGCTCCGCCACGATCGCGAACTACGCCCAAGCCGACACCTTTGGGATCATTGCCAAAGGTAACGCGACCGTATCCCTCGGAGTCAACGGCCTCTTCAATACCTCAAAGGTGGATATCAGGGATGGCGCGAGAATGACCATCACGGGAAGCGGGTATGATATCGGGGAGATGACCGTGAGCTCCCAAGTGCTCTTTCCTTCGAGCGGCACAGGAAACCTCGTGCTCGGGAACAGCAAAGCGGTTCTCAACCTCACCAGCGGCGCAACGATGGATGTCACAAGCCACGCCGCCCTGACCAACAACGGCTCGATCAACCTGCAGGAGGCAAAAATGACTGTCCGCCAGGGAGCCAGCGTCACAAACAACCTGGAGCTGATCGTGATGGGAAACAGCACCCTGAGCATCACGGGGGACGCGATCGTCGGCCAAGACAGCGGCCAGCACGGCGTGATGACAATTGGGGGCAACATCACCTTCATAGATTCCTCCACCCCGGGAAACAACTCGCTCACCACGACAAACCAGTTGGATTTGGGATCGACCTCGAATCTCCACATGACCCTGGACCCAACCGGGCTGACCAGCGACAGAATCCTCATCGACAACAGCGCCAGAGAATTCACGATCAACAACTCGGCGACGCTGAGCCTCAACGTCGTCAACGACACGGCGCTCGTGATCGGGACAAAATTCCTGCTCATCAATTACCCGGACTGGCAGGTTGCGATGGGCGCGCACTTCAACGGGCTTGTGGACGGCGCGACATTCGCCCTCGGCCTCAATACCTACCAGATCAACTATAACGACGGCGACTACATCCCGGCGCAGGGAAGCACCTTCATCACACTTACGACCGTGCCGGAGCCCGGCACTCTGGCATTGCTCGGCCTTGGTGCCATCGCCCTCGCCGGCCGCGCCCTGCGCCGCCGCTAAACGTCTGCCTGCCTGCCCATGAAAACACTGCTTCTTACCGCGCTTCTCACCTCAGCCCTCCCGTGCCTGGCCAAACCGTTCGACCAGACGCTCGACGGCGGAAGCTTTTCGATCTGCATCACCTCGCCGAACAAGGCAGGACAAAACGTTGTCACCCTCGAGCCCAAGGGCCTGAAGAGCAGCAATGAGCGGATCGCGATCTCCAAAGAGGGCCAGATTGCCCGCGCGTTCCTCGCCGACATGGACGGCGACAACTCGCCCGAACTCTTTGTCGTCCTCACCAGCCCCGGCAGCGGGTCCTACGGCGAAGTCCTCGCCTTCTCGACCAACGGAAGGAAAAGCCTCACGCCGATCATTATCGAGAAGCCCGCGAAAAAGGACCTCTCCGGCTACATGGGGCACGATGCCTTCGAGGTCATGGAGAACACGTTCGTGCGACGGTTCCCGGTTTACAAAACCGGCGATCCAAATGCCGCGCCGACCGGCGGCTACCGCCAGTTTCAATACAAGCTCAAGCCCGGCGAGGCCGCCTGGCAGATGAAGATCGACCGCATGGAGTCGTATTGAGAGACTGCGCGGACAGTGAAACCCCTCCAGCTTTCAGTCGCGGTCCTTCTCATTCTGAGCGTGTCGGCAAGCGGTTTGGACCTCTTCCCCAAGCGGAAAAGTTCTGACCCGAACGCGCTGGCCGGACGCAAAAATGGAGCGGCCCGGGCCCGTGCGCTCCAGCAGGAGATGATGGATTTTTCCGACCGCTACACGATGGCGGTCTGGCAGGCGCTCGACGGCTATATCCGATCTGAGCGCGACCCGCTCAAGCGCTCCGCGGCCGAGCATTTGAAGGTGCTGTTCTCTTCCGCCTCGATGGAGATCGCCGCCGGGCGGAACCCGGCCGGAAACCTTCTGGACATGGCGGTATTCAGCGACCTTGCGCAGCGGTCGGTGCGCGACTACTGGATCCCCAATGTTTTTGGCCCCGGCGGCGCCCCGCTCCTGAAGGCTCACCGCGACATCCGGGCCGATCTGGGTGTCATCCTTAAAAAAACGCTCACTTTGGAGCAGCACCAGGAGTTGGACCGGATGGTTTCCGACTACTGGAAAACCAACCCCGGCAGCGTCTATGTTGCAGACATCCGCCTGCGCGATCTTGTCGCAGCGCGCACCGCCGGGGGCCGGTCTGGAGGGGGGATTCCGCTCCTGGCCGATGTGAGCCGCGCCGTCGGCGAACTCGACGCCGCGGTCGAATACGGCGAGCGCCTCATGTTCTACGTCGAGCGGTTGCCCCGGCTCACAACGATGCAAACCTCGCTTGCACTCGCCCAGACCGGGGCTGCGCCCGCCGTGATCAGCCTCACCGAGAGCGCCCGGCAGACGTCGGAGGCCATCGATCGCATGCCAGAAAATCTCACCGCGGCTCTTGCAAAAAACTCCGAGGCTCTCGGCGGGCTGCTCCCTGGCATCCAGGCGACCGTGGCCGACTCCCGGGCGATCGCGGAAATCACCGAGCGCATCCTGAAGGCCGACACGGGAGCGCCCCCGGCTGAACCCTGGACACCCGGATCTTCCGCCGCAGTTCTGCGCGAGGTCCAAGGTGCTGCACGCGAGGTTCGCACCACCCTCCAGCAAGTCGATAATTCCCTCGGCACCGCCGAATCCCTGCCCCTCGACAAGCTCCTCAAGACCGCATCCCAGGAAGTTCGGCAGACGATTGATTACGCATGGGCAAAGCTTCTTCTGGCCATCGGCATTTTTCTCGCCGGCCTGCTCATCCTCCTCCTCATCGCCGCCCGGCTTTTCAGAGCGCCATCCCAAAAGCGGATGTAGGAAAATTGTTCATCGGGCGATATCGCGCTTGCCGCTCCCGGCGAGTGTCGCTGAGGGGGACTCTCCAAATTTCCTGCGGTAGGCGGTGGAAAAGCGGCCCAGATGGTGGAACTCGAGGTCCGAGGCTACGCGGGTCACGGATTTTTTGTTCTTCGGATCGAGCAGCTCATTGCGGGCGGCTGCGAGTCGTTGATCATGGATGTAGGCGGTGGGAGTTGTGTTGAAATGCTTGAGAAAGAGCTGCTGCAATGCCCGCATTGTGAGCCCGGCATAGGCGGCCAACTCCGCCGGGTGGCAACTTGCGTGAAGGGAGGACCGGATCTTTTGTTCCATCTCATCCTGCGAGACCCGTCCGATATGCTGTCCGGCGTGACGAGGAAACCTCAGGCTGGCGGCCAAGGCTTCTGCCAGGCATCCGACCAGCAGGGCTTCAAGATGGCGAAGGAATACCGGAGATTCCCCGCCGTCCTTATCGCGGCTGAGGTAGTCAAGGACGTAGCGCACGGTTCCGGCGATATGCGTGGCATCGGAACTGCCAGGCTTCCAGGATACCGGGACAATGCCGCTCCCGGAGCAGCCCATGGCGGCCAGTTCGCACCGCAACTTCGCCGACGGGATCTCCACCACAACGCAGCGGATGGGGGTAGCCCGGAAGTCCACCGGCGTTCCCGCCGGAATGAGCACCGGTCCAGCGGGCAGGGCCGAAAGGATTTTTTTTGCAACCGAGATCTTCATCGATCCTTCCAGCGGGAGGTAAATCGTGGCCTTTGTCTTATTTCCCCCGGCGGCCACGCGCATCGGGGAGCGGCAGTCCACGTAACTCAGCCAGCAGCGCCCAAGCGGAAGGCGGGAGATGGTGGATTCGTATCCGCCTCCGCCGATGACATGGCTCGTGTGCTTTGCCCAGATGTGCGAAGCCATCGCCTGCCCCTCAGCGAGATTCTTCGTGTGAATTACGGTGTGGCCGTGGAGCGGGCGGAGATGTTCGGTTTTCATTTGGGTCTGTCGTCCATGCGCTTGATTCTAAACTTTTATGGAGCATGGAGCTTCAAAACCAGCCAAAGATGTTGCCGGATAGACGAGGTGCCCGCATTTCGTGTGTTCTGTGCCTTGCTGGGGACGACCGAAGAATCTTTTCCGGAGGTAAAGGATATGGGTGGCGGAATCCCATGCGCCGCGCAGGAATCGGGTGGGCGGAAAGTCCGGGAGGGAATACAGTGCCGGCATGAGTGATTATGAACGGATTGCGGCTGTCATCCGGCATCTGGATGCCGGGCATTTTTCTCAGCCATCGATTCCGGAGCTGGCGGAATCCGCAGGCCTGAGCGTCTTTCATTTCCACCGGCTTTTCAAACGCTGGGCGGGCGTGACCCCAAAGGATTTTTTGCAGTGCCTGACCCTGGAGCACGCCAGATCCCGCCTATTGAGCTCGCGCAGCATTCTTGATGCGGCGTTGGATGCCGGTCTCTCCGGCCCAGGGCGCCTTCACGATCTGTTCGTCACGATCGAGGCTGCGTCGCCCGGCGAGGTGAAATCCGGAGGGCAGGGGATGCTCGTGGAGTGGGGGATGGCGGAGAGTCCTTTCGGCCATTGCAGCGTGGGATGGAATAGCCGGGGGGTCTGCCACCTTGCATTTCATGATCAGGCGGCCGGTTTTCCAAATGGCTTGCAGGAAAGGTGGCCACAGGCGGACTTTCGCAAAAATGACAGGGAGGCCGGGAAGTGGATCCGGAAAATCTTTGTCAGGGGAACCGCAGGAACGATTCCGGCGTTTGTGTCCGGGACCTCGTTCCAGCTGAAAGTTTGGCGGGCGCTCCTGCTGATCCCCCGGGGAAATCTTGCGACGTATTCCAGCATTGCCTCGGCGATCGGAAGTCCCGGTGCCGTGCGGGCGGTGGGAACCGCATGCGGTTCGAACCCAGTGGCCTGGCTGATCCCGTGCCACCGGGTGATTCGCGGGACAGGGGTGGTGGGCGGCTATCGCTGGGGCCGGGACAGAAAGCGATCGATGCTTGCGGTGGAGACCTGCGGGGGGAGGGTAAAAAAAAGCGGAGCCGGGAATTCCCCGGCTCCGCTTGGTTGAATTTTTGGAATCCTTAGAGGGCGACCTGAACGATGGCGGTCGAGTTTGTCGAGCCGTCCTTTTTCTTGCCGTCCTTGTCCTTGTCGCCACCGCCGCAGCCTCCGCCGGGGCAGGAGCCTGCAAGGGCGGATGAGACGGTGAATGCGACAACCAATGCTGCTGATAGGATGAATTTATTCATGACTCCCGAACCGTCGCTTGAAAGGGCTGCGTGTCAAATGGAATTCGCGTCTTTTGCCAGCGGGAACGCAAAATTTTCGATTGGCGGACGGTCCCGCATCCGCTCGCAGCGGGCGAGCATGACCGACGAGGGGTTGCGCGTGTCTGGGAATGGTTCCTCCGCGAGAGCCCGGAGAAAGACTTCGCGCGCCTCCGCCCACAGCCCGCGCGTGTAGAGGCTTTTCGCCTCTTCGTAGACGGCGATCCGGTTCCGGTTTTTTTCCAGCGCAGCCCCGCCCTGTCCCAGGAATTCGTGAAGATCCACCGGATGGACGTGGCCGGGAACGACCACCCTGTCCACATTTCTGAATACGAGGCCGGAATCTGATCGAGTCGCTGCGAGCATGGTCTCGCCGGAGACCAGAATCCCGGCGCCGTAGTGCGAGCCGGCCGCCTCGATTCGTTGCGCGAGGTTCACGGTGTCCCCCATCATGGTGTAGTTGAAGCGGAGTTCCGATCCGATGTTTCCCACGATGGCCGTTCCGGTATGGAGGCCGATGCGGGTTTGCATGCGCTCGACGAGGTCGGGCCATTTGCCCTCCTGCGTCCAGCGTTTCCGGAGGCGGTCCTGCGCTGCCTGAAGTGCAAATGCCGCCCGGCATGCGGCGGCGGCATGGTCCTGGCAGGCCAGGGGTGCCCCGAACATGGCGATGATTGCGTCGCCGACGTATTTATCGAGTGTCCCCTGCTGGTTAATGACTGCCGCAGTGCACTCCCCGAGGTATTGACACATCAGGTCCACCAGGTCTTTGGGTGGCAGTTTCTCCGCGATGGGGGAGAAGGAAACGATGTCGGTGAAGAAGGCGGTGATTTCGACCTCTTCTCCGCCGGTGCGGGGAGCGGTGTTTTTTTCGACCATCTCCTCGACGACAGTCGCCGAGACATAGCTCCCGAAAAGGTTTTTGATTCTCCGTCGCTGCTGTTCCTCGATGGTGAGCTGGCGCAGCAGCGCCACAAACGTGCAGGAGAGCGCCGCGCCGACCGGAGCGACGATCGGGATGAGGATTTCCGCTTTTGCGAAAACGAGGAAGGCGAGGCCGATGTAGCCCAGGACGACCAGGCCGGCGAGCAATTTGCTCCATTTCGAGAACCGGTGGGGCATCACGCCGAGCCATGCGGTCCCGAGCCCAAGCCCGCAAATGAGCAGGATGTTTGCCCAGACAGGCGGGCGGGAGATAAACCTTCCCGCGTCGAAGGTTTTGAAGAGGTTGCCGTGGACTGATACCCGCGGGACCACCGCGGAACCGTTCATGGGAATTTCCGACGTGTCCCTCAAAAGGGAATCCGTGGGACCAATCAGGACGACGCTGCCATTGAGCGCGGCAAAGAATTTGTCGGCACTGGCTTTTTCTTCCTCGGTGCCCTCGCGCGCCAACCGGTCAACCTCCAGCACGGAGGCGATGCCAACCATCGGATTTTCCTCCCATGGCGAAAACCAATTCGACTCCAGAAACTGACCATAAGCCAACGGGATCTCAAGAATCGGGCGGTTGTTCGCCCCCTGAATCAGCATCCTGCTTTGTTGGATTTCAACGGCGGACTCATCGAGCCCCCGGGACATCAAAAACAGCTTGAGCCCCATCGGCATGTAGGTCTTGTGCTCGGTCTGGGCAAAGAGCGGAACCCACCGGACGTTTGTGTCGATCAGCCCGACTTGTCCCCACATGGGTCCGACGACGGGATAGTCCGGAAGTTCGGGGAGATCGGCCGCTTTGGGATCGAAATCTTTTTCGTAAAGAAACGGGAACGACTTCTTTTTATCCAGCAGCCCCTTTTGGGTCCCGTAGGTCGCAGCGAGAACAATGTTCGGGTGTTTGTTGACGCTCTTCCCGAGTGCCATACTTCCTGCCAGTGCTTCTTCTCTTCCAAGTTGGGGGATGCCTGCGTCGCTAAAAACGAAGTCCATGCCTACGGCGCGAACTTTGCCGCGTTCGAAGAGCGCGTCGAGAACTTTGGCAAAGATAGCCCTGCTCCATGGAAAATTGCCCAATGCAACAATCGACTCGGTGTCGACATTCACATAACAGACCTTGATCGGAGAGGGAATCGAGCCGCGAACCCAAAGCCTTGCGTCTATTGTCTTTTCCTCAAGAAACGCGAGGAGACCGTCTCTTCCAAGCATGCTGGTTTCCCCGTCGCCCAAAGAAACAAACGGGATCTGCGAGAGAAGAACCCAGATCAGGCAAACTCCTGCCAGAGAAACGGGCAAAAGCCACTTCATGAGCAATTCCTGCCTACCCGATCACTCTGTCCGTAGAAACATTTTCCACCGGAAAAACCGACGGTAGTTTCCAAATCCTACGACGGAGGAGGATTAGGCGTCGGAGTCGGCGTTGCCGCCCCGCCACCACCGCCGCCGCCACCGCCGCCGCCGCCGCCGGCTGTGCCTCCACCGCCAGTGCCCTGATCGCCACCAAGTCCGCCACCAGCATCCGTTTCTCCGGTGCCCAGCTGCTCTGGGGCAGTCCCGTCCACGCCTTCAAAGGCGGCCTGGGCAGGAATGGCCGCCGCCACCTCTTCGGCCAGTTGCTGAATCTGCTGGATGGTTTGGGCATCCAACGGGCCGACTCCGCTGATTGACATCGTGCCGGTGACGGGATCGCTGGTAACGGTAACCGTTTGTCCGTTGGCCAGAGTGACCTGCTGCCCGTTGGTCTGGGCGAAATCCGCCAAGCCCTGCGGCAGGTTGATCGTGACGCTGACACTTCCCCCGGCAGTGGTATTAACGGTCACCTGGATGAGCGTTCCGCGGATTCCTGCGACGCCGAGCGGGGTCCCGATCTTGAAGGTGGAACCCTTGTTCAATTTGGCGACATCCGCGATGATGGTGCCCTCGTTGACGGAAATCTTTGTTTGGGAAACCGAGGGCTCGGCCTTGATCTCTTTGTAGTCGACATCGGTCGATTCGAACGGGACTTGGAGGAACTTATCCACCGAGAACGTGGAGTTTGGCTGGACGGTTACCGTTGTGCCATTTGAGAAAAGCAGCCAAGCTTGGGAGTCCTTGCCGGTTTTGATCACCTGGTCCTGCTCGACGAAGATGCCTTCCTTGAGATCCTCTGTTGTTTTGGATGCGATGGTTCTGGTCACGGAGCCTTTGACTTTCAGGACGCGGACATTGCCGACATTGTCTTTGGCTTCCGCTGCAAAAAGCCCGCTTGTCCCGCTCAGGAAAAGCGCCAGAACCGCAATGGATACAACGGTAAAAGTTTTCATCGGTTACAATGTGGCATTGAACGCGGTCAGGGGAAAGGGAAAAATCCCGGGTATATCGACTTTTTCTTGGAGTGGGAGGGGCGCCCTATTCCGGCGACTCGTGCCAGAATTTTTCAAACGCCTCCGTCCAGTCGCGGGATTCGACCTTGCCCCTGGCGGCCAGCCCCATATGGCTGCGGAGCGACGGGTCGTCGACCAGCCTGCGGATGGCCCCGGCGAGCTCCGTGGAGTCGAGGGATTTGGTGACGAAGCCGTCCTTGCCGTGCTGGACGAGATCCCTCGGGCCTCCGACATCCGAGACGATGGCGGGAATGCCGGATGCCTGGGCTTCCAGCACGACATTGCCGAACGTGTCCGTCGTGCTGGGAAAGACAAAAATGTCCGCCGAGGCGTAGGCGACCGCCAGGTCCTCCCCCTGGAGGTAGCCGGTGAAAATGGCATCCGGCAGGAGCCGTTTCATTTCCGCCATGTAGGGTCCGTCGCCAACGATGAGCGGCCGGACCGGCACCCGGGACTCCGCCAGGCGGCGGGTGGCGGCCACGAGGACATCGAGGTTTTTTTCCTTTGAAACCCGCCCGACGAAGAGCATCCCGGTCTCCCCGTCGCGCAGGCCCCGGGATTTCCAGAAATCCGGGTTTCGCTTCGAGGCGTGAAACATCCGGGTATCCAGCCCGCGGGGCAGGATGTGCAGCTTTTCGCGGGCGATCCCGCGCTCGATCCAGCATTTTCGATAATCCTCGGAGTTCACATAGATCACGTCCAGCTGGCTGTAGAACCAGTGCATGAAATTCCACGTGAGCGTCTCCATGAACGAGTCGTCGGTGAGGATCCGGACATACTGGGGGAAGTCGGTGTGGTAGATGCCGATGGCGCGGAGCCCGAGCGTCTTTGCCGCCGCCAGCGCGCTGAGGCCTGTCGGGCCGGGCGTGCTGATGATGATCTCGGAAAAGTTGCCGCGCTCGAGGTAGTCGAAAATCTGGAGCACCGGCGGAAAACTCAGCCGCTGGAGCTCGTATTCGGGCAGCTCAAATTCCCCGATCGGCTGGAAATTTTTGAGCGGGATCCCGTGATCGGCGACCTCGGACCGGCAGGTGATGACCGTGATGTCGTGTCCGGCGGCCACTCCCGCGGAGGTCATCTTCCGGATCGTCGTGGCCACGCCGTTCACATCTTCCAGAGTGTCGGTGAACCACGCCCGCTTGCGGTTTTTGAGAAAATCCGGGGTCGTTCCGCAGAGTGTCCTTGTGCTGTCGCGCAGCCACTCGCGGCGGGGGAGCCGGAACGCATGGATGTAGGGGCTCAGGAGGGCGACCAGCGGAGCCGCAGGGATGATCGTCTGGATGCTCTCAAAATATTTTCCGGTCGAGATCTGTTTGATGAACTGCGTGACGAACCGGTATCCGAGCTGGTTGGCGATGAGGTTGGCGATGAGAAAGGCCCGTCGCTCGGGTTCCGCAACTCCTGCGGTTTCGCGGGCCATGGCCGCCTTCATTTCCGGCTTGCCGAAAAACGATGCGAGGTCCTTCCAGAGCGAGCTGGAGCCGGCTTTGGCCATCTCGAAGATCTTTCCCGTTGCGACGCCCTGGACGAGGAATCCGAGCTTGTCGCCGAGCGAGAATTCCGTCGGATCCTGGCCCTCCATGAACCGCGAGAAAATTTTCTCGAGGAGGCCGGTTCCCGGGTCGCCGGGTTTGAGCGCGAGGCGGGCCTTGGCATACTGGAACGCCGTGCTGTAGGTGCTGTGGGCGAGGGTGAGGGGGGTTCCGGATTCCCCGCCTGCCTCGCACTCGCCCCGGCGGATATGGTCCAAAAACTCCCCGGCCTCCCTGCACTCCGGTGTCGAGGTGAACGCCCTGGCTGGGTGCGTGCCGCCGTGGTCGTCGGAGCCGCCGGTGAACACTTTTTTCCATGGCTCCTCATGCGTGGGATCCATGCCGGTCCGCGCATTGAAAATCTCGATGTGCCTTGGGGTCAGCTTTCCAAAGACCTCGCGCGTCACATCGCTGACGAGGCTGGAATACCTGCCGTTGACGCCTTCGAAGTGGCGGAACAGCAGCGCGAGCTTCTGCAGGTGGAGGGCCGTGAGCTTCTCGTTGATGCTGTAAAACGGGTGCGCCACGGCATGCGCGATGTTTTCCGCCGCCAGCAGGGCCCGCATCTCGTAGATGTTCTCGCGGGCATCCTGGATCTGGCGGTGCTGCGCCTCGGTGATTCCCCAGACGAGGATGTGGACCCGGCATTCGTCCTCGGGAAAATAGGCGGTGACCTCCTCGCCGACGATCACTCCCGGCAGGTGCGCGATCTCCAGGCATCCATGGATCGTGTTGTGGTCGGTGAGCGTCACAAAATCCATGCCAGCGGCCTTGAGCAGGTTGTAGGTCTGGAGCGGGTCGGAGTAGCTCGCCGGGAAATCCAGGCGCCGCAGCACCCAGTCGGCCGCCCGGTCGCTGTGGCGCGAATGGATATGGAGGTCGGCGCGGGAGGTTGCTGGCTTCATGGCGCTGTCCGGGTGCGGTTCACCCGCTTTTCATATGCCATCGGCTCCCGCGCCGCAAGCGCCTTGAAAGGAGCGAGGGTTCACCACACGACCCGAACCAGGCCGCTTGCGGAAATGTTCCTGTCGCGAGTCAGTAGCGGCAGTTCGTGGTGCCGCGCCGAGGCAACGATGATCCGGTCGAACGGATCGCCGTGCGGAAGCTCCAAATCCATAGCCAGCGCGGCAATTTCGGAGGCAATCGTCAATGGCGGGAAATTCCGCTGGATGCCGCGCAGGTATTCCCCGGCAGAAACGGACAGCCGGATCCGGCCCTTTTTCGCCAGCATCGCGATCTCCAGCAAGGTGATGTCCGAAATCACCGCCTCGCCGGTCTTGAGGGTTCGCAGCAGCTCTGCGGCCGAGGTGCCCAGACGCGGGTCTCCCTCCGCCGCCCAGAGCACCGCATGGGTATCCAGCAACGCTCTCACAAATCGGAGTCCCAGCTCCCAGCATCGCTCGTCGGCCCGTCGATGTCGTCGTCCGTCACGGCCAGAAGTCCCCTCATGCAACCGATCAGCGACCCGTTGCCCGGCGCATCCAACGAGAGCCGTAAATTCCCCTCGCGGGACTTGATAATAACCGTCTCCCCGGAAAGTGCCGCACGCCTCACACGGGGAAATTCTCGAAGCAATTCCGTGACCGTCGTTTCCATAGGAAAAACATGACTGATATTTTGTCAGATGTCAATGCGTTTGCCCCAGATTCGGATTTTGCCCGCGAATCAAGCGAATGAGCGGGCATGTAGAGAAGATGGGAAAAGCTAACCCTGAAAAAGGTCTGCTGGCAGCGATTTAATAACTCCGGGGCTTGACGCGCATGCGGGTCAGCCAGCCCTCGTAAGTCATCGCCTCCCGTCCTGCAAGCGCCATGTCGGCGATTTTCAAAATCTGTCGGCGGATTGCCGGGTGGTCCCAGTCGGGTGGATGAATTCCGATTCGTGTCAACGGGTGCCGGAGGGTCTTTTGAAACAGGAGCGCGTTCCATGCCAGGCTGCACGTCCTGCGCCAGCCGGCCCGGACGCTCCAGACCTGGCTCCGGCTGGAATGCACGGCGCCCGTTACAAAATCGCTGACGGTCGCAATTCGCGTCGTGTATTGAAACCCTGCCTCCCGGACGGCCTGCCCGGCCTCCGCCCCAAGGAGCCACGCCGGGGCGATGAATCCGCTGACGCTCACGCCGCAAGCCTCGACGGCCGACCGTCCCCGCTCCAAAAGCTCCCGCGCGACCGCTTTTTCCAGATCCAGAAATTCCCCCTCGCCCGCCGTGTAGGAGCGCGTGATCAGGCGCTTGATCGGGCCGTCGGTGCGCCGGTTTTCGCGAAGGTGAAAATACCCGTGCAGCACGGCCTCGTGGCCCTGCGCACAGGCGGCTGCGAGCCATTTGGAAAACTCCGGGTCCCCGCTGACAATTCCGCAGTGGTGATGGTCCGGAACGACGAGCAGCGACGCGCGGTCGAGCCCGGCCGATTTCAGGTCGGCCAGGATCCGCTCCGTGCCTGCCCGCGTGGCCGGGCTCACGTCGTGAATCGAGACCACCAGCGCCTTCTCCGCCCGCACTTCTTTGCGGGTGCATAACGGGAAAGTTCCCGTCGCGGGCTGAAGGTAGGGGCAGACCTCCGGGCTGACCGGGAATACCTCCTGCGGCGGGGCGGGGACGTCCCGCCCTACCTTGGGAATGTTCGCGTCGTGCACCACTTCTTTCTTAACTTCCGCTTTTTGCATTTGCCAAGAGGCTGTGATAAGGGAAAGTAACCGGAATGTCAGAAGAAAATCAGAAACCGCCAAACGACAACCGTCAACGTCCGGGCGGAGGCAATGACCCGCAGATGAACTGGAGAGGGCTCGTGCTCTTCGCCGTGGCGCTCGCCCTCATCGGCGGTGCGTTTCTCGTCCGCGGAAATAATTTCACGCAGGCGGAACAGATTTCCTACCCGAAATTCCTCGAGCTCGTCAAAGCGGGCAAGATTGTGACCTCGGCGGACGCCCCGCTGGAGCTCATCGTCGAGGAGGGGCGGAACACCCAGTATCTCGAGGGCAAGGTCAAGCAGAAGTCGAAGACGACCGGCGAGGAAACGACCGTGCCGTTCCGCACGCCGATCTTCACCTCGTTCAACGGCTCCGATCTCCAGAAGACGCTCGCCGAGGCGGGGATCACCCCGTCGATTGTTCCCAAATCCGACTACCTCGCGTCAGCGGTCGTCAGCTTTTTGCCGATCCTCCTATTCCTCGTGATCCTGTATTTCTTTTTCCGGTCCCAGATCAAGATGGCCGGCAAGGGCGCTCTCAACTTCGGCAAGTCCAAAGCACGGATGATGTCGAAGGAAAAAAACCGGATCACGTTCAAGGATGTCGCCGGCGTCGAGGAGGCGAAGGACGAGGTCCAGGAGCTCGTGGAGTTCCTCAAAGATCCCAAGCGGTTTCAGAAGCTCGGCGGCCGCATCCCCAAGGGGATCCTCATGGTCGGCTCGCCCGGCACGGGAAAAACTCTGCTGGCGCGAGCGATCGCCGGGGAGGCGGATGTTCCGTTCTTCTCGATCAGCGGCTCGGATTTCGTGGAGATGTTTGTCGGCGTCGGCGCCTCGCGCGTCCGTGACATGTTCGAGCAGGGGAAAAAATCCGCGCCGTGCCTGATGTTCATCGATGAGATCGACGCGGTCGGCCGTCACCGCGGCCATGGGCTCGGCGGAGGGCACGACGAGCGCGAGCAGACGCTCAATCAGCTTCTGGTTGAGATGGATGGATTCGACACCCAGGACGGGGTCATCATCATCGCCGCGACAAACCGCCCGGATGTTCTCGACCCCGCCTTGCTCCGCCCCGGACGCTTCGACCGCCAGGTGACGGTGAGCCTGCCGGACGTCAAGGGCCGCGAGGAAATCCTCAAGGTCCACGCCAAAAAAGTGAAGCTCGCCGAGGCGGTCAACCTTGCGGTTCTCGCCCGCGGAACCCCCGGCTATTCCGGCGCGGAGCTCGCGAACGTGATCAACGAGGCCGCGCTGCTCGCCGCCCGCAAAGGGATGAAGTCGATCGGCCAGCACGAGCTCGAAGAGGCCCGCGACAAAGTCCGCTGGGGCAAGGAGCGCCGCAGCATGGCGATGAGCGAGCGCGAGAAAATCTCCACCGCCTGGCACGAGGCCGGACACGCACTCATCAACGTCCTGCTCGAACACACCCACCCGCTCCACAAGGTGACAATCATCCCGCGCGGTCCCTACCTTGGTGCCACGATGTATTTGCCGGAGGGCGATAAATATTCCACTCAGCAGAAGGAAGCCCTGGATCTTCTGGCGGTGACGATGGGCGGCCGGATCGCCGAGGAGATGTTTACGAACGACGTTTCGAACGGCGCCTCCGGCGACATCCGGCAGGCGACCACGCTGGCCCGCCGGATGGTCTGCGAGTGGGGGATGAGTTCGCTCGGCATGATCAGCTTCACCGAGGCCAACGACTATGTCTTCCTCGGCCGCGACATGGGCCGCTCCCGCGAGCACAGCGAGGCAACCGCCCAGCTGATCGACGCGGAGGTCAAGCGCATCATCGACGAAGCCTACCAGCGCGCCAAGAAAATCCTCGAGGCCAACCGCGCCAATGTGGAGAAAATCGCGAAGGCCCTGCTGGAGTTCGAGACCCTGGACGCCTCGCACATCAAAGAGATCCTGGATTTCGGCGAACTCAGAAACCCGCCGATCATGGAAGTGGCCCCGCCGCCGCTTCCGCCGCCGCCCACGGGTGCCATCTCCGGGCCGCCGGAAACGATCAAGCCCGAGCTCCCGCCAGGCGGACTCGGCTCCCCGGCTCCGGCGTAGAAGCCTTACCAGTTTGCCAGTGATTCGCACCTTCACCTGCGTTCTTGTCTCCCTTTTCCTTTGCGCAGCGGCGCGGGCTTCCGCATCCCCCATTGCCCGGCACGTCTTCATCGTCAGCTTCGATCAGGGCGCACCGGCCGGAATCCTGAAGGCCGACATGCCGGTTTTCAAGCGCATGGCCGAAGAAGGGGCGCACACATGGGAAGCCTATACGATCGTTCCCAGCGTCACCCTGCCTGCCCATACCTCGATGCTCACGGGCGTCGGCATTCAAAAGCACCAGGTCACATGGAACGACATCGACCCCGAGAAAAGCGTCGTCCAGGTTCCCACCATATTCAGCATTGCGAAGAAATCCGGGCTTGTTACCGCAATGGTCGTCTCCAAAGAAAAGTTCCGGACCCTGCACCAGCCGGGCAGCCTGGATGCGTTTATTCTTCCCTCCGACCCCTCATCGAAGTCCGTGGCCGCTGCCTTCGCGGAAATGGTCGGCAAGCTGAAACCGAACCTCTGCTTCATCCATTTTGGTGAACCCGATGTCGTCGGGCATGCGCACGGGATGTTTTCCCCGGAAAAGATGAGGGCCTTCGCCGACAGCGATGACGCCCTCGGCACAGTCGTCAAAGCCATCACCGACGCCGGCCTGCTCGACTCCAGCGTCATCATTCTCACAGCGGATCATGGCGGACATGACCGCTCCGCAGAGGAGCTTGCCGGAATGGCGAAGGCAGGCGTTCCTCCTCAGCCCGGCACCCATGGCTCAGCCTTGCCGGAAGACGTCACCATCCCTTGGGTCGCCTGGGGCACCGGCGTGCGCCAACATTTCCTCATCACCGCACCGGTCGTGGTCTACGACACCGCAGCCACCGCGCTCTGGGTCCTCGGCATCCCGGTTCTCGAGAGCTTCTGGGGACGTCCGGTAACGAGCGCTTTCGACAGGCCGCCGGAAGGTTAGGAAAGGGGCAGCGATTTATTATTGATATTCTGTCAGGGGGCCTTCAAACGGCGTGGCACCGAATGTGCTCCACGGCCTTTAGAATAAAGACATGCGCCCCGCTCATAAAAATGGTTGTGCCCCACCGCATCGGGAAGATAAAAGATGCGGTCCGCCATGGATGGGCCGAAAGTCCGGCGGAGCTACAGACACTTGAAAAACGGAACAAACAGCATGCAGACAAAAACGACCCGCCTGACCGGCCCGCCGCCCAAGCAAGGACTCTACGACCCTGCTTTCGAACATGACGCCTGTGGCGTCGGCTTCTTGGTCAACGTGCGCGGGGAGAAGTCGCATGCCATCGTCGATGACGCGCTCACGATCCTCCGCAACCTCGACCACCGCGGGGCCTGCGGCTGCGAGGCCAATACCGGCGACGGAGCCGGCATCCTGATCCAGATCCCGGATAAATTTTTCCGCCGGGTTTGCGGCGAGACGGGGATCCGGCTTCCCGAGTTGGGAAACTATGGCGTCGGGATTGTCTTCCTGTCACCGGATGATGCGGTGGCCAAGGAGTCGCAATCCATTTTTGAGAAACTGGCCGCCGAGCAGGGGCTCGCCGTTCTCGGCTGGCGCGAGCTGCCGACCGACAATTCCTCGCTTGGAGCGACCGCATGTGCCAGTGAGCCCCGCATGCGCCAGGTGTTCATCGAACGCAAACCCGGCTGCACGGACACTCTTGCTTTTGAGCGCCAGCTTTACGTCATTCGCAAGCGTGCGTCGAACGCGATCCGGACCGCCGGCATCGACCCGATGTGGTTTGTCGCGACGTTGTCCAGCAGGACGATCGTTTACAAAGGCATGCTCATGCCCGAGCAGGTTGACGCCTATTTCGCGGATCTGAAGGACCCGGATGTCGAGTCCGCGCTCGCGCTCGTGCATTCGCGTTTCTCGACAAACACGTTCCCGAGCTGGGACCGCTCGCATCCCTACCGCTACATCGCCCACAACGGCGAGATCAACACGCTGCGCGGAAACATCAACTGGATGCACGCCCGCCAGGCCCTGCTTTCGAGCGAGCTGTTCGGCGATGACCTTCCGAAGACGTTTCCGGTCATCAATACCGACGGTTCCGACTCGGCGATGTTCGACAACTGCCTCGAGCTCCTCACGCTGTCCGGGCGCTCGCTCCCGCATGCCGTGATGATGATGATTCCCGAGCCATGGGAACTTCATGAGACCATGCCGGACGACAAGCGGGCGTTCTACGAGTTTCACTCCTGCCTGATGGAGCCATGGGATGGACCCGCCTCCATCGCGTTCACGGACGGAACAATCATCGGCGCGGTCCTTGACCGCAACGGGCTTCGGCCATCGCGCTACTGGGTGACCAAAGACGGCTTGGTGATCATGGCCTCCGAGGCCGGGGTTCTTCCGATTGCGCCGGAGCGAATCGAACAAAAAGGCCGCCTCCAACCCGGACGCATGTTCCTTGTGGACACGGCCGAGGGACGGATCATCGCGGACGAGGAGATCAAAAACGGCATCGCGCGCCAGCATCCCTACCGGCAGTGGCTGGAGGAGAATCATGTTCTTCTCAGCAGCCTTCCCGAGCCCCCGCACGAGCACCTGCCCGAGCATGACACGATTCTCCAGCGTCAGCAGGCGTTCGGCTACACCTACGAAGATCAGCGCGTCATCCTCGGCCCGATGGCGAGGGATGGCGTGCAGCCGCTCGGCTCGATGGGCACCGATACGCCGCTCGCCGTGCTCTCGGACCGCCCGGTCCTGCTCTACAACTACTTCAAGCAGCTCTTCGCGCAGGTCACGAATCCTCCGATCGATCCGATCCGCGAGGAAATCGTCACGGCCACGGTAACGATGCTGGGTTCCGAGGGGAACCTTCTCGATCCCGAGCCCGTGAGCTGCCGGATGATCAAGCTCGACTGCCCGATCATCACCAACTCCGAGCTCGAACAGGTCCGCCATGTCGAGCAGGACGGGTTCCATCCGGTCACGCTCCCGATCCTCTTTGATCCTTCGGAAGGCGAGAAGGGCCTCGGATCGGCGATGGACAAACTCTGCGCGGCGGCCGATGCGGCCATCGCCTCGGGCAAAAATATTTTGATCCTCAGCGATCGCGGCGTGCGGAGCACCCATGTCGCCATCCCGGCGCTGCTTGCTGTTTCCGGGCTGCACCACCACCTGATCCGTGAGGGAACACGGACAAAAGTGAGCCTGGTGATCGAGTCCGGCGAACCGCGCGAGGTCCATCACTTTGCGCTCCTCATCGGATACGGCGCCAGCGCCATCAATCCGTATCTCGCGTTCGAGTCGCTCGACGACATGATCCGGCAGGGGATGCTCCCGGGCCTGGACCACAAGACAGCGATCAAAAATTTCGTCAAGGCGGCGATCAAAGGCGTCGTCAAGACGATGGCCAAGATGGGGATCTCGACGATCCAGAGCTATCGCGGCGCCCAGATTTTCGAGGCGGTCGGGCTTCATCACTCGGTGATCGAAAAATATTTCTGTTGGACGCCATCGCGTGTCGAGGGTGCCGACCTGAACGCCATCGCCGCGGAGCTTTTACGCCGCCACGAGCGGGCCTTCCCTCCGCGTGGCGAGGTCGACCCCACGCTGGATGCGGGCGGAGAATACCAGTGGCGGAAGGACGGGGAGGAACACCTCTTCAATCCCGAGACGATCCACTCGCTGCAGAAAGCCGTGCGGACCGACGACTACGGGGTTTACAAAAAGTATGCTGCCCTGGTGAACGACCAGGACACGAAGCACTTCACGCTGCGCGGACTTCTGGAATTCAAAGATGGCTCACCTGTTCCGATCGAGGAGGTCGAGAGCGTCGAGTCGATCATGCACCGGTTCAAGACCGGGGCGATGAGCTACGGATCGATCTCCAAGGAGGCGCACGAGACACTCGCGATCGCCATGAACCGCGTCGGCGGAAAATCCAACACCGGCGAGGGCGGCGAGGATGCCGAGCGATACACATGGACGAACGAGGCGGGCGATTCAAAAAATTCCGCGATCAAGCAGGTCGCCTCGGGACGTTTTGGCGTCACCGCCCACTACCTGACGAACGCGCGCGAAATTCAGATCAAAATGGCGCAGGGCGCAAAGCCCGGCGAGGGTGGAGAGCTGCCTGGAAAGAAGGTTTACCCCTGGGTCGCCAAGACCCGCGGCACAACTCCGGGCGTCGGCTTGATCTCGCCGCCTCCGCACCATGATATTTACTCGATCGAGGATCTTGCGGAACTGATCCACGACCTCAAGAATGCCAACCGCCGCGCCCGCGTGTCGGTGAAACTCGTCTCGGAAGTCGGTGTCGGCACGATTGCCGCCGGCGTCGCCAAGGCGCATGCGGATGTCGTGCTCATCAGCGGATTTGACGGTGGAACCGGAGCATCCCCGCTCTCCAGCATCAAGCATGCGGGCATGCCATGGGAGCTCGGCCTTGCCGAAACCCACCAGACGCTCGTCCTCAACAACCTCCGCAGCCGGATTGCGGTCGAGACCGATGGCCAGCTCAAGACCGGTCGCGACGTGGCAATTGCCGCCTTGCTCGGTGCCGAGGAGTTTGGATTTGCGACCGCGCCGCTTGTGACGATCGGGTGCATCATGATGCGCGTCTGCCATCAGAATACCTGCCCGGTCGGCGTGGCCACACAGAACCCCGAGCTCCGCAAAAACTTTTCCGGCGACCCCGCGCATACCGTGAATTTCATGCGCTTCGTCGCTTCCGAAATGCGCGAGATCATGGCAGCGCTCGGATTCCGCAAAGTCGAGGAGATGGTCGGCCGCACGGACAAGCTCGAGGCCCGAAAGGCGGTCGAGCACTGGAAGGCGAAGGGGCTCGATCTTTCCGCGATTCTGTATCAGCCGCCGGTCGGACCCGAGGTCGGCCGCTTCTGCCAGATGGAGCAGGATCACGGGCTCGCCAAATCGCTGGACGTCACCACGCTTCTCGACCTCTGCGCTCCGGCGATCGAGCGCGGGGAGAAAGTCCGTGGCACCGTGCAGGTCAAAAACGTCAATCGCGTGATCGGAACGATCGTCGGCAACGAGGTCACCCGCAAGCATGGTGTTGCCGGCCTGCCGGACGAGACCATCCATCTTCATTTCCAGGGCAGTTCCGGGCAGAGCTTCGGGGCATTTGTCCCTGCGGGGATGACCCTGGAGCTCGAAGGCGACACGAACGACTATCTGGGCAAGGGCCTCAGCGGGGGACGGATCATCCTGTATCCTCCGGTCGGGTCCACCTTCAAGGCCGAGGAGAACATCATCGCCGGAAACGTCGCGCTTTATGGCGCGACGGGCGGGGAGGTTTTCATTCGCGGCATGGCCGGGGAACGCTTCGGCGTTCGCAACTCCGGCGTCGATGCCGTTGTGGAATCGGTGGGCGATCACGGCTGCGAGTATATGACCGGAGGCCGGGTGATCATCATCGGCTCGACCGGGCGGAATTTTGCCGCGGGCATGTCCGGCGGGGTCGCCTACATCCTCGATGAGGCGGGCGACTTCGGCGCGAAGCGCTGCAACAAGGCGATGGTCGGCCTCGAAAAAATCGAGGATCCCGAGGAGGCGGCCACCGTGCAGGAATTCATCCGCCGCCACGCGGAGCTGACCAACAGCCCGCGGGCCCGCGAGGTCCTGGCGGACTGGGACAGCTCGCTCAAGAAGTTCGTCAAGGTCATGCCGAAGGATTACAAGCGGGTGCTGGAATCGATCGCGCAGGCGCAGGCGGACGGACTGACCGGCGAGGAGGCGATCAACGCCGCTTTCGAGGCAAACTCGCGCGACACATCGCGCGTTGGAGGAAATTAATTATGGGAAAACCCACCGGATTCATCGAATACCTTCGCGAGCTCCCGGCCGATGCGCCGGCTCTCGACCGCCTCTCCAACTGGAACGAGTTCCACCTGCACATGCCGGAGGACAAGCTCCGCACCCAGGGCGCCCGCTGCATGGACTGCGGAATCCCGTTCTGCCATACGGGAAAGCTCATCAGCGGGATGGCGAGCGGCTGCCCGGTCAACAACCTCATCCCCGAGTGGAATGATCTTGTCTACCGCGGCCTCTGGCGAGAGGCGCTCGACCGCCTCCACAAGACGAACAACTTTCCGGAATTCACCGGCCGCGTCTGCCCCGCACCGTGCGAGGGATCCTGCACGCTCGGAATCATCAACCCGCCGGTTGCGATCAAGACGATCGAGTGCGCGATTGTTGACAAGGGCTGGGAGGAAGGCTGGATCACACCGAATCCGCCGGATGCCCGCACGGGCAAAACCGTCGCCGTCATCGGATCCGGCCCCGCAGGCCTGGCCTGCGCCGACCAGCTGAACAAGGCCGGGCATACGGTTACGGTCTTTGAGCGAGCGGATCGCATCGGCGGCCTCCTGCTCTACGGAATTCCGAACATGAAGCTCGACAAGCGGAAGGTCGTCGAGCGGCGGGTCCGGCTCATGGAGGCCGAGGGCGTCACGTTCACGACCGGCGTCGAAGTCGGAAAAAACCTCGCCGCCGAGCGGTTGTTGGAAGATTTTTCAGCAGTCGTGCTGTGCACCGGCGCGACCAAGCCGCGCGATCTCCCGATTCCGGGACGCGAGATTCCGGGAGTTCATTTCGCGATGGATTTCCTCACCGAAAACACCCGGTTTCTCCTCGATCACGGGTTCACAAATGGCTCGAAGCCGCCGATTTTTGCCGGAGGAAAAAATGTCGTCGTCATCGGTGGCGGCGACACCGGCACCGACTGCGTGGGCACGTCGCTCCGCCATGGCTGCACCTCCGTCAACCAGCTGGAAATCCTTCCGAAGCCGCCGATGGAGCGCGCGAAGGACAACCCCTGGCCGGAGTGGCCGAAGGTTTACAAGATGGACTACGGCCAGGAGGAAGCCGCCGCCAAACAGGGTGGGGATCCCCGCCAGTATGAGGTCACGGCCAAGCGGTTTATCGCCGGCCCGGATGGCAATCTCAGCAGCATCGAGATCACGAACATCAGCTGGGAGAAAGACAACCAGGGCCGCTTCGTTCCCAACGAGGTCGAGGGCACGACGCGGGTCATCCCTGCCGAACTCGCTCTACTCGCCATGGGATTCCTTGGGCCGGAAGACCAGCTCATCGCTGCGCTCGGAATCGAGCGCGACCCCCGCAGCAACGCAAAGGCCGAGCACGGGAAATACACGACCAACATCCCGAACGTCTTCGCCGCAGGCGACTGCCGCCGCGGCCAGTCGCTCGTCGTGTGGGCGATCAACGAAGGCCGCGGCGCCGCCCGCGAGGTGGACCGCCACCTCATGGGCTCGACCCAGCTGCCCTGAGGCGCTTACTTCTTCGAAACCATGATGTCGGGGGCGACCTCTCCGATGAATGCCTTCAGCGATTCGAGCGTCTGCTCCTGGTTTTTTCCGCCTGGAACAAAGCCGTCGAGGACGGGGGCGCTCACGATCACGTAGGCCCACCGGTGGCTGATCCCGTGGACCACGCGGTCCCAGTCGGTGTGGAGGATCCGATACCAATGGTGCGGGGTCGTGATGTCTTTTCCGATGAACCAATAGAGGAACAGGCTGGTCAGTTCCTTGCGAACGCCGGGCTGGACTTCGACCGGGCGCGAGATCACGAGCTTCATCACCTCGAGCGTGCGTCCGTCATCCAGCTTGACCGGGATGACCTGACTGGTCTTCTTCGTCCACCCCTGGGCGGGCAGGCAGGTTTCCGGGCGGTGGATGCTGCGCTTTTCCCCGCCGGAGAGAACGACCTGGCAGTTGATCTGCTCGCCGCCAAAACTCGTGTAGAGCATTTTTGCAAATTCGGTGTCGGTCGGAAGGATTACCTTCTCCGATTCCGAGACGTCAGCCGGCTTTCCGGTGAACGAACCGACGTGCTCGGGCAGGGTCAGGTTGACCCCGCTCTCCATGTTGATCGTCGCGTTGGGATTCTGGCGGCACAGAAAATAGACGACGACGGCAAGCGCGAGGAAAATGCCGCTGCGGACAAAGAGTTTAGTATTCATCTTGGCGGCGTTTGCGCGGGCCGGCTGGTGATTCGGATGGTTGCGCGGGAGGAGGGGGAGGGGGGCGGTTGAAGCGATCCCTGAGCGAGGAGAAGTCGGCGTTGATCAGCCAGCCGATGCCGAGCATCCCGGCCAGGGCGACGGCAAAAACCACGTATCCGGCCATCATGTGGAAAAACGTCGGTTTCTCCAAGGTCCCGATCGCGATCTCGGGTCCCATCGCGATCGTCCCGACGGTGAGCATGACGATGCGGGCCAGGTTTCCGGCAATCGCGAGCGGGATCGAGCTGAGGAAAAGCACGATCTTGCGCCAGGCTCCCTGCTGCGTGAAGTAGCCATAAAGCGCGCTTACCATCATCAGGGCGAACAGGGACCGGATTCCGCTGCAGGGGTCGGCGACATCGACCGAGAACCGCGCCCCGGCCCGCAGCCCGGCGAGTTGATCGGGCGCCGAGAGGATGGCGGTCCCGCTTTTGATGCATCCGATGCCGACCAAATTCAGCACATGGACGCTGGCCTCGGACATCACCATGCGCAGCGGAAATGCGATCAGGTTGTCGAGGAATGTGAGCGGATACATGAAAACCAGAAACGCCCACGGAATGAAGAGCGCCTTCGCCCATTTCCAGCCGAGGAGCCAGAGGATCAGGCCGCCGGTGAGAATTTGAAAGCTCGCGTAGGCGATGAAAATGTTGTCGGCGCGATACCCGACCCAATACACAAAAAGCCCGAAAACCACCATGGCGAGCCCGGTCCAGGATTTCGTAAACGGGGCGTCGGGAAGGCTCTTGCGCTCGAACCAGACCATTCCCACAACAGCAAACGGGACCAGATAGCAATGCTGCCAGTCCTCCCCCTGCCAGAGCACATTGGCAAAATGCAGGACCGTGACCATGTGGGATCCGTAGCCGTAGGCGTAGGGATTCCATACATACAGGAGCCAGAGGGCAGCGATTGCACAAACGCCTGCGACCAAAACTTCGATCTGGCGTTCGCGGTTGGATTCCGGTGTGGTCACTTGGTGCTTACTTGGTTGGTTTGAGCAAAGGGTCCGCGAACATAGCAGAGAGTTTCTCCTCTACCAAGTGGATTGAAACACTTTCCAGGCAAACCAGGGACGGCATGGCGCACCGGTCGACACATGGGCGGAATGGGCAGGCGTCTGTGGAAATCGCAAGGTGGGCGTTGCCGAATGGCGCAAACCAGGCGGGATCGCCGGATCCGAAGATCGTCGCCACAGGAACCCCCACTGCCGCCGCCAGGTGTGAGGCGAGGGAGTCATTGCACAGGGCACCATCCGCCTTCGCAAGGAGGGCTGCGAGGGACGGGATGGATTCCGTCTCAAAGATCCTCTGCCAGGGGTTGATTGGCTCCAGGCATTGATTGCCGGGTGGCTTGATGATGGCCACAGAAAACCCCTTGTCGGAAAGGTATCCTTTCAGAAGTTCCTGAAATCGCCCGATGTCCCAGCGCTTTCCCGGCAACCTTCCGCCGGGGTGAAGAGCGAGGATTTTTTTTCCGGCCGCGCGCGATTCCTGAACAAACTTCTCCGCTGTGGATTCGACCGCAGGGAGAGGGAGCCACGGGAAGGAGTAATCCGGCTCAAAGCCCAGGGCGGATGCGATCTGAGCCCAGCTTTCGCCGTGCGTTTGCCCGACGCGGGCGCGGTCAAGCGGTTCGGTAAGGAGGGGGAAGGGGATCGAAAGAACGCGCTCAGCAAGCTGCCCGGCAACCAGCCTCCGCTTCCGCCAGGGTCTCGCGGCACCGTAAAAATTCTCCGCAGCCACACGGAACCCGACCCTGCGACCCGCACCGGTCCGCCGCATCGCAAGGTGCGCGCGCGAATCCGGCCAGACGCATGCGGCGATGTCACTGCTCCCGAGCATGGGCAGGCCGGAAAAACTCCAGTGTTCAGATGGAACAACCTCGAGGCCGGGAAGCGAGTCTCTGAGAAGCCCTGCTGCCCCTGGCTGGCAGAAAACAGTTGTCTCAAAAATCTTCGAGGCCGCCCTGAGAAACGGCAGCGCGATGACCGCATCCCCCAGGTGGTGCATTTCAAAAATGGCCAGGCGGGTTTTCATGGCTTCCTGGATTTGGCAATCCGCGCGAAAAGAAGCCGCTTGATCCGGTAGTAGTGGCATCCGGCGGTCCTCATCCAGAGCGCATCCCGAAGCGGCCGCCAGTAAATCCCATACCTGGCCTGCATCATCCGGGCCTCGTCCCACGCCTCGGGCAACCGGGTCCATGTCTTGGCATCGGAATGCAGGCGGCTGCAGGCCAAAGGAACCGCGACATATTTCCATTTGGTTCCGCCGGAGATCCGCAGCCAGAACTCGTGGTCCATGCAGAACTTCAGCGAAGCGTCGAAGATGCCGAATTTCTCGAAGACCGAACGCCTCAAAAACACTGCGGGCTGGAGGAGGAAGTTGCCGCGCTTCAGTCGGTCCCGGGAAAATGCGCCCGCGACCTTTTTGCGCTTCCACCCGGACTCCAGAAAATATGCGTCCCCGTAAACCACATCCGCTGCGGGATCGTCTTCGAACGCGCGCAGCGCCACCCTCAGTGCCTCCGGTTCGAGCAGATCGTCTGCGCACAGATAGGAAACGATATCACCGGACACCTGTTGCAGCCCTTTGTTGATCGCATCGGTCTGGCCATCGTCTTTTCCGGAGGTCCACCGCGCGCCGCTCTGGCTGCCGAGGATCTGGAGGGTTTGATCCGTGCTTCCGCCATCCATGATCAGGTGCTCGACCGGGATCCCAGCCGCCGTGGCTGCGGCTTGCACGGAATCCAGACACTCCTTGAGGAATGCGCCTTGATTCAGTGAGGGCGTGACGATGGAGACGGTTGGCATGATTGCAGTTCCGGCGGGAGAAGGTCGTCAAACATCCGGCGGTATTTGGCCATGACGACGTCCCAGCTGAATGTATCTTTTGCCCTGGCCAGCGCAAGGCGGCCCAGCTGGTCGCACCGGGCGGGATTGGCGGAGAGGAGTTCGATTTTTTCTGCCAGCGAGGAGACCGGGTTGGCGGGGTCGAATGGCTCGGCGGCATCTCCCAGAACCTCGCGGGTCGCCGGGCTGTCCTTGAACAGGATCGCCTTGCCCATCCCCATCTGGTCGAGCAGCACCAGGCGGGTCGCCTCGATCGCCGCCGGCATCACAAAAAACAGCGCGTTCTGGCTCAGCTCGACATAAGCATCACCGAAGCGGGCCCCGGTAAAGACCACGCGATCGTCGGCCAGGTCGCGTAGTTTCTTGTAGTAGGCCGTCTCATAGCTTTGCGAGCCGGTGATGACGAGCTTCAGCGGGCCGCGATATTCTTTCCACGCCTCCAGCAAAAGGTCTGCCTCGTTCTCGGGCGTGAGCCGCGAGACATGCAGGACATAGCCCCGGGGGGAGAGCCCCCACTTCTCCAGTTCGCCGGCGTGGACGGGTGTCGTGCGGAACTGGCAGCCGTAGTTGATGTAGTCCGGCCTCACTCTGTAATCGCGCACATACCTGGTGACGATCTCCTGGTTGTCGGCGATCAGGCGGTCGCCGAGCCGCGTCGCCCACAGCTCGCTCAGCTTCAGCCATTGCCGGGCGAACGTCCCCCATTTTGCCCGGCGGAAATCCGCCCCGTCCACGTTGATGACAACCTTGAGGCCGAGTCTTTTCAAAAATGCTGCGAGGATCGAATTGCCGACTCCGCAAAGGTAGATCAGATCGTATCGCCGGAATATCGCATCCAGCGCGCTGAGCGTCGTGTGGACAATCGTATCCAGGCTCTTTGTGGGAATCGTCGGCAGCGTGATGAGCCGCATCCCCTTGTGGACATGGTCCGCCACGACGTAGCGCGGGAAGCGGTTGTAGACCGTGACATCATAGCCTGCGGAGACGAGGCGGCTTCCAAGTTCTTCGACAACGACCTCGAATCCCGAGTAGCGCGCCGGCACGCCGCGCGATCCAAGAAATGCGATCCGGGTGCGGCGCTTTGCAGCTCCCGCCGCTGGAGTCCCGAGAAGCCCGTCCCGGCACAGATAGTAGAGAAACAGGCTGTTGAATTTGATATATCGCGGAAACAGCCGCTTCGGCTCCTGGGAGAGCCGGTAGAGCCAGGTGAGGCCGGCCTGCTGCATCCACGGCGGCGCAAACGGCCGGCTTCCGGCAAGGAGCTCAAAGGCATCGCCGACGGCAAAAAACACTCCCCGCTTGTGCCTTGGCAGATTTTTTAAAATCCAGCGCTCCTGCCGCTCGCCCCCGAGTGCAACCCAGATGAAATCCGCCCCGCTCGCTGCGATCGTGTCTGCAAATGCCCGCTCATCCTCCTCGCTCCACTTGCGATAGGGCGGCGAAAATGTTCCTGCGATCTCCAGCCCCGGCTGAATCTCCAGCGCCGCGGCCTTCAGGCGGCTGAGGCAATCCTCGCTGCCGCCAAAGAAAAAATGCTTATACGGCCGTGGCGTATGCCGCAGGACATGCCGCATGAAATACGGTCCGTAGACCCGGTCCTTCAAGCCCGCCCCGGCACGGTTCAGCTGCCACACGAGCGGATACCCGTCCGGAAGCACCAGATCGAACCGCCGGATCACCTGGCCGAACGACGGATCCCTCCTGGCGAGCGCGATGATATGCGTGTTGCTGGCAGCGACGGCCGCCGGCGCTGCCAGGGCCGCCAGCCGCTTCACCTCGTCCAGCCCGGAATCGTAAGTGGCACAATGAACCGGTGTGCCAAGGATCGGGTGACTGCTCAGGTGCATGTGGAGAGAAACAAGCGGATGGGAGTGGAAGTCAACGCCCGAGTTCGCGGCGGGCGATTCGCTCGCGCAGCGCAACCCCGGATTCGTGTCCGGCCGGATGTCCCCGCAGAGCTCCATGGTAAAAGCACGCGGCCGCATCCCGGACTGCGGACGCCTTCATCCCGTGCGATCGAAAAAACCGCCTGTAGTTTCCGGGGAGATACCGCCACATGTGCGCGCTGTGCGGGGAGTGGAAGGAAAGATACGAAAGGTTTTGGAGCAGGGAGCAGAACTTCCGGTAATCCGACCGCTTCGCGCCGGCCTCGTCTGCCGGCTCCGGCGGAAGATGGGGCACCGCCGCCAGGCAGGTAAATACCCCGCGCCCCCCGGCTGCCAGCCTCATCGAAAATTCCAGATCCTCACCAAGCATCCAGAAATCCTTCCGGTGCATCCCCGCCTCGTTAATCGCCGCGCTCTCGACAAGGAGGCAGGCGCCGGTTGCCCAGCAGAACGGATGTGCGCCGGGACCCAGCAAGCGGAGCGCGTCGGCAGGGGTTTGCGCCTCACGGATCTTTTTCCGATCCGCTTTCGAAACCGGTTCCGGAAATCCCCACAGCTTCCCGCCGGCGTCCTCCAGCAGCGGACAGATGGCGGCCGCCCCCTGCTTTTCACGGATCAGAATCCCGAGCGTATCCGGCGGGATCACGACATCGTCATCCAGATACCAGACATCGGTTTTTCCGAAAACCTCCTGTGCGATCCGCGTCCCGTTTGCCCAGCCCGCCCCCGGTCCGGGATTCGACATGTCCTGGAGGATCCGCACGGGATATGAGCGCCGGGCGGCTTCTTCAGTCACCGTTCCCGCATGGTCCATCACCACGCAGCCGTGAAGCGGCACGGAGGATTTTTCCAGGCTGGTGAGCAGCCGATCCAACTCGCGCTCGCGCCGCCAGGTCACAACAACGGCCACCACCCTGCTCATGCGCGCTTCCAGGCGTGCAGGGTTCTTTCGAGGGATTCGTGCACCTCCGGCATCCGGATTCCCTGCGCGGCCAGCTTTCCAGGATCAAGGACGCAGCTCGCCCGGTAAACCCGGCCGGGATGGGCCAAAAATTCGTTCTCGTCCGTGAAATATTGAAACTCCTTCCGGCAGATCCCGTGCCGCCTCAAGGCCTCCGCCACCTCGCTCGTCAGGATCGAGCCGGGGTTGGTCGCGTTGTAGACCCCGTCCGGAATCCGCTCCTGCAGGGACTGGACGGTCGCCGCAGCAAACTCCTCAAGCTGGGAAATCGAATTCCGCACCTCGAGCAGGCGGTCGTATCGCATCAGCTTCGTCAGGTAGTTCCGCTCGTTGTCCACCGCGTTGAACGGAATCCGCGGCCTCCAGATGATCACCCCCGGCGCATCCCGCAGCAACTTTTCCGCCATCCATTTCGTCTGCGCATACCATCCGGCGCGGGGGTCGGATATCGCGAACTGCGGCTCCTCGTCCTCGGTGAATCCCGCCCCGTCCGCATTCGCGCCGTTGAAGATGCACCCCGAGGAAACATGCCCCCAGCGGATTCCGAGCCCGCCCAGCACATCGGCCAGCACTCCCGGAACGACGGTATTCGCCTGCAGGCAGCGCCACTTCTCGATCTCGGTCCCGTCAATGTTCGGCCGGCCGGTGAACCCCACCGCATTGATCACAAATTCGGGCTTCTTGTCCGCGAACCACGCCGACACCGCATCCCTGGACGTCAGGTCCAGATCGCTGTGCGAGGGCGAAAAAAATGCCGCGCCCAGCTGCCGAAGCCTCCAGGCTATCGAGCTTCCGACATAGCCGCTGGCGCCAAGCAGAACGATCATCCCGCACTTGCTATCAGCATCATCCCGACGTTGCCAGATTTTGTCGCTCCAGCGGATGCCCCGGATTTCCCGCCCACCCGCGTCGGAGGAAGAAAATACGCCAACCACGCCTCGACACGGCAGGTTCTCCAAGCTAGGCTCCCGCCGATCCATGGTCAAAACACTGAACGAAACGGGCAGAACGGCTTTGCAGGGACTCAACCTGTGAACGGGCTTGCCATCGGCGGAGGCGACCGCTGCGACTGGGTCGCGCAGGCAATCGATCCGGGGATTGACAGCGTCCTGGATATTGGTTGCGGATACGGATGGACGCTTGCACGGCTCGCGGGAAAGGTGCCGGAGCTTGTGGGCGTGGATCTCGATGAGGAAGCGCTGGCGAGCGCGAGGGCCCACTACCAGGGCATCCGGTTCGTCCTGCAGACGGGCGCCGATCTGCCATTTGAAGCGGAAGCTTTTGGAGCGGTGATTTTTTCCGACGTCATCGAGCACGTCGGCGAAGCGAACAAGCAGGCGGTCATCGACGAGGCGTGGCGGGTCCTGAAGCCCGGCGGTCGATTTATTTTCACCGCGCCGTATGCCGGGCTTTTCGCATGGGCGGATCCGATGGATGTCAAGCGGCGCTTCCCGTGGATTTACCGGCTCTACATGCGGTGGACATTCTACACTCCGAGCACCGGGATGGATGTCGGCCACAAACACGTTTCTTTGCGGGAGGTTGAGACACTGTTTGCCGACAGGTTTGTCATCGAGCAGGTCCACTACTGCGGGCTCTTCATGCCGGTGCTCGCCTGGATCCTTTCGATTGACAACCGTGTCCGCATCCTGCCCCGGCGGTGGCATGATCAACTCGGCAGGTTTCAGGGGTGGGAAAGCGGGGTGCCCTACGGACCGCTGCTTTCCTACAACATCCGGATTACGGCGCGGAAAAAATAAGCCGGCGCCAGCGTCCGGCGTTCACCCTTGCCTGGATGACGACCGTGGAGCAGGCGCTCCGCATTCCGGTCAGGGGATCGCCGGGGGGTGACAGGAGGATTTTTGCCCGGGGATCCATCTGTTTCAGCAGGTTTCCCAAACCGCCCTGCATGAGCAACTGCAGAACTTCAGGAAATTTGATGAAGGCCGGCCCGGGGTGCGGAGGGGCGGATTCGCCGGGGGCTTTTTCCAGCAGGCAAGCGCGCAGGCCTGCGGCAAAGTCCACGCGGTAAAGCCGGTCGAAGTGCTGCATCGGGGACATCCTTCCAAGGTGCGAATCGATGAGCAGCAGGCCGCGGTCGGGAGTTCTCACAAAGTCAAAGCCTGTCAGACCCGTCACTCCGCTGGCCAGGGCGACGCGCCGGCAGAGTTCCCCGACATCCTCCCCGGGATCGCCACGGCCGAGCACCGTCGGCCCGAGACCCGCATTGAGGCAAACGACTTTTCGGATTCCCATCCAGCTGACAAGACGTCCGCGGTCCGCCAAAAAGATCCCGGAGCCGACATCGGTGCCTTCATCCCGCTGAACAAGCCATGTGCCCGGAGGCATTTCGCCGACCGGCCTCGAACCGTGCCCGCATCGAAGGACCGACAGTCCGCCTGATCCGGCATCCCCTTTGAGAAACCAGGATCCCGGCAATCGCTGCTGCATCGCCCAGGCCTCCCGGAAACTTGTGCAGACGTGGGTCTCGGGTGCCGGCAGGCGGTTTCGAAGACACCAATCGTAAAACTCCCTCTTGCTGCCAACTGTGGCGGCGGTTTCCGAGGCGGGATCAAGTGGAAGATATCTGACGACATCCGGGTGCCATGAATACTTGTAAAGAGCCTTGAGCCCCTGTTCATCGACATTCAGAAAAAGCGAATACTCTCCGCTCAGGAGCCGCTTCTCCACGGTTGACGCCCACTCGTCGGGCGGTGCGAGGAACGTCCTTTTGATGCCCCTAACGCGGCGCAGCGAGTGCTTTGGAGTGATGACGGCATCCACCGGGAAGCCGGCCCGTCCGAGCATTTCCGGCACATGCATATAGCTTTGGCCAAACGTGTGGAGGCCAAGAAGAAGACGATGCACCGAGCACTTCGCTCCCCGGAAAAAATCCGGGGCAGTGGTCATGGGTTGCGCGAGGGGCATCAAACGGCGTAATGAACACCATTCCTTGCCCATTGGCAAATTTTCTATGCTTCGGGTTGTGGCGTGACAGGGCGGCGGCGGGGGATTACGCTGGTTCCCTGCAGGATGAGTCCCTCCTCACCGAAAGCCTGGATCGTCACCGCCGACATGGGATACGGCCATCAGCGCGCCGCGTATCCTTTTCGCGATATCGCGGAGGAGCGGATTATTGTCGCCAACAGCGACGCGATTGTCGGCGCGCAGGAGAAGAAGCTGTGGGGGCAGTTCCAGGGATTCTACGAGACGGTCTCGCGGCTCGGACGGATTCCTCTTGTCGGCCCCTGGCTCTGGAAGGCGTATGATTATTTTCAAAGCATCTCGCCATTTTATCCCTTCCGGGATCTCTCGAAGCCGACGCTCGGCTCCCTGCGCCTGCACCGCATGATCCACAAGGGGTTTGCAAAAGGTGTTCCCGACTACGCGCGGCGGGAGGAGATCCCGTTCCTGAGCACATTTTTCGCCGTGGCCCTTGCCGCCGACCACCTCGGACTGCCGGATGTTTCCTGCGTCGTCACGGATTCCGATATCAACCGGATCTGGGTTGCCGAAAAGCCGGCCGAGAGCCGGATCGTTTACTTTGCTCCCACGGCGAGGGCGCAAAAGCGGCTGATGCTTTACGGGGTTCCTGCGGAGAGGGTTTTTCTCACCGGCTTTCCGCTTCCTGCGGAAAATGTGGAGCCCGTGCGCGATGACCTTGCCAAGCGGATTGCCGTGCTCGATCCCCAGGGCGCATTCCGCGCAAAATACCGCCAGCTCCTGGCGGGCGAGCTCGGGCCGATTCCCCCGGCTGCGCGGCCGCTGACGATCGTCTTCGCCGTCGGCGGTGCCGGCGCGCAGGCCGAGATCGCAAGGCAGATCCTGTTGAGCCTTCGCCCGGCTCTGGAGGGCGGGCGAATTCGCATCTGCCTCGTCGCCGGAACCCGCCTCGAGGTGAATGGCTTTTTTCTGGAAACCATACGGGATGCCGGGTTGGGTGATGAGCTCGGAAAATCGATCCAGGTGCTCGTGTCGCTGAGCAAGACCGACTATTTCGCGAAGTTCAACCAGGTGATCCGCGAGGCCGACATCCTATGGACAAAACCCAGCGAGCTGAGCTTCTACGCCGCGCTCGGCCTGCCGGTCGTGATGACCCCGCCAATCGGCTCCCATGAGGAGTGCAACAGCGACTGGTTGATCAAGATCGGGGCAGGGATCCCGCAGGAGGATCCGTCCGCGGTAGCCGACTGGATCTTCGATTGGCGCGACCGCGGGCTGCTCGCGCTCTCTGCCTTCAACGGATTTTACCACGCCCCCCGGCACGGGACGGATAACATCAAGGCCCTGCTTTTTTCCAAAGACCGCGCGCAGGTCAAAATCCGGATGAACTGATTTGCTTTTGTGGCCGTAAAGGTCGCCGGAAAAATAATCCGGAACTTTTTCCCGAGCCGGCGGTTGTATCCGGCATGAAAGCATTAAATAAAATCACCCTCCTCTGTGGAGTCGCCCTTGCGTCATTTGCCTGCAACCTCTCCGCACAGACGGCAAACCCGAATCCGCCAACTGCACCAGCTGGAGCCGAATGCCCGAAAGCCCATAAGGCCGGAAAGCAACCCGGACACAAGCTCATGGATGCGCTGAATCTCAGCGATGAGCAAAAGGCCAAAGTCGCCCCGGTTCTCCAGAAGGCGAAATCGGACGCCAAGGCGGTCAGGGCGGATGACAGTCTTTCCAAGCAGCAGAGGCACCAGCAGCTTGAGGCGCTCCGTCAAAGCGCGGCCCAGCAGCTCCAGGCAATTCTGACTCCCGAGCAGTTCCAAAAGTTCCAGCAGCTCAAATCGGAGCACAAAGCCGGGCGCGGGAACGAAAAGCCGGCAGCTCCCACAACGTAGAGCGCCTGCCGGAAAAGATATCCGAAATGGAGGGACGACCGCTGTGTCGTCCCTTGGATAAGTGGGACCGGACAGCGCCGGTCCCTCCAATTACGGGGACTTCTTCAGGCTGCTCGATGGCACCGCCGAGCCGGGTGCGAGCCATTCTTTTCCGTGGAGCATGAATTGCCAGTGGCCGCGGTAGGTGCCGAGCTCCCCGTAGAAGCTGAGGCGGCCATCCGCCTTCGCCTGTTCGCGGATCCGGGGGCGCAGGTCCTGATCGTGCGTGAAAACGTCGTAGTCCGCACCGAGGACGTTGACATGCACGAAGCCGTGTTCATCGACGGTCGCGGGAGCTTCGACGAAAAAGACGCGCCCGTCGAAAGATCCGTCACGCAATGCGGTGTCCGGAGGAAGTTTGGATGTCTTGGGGGCGGAGGCGAACAGGTCCACCACCGAGGTGACAGCGGGCACCGGGGCCTCCGGGCCGGTTTCGGTGAGACTCGGCTGGTTGAGTGGCATCCAACGGGTTTTGTCCCCGTCCTCGACCGTGCGGAAGCGGGCCATGATGGGAAAATGGTCCGAGAACCCGCCGGGGGTTTTGGAGCGGGACCACCGGACCGGCCGCCCGTAAACATCCGCGTTGAGGCCCGGGATTTTCATCACCTTGAAGCTGTTGTCCACATACTGGACGCCGTTCTGATCGTAGAGCCCGCGGGAGAGGATGAGGTGGATGAGCGTGCCCCACTCGTCCTTGTAGATGTCGCTGCCGCGGTTGTTCGAGGGGAGCTCGAACCAGAGGTTGTAGAGGTCCGCATTTTTCCCACGCAGCGCGAGTTCGTTCCCCTGCGAGCCGAGGACGCTGTTGATTCCGGTCTCCTTCATCGCGCGATACCGGCGCTGCTGGTTGTAATGGGAGTTGAGGTCGCCGGCCACGATCACGTCGGCATTCGGATCCACCGCAAAGATCCCGTCGAGCCGGCCGCGAAGGGTCTTCGCGTTTTCCAGCCGGACCTTCTCGCTCTCGACGTCGCCGGCCCCGGATTTCCAATGGTTGGCGAAGACGGTCAGCGGGTGGCCGTCGACGTCGATTGTGGCTTCGAGAATCGCCCTCGCGTTCGGGGTGGGGATCGTGCGGGTTGCGGTGATCGGGAACTTTGACAAAATCACGCTCCTGACACCGCGCGGGCGCCCGTCCTCGTAAGAGCCGGGCTTTTCATCCGTCGTGGCCACATGATAGCCCGTCAGGCCTTCGTCGCTGAGGGCCTTGAGCAGCCAGGCCTCGGCAGGCAGACCGGCCAAGGCCGGGGGCACATCGGGGCCCGCGAGCAGGTCGGCCACCTTTTTGTCCTTCACCGAATCCAGCCATGCGCCGTAATCCTTGACCGACGATTCCGGCGTCTGGTCGAGCTCGATCTCGTTGAGCACAATGATGTCCGGGCCGCCCTCGACCTTGGAGAGCGCTTTGGCGATATTTTTCACCTTCACCGCGAGATGCTCCGGGGTATACGTCGCGGGCTGGTAGTCGTCGTAAGCGGCCACGCCGTCGATGTCGAACAGGTTCTCCACATTGTAGGACACCACGGAAAAGTCCCGGGCAATTGCCGGAGCCGCGACCATCAGGAAAAGAACCAGGATCGATTTTAGCACGACCGGAAGATGAAACGGCCCGCCCAACAAGGAAAGCGGAATGTCCCGGTGCCCGCATTGCCGGGGCTGGAATACTCTGGTTTTACTGAGCAGACTGCAGCGCGGTCTTCTGCGCTTCATTAAAAGCATTCCATCCCCACTTGGAACGGAATAACTCTTCCTCGTAAGTAAACCCGCCCGTGAGCTGGCTCCTTCGGTAGCTGGGAAGTCCGCTATAACTGGCAGGGGAGGGCGGGGCTGTTTTAGAATCGCGCGTAGCAGACAGAGAAGATGTCCCGTTGACGGAGCCGGAAATGCCCACGTCCAACGCGGTGGTTCCGGGGGACGTTTGGACTCCCTCGACTGAGACGAGCTGGCTTCCCACGGAGAAGGAGTTTCCAGGTGCGTTGGGATCAATTTGCTGAAGAATCGGGGCCGGAGACCGTGGGCCCTCCGTTTGGAATGCCGAGGCAGACTGGTCGTTCGAACAGGCTTGGGCTGAGCTCGGCGAATTGGTGGCGGGAACACCCGCTCCGCTGACACTTCGTGGTTGCTCCATGGGTCGAACGTTCCGAGAAACCGGCGAGGTGCCGGAAGAAAGCACCGGTTGTTGAGAGATCGCTGCCTCCTCGCCATCGAAAGTCGGGTCGCTTGGTTTGTCCGAACTCCGGCTTGCTTCGTCAACTTGCGAAGGCAGACCCCCAGGGGCGGGAGCGGTTTTTGAATCGAATCGGACAGCGCTCCCACTCCAGCGGGAATCCTGTCCCGACAAGTCCCTGAGGCCGGTTGAGATCTTTTCCTCATCCTGGCTCCCGATTCTTGATGCCACGTATCCACCGGCCAGAATCGCAATCCCAAGGAAGCTCACCCCAAGGATGATCGAATAATAATGAGGTTTTTTGGACATGCGATGCGTTCGTGTTTTTTTCTGCGTAAAAAAAGGAAAGCCAGTGCGGCTTTTGTCCGTGACTGGCTTCCGAAAGGGCTTTCCCGCCAGGCACTCAGGGGTGCCCGGCGGGGGAAGCTTGGATTATTTACCGGTGACCAAACCGCCGTCCACGGTCTTCTTCACCTTGACGGTGGCATCATCAATGAGGCCGCCGCCTTGCGTGGCTGTGTTTGTTGATATTTCCGTGGCGAGCCCGTTGTAGAGCGCCAGAGCCGTGGCCGCCAAACCATCCGGATTCCTCTTCAGGAGACGGTTGTAGAGCCAGGCGGTATATTTCCCGCTTTTGACATTCGCGTTGGCAAAGTCGTAGCTCACACCATTCCACGAGAGCTGCACACCCTCGTCGCCAGCTGCGATTTTTCCCTGGTCAACCCCGGCCGCATTTTTGTCCAGCACCCGCGGCAACGCATCGCCCGGGGTAACATAGCCGATGTAGTAGCCCGCAGTCGCATTGGGGTAAAGGTCCACGTTGGCTGCAAGATCCTCATCAAAATACGTTGAGCGATAAGCCGCCTGCGCGAGGCGCGTGGTCAATGTCGGAGCAAGGTTTGAGCCGGTGACGTAACCGCCGCTTCCGAGCGGCGATGTGACTCCGCTGACCGTTTCCTGGGGCCAGAGCTGGTGGGTGTTGGCTGTGCCTCCGGAGGTCACTCCACCCGTTACTGACTGTCCCGTGATCGCAGGCTGATACTGTTTAACAATCGCCTGGGCGCCCAGACCGAATTCCGCATAGGTGCCGTAACGTTGCCCGGCATCCGTGTTGCGGCCGATTGCATAGACGATCTTGTTCTGATCGCCGCCTGTCCAATTTCCCGTGAAATACGATAGGGGCAAAGCGCCTGCGTTCCACAGGAGCTGGGCCAGCTGTGTGGTCAGGTTTTGACCGGCAGGGAAGCCCGGGCTGGCGATGAAGAGCAGCGGTGAAATCCCCACCTGCTGTGCCGTCAGCGTATTGTAGACCCACCCATTGAAGGTGCCGTTATACGGGGTTGTCGCCTGGAAGTTGGTCGAGAGGCCAAAATCCGCCGTGTGCAACTCGTAATCCGTCCCTTGAACGGGGGCAGGGCTGGTTCCATAGATGTCGATGACCGTGCCCGTCCCAGTGGATATCGGAAACCGCACCTTGGCGACCGGGTTGTTCACCTGATCGGCCGCAGCCAGCGCGGCCACCGCGCCCGAGGCGCCGATGAATGAGGTCTTGATGACGACATTTGTGCTGTTGAAGGTGCCGTTCCAAGCGCCGTAGTTCGAGCCTTGAGCGTTGCTGAGGCCCGTGGTGGTCGCACCGGTGCGGTTCGCATTTCCGCCACTTCCGGAAAACGTCCAGTTGCCGTTCGGAGTGAGAAGGTTTGCGATGGCGGTTTGTGTGGCCTGGCGGTCACCATTCGATCCTACGATGTAGATGAACGTTTGCGCCGAAGCGAGGCCGGCGGTCGTGATGATCGCGGCGGCGATTGCTAACATTTTAATGAGTTTCATGAGATGAAATATTTGATTGTTGATTGGATTCAGGATTGAAGGGCCTTGCGGCGGCGCACGAAGACCATGAACACGGTCCCGGTAAGCGCCAGAAGGGCGTAGGTGGATGGCTCGGGGACCGCGGTGAAGGTCACGCCGCCCGAGTTGTTGATGCGGAATGCGCCAAGATTCGTGGGCACGCCGCCGTTGAGGTTGCCGTTCGGAACGCGGAAGAAGTCGAGGACGGTCCCCGACGTTCCATTCCCGAAGCTGCCTTCGATCGACGTCCACTGGCTTGTTGCGCCAAAGTCGGTCGTGCTCGGTGTCGCGACCTGAACATAGTAGCTGGCGCTGCCGCTCACCCCCGACTGAACGATGCCGACGTTGCTGTTCGCGGTGGACGACTTGCCGTCAATCCAGGCAAACACGTTTCCGATCTGGCCCGCGGTATTCTGACGATCCGTCAGACTCCCACTCAGGTTCGGCCAGGGTGTTCCCGGCGTGTTCACATTCGTACGCGCTTTCGACGCATACAAATTCGGGTTGCTGGTATTGCTGGTTCCGAAGACGCCCCAGTAGAGGTCGGTCCGGGTGTTCCAACTGCCCCCGAATGTGGCAATGAGGTCCACCCCGATGCTGCCAAGTGACAGCGCAGTCACTGAGCCCGGCGTGGCATTGACGAACTGGGAAAAGCTTCCCAGGTTCACCAAATACGCGGTCGAGGATCCATCCTCCCGGAACCCCAGGACTACGGAGCCAAGGGCGGCGCTGGTGTTGATGGTTGCTGCTTCCGATGCTCCCGGAGAAAAACCGGCTGCCAGGCCGGCTGCACCCAAGAGAAGCGTCAGCAATTTGGTTCTTATTTTCATGATGTGCTTTCTTTCTTTGTTTTGTTTGTTGTGCCTCCCGGTGCCGGGTCAGATTATTAACGACTAGATAAGTCGTTAATAAGTGTTTCTGCTATTCCGGAGTTTGGCGCAAGATTTTTTTGAGAATATTTTCAACCATCCGAATCATTCTCGCCGCCTCCGTAGCCGAGCACCTCGACGGTGATGGTGGAAGGGAGGTCAGCATCCGGAGCCGGTTGATGCTGGGCCTGATTGGCCACCGACTGGGCTGCGGTGTTTGCCGCAGCAGCGGATGAGGAGGCGGAGGTGAGGCCACCGATGTTCGGGGCGGCGATGGTTGGAGCGGACGGGACCCCGGATGTTTTTCCCCCTGCGCTGATGTTGCCGGCATTGAGAACAGCGGTGGCGGCGATGTTTAGATTTCCGGTCACGCGGATACCCGCATCACCGGCATCAACGACTCCTTTGGGCGCGATAAGATCCACGTCTCCGGGAGGAACATCCGAGACGGTCGCGAGAACACCGATGCCGCCTCCCGTCGAGAGGCCGGCGAGATCGGTCTGCAGGGCGGCGCTTTGCGGGTCGATGAGGACGCGGGTCGGGGGAGCGGAGGCAACGGTTTTCGAGGAGGCTCCGGCCGCGATATCGCCTGTGGACGACCAGATGATTTCGTTTCCGCCCCGGAGCGTGAAGATGCGGCCGATGCCGATGTCCACGCTGTCATTTGCGAAGATGGAAATATTGCCGCCGCTTTCCGTGATAATGCCCGGAGGCGTTGACGTTTCATAGATGCTGGTTTTCGAGAGGGTGAGGCCGCCATCGGGTATGAGCACGCCGATATCGCCTCCGTTCTTTGTCCGGATATCTCTGGATCGCGTGAGGATGCCGCCTTTGAAGCCGGCCGGGATCAACTGGGCGATCGCCGAATATCCGCTCTCGTAGTCCGTCGAGGGATCCGCCGCAAATTCGCGTCCGGCATCCCGCAGGGTGAGAAAGAAAACATCCAGGGCAACGCGGTATTTCAGCTCATCCGGCAGGCTCTCGAAATCGCCGAGGTTGGTCGCGGCAAGAAGCGCCGGCAGGTATTTTTTTCCAGATCCTTCAACTACGTTCTCGATGAAGGTGGGGAAGTCGAGCGTGCTGTTGGTCAGCCCGGCAGACGGCCCGATTCCCGCCGCGACCAGGAGGCTGGCTCCGGCGAAGGATAGGTAGGGATTCCGGGCATTGCCCACGCTAACGATCCCGGCTCCCAAGCCATCAGCAACGGTCGCGAGAGAAACGCTGGGATTCGAAAGCGACCACGGATACAGCAATTTTCCATTTACTGTGTTTGCCTGAACCAGGGCCAGCGCCTGCTTGCCTGTCTTGGCGGTGACCGTGGTGCTGCTGAGTCCATCCGAAGAGGATACTTTCCATACCAGGTCGAGGCTGGCCCCGGTTCCGAGGTCCAGGTTCCGTCCGGCAAGGATCTCGAGGGCGCCGGGGCCCGAGATCTGAAGATCGCCCGGGAGCGAGTTTGTGGGCACAATGCCGGAGGCAGCGGCCGTCCGGAGAACGGAATTGGAATTGTAGGGGAAGATATCCCGGCCGGCCGAAACGATGCTGATATCCTCCGCGTCCAGATTTTGGAGATAGAGCGAAACATCGGAGATATCCCGGCATGAAAAGATGCGGGAAGCCTTCGGTGCGAAGAGCGTGATTCCCGAGATGTCGCCCGTTGCCGCGTAGAGCCGGACAGGATTATTGTCCCCCGCATGAAGGTTGCCCGAGGTATGGCGGGCCTGCATGGCCTGGAGTCCGACATCAGGCCCAGCCGTCGCTCCCGACTCGATCAGGAGATCATCGATGAACTGCAGGAAGTTCTTGCTGCTGGTCTTGGAGGGCGACCCCTCGACCGCGGAGATTTTCTGATAGGAAAATGGTGTCGTGATTCCCGGGAATGCCGACGGCGCGGAGTCGGAGACATTGATGGTGGAATATCCCCAGTCGGGAGAATTGCCCTGGGCGTTCGGCTGGAGCCCGTTGATGGCTCCCCGGGCCAATAGCTCCAGTCCGCCGACCGGGGACGGATACAGAGTCAGGTTTCCGACAAAATTCAAATCACCGGCGAACGAGGTGGCGCGCAGAGTGGAAGGCAGGGCCGAGAAGACGGACGCAAAGTGATCCACGTTCGACTCGCTGAGCCTCAACCAGGGGCGGGCATAGGAAGCCGCGCTTGGGGTTGTGGGGCTCCACAGGAGCTTGTTCTTGTGCCATTTGTCGAGGAGGCCGGCGGCGGAACCTCCGAATGAGGCCGATTCACGAAGCGTGATGCTCCCGCCGATCGAGGAGACATCCACGTAATCCTCCGCGCCGTATGTGGAAAAATAGGTTTTGTAGTAATAGGCGTTCCCCAGGCCTCCGGGCAGGAGGAAGGGGTTGGCAACCGGCCCCAAAATCACGTCGCCCCTGGCGGAAATCTTGAAGCCGCCTTTGCCGAGGAAGAGGGTTGTGGGCAGCCATGTTGCCGAGTCGCTCAGCCCGATGGCTGAAGTGTTTCCTGCGATCTCCCTTGTCGGGTTCGTTTTGATCTTGCCGCCGGCGCTCAGGGTCCCAATTCCACGTTCCACGTAAAACACGCCGGCATCGATATCGCTTCCGGCCTTCACGAGGAGATCTCCGCCGCCGAGCTCGAGCAGGCTGGCGGCGTCCGGCGTTCCCCTTGCCATGCGGGCATTGGTGGGAATGACCGCATCGACATTGCTGACATTCCGACCCGCAGTCAACTTGACATCCCCCCCGCCCAAGGCGCCGACGCCCTGAAAGAAGTTGCTGAAGTCAATCCACCAGGTCGTGGATGCCGAGGCCAGGACATTGCCGATATTCATGATCGCAAATTGCCCGTCTGACCCCACGTATCCCCTGCGATACAGCCAGTTGTCCGGCATTTGAAACTGGGAATCCGCGATGGTTTGTCCGGCGATGGTAGTCAGGCGCTCGATGTTTTGTTGCGCATACAGGGACACGTTGCCGCCCGCCATGCTGTAGAGCGCGGGGTAAACCTGCTGCTGACTGCCCAAATCGGCGGTTCCGCCAGTGTCATTTTGCAGCAACACCGGGTTGTCGAACGTTCCGCCCAGCGTCGGATTCGTGACCCGCGAGCCTGCGGTGTAGATCGTGGCAAATTGGTTCAGGATCTGGACGCTCCGGCCCACGGAGATGTCAATATCACCTGTTCCCGTCCGAATCACCTGATACCGGTTTGCGACGGCCGAGGCGGTGAGCGCCGAGGAACTCGCGGAACCGGTGGTGACATTCGCGACGACATTTTGTCCGTTGTTTTTCCCGAGGCGGACATTTCCCGCCGCGGAGGAGAGCACAGAGACCGGGAGAACCCGGTGGGAGTCGGCTGCGGAGAGGTCGGCGCCTGCCGTGAGCCGGAATGTCCAGGACTGGGTGTTCACCGGGAGGTTGAGGTTTCTGGTGGACAGGCGGGCCAGCCACAACCAGGTCGTGTCCGAGCTTGCCAGCGTCGGAGTAAACCCGTCGCTCAGCGCGTTGTAGAAGACGAGGTTTCCAGATGCCCGCATGGTCAGCATACCGGGGGCGCTCTTGGGTCCGAAGCGGAAGGTTGTCGCCGCGGAGCTCGTGATGAAATTCCAGTCGCTGGTCGTCGTCGATGCGGTCGAGCCCAGCGTGAGATCTCCGTTGCGATTGATGATTTCGGCCCCGGGAGTGATGACGAACACGGGCGCAAGCGAGGAGTTGTTTGCCAGGAGCCGGTTCAGCATCGCCGTGTATCCGGCGCTGGCGCTTCCCGACGAGCCGAGGAAATTCACACCGTTCTGGCGGATGCTCCCCTGCACGTTTTGGCCGCCTGTCATCAGGCCGCCGGCGGCGTTGATGGTTCCGGTGTTTGTGATGAGGCCGCCTGTGCCCGTGAGGTCATACAGGCGGTATCCCTCGACCGTCACGCTGGATGCATCGAGGATGTGCCCATTGATGGCATCCACCAGAACATCCGTGGCACCGGAATTTTGTGGGGCCCGTATGGCCAGCCTGCCGCTGAATTGGCCATTGTAGGCGCTGCTGCCGTTCAGAAGAACATCATTTGCCGGATTGAGCGAATCGAGGACAATTTTTGACGTGACTCCAAGATCCAGGGTCGAGCCGCTGAGGATTTTGACCCGCCCGCTCCCGGCGCTGCCGTTTCGCTGCGATCCGGATTCCAGGCTGATCGTCCCGCCTTTGCCGGCATTGCTAAACGTCTCTCCGTGCACGGTCAGAAGGGAGTTGGCCCATACGACAACATCTCCGGAGGCTGACAGGGAAATCGAACCCCCGGTCGTGCCGGATGCGTCGATGGTCCCCCCGGCTGTCGCATCACCGACTTGGATGCTGCCCGCATCGGCTGAGAGCGAGAAATTGTTCGCGCGCACCGTGCCCCTGATCCGCACGTCGCCCGAGCCAGAGACGAGCGGGTTGCCGCGCACGCGGAAAGACTGGCTTTTCAAGAATGAGGACGCGGTCAAGAGGCCGCTGTAAGCCGAGAGATCCGGCAGCGACAGGATATCCAGGGAGAAGGCTCCCGACTGGTAACCCGCCGCAGCGCTTGCCGAGAGGGATCCGGCAGCAGAAAATATCCCGCCGGGCACGGAAACCGAGAAAGCCCCTGCATTCCCACCTCCCGGGGCGGCGGATACATCGACAAAACTGCCGGCATCGAGCGAGACGTTGCCAGAATCCGCCCACAGCTTGATTTCTCCGCCGCCGGTATATTTTACGACATCATAAAATGCCTGCTGTGTTCCCGAGACATCGAGCCTTCCGCTCACGTTAAGATTTCCTGCCGTGGCCCGGGCAACCACCGACCCGCTCGGCAGAAGGATGTTCGAATTGATGGAGACGGATGGACCGGTCAACGTCAGTGTTGCTCCCAGCCCGCCTCCGGAGCCGATGTCCGCGGAACCGGAGGGCTTCTGGATGGAAAGCGTTCCGGAGTTTGCTGTGAAACTGCGATCTGAACCCGCCTCCCCCTTGAGGACCGGAGTGATCAATGCGAGGCCGCCCTGAGTGGAAACCCCTCCGACCCCCTCCCCGGAAATACTCTCCGACGCCGAAAAGACGACATCCGCAAAACGGTTGATGGCGATCTGATTCGCGCCAAGCTGGATGTTCTTCGCCTCGACCGTCAGCGACCCGGCCGGGGAAGCATTCCCGATGAGGCTCGCGCCGCCATTCCGGTTGTCAAATCGAACGAAATCCGCTGCCACCCTGACATTTCCCAAACCCTGGTTGACCAGTTCCCCTGCGCTGAACGACAGAGAATTCAGGGCGGGGCTGCCCAGGAGGCCGCTTCCATAAAAATCCATGCTCGAATAGCTTCGGATCGCCAGGGCGGACGCATTCTGGAAATTGTCCAGAATATCCCCGCCGAGAACGAGGCCTGCCGATGAGGGCAGCGCACCGGCGTTGGGAAGTTGGATGCTGACTTTCCCACTGCTGAGCGAATACGAGTCCGCCGAAATGAGGGCGGTCGGCGCCAGCGTCATCTTGGCGGTTGAATCAAGCGCGATAACTCTACCGGTAATCCGGGCATTGGAGGCAACCACAAGAGAAGGCTTGTCCGAGTAGCCAAGGGAGGTCCGGCTGCTTGACGCCGATGCATCGCTTGTCACCCGGAGCATCACGCCGTCGCCAACGCTCAATGGGACCGGGGTTCCTCCACCCGCGAGGGACAGCGTCCCGGCGGCGGAAAGGGTGATCTTGCTGCCTGCGGCGATGGAAACCGGCGAGTTGGCCGCGAGGGCAGTGACCGTTCCATCGGCGGCGACAATCGATCCGGAAACGGAGGATATGACTGCGGAGCCCCGCGTTCCCACCGGGAGCGTGATCGTTCCGTCCGCCCGTGTGAAGATGAAAGGATGACCGGCGGAAATCTCCGCCGAGCCGCTCAAAACAAAGTTCTCCGCACTTCCCGCGAGTTCGCCTGACTGTTGGATTTGTGATCCCTGCGCCAAGGTGAGGCCCTGATTGGCCACAAGCACAATTTCCGTTCCCACGAGCGGCGAACCCGCATTGTCCACCGTCACAGACTCCGCATGGGCATCGATTCGCGTTGAGCCATCCCCTGTCGTTCTCACCCCCCCGACGACCAGGCTCGCCGCATTCCAACTCCCGAGAAGAGAGCTGTTGATGAAGGATGTTCCGGGCGTGGAGGAGGACTCCGCGCTTGAGATGACAATATTCAGAGGCGTGTCAATATCGACTGAAGCGCCCCGCCCGCCCGACAGAGGCTGTGACAGAACCGAGCCGCCGAGCACCAAACCCGAGGACGCCCGCAAGAGAAGATAGCCGGAGTCCGCAGGCAGCTTCTGGCTTGCCACCCCCAGCTCATTCGCCCGCTGGCTGATGAGCGAGTTCGCAGAAAATGTTTCGTATTCCGCCCGGTTGCGAAGGACGGCACTGGACAGAACCTCAAATTTAGAAGCAAGCCCGAAGGATGGACTGCCGGCACTGAGACCATTGAACCTGTAGCCGGATACGATGCTCGCTCCCCCCGGGATTTCGAGCGTTCCCCGTGCAGTTCCGGAAGCCGGAGTCACGAGGACCGCACCCGGCAGTAACGCATAGCGCGCGGGAAGGAGCGTATAATATCCACCAGGCAATGACTTGCTCGCCGCAAGATAAATCCGGTCTCCGGCGTGAAGCGTTGCATTCCTGTAGCCGCTCCCGAAACCCGAAATCAGGTTGGTGGAGGCGCTTGAGGAATTGTAGGGCCCGAAAGGAGCGAGCACCGCATTGTAGTCTGGAAGGACAGCAAAGCTTGAATCCGAACCAAGAATGTCCCGTGACCCGCCTTGGCCCTCGATCCATCGATAGGCCAGCAGATCCCCTCCGCCTCGAATGTCCACGGTCGCGCCGGATTCCATCAGGAGATTTTGCGCGGAAATGCGGATGGATTTGTCCGCGAGTCCGCTGGTTGTGACGTCAATGCCGCGCGGATCGATCCACGAGCTGCCATCGCTGCTCACCCCGTAGGGAATGATCAGGCCGGCTCCGGTCAGGGGGTCGATGGCGGAAACAGAGGTGAGGCTTCCGACGCCAAGGCTCACACTGGTGGACGCCGGAACATCCGAACCGCTCAGGAAATTTTTCGGTGCGCTGCCCGAACCATCCCAACCGAGAACAATGCTTCCAAAGGGCGCGCGAAGAACACCGTTCTGGTGAATTTCAGAAGCATAGATTTCCAGCGTCCCACCCGCCGAGAGGGGAAGGTTTGTTGAACCTGACGGCAGGATGGTGACGACTCCTTTCTGTGGCGTTCCGCCCTGCACATGGTCCGATGCGATGATGGAGAAAACCGATCCGGTGGTGGGATAGATTTGTGCGGCGCGCAAGGTCAGGCTGCCTGCGATATTCAGAGTGCCACTCCCTCGGATGTCCCCCTGCTCAGCCGAGATGTCGGCATTGCCGATCTGCTGCAGGGAAAGGCTGCCGATATCGACGACACGGGCGGTCACGTTCAACTTTCCTGATCCGGCTGTTGCAGCGACAGGGACGGGAAACGGGGAGACGCGGTCCTCTGAAGGTGCCGGTGCTTGAAATGGCATTCCCAGAGCCACGTAGGGAGCGCTCAAAGACACCGTGGAATCGGCGTTCAGCACGCCCGAATCCGCAACCTTGAGCCAGCTGCGCGCGTCGATCCGGACCGGTCCCGAAAATTTGACAACCCCGTTCAGAGCAAGCGAGTCGAACCCGCCTGCGGCAAACTGATCAACACTGAACAATCCTTCGCCGGGACGTGTCTGCCCGTTGCTGTCAACGACCGGGTTCCCGATCACCGCTGTTCCGCTGCCCGCTGTGCCTGGCGTGGCGCGCCCGCTCTGGCGGACCGTCAGATTGACATCGGTGGGGACGCTCGCGGAGCCGACGGGATAAAATCTTCCGGACGAAACGAGCAGGGTCCCCCCCATCGCCGCAGGACCGCCGGCAAAGGCGCGTAAAGCCGCATCACTGTAGAGCATTTGGCCCCCCTGCAACGAGATGGTTCCCGCATTGCTCGCGACAACGGTCGGCACGGCTTTCAGGCTGGACGGCATCTGGGTCAGGCCGCTGGAGGCCGGGATTTTCAAGGTCGCATTCACATTGGCCACAGTCGGTTTCTCGTCCACAATTTCGCGGGCGCCGGAGGCATCGAGAACCGAACCCGCCGCTGCCAGAATATTTCCGGAAACAGAAATCGTGCCCCCGGGGAGGACTGTTCCGAGCTTCCGGCCGTAGGGATCCGACGAGAGAACAAACGTTCCAGCCGCCGAAAGCGTCGCAGCCGGTCCGATGAAAACGGTGGCGAGCGCTGCGGAACTGTCATTGAAGAGCTTGGTGGAATCGGTTCCTCCGGAGACCCGGATTGTTCCGCCGGGGGAATAAATCGAACCCAGCACAGACACGGTGTTGCCTGAAAGCTCCACCGCTCCGCCGGGGTCGGTGCGGATGACCGCCCGCTCTCCCATTACTATATCTCCACGCTGGAGAAGCGCACCGTTGAAGAACACCCCCGGCGCTGTAAATTTCAGGCTTACCGGTGTCCGCTCGCCGACAGGCCGCGTGATCGCCCCGAGTGTCGCACCCCGTGCAGACGGCTTCTGAAGAACCAACCCCAACGCGACCGGCACCAGCTCTGTTCCGGATGCTATCGATACAGCAGGGATAGCCTGTCCTGCCTCCGAGTTTCCGAGACCGGTGATTGTGAAACTTCCAAATCCGCCGCTGCTGAAAAATGCGGGGTTCAGAAATAGCGAAGCGGGAATTTTCCGGGACTCCCCGATTTCCACGACCCGGGCTTGAAGTGTCAGCGACCCGGCCGTTCCGCCAGCGAAGCCCTTCAACCCGGCCCCAAGATCCAAGCCTCCGCCCAGAGCGGACAATACTCCCGGATCCTGCCCGGTCTTGATGCTGATTGATCCACCATTCCCATATCCCTTGGCCCCCGTTGAGCTGATCGAAACGCCTCCTGAAACATCGATCAGACTGCCCTTTTCCAGATTGGCATCGAACGCAGCGATCGTGATGGATCCGCCGTTTTTCGCAAATGCGACGGGCCTGGATGAGAGTCCTGTGGGCCGGTCGTCCACGATAAGTCCCGCCGTGCTCAGCAGTGCGGATTTTTCGAGAGTGAAAGTGCCTTTCCCGGGATTTGGAGTGGGATTGGTCGGGTTTGATGAACCTGCCATTAACGCGGCTGCATAGGGCGAGATATTGTAGGAGGTGAATGAAAGCGAGCCGCCGGGGGAGACCACGCCGCCGCGGACATCGATGTTCGCCGCCGCGAAAGAAATGCCGCCCCCTTCGGGTGTTCTCAATGTGATATTCCCGGGAACAACAACCGCCCCTTCCTCGTTATTGACCGTGAGCTGCCCGAAACCCTTCTCCGACAGCAGGGCGGGATCCAGATAGAAGATTGCTTTTCTGGCGGCGCTGATCGGAACGGCATTTCCTGCGGCGTCGGTGGCAAATGCCCCCGGCGGGGGGAGCCCTCCGGCTTGGACTATTATTCTGGTTGCCGAATATGTTGTCAGCGGTGCCGGCGAACTGCTGTCCTGCCCATGGAAAGCAAGGGTGAGGCTCGCGCTGCGGGGGAGCGAACTCGACAGTTTGGAAGAACGCAACTGGCGCGGCCCGCCGACCGTGTTGCCTTCCAGGGCCCCATCGAGCGCCATCGCCGGTGCCGATAGCGATACGCTCCCAGCGCCAGCGCCTTCAATGTAAAACCTCGCGGAGTAACCACCGGTCGGAGCCAGCGGGTTGAGGAATGATTTGCCGATCCCCCACTTCGAGTGGTTTTGAAAGGACTTGCCTGAATAGATGCCATCGTAGGTTACATTCGGAGTGGCTTCGGCGATATCCACAATGGAATTGCCTCTCATCAGGCGGGTCGTTTGGATCCGGCCGCCCTCGTTGCGAACCCACCCGCCGGACACGTCGATCAGTGCATCTTCGCGGGTGATGATCGACTCGCCGGCCGAGATCGAGACGCTGCCGCCCGATGTTGTCAACTGGCCAACCGTGTGCCCGATCAGGTTGGCATAACCGGTCACATCGCCCAACGGAGTCCCCACCCAACTCCGCCCGAGATAGGTGCCGCTCCGGCGGATGTCCACGGTCAATTCGATTCCGCGTATGGCTCCGGCTCTCTGAAGCGGCGAGTCCGCCAGCTCGGCTCCCCTCAATGCCAGAGTGAGAATGCTCTGATCGATCGGAACCGAGACACCGGTTGATCCGGAAACATCAACGAGACTTCCGGAATCGAGGAAGACCTGCCCGCCTGTCGCGGCAAACGCTGAGGACGGTTGGATTGCAGAACCGGTGTCCAGCCAGTTCCCCGCAGCAATGTGAACCCTGGCGTTGGGGGCCAGAAGCTTGGAGCCTGCTGCGGCAAAGACCGAGCGGCCTTGAATGTTGACCTCCGACCTCAAAGCGAGAGTCGTTCCGATTTTTTTTTCGCTACTCGACGTCTCCGGAAGAATGCGGATCAGACTTTCTTCTCCCAGCCTGACCAACCCCGAGGCTCTGACCAGGAACGGAAGCCCTTTCGAAATGTCAGCGGAATCGTAAGCGGAATTGATGGATGAGTTGTAGTTTGCAGTCAGGTCGACCCGCCCGTTCAACGAAACGGATGTTGTCGAATCGATCACCCCCTGTTGGTCCACGGTCTTGCCGGCAAGCCAGGCGCTTCCGCGGGCGATTTGGATCAGCCCGTTGTTGGTTGTCGTGCCACCACCGCCAACCTGGCCCACAAAAACATCCAGCCCGCGCAGGCTGGCGTCGGTGGTGTCGTGGGCGGTGAATCCCACCTCGAGTCCCGAAGCGAGAATCGTCTGTCCTCCGGATGCCGACAATGTTCCGGAATTTGTGACATTTTTCCCGACCAGGACGATCCTGCCCCCGTTGCCATCGGAACCCTCCAGGCTTGTAATGACCGCCCCCTGGTCCACCCGCACGACGCCCGCATCCGCTCCCCCCGATGTGAACAGAAATTGAACGTCTTTCGTTGTTTGGCTCAGAAGGCCGCGATTCACGAGGGTTTCGTTGATCGGAAGAGTTGAGGCGACGAAGGTCCGGGTGTTCACTTGGCTCCCGGCCCCGAAGAGGATTCCGTTCTGGTTGATGATGTAAACCTGGCCGTCGGCCTTGATCGAGCCGAGAATCTGCGACGGTTTTCCCGAGGGGTCGGTGACTTTGTTGAATGCGATCCACTTGCCAGTGTCGCTGCCTCCGGCCGACTGGTCGAAATTCACCGTCGTGTTCCTGCCGACGTTGAAGGTCTTCCAGTTCAGGACGGCCTGCTGGTCGGTTTGTTTGATGGTGACGAGGTTGCCGCTTTGGGCCGGGGCGTTCGCTCCTTTCCAAGCCCCGCCGGGCAGCCGTTCCAGTCCGCCTGTGACCAGCCCGTCGGGCACGGACGCCGACCCTGAGGCAGATCTGGCCGAAGCCTGCATCTGCCGCATGGCGGTCACGACCTGAGTTGTCCGCGCCAGCCGGTCGGCGGCTTTGGTCCTGGCCAGTTCCGCAGCCGCGGCACCGGAATTGGCTCTGGCATCCGCTGCCTTGCGGCCGGAACCCGCACTGGCCCCTCCCCGAAGAATGTCGCCGGCGACGAGCATCCGCCCTGAACCGGTCAGGGCGAGCGCGACGGCAAGCAGCGTTCTGAGGACAACTCTATTCATATATGACGACCTAACCTATCGATATTATGACACTGATCAACTGAAAAACTTCCCTTCGCTACATTGCAAACGAATCGTTTCCTCAAAGATCATTGGAAAAAATTCATTGCGCGATAATAAAAAACGGTCTAATTAGTCGTTATTAAATACACGATATGTCTGCTCAAATAACCGCCCATACCGCCGACAGGGAAATCACCAGCACCCATTCCCACAACTGGTTGAAGATCGTGGCTCAGCACGTGGAGGATCTGAGATTTGGTTCCGTCGTCATCACTGTCCACGAGGGGAAGGTGGTCCAGGTTGAGGTGAGCACGAAGGTGCGCTTCGAAAAGGTGCACTGAGCCTTCGAAAAAATCAGACGCGACCAACGCGATGAAATCAATCAAAAGAGAAACATCCCGAGTTCCGGCTGGCACGAATGCACTCGCCATTTGCCTGCTGTCCCGGCGGTCGAACCGTCAGGGAGGAATCCCCAATTGTGACGAAATTGTAACACTTGGGACGTTGTTCACCAACTTCACGAAAACTACGAACAGTGCCGGAAATGTGTTCATTCCAAGAGAGTAAAGCCGGATCCCACACAGGAATCCGGAGGCAGGGGCTTGTTGTCGCAAGCCTCGCCCTTGCTCTTGCCTTGGTTTTCCCAGGAGGAGCACTTGCGCAAACCGCTGCTGACGATCCGCCTCCAACGCAGGCCGTGGTGAACCAAATCAACGCCTCCACGCCGCAGTCGCTCTTTATCCGCGAGTATCGCGTGATCGGGTCGAAGACCCTGCCGCGCGGCGAGATCGAGAAGGCGGTCTACACGTATCTCGGGCCCGGCCGGTCGGAGCAGGATGTGGAGCAGGCGAGGGCGGCGCTGGAAAAGTCCTACCACGATCTGGGTTTCCAGACGGTTTCGGTGAGCGTGCCTCCCCAGCGTCCGACGAACGGGATTGTGGTCCTCCAGGTCACCGAGGCGACGGTCGGACGGCTCCGCGTGAAGGGCTCGCGGTTTTACAGCGTGGAGCAGATCAAAAAGATGGCCCCTTCGCTCGAGGAGGGGACGGTGCCGAATTTCAATGATGTCCAGCGCGACATCATCGGGCTCAACCAGATCGCCGACCGGCAGGTGACGCCGTCGCTGAAGCCGGGTGCGATTCCAGGGACGGTCGATGTCGAGCTCACGGTGAAAGACAAGCTGCCGCTGCACGGGAGCATCGAGCTGAACAACCGCTACAGCGCGAACACGACCCCGCTGCGGCTGGATCTCGCTCTGCGATACGACAACCTCTGGCAGCTCGGGCATACAATCGGCCTCGGTTTCCAGATCGCCCCGCAGCGGCCGGATGACGCGCTGGTTTACTCCGGGTACTACATTGCGCGGCTGCCCGCGATCGACTGGCTGGGACTCATGCTGCAGGCGACCCGCCAGAACAGCAACGTGGCGACGCTCGGCGGAACAAACTCTCTCGGCAACGGCGAGATTTACGGCGCCCGTTTCCTCGTCAACCTGCCGGCGCGCAAAGGCTTTTTCCACTCGCTCAGCGTGGGGATGGACTACAAGCACTTCATCCAGGACCTGACGGTCGGCAACTCCATCATCTCGTCGCCGGTTTCCTACTGGCCCTTCAGCATCAACTACAATGCCACCTCGATCGGGAAGAACTACGAGACCCAGCTCAGCGCCGGGGTGACGTTCAGCTTTCGCGGCACCAGCGCCCAGGAGCAGTTCGAATTTGACAACCGCCGCTACAATGCGGACTCGAACTTCTTCTACTTCCGCGGCAGCCTCGAGCACACTCAGAAGCTGCCCGGCGACTTCCAGCTTTTCGCCGGCGTCCAGGGCCAGGCCTCGGCCAATCCGCTTCTCGATACCGAGCAGTTCAGCCTCGGTGGCCTCAGCACGGTGCGCGGCTATCTGGAATCCGTGGTCGTCGGGGACAATGCGCTTTGCGGGAGCCTGGAACTGCGCAGCCCGTCCCTTCTCCGGTGGCTGGGCGAAGGGCATGAGTGCCGGGTTTTTGTCTTCCTCGACGGGGGCGTTGCGACGCTCAACGACCCGCTCCCCGAGCAAACTTCGCAATTCAATCTCTGGAGCTACGGGATCGGCGGCACGATCAAGATTTCCGACCACGTGAACGGGGAATTCATCATCGGGATTCCGAAGGTCACGCAGGCACCCTCGGAAGCAAACCAGCCGCTCTTCACCTTCCGCCTCTGGGCCGAACTCTAACATGAATACCCTGACTAAAACCACCCTTTTCGTCCTTCTCGCCGTCATGGCCAACCTCACCTCCGGACAGGCCTGGTGGAACAAGGAATGGGCCGCCCGCAAGCCGATCACGGTCGACACCGGAAAAACCGGAACCGAAATCTCCGAACCCGTCGGCACCGCGCTCGTCCTGCTCCGCCTGCATCAGGGGAATTTCAATTTTGGCGCGGCGAAGGAAGACGGCAGCGACCTGCGCTTTGTGGCCGAGGATGACAAGACCGTTCTCGAACATCAGATCGAGAAGTGGGATCCCCTGATGAACGAGGCGTTTGTCTGGGTCAAGGTGCCGGACATCAAGGCCGGGTCGCAGGCGAAATTCTGGCTCTATTCCGGGGTTGAGGGGGACAAGATCGAGGAGGGGCCGGATCCGAAGTCCACCTACGATGCCGAGACGGTTCTCGTTTATCACTTCATTGCCGCGACTCCCGTGGATGCCACAAAAAACGGCAACAACGCCACATCCGGAGGCACCCCATCCGAGGGTTCCCTGATCGGCCCCGGGATGAGGTTGCTGGGAAACACCGCGATCAAAATTCCTGCCAGTGCGACGCTTCAACAAGCCGCCGGCCAGCCGCTCACGATCTCCGCATGGGTGAAGTCCACAACGCTCTCGGACAAGGGGGTTCTGTTTGATTGGACCGATGCCGCGAACCGCCTGCAGATCGGATTCAATGCGGGCGTGCCATACGTCGAGATCAAGGATGGCTCCGGCACGCAGAAATCCGCGCCGGGCGAGCCAGTGGCCGCCAGCGTGTGGAAGCACATCGCGGTGGTCGCCACGAACGCCTCAACCACGCTCTACGTGGACGGGAAGGAATATGCGAAGGTGGATGCCCCGGTTCCAGCGCTCACGACCGGCGCGACGCTCGGGGCCGACAACGACGGGAAGAACGGCGTGGTCGGCGAGATGGACGAATTCGAAATCTCGAAGGCCGCCCGCGGCGCCGGATGGGTGAATTTTTCCTATCTCAGCCAGACCGGAAACGATGCCAGCACGAAGCTGATCGTCCCCGGCGAGGAGGAGGGGAGCGGCGGCGGCGGGCACAGCGCCGCGCTCGAGCACATCATGCTCTTCGGCGACATCGCCAAGAACATGATGTTCGACGGCTGGATGGTCGTCTTCTTCTGCTCGATCATGGCGGTGGTCAGCTGGTCGGTCGCACTCAAGAAATTCTTCTATCTCAACAAGATTAAGAAAGGCAGTGACGAGTTCATCCGGCAATGGAAGCACATGTCCAGCGACCTGACCGCGCTGGACCACTCGGATGCCTCGAGCGTGAGCAGCCTCGGCGGAACCGCCAGCACCAAAATCCAGAAGCTGATGAGGCAGTCGCCGCTCTATCATATCTACCACATCGGCTCGGAGGAGATCCGCCACCGCATGGAGGATAAAAAGAAAAAGTTCAACGGGCTCTCGCTGCGCTCGATCCAGGCGATCAAGGCGAGTCTGGATTCCGGCCTCACCCATGAGGTGCACCGCATGAACAGCGGGCTGATCTACCTGACGATCAGCATCGCGGGCGGCCCGTATGTCGGGCTGCTCGGAACCGTCATGGGCGTCATGATCACGTTTGCGGTCATCGCCAAGAGCGGAAACGTCGAGGTCAACTCGATCGCCCCCGGCATCGCCAGCGCCCTTCTCGCCACCGTCGCCGGCCTCCTCGTCGCCATCCCGGCGCTCTTCCTTTACAGCTACATCAACTCCCGGATCAAGGACGCCATCTCCGACATGAACCTCTTCATCGACGAGTTCATCACCAAGATGGCGGAGTTCTATCCCCCGAGCAACGAGGGCGGGGTCCCGGTGCGAAGGATGGAGGTCAGAGAGGACGCATGACAGCCGGCGACGACAACAAGGGTTTCGACGACATCAACGTCACGCCGATGGTGGACCTCTACCTCGTGCTCCTGCTGATCTTCATCATCATGACCACGGCTGGCGTGCAGGGGACGAAAGTCGATCTTCCCAAAGGCAGCAAGGCCCCGGCCATCGGCGGCCCGAAGAGCAAGGCGGTCACGATCAACAACGAGGGCAAGGTCTTTCTCGATACCGTCCCGGTCTCGCTTCCGGAGCTGGAGGCCAAGCTGAACGAATACAAGGCCAAGAACCCGGACTTTCCTGTGGTTGTGCGCGGCGACCGCGCCACCCAATACCAGATGGTCATGGACGCGCTCGATGTCATCGGCCGCGTCGGCATCACACAGATCGGCCTCGCAACCCAGGGGCCGAAATAGACCATGGTTCTCGACGACGAAGAAGAGGAGGGGCTCACATTCCTCCAGAAGCACAGGATCAAGCTGATCGTGGCCGCTGTCGTCGTCGCTGGAGCCGGGGCATTTTTTGTGATGTCTCCCAAGGAGGCGGGGAAGAAGAAACCCACGATGACGATGGTGAACATCATGCCTCCGCTTCCTCCGCCCCCGCCCCCCCCGCCGCCGCCGCCCAAGGAGCAGCCGCCGGAGCCGGAAACGGTGAAGGAAGAAAAGTTTGTGCCCGAGACTCCTCCCGAGCCCGTGGCGGCGGATCCCGAGCCCGCACCCATGGGGACCAATGTCCAGGGGGACGGCCCGGATGCGTTTGGCCTCGCCAAAGGGGGAGGGGGCGGAATGATCGGCGGCAGGGGCACGGGCAAGGGCGGCGGAGGCGGTTCCAAATACGGGCTCTACGCCGGACAGGTTCAGTCGCGCGTCGTCGATGCGCTGCGCAACCACAAGAAAACCCGCGCCGCGGCGCTCAATGTCAAAGTCCGCATCTGGCTCGACGCCACCGGGCGCGTCACCCGCGCCACGATCTCCGGAACGTCTGGAAAGCCGGACGTCGACGCCGCGATCCGTGACGAAATTTTAACCGGACTGCAGTTGCAGAATCCCCCGCCGGAAGGCATGCCGATGCCAATCGTCATGCGACTTTCAGCGACACGGCCCAACTAACTTCATGAATTTCGCACATCTCACCCACCGCCGCGCCCCGCTCGCCGGACGACGACAGCTTCGCGCCGTTCTCATCCTTCTGACTTCATCCTTCATCCTTCAGGCTGCGGCATCCGGGGCCGATTACACGATCGCGCAGGTTGGCAAAAAGAACCGGATCATTTTTGATTATCCCGCACCGACGCCGAGCCCGGCCGGGAAGCCCGAGAGCGGAACTCAGAAACCGGAAACCGCAGCTCCGACTCCGACGCCGATGCCCGCAACCCCTTCGCCGGCTCCCGATTCTCCGCGCCAAATCCAAGCGCCGGAACTAAAGCCGGCCGCCCTCGTTTCTCCGCAGCCTGCCGCGACGCCGGAGCCCGCGTCTTCGGCTTCCCAACTGCCGCCGCAGCCGACGCCACAGCCCATCCTTACCCCAGCCACGACCCCCGAGCCCACCCCGCTGGCTGTGGCCACGCCGGCTAAAGAAAAGGTTCTGCCACCTGCATCCGCGACCCCATCACCCGCCCAAGCGCCGGTGGCCGTCGCAACGCCATCTCCCGCGCCAGCGCCCGTCACAAAGGCGCAGCCGACACCTCAACCACCGGCCCCGGTCGTCGAGAAGAGCCCCCCGATCGAAGGCCCGTTGCCGGTGGCATCCGGCCCTGCGGACGACGTCCTTTCCACGACGCCAAACCTGGCCCCATCGCCATCGGAGCCTGCCTCGCCATCGCAGAGCGTGACCATCAACCTCATCAACAAGCTCGTGCAGCGTGGAATCCTGACCAAGGACGATGCGAAAGAAATGATTGTGCAGGCTCAGGCGGAGGCCGAAACCGCCCGCGCGCAAGCTCAGGCCGACATGTTTGCCGTTGCCCAGGTGGCGGCCGTCCAGGCGGCCTCCGACCAGTTTGCCGTGGCCCAGGCCCAGAGCGCCCCGGCCTCGCCGGACGACGTGCATGTCACCTACATTCCGGAGCCGGTCAAAATGCAGATCAAGGAGGAGATCAAGCTGGAGCTGGCCACCGAGCACGCCTCCACCAAGCTGTCCGGCAACATCCTGCTCCCCAAATGGGTGGACAAGGTCAATCCGTTCTTCGACTTCCGCATGAGGTATGAGGGCGACTCCTTCCCGAACGGCAACGATGCCACGGGGGCGTTCCCGAATTTCAACGCGATCAATACCGGAGCGCCTTTCGATACGACCGGCAACCAGTTTGCTCCCCAGCTGAATGCCGACCAGAATCGCAACCAGTTCCGCCTCCGTGCCCGCTTCGGGGCGGACATCAACATGGGCGAGAACTTCACCTCGGGGTTCCGCGTGGCCACCGGCCAGAACAACTCGCCGGTCTCCACCAACCAGAGCATGGGGTATGCAAACGGGCAGGGCGGAAACTTCAGCAAGTATGCCATCTGGCTCGACCGGGCGTTCCTGCGTTACGATCTTCCGCTCAACGACAAGCCGTTTTTCACCGCGTGGGCGGGACGGTTTGACAACCCGTTCTTCTCGACCCGCCTGATCTGGGACGAGGATCTGGGCTTCGACGGCGGCGCCATGAAGCTCCAGTATGAGGTGCTGCCCGGCCTGACGCCGTTCGTCACCGGAGGGGCCTTCGTGGTTTACAACACCGACTTCAACTTCTCGTCGAACCAGCCGGCCAAGTTCAAGAGCTACGACAAATACCTCTACGCCATCCAGGGCGGGCTCGAGTGGAAGCCGACCGAGGACTGGAAACTGAAGGTCGCCGCCTCGTATTACTATTTCAAAAACATCGAGGGAAAACTCTCGACTCCGTATGCGCCGCAGACCGTCAACGATGCCAGCGACACCGACAACAGCCGGCCTTCGTTTGCCCAGAAGGGCAATACCTACATGGCCATCCGCAACATCATCCCGGATGCCAGCAACGACTACGGCGCGATCAACCAGTGGCAATACTACGGGCTCGCCACAAAATTCGAGGAGCTCGCCGTCACCGCGCGAATCGATTACAACGGCTTCGAGCCGGTCCAGATCTCGCTCATCGGGGAGTTTGTTCAGAACATCGCCTACAACAAAAGCGCCATCAATCTCATCGCGGTTAACAACCGCGGCCCGATCGACTCCACCGAACTCTACGCCGTCGGGCCCTACGACGGCGACCCGACCGCCTGGTCGGTCGAGCTGAAGTTCGGCACGCCCTCGCTCTCCAAGCGCTGGGATTGGTCGGTGGATGTCGGCTACCGCTGGATCGGCTCGGATGCGGTCGTCGACGGGTTCAACGACTCCGACTTCGGCCTTGGCGGCACGAACATGAAGGGCTTCACCGTCGGCGGCTACCTCGCCCTCTCGCAAAACGTTTACGTCTCCCTGCGCTGGATGGGCGCGGACAGCATCGCGGGACCGGCCTACAAGACCAACATCATCCAATTCGACATCAACTCGAAGTTCTGAACATGAAAACGACCCAAGATATCGGGACAGGTGCCGTGGAGCAGGCGTCCCGCCTGCTGTCTCTCCAGCAACCAGGCAGCCGGGACGGCCGCCCCACGTCCAAACACAAAAGGAACTTTGCGTCCTTCGGGTCCGCAGGAAACATTCTGCGGCGAGCCGTCGTTCTCGCGATTGCGCTGGCCGCCCCGCTCCACGCCGCCGAAGAGAACACGGTCGAAACCAAACTCCGCGAAGCGCTCCGCGACACGATGCTCAAACTCCGCGACGCCCAAGGCCAGATCGCAACCGCCCAGGCCGCCCAGATCGCCGCCGAGGAGAAAATCAAGGAGCTCACCGCCAAGAACGAATCGCTGAACAAGGACCTGATCGCGGAGCGCAACACGTCCACGAACATGATCTCCGAGCTCAACACCAAATTGGAGGAAAGGGGCACCGTGATCACAAGCCTTCAGGCCAAGGTCGAAAAATGGAAGAAGTCGTATTCCGAAATCACCGCGTTCGCCGCGCACAAGGAAGCCGAGCGCGCGAAGTATCAGGACAAATCGATAAAGCTCGAACGGCAGGTCGCGAACCAGCAGGTGAAAAATCTGGAAATGTATAAGGCCGGGATGGACACTCTCAACCGCTATGAGAAATTCGGTCTCGGCGATGCGATCCTTGCCAGGGAGCCGTTCGTGGGGACCACAAAGGTCAAATTTGAAAACCTGATCCAGGATCAGGCGGACAAACTCACCGACGCCCGCATCCAGCCGGAAAAAACCGAAACCAAACCGCAAGCCGCCGGCCCCCAGGGCTGAAAATATTTATGTCGTATCCCACCATCCTCCGCCGTCTCCTCCACACATTCCTCGCCCCGCTGATCCTGGCTGCCCCGCTGGCCCGCGCCGCCGATGATGTCATCGCGCGGGTTGGCGACCAGGAGATCAAGGCCACCCAAGTCACCCCATATCTGGACAACCTCACCGAATCGGATCGCGCGGCCCTCTTGAAGAATCCCGCCGCGTTGAGCCAGGCGGTTCGCACGCTCATCCTCCAACAGATCCTGCTGAAGGAGGCGATCGCAACAGGATGGGATAAAACCCCCGAGGTCGCGGAGCAGCTCGAACGTCTCCGGCAGGGGGCGATCGCCGAGACCTACCTCCAATCGATCGCCAAAGTTCCGGAGGGATACCCTTCGGAGGAAGAAATTAAAACGGTTTACGAGGCCCGGAAATCCGACCTCCAGGTCCCGACGCAAATCCGACTCGCCCAGATTTTTATCGCGGCTCCAAAAGATGCTCCCAAAGACGCTCAGGACAAGGCGAAGACGCGGATCGAGGACGTCGCGAAGGCCGTGAAGGCCGGGGACTTTGCCGCTGTCGCCAGGGACAAAAGCGAGGAGCGCGAGACCGCCTCCCGCGGGGGTGAGGTCGGATGGCTGGCCGAAACCCAGATCCAGCCGGAGATCCGCTCCAAGGTCACATCGCTGTCGAAAGGATCTGTCACCGAGCCGATCCGCCTTGCGGACGGATGGTATGTCGTCAAGGTGCTTGAGGTCAAAGAGGCCCACACGGCCACCCTCGACGAGGTGAAGGACCAACTCGTCAAGCTCCTCCGCACCGAGCGTGCCCGCGCAAACCGTGAGGCCTACCTCGCCAAGCTCCAGCAGCAAAGCCCGATCGCCCTCGACGAACTCGGCCTCTCCAAACTTCTGGGGAATAAAAAGTAGTCCGAGCCCTTCCTGCGGGAGGGCGACAGCGTTCTTCCGTGCCCTGCGATTTATATTTAGAATAAGTCTTGATAAAGACAATTTGGGCGGTAGGTTCCCCCATCATGACGAAGCAACCGCCGGCCATTCCCGGGTATGAGGAGAGGATCAGCCACAGCGGGCACCGCCTCACCCCGCAGAGGCGCGAGGTTTATGACGTGCTGCTGGCGGAGCGGGACCATCCGACGGCGACGGAGGTCTTTTTGCGGGCGAAGAAGAAGATCCCCGGCATCTCGCTGGCGACGGTCTACAACTGCCTGGAGACGCTGGTGGATTGCGGGCTGGCGAAGCAGGTCAATGTGGACCGCGATGCCACGCGGTATTGCCCGAACCTGAACGAGCACGGGCATTTCATCTGCGAGCGCTGCGGCAAGGTCCATGATGTCCCGGTCGCCAAGGGCGCGAGGTCGGGGCAGCTCTGGCAGCTCCCGAAGAATTTTTCCATCATCCAGACGGAATTCACCGTGCGCGGTCTCTGTCCGGATTGCCAAGCCTGAAACCCAATCACATGTCACTCAACATACAAAACCTGCACGCCAACATCGGCGACCGCGAAATCCTGCGCGGTCTCAACCTCGAAGTCCCGAAGGGGGAAGTCCACGCCATCATGGGAAAGAACGGCTCTGGCAAAAGCACTCTCGCCAAGGTGATGGCGGGGCATCCGGATTACGATGTCACCGCTGGCGCGGTGATGCTCGACGACGTGGCGCTTTTTGACATGGCGGAGCCCGATGAGCGCGCGAGGGCAGGGCTCTTCGTCGCGTTCCAATATCCGATGGAGGTGCCGGGCGTTTCGATCGCGAACTTCATCCGCGCCGCCCGGCAGGCGGCGCTTCCCGCTGGCGGGGAGCTGGACGCTGTCGAATACTACGAGGAGCTTTACGCCAAGATGGATTCGCTGAAGATCCCGCGCAACTTCACCTCCCGCGCGGTCAATGAGGGGTTCTCTGGCGGGGAAAAGAAGCGCTGCGAAATTTTGCAGCTGGCGATGCTGGCTCCGAAATATGCCGTGCTCGACGAGACCGACAGCGGGCTCGACATCGACGCGCTGAAAATCGTGTCCGATGGGGTCAACGCCCTGCGATCGCCGGATCGCGGATTTCTGGTGATCACCCACTACCAGCGGCTTTTGGACTATATCGTTCCGGATGTCGTCCACGTGATGGTCGAGGGCCGGATCGTCCTCAGCGGGGACAAGGACCTCGCGCTCAAGCTTGAGGCCGAGGGATACGACTGGGTCGAAAAAGAGATTCTCGCAAACGCCTGACATGAATACCGAAACCAAACCTGATTTGAACATCGACCGCTCGGTCGGCGACTTCAGCTACGACGTCGACTACGAGTTCGATGCCGGGCTCGGGCTGACCGAGAGGACGATCGACTACATCAGCGATGTCAAAAAGGACCCGGATTGGATTCGTGAATTCCGGAAGGACGCGCTGCGGAAGTTTGAATCCATGCCGATGCCGACCCACTGGGCGAGCCACGACCTGGACAACATCATCTTCGAGAACATCCGCTACTACCTGTCCCAGGGAACCGCGCCGAAGCGCTCGTGGGATGACGTCCCGGCCGATGTGAAGCGCACGTTCGAGCGGCTCGGAATCCCGGAGCAGGAAAGGAAATTCCTCGCCGGGGTGGAGGCCCAGTTCGACAGCGAGGCGGCGTATTCCAACATCAAGGCCGCGGTCGGCGCTCAGGGCGTGATCTTTGTGGGATCGACCGATGGGCTGCAGAAGCACCCGGAGATTTTTCGCAAGTGGTTCGGCAAGGTCATCCCGACCGGGGACAACAAGTTCAGCGCGCTGAACAGCGCGGTCTTTTCGGGCGGCTCATTCATCTACATCCCGCCGGGCGTGAAGGTGAAGCATCCGCTTCAGGCCTACTTCCGGATCAACGCCGAGAACTTCGGGCAGTTCGAGCGGACGCTGATCATCGCGGATGAGGGCAGCGAGGTCATGTATATGGAGGGCTGCACCGCGCCGAAATTCGAGACCTCGACGCTGCACAGCGCGGTCGTCGAACTCGTCGCGCTCAAGGGTGCCAAGATCCAGTATATCACCGTCCAGAACTGGTCGGCGAATGTCTTCAACCTTGTCACCAAGCGAGGGCTCGCCCACGAGGACGCCGAAATCAAGTGGATCGACTGCAACATCGGCTCGCGACTCACGATGAAATATCCGGGCGTGATCATGAAGGGCCGCAGGGCCCGCGGCGAGGTGATCTCGATCGCGCTCGCCGGCGACGGGCAGCACCAGGACACCGGCGCGAAGATGGTGCATGCCGCCGACGACACCACGAGCAACATCGTTTCGAAGAGCATCAGCCTCGGCAAGGGCCGCTCCACCTACCGCGGACTGGTGCAGATCGGACGCCACCTCAAGGGCTGCAGGAACAACACCGAGTGCGACGCGCTTCTCATCAACACCGAGAGCCGCACGGATACCTACCCGGCGATTACGATCCGTGGCAAAGAAAACGCCAGCCAGCACGAGGCGTCGGTCAGCAAGATCAACGCGGAGCAGATCTTCTACATGCAGCAACGCGGGATCCCGAAGGCCGCCGCGATGAGTCTCGCGGTCAACGGGTTTGTCAACGATCTGGTGCAGCAGTTCCCGATGGAATACTCGGTCGAGCTGAAGCGGCTGATCGATCTGGAAATGGAAGGTTCGGTCGGTTGACCCCGGCCGGGAAAATTTGCGATCATGAGCACGACAATTATGGAAAACGAGTTGGAGACCCCGGCCTGGCCGGAATGGTTTGACCAGGGGGCCGCCATCCAGGAATACGAGTCCACCCCGCAGCCGACGCGCAAGGATGAGTCCTGGCGGTTTGCAAACATCGCGGCCTTGAGCCTCGATGGCTTTGTGCCGGCTCCGGCGGTCTCGAATGAAGGCCGCCTCATCGTGGCATCGGCCGGCATGGGCAAATCCGCCGCGAAGATGATTTTTGCAAACAACGCGCTCATCCATGAGGACGCATCCCGGCTTCCGGACGGTGTGGTCTTCGTCCCGCTCGAGGTGGCCGCCCGCGATCATGCGGCGCTCTTCAAAAAATACTTCATGGCCCAGCCGGTCGAGCTGGGCTCGCACAAATACGCGGCGCTGCACAAGGGCCGGGTCACGAGCGGGGCATTTCTTTATGTCCCGCCCGATACCGAGGTGGCGTTGCCGGTGGAGATTTTCCACTGGGTCGAGGGCGCATGCTCGTCGGTTTTTCCTCACACCCTGATCATCTGCGGGCAGAACAGCCAGGTGACGGTTGTGGACCGCTTTCAAAGCGCCGACGGGCTCAAAGCCTTTGCCTGCGGGGTCAACGACCTGCACCTCGCGCCCGGAGCGCGCCTGACCTACGTCGCCGTGCAGGAATGGTCGCGCGACTCGCTCGCGTTTCACCTGAACTCGACGATCGTGGACCGCGATGCCGTCTGCACATCCCTGACCGCAAATCTTGGAGGCGGCACCGTGCGCGGAGAGAGTCTCAGCCGGCTCGTCGGCGAGCGGGCGCGCAGCGAAATGTATTCGATCAATCCCGTGGATGGAACCCGCGAGATCGACCAGCGGACGCTGCAGGACCATGTGGCCCCGAATGCCACGAGCGATCTCCTTTACCTCAATGCCCTCGACGACAAGGCCCGGACGATCTTTGCAGGCCTGATCAAAGTTCAGCCGGGCGCGAACGGGACGGATGCCTACCAGAAGGTCCGCAATCTCATTCTTAGCGACGAGGCGGATCCGAACTCGATGCCCGGTCTGGAAATCCTCAGCGATGACGTCCGATGTTCCCACGGGGCCACCAACGGACCGGTAAGCGAGGATGAACTCTTCTACCTGCAGGCCAGGGGAATCCCCCGCGAGGCCGCCAGCCGCCTCATCGTGAACGGATTCTTCAATGCCCTGCTGGAAAAAATCTCAGATGAGGAACTCCGCGAATATCTCATGGACCTCCTCGCCAGGCGCCTGGCGGTTTCCTGAGCACTCGTCCGGGGAGCATACGCGCCCTCGCGTGTGGTGTCCGGCGCCCCCGCCGGACAATTCGTAATGAGCCGCCCCCTTGGCGGCGCATAACCATCCGGCGATATGCCCGGATCAGCTTCTGCGCTTGCCTGTGCGCGGCAAAAATCCACCGGTCGATCTTGACGATGGCCCGGTCGCCTCATATCGCAGAGGAATGTCCAAACGACGAAATTCCAAGCGGCGCAATCGCCTTGGTTCGAGCGGGGGGCAGGAGCCCGCCGTAGTGCAGCTGATGAGCTTCGAGATCACTTGGGATGTCATGCCGGATCCTCAGACGGACGCCCTGCCTGGTACGACTCGCGACCGTATGCAAAAACTGTTTGATCTCGTTCACGAGAAGCCGAAAAAGGCGATTCCAGAACTGCGTGAACTGGCGGCCCGGCACCCCGAAGTGCTCAGCTTGCGGAACTGGCTCGTCAGCGCCCTTCGACGGGGTTCCTCCTCCGACCGGGACGAAGCTTTTGCGATCTGCGAGCAGCTGTTTCGCGAGAAGCCGGGCTATTTTTTTGCCCGCACCACTCTCGCGGACCTGTTGCTCGACCAAGGGCGCGTGGAAGATGCTGCCGAACTCCTGTTCGGCCCGGAAGCGATGCTCCCGCGCCTCTACCCGGGGCGCAAGGTTTACCACATTTCGGAAATCCGCCATTGGGCCTACTTGTGCGGCAGGACTAAAATCCTTCAAGGTGAGCCTGAGAGCGCTCGCAGCTACCGCAACATGCTGGAGGAACTGGAGCCCGGCTCGCCACCCGTCCAGCACCTGGACGGCATGCTTGAACGTGAGGCGGGCATGCTCGGCAAATTGATGGCCGTTTTCCGGAAGCTCACATAGAAACGCGTTGAGACAGTGTGAAAAGTGTGCGTTTAAGCCTGAAAAGAGCAGAAGAGGCCCGCGAATCACGGGCATGTAGGCATTCAAGTTTTTTCTTCACATTCTTTTGATTTTTCTGCTCCGCTTGCCGTCAGGCAAGCCTGATTGAGGTTCCCCCCGAACGCCTGCCGCGGCGAGCGGTGCGGGGTTTGGGGGCGCACAGCCCCCATCAAACTGGTTGGCTTGGAGGTTCCGATTCATCGTGCAGGCACAGCATTCGGCGTTGGAGTTCGGCTATGCACCCGTTGACGTTTGCGGGCAACCCCATGTCGGCCCGCAGGTTCTTGCCCAGAACAATAATGAGTTTTTGAAGTTTGCGCTTGAGGTGCGGGCGCCGATCTGAAAGTCCGGTGATCTGGCCGGTTTGAAAATCGGATACTTCCGAGCGGGCGTTTTCTTCAAAAGCTTCCCACAAGGCTCTTCTTCCTTGGTCTTATTCTTCGTCTTGTTAGGGGGTGGCGGGGGCGTGGATTTTCTTCGTTGAAACGGATTTTATCCTCAGGTTCGGCGGCTCAATTTGAGCCTGCCGATGAAAGCGAAAACGACATTCAACTGCCTGCATTGCAGGAAAAAGCACGTCTGCGATCCGCGTAATCGCGGGCGGCAATGCTATTGCGGGAAGCCGGAGTGTCGGCAGGCATCGAAGGCGGCGAGCCAGAGGCGGTGGGCAGGCAAGCCGGAGAACGAAAACTACTTTCGAGGGGCGGAAAATATCGAGCGCGTCCGGGAGTGGGTCCCTCCCGGAGACATTCCTGCCTCAAAAATGTGAATCGCGTTCCGTTTTTCATCGCTCTGCGCATCCCGATCTTGGCCGTCAGGGTGACATTTGCAAGCGCCGGAGCATTTCAATGCGGCCCAGCCGGCCGCTCATCCGCGGCCGCGCTTCGCGCGAGTCGGGACGAACACGGCGACACAGCGCCGTTGCTACAACACCAACGCCTCAGACTCGCTTTGCGCCCGATGTAGCCGCCCCGCTGTGCCGGGGCGTGCTCGCGGCTTCGCCGCCACATCTTTTGCCACTCTCACAGATGCCCTCCATCCTCGATGTCCGATATTCCTGCTTTCCTCATTCGCAACAAACCGTTCTCATTGTGTTCCATGAGCACGCTCTTTGACCCCTTCACCGTCCGAAACGTCACATTCCGCAACCGGATCGGCATCTCCCCGATGTGCCAATACAGCTCTCAGGATGGATTCGCGAACGACTGGCATCTCGTCCACCTTGGCGCGTTCGCAACCGGTGGGGCGGGGCTGGTGATCGCGGAGGCCACGGCGGTCGAGCCCAGGGGACGCATCACGCCGTTCTGCGCGGGGCTCTGGGAGGACGCGCAGATCGGGCCGCTGCTGAGGATTACGCAATTTCTCAAACAGCACGGCGCGGTCGCCGGGATCCAGCTTGCCCATGCGGGCCGCAAGGCGGGCGCATCGCGTCCGTGGGAAGGCGACCGACTGCTCGGCGAGGAGGAAGGCGGATGGGAACCCTGGGGGCCGAGCGCGATTGCCTTCGGTGACAATCTGCCGCGTGCGCCACACGAGATGACCGTGCAGGAAATCCATGGCGTGACCGCCCGCTTTGTGGAGGCCACCCGGCGAGCGGTCGCGGCGGGATTTGAGTTCGTCGAGCTCCATGCCGCCCATGGCTACCTCGCCCACAGTTTTCTCTCTCCGCTCTCGAACCACCGCGCCGACGAATACGGCGGAAGTTTTGAAAACCGCACCCGGTTTACCCTCGAGACCTTCCGCGCGATGCGTCAGGTCTGGCCGGAAAACCTTCCCATGGCGGTGCGCCTGTCCTGCACGGACTGGGTCGAGGGCGGCTGGGCCATCGAAGATTCTGTCGAGCTCTCCAAGCGGCTGAAGGCCGAAGGAGCGGATTTCATCGACTGCAGTTCAGGTGCCATCGTGCCCGATGCAAAAATTCCCTTCGCCCCCGGATTCCAGGTTCCGTTCGCCGAGCGGATCCGCAAGGAGGCCGGGATCGCGACGATGGCGGTCGGAGGGATCACGGATCCCCGGATGGCCGCAGAAATCATCGCAGAGGGACGAGCGGACATTGTGCTCATCGCGAGGGAATCCCTCCGCGACCCGCACTGGCCGGCGCGCGCCGCGCACGAACTCCTCGGCAGCCGCTTCTCAAGCCAGCTGCCGGTTCAATACTGCATGGTTTGACCGCCGCGTCAGCCGCCGAGAGGGGCGACGACGGTGGCTGTGGCGGGAGGGGTGAAGGAAAAGTCGATCGAGCCCAGCGGCAGGATCTTTTCGTTCGAATAGGTCGTGTTGATGCGGTCGCCCTCTTTGCCGACCATGATCGAGGAGCGGAGTTTGAGCGACTTGTCGAGTTCGAGGGTGATGGTCTGGAGCATCCGGCGGAGAGGGCCGGAGCGGGGGCTGAGTTCGAGGCGGTAGCCGTTGTCGAGGCCGGTCGCGGTGACCTTGAAGTTCTCGGCGAGCTTCCGGAACTGGAGGGCCTGCCCGAGCGCGGAGAACAGCTGGCCGGGGCCCCGGCTGTCGAGCGGGTATTTTTCCACCTGCTGAAAGTCCGGGTAATACATCCAGAGGAACTTCCCATCGCAGACGGTCAGGTTTTTTGTCTTCCGGAGAAATTGTTCCGGCGGCTCGAATGCGATCGTGCCCTTCTCGACGACCGGTTCGCTCCACATCGGGAGTGTTCGCTTCTCCACGAACTCCGCCTGGACCGCGTGCCCGGCGCGCGAATCCGCGATGCGGGAAATCAGCGCGGTTGTGTCGGCCTCGTTGAGCGGCTGACAGAATGCCTGGGTGGAACAAATGAGAAGTGCGGCAAGGGCGGGTTTCATGGTGAGAGCGGGACAAAGTGATACCACTGGAGTGGGTCCCGCTGAAAGTCGCGTATCAGAGTCTCTGCTACGCGGCGGGTGCAATCGGCCAGCGACTCGTCGCGGGGCAGGCTGCGGTCCGCAACGACCAGCGGGTTCGTGCTCACGGTATAGCGCCCGTTTGGAGTCCGGCGCACACTCGCGGCCAGAATGGGGCAGCCGACCATCCAGGAGAGGAGGGCGGGTGCCATGGAGAACGGGATTTTTCCGCCGGGAAGTTCGACCTCCATCGCGCGGCCTCCCATCGGACGGTCCACGAGCATGGCGGTGAGCCGGCCGCTCTCGATCGCGGTTGCGGCGCGGAGCGAGGAGAACGTGTCGGCCCCGAGCTCGATCGTCTCGGCTCCCCAGCGCAGGCGGTAGTCGGCGCGCCAGCGGGTCAGCTCATCGCTGGGCTCGGCGTAGGTGACGACGCTGACAGGGACGCCTTTTGTCCCGAGCACCAGAGCGCCGTATTCAAAAAATCCAAAGTGCCCGGTCGCGAGCACGGCCCCGCGCCCGGCAGGAAACTCCGGCAGCGGACCCTCGATGTCGGCGAGAGCGGCGGCCTCCTCGCGGGACTTCCCCGCCAGATAAAAATAGTCCGCCAGGGTCTTCGCAAAATTTTCAAAGACCTTCGGTGCCGACCGGCGAGGCGAGGGATGGCCGAGCAGTTCGAGGTTCCGCGCGACGACCGACACGATGCCCGGCTGCGTCGCGCAATACATCCGGGCCAGCACCGACCCGATCATCGAACTCCCGCTGCGGCCGACCGCTCCCGAGACCGAACGGAGAAAGGAAAATGCGGTGCTGGTATACCCCAGGCGGTAGGCGAGCCGCTCGGTATGGGGTGTTAAGGAATCTGGCATCATTCCACATCGGCCCCGGAGGGAATGACACACCGGAATCCCCTCGCCGAGATTTCGCCCAGAAGAAGCTCCAAGGTTTCGGCGCTCCGCCGCCCCGGGCCTTCATGCATGAGGAGGATCGCTCCGGGCTCCAGGTCGCGCACGATCCGCGCAACGACGTGTTCGGGATTCGCTCCGGGAATGCCGTCCAGCCCGGCTGCGGACCATCCGGCGACGCGGAGCCAGGACCGGGCGGCTGCCGGGTGGACGCAGGAATTTGTCAGCCCGGCCGGCGAGCGGAACCACGAGGGATCCACGCCGGCGGCAACCCGGATGGCATGGCTGCAGCGCACGATTTCCGCACGGATGGCGCAGCATGGCATCGCCCAAAAAAGCCCGGATGGATGAGAATAGGAGTGGTTTTCAAGCGTGTGGCCCTCCGCAACGATCCGCCGACAGAGCGAGCGGTTCCAATCGACCTTGCTCCCGATGACAAAGAAGGAGGCTTTCGCGTCCGCAGCAGCCAGAAGCTCCAGGAGGCGGGGGGTCTGTTCCGGATCCGGTCCGTCATCGATCGTCAGCCAGACTCCCTTCTCATCCGTGCGGAACCGGTGGGCGATCGGTCCGTTGAGATCGCTATTGCGCAGGAGCGTGGGACCGAGCCTCAGGATTTCATGGATCGTCCAGGCAGCCATCCTCGCCCGTCCGCGAAGGAGCACGGTCGCCGCGAGCGCAAACTTCCGCGCGGTCAGGATCTGTTTTCGTGTGCTCATTGGCGTCGGAGTGCGAGAAGCCGTGGAATATGCAGAAGCATCTGCAAACACAAGCGCACATGGACGCGGGTGAGAAGAAGATTGTCCCGGACATATCGAAAATGCGTCACCCCGCCATCGGCCTGCGGCGGGTAGCGGACCGGCACGGGCACGTTGATGACAGGCACGCCCGCCCAGAGGAGTCGGACCGCCAGCACCGTGTCGAAATCAAATCTCCGGCCGGACTTTGTGGATTCGAGGATGCGGATCGACGGCTTCAGCGGGTAGAGGCGGAATCCGAACAGCGAGTCCGCGGCACCGAGGCCCCAGGTCTCGAGCCCTGCAAAAAAATTACCGACGAGCCGTCCCTTGACCCGCTCGGCAGGCGCGTCGGGCCCGAAGACGGGAACCCCGGCGATCAGATGCCCCGGGTTCTCCGCGCAGAGTTCGAGAAATTGCGGGATCGCCTCCGCCGCGTGCTGGCCGTCCGCATCCATCACGATCGCATGCGAAAATCCTGCCGCGACAGCCTCCCGGAACGCCACGAGCACAGCGGCACCCTTTCCGGAATTTTTTCCCAGCGAAATCACGCGATACCCGTCGCCCGCCAGCTTGACGGCTGCATCCGCGCTGGCGTCCGTGCTGCCGTCAATGACAGCCCAGACGGGATCGCAGAACCGCCTTGCGGCCTGCATCGTTCGGGGAAGCTGGTCTCCACTGTTGTAGCTTGGGAGAATGACAAGGCAGGAACCCATCAGAAACGGGACTCCGGCTTTTCCAATTCCGTGCGGAACCAAGCTTCGACCCGCCTGCTGAACTCGGGAGGGGTTTCGTCCGGTTTGGGGAAGAACCGCTCGCCGGCGCGAAGAACAAAATGCAACGGGCCTTCGGTGGGGGAAAAAAGCGACACGCCCTTGGTGAGATGAGTGCCGCGGTATTCGATCACGATCGTCTGCACGGCGGCCTGCGACCGGGTTGCCACCATGGCAAAGCCATGTTTGAAGCGGTTCAGCGGGGGGGTGATCGTCCGTGTGCCTTCGGGAAAAATGAGAACGTTTCCTCCGGTCCGGATCTTCTCGATGCCCTGCCGGACAAACGCGGGCCCGGAGTCATTTGTGATATACCCGCCCAGCAAGGCGCTTCCGCACAGTGCGGGGTTCCTGAGCAGGTCCGCCCGCATCACGCAAGCCGCAGGCGGGAGGCGCGACAGAAGGAGCACCGCATCCAGCAAGGCAGGATGGTTCGAGACGATCACGGTTCCCCGGATGTCCTGCAAAGCTTCCAAGCCCTGGACTTCGAGTTGGAGCATCCCGAGCGCCCTCATGCCCCGCGCAAAAATCCGGAATAGCCCGCGCACCATCTTTTGTCCGGTCCGAACCGGGATGCGGCTGCCAGCGAGGAGGTGCAAAATCCAGAACACCGGCGAGCCGATGATGCCGAGCGCAAAAAAAAGACCGGTGGCCAACATCTGCCGGATGTAGGAGCCGGGGCGGAATTTTCCGGTGCGCCTCTGGCATCCGGCCGTCTCATTCATGCGGGAGCTGGCTCTCAGTGTGGCCATGGATGCGGAGGCGGGGGAGTTAAGCGGACTTCTTCGAGGAGCGGCCGGATTGAGCCAGCGCCTCCGTGACAAAGGTGACGTCCTTTTGATGAAGGGAGTCCCAGTCGGCGGGGAGGCCGGCTATGCGGGTTGTCCAATTCGCATCGCCCACGGCTCCCGGGATGTTGAAGCGGTCCTTGAGCCCGAAGATGTCGGTGATCTGGTGGACGGCCATCCAGGAGTTGCAGCCAAACAGGCCGCCGATCAGCGCATGGTGAATCTCCGGTGTGTATGGCTGGGGGACAGCGATCTCTCCGCGTCCGCAGAATGCGAGCAGCTCTTTCATCTCCCGCTCAGCGGCTCCCCGCTTGTCTGGATCCGAGCAATCGGCGAACAGGTCGCTCCAGAACTGACGGATTGGAGGATGGTCGTGGGTTGCAAATGTGGCGAGGCTCAGCGCCTGGTAGTCCTTGCCGGGGATCATGTCTCCGGAAGGGGTCCGCTCCCATTGCGGGATTTTGAATCCCGGAATTTCCAGCGCGGCCAGCGTGGGACGGACATAAGGTGCCACCTCGCCGAGGTCCTCCGCGATGAGGCGGTGCGGGCCTGTCTCTTCAAGAAAGATCCGGAAAAGCATGTCTCCCTGGTTGCGGTTGCGCTCGCGGTTGGCTTCCGTGCTGTCATCGTGCTCGACAAACCCCGGCAGGCGTCCGCCGGTGAGTTCCGCCGCCTCCGCGGGCGTGAGGTCCGCAAAGCGGTCATTTTCCTCCGGCCGCCACGGGAAGCCGTAGATGCGGAAGAATCCCAGCGCGTGGTCCACGCGGAGGAAATGAAAGACCTCGCAGGCGGCACCGAGGCGGCGGCGCCACCAGGAAAAATTGTCGTGCGACATCGCCTCCCAGTTGTAGAGCGGGAACCCCCAGTTCTGGCCCCACTTCTCCGTGAAGGGATCGCTTTTAAAAACCTTTTCCGGCGGGGCTCCGCTCGACCTAGCGAGGTCAAAGATCCCCGGCTGGTTCCAGACGTCGGCGCTGAAGACGCTCACCCCGACCGGAATGTCCCCCATGAGGGCGACGCCGAGCTTGTCGCATGCGGCGCGAACGGTTTTCCACTGCATTTTCGCGATCCACTGGACGTAGGAATAGAACCGGACAAGGTCGCGGAATTGTTTTTTCTGCGGGCCCGGCAAATTTGCCTCCCATTCGTGCGCGGCCTCCGGATTTTTGTGCTCCTGCGGCCAGTTTGTTGTGACCTCGGTCCCGTTCCAGTCCGCAAGCGCCCGGAACTGGGTGTAAGGTTCCAGCCAGTCGGCCTCGTCACGTTCAAATTTTGCGCAGGTGCGCACGCGGACCGGGCCGGCCTTGCGGCTCCGAAAGACCCGGAATGCCGCCTTGAGTAGATCTCGCTTGAGCGCTTTGACCGCGGAATATGTCACATCGCCGTCGCGCAGGGACTCCACATCGTGCGCGCGGGTGATTTCGTCGAAGGTTTCCCGGGAAAGCTCCGGGAGCCACTTCGGGTTCGTGGTGATGGTGGACGGCTCGTAGGCCATCGAGCTGATGATATTGTAGGGGCTGTGATCGCTGCCGGTCTCGTTGACGGGAAGAATCTGGATCAGGCCGAAGCCCTTTTTGGCTGCCCATCCGGCAAACTCCACGAGCGCGGCCGTGTCCCCGACCCCGAGGTCGGCTTCCCCGCGCAGGGCGCTGACAGGAGTGAGGATGCCCGCGACTTTTTTATCGGGTGAAAATTCGGTCATATGAGGAATGCGGGGTTGCCTTGGTCGATGCCCCAATAGCCTTTTCCGCACACGTCAGGGAGAAGGAATTCCGGCATCCGGGCATTAAATCCTCTCCGGCATTTCCATGTCGAGAAAACTCAGGCACCCCGGGAGGCATCGGTTCGGCACCTCATTCCGCACGATAGGTGACGATCGGCGGGTTCGTTCCCTCGGAGATTTGTCCGGGGGAGGATCCGTCCATTCCCGCCCGGACAATGGAATTTGAACGGGATGTTCCGGCAACGGGATTGACCTCGGCGGCTTGGCTGCTACTGTATCCCCTACGACTATGAATCTGAACAATTTGACTTCCTTTGCAGCAGAGCCTTCCTCCGCAAAAAACATCCTCGCGAGCGATGTGGAAATTACCGGGACGCTGAAGTTTGACAACGAGCTGATTTTTGACGGCAAGCTCGACGGGGAGATCGTTTCCGACGGCGTGCTGACGCTCGGAAAAAACGCCCAGATCAAAGGCGAAGTGAAAACGAAGGCTGTGACCGTTCACGGCACGGTCAACGGCAACATTTCGGTCACCGAGCGCTGCGAGCTCAAGGCGAGCTCGCAATTGAACGGCGACCTGAAGGCCATGCGCATCGTGATCGAGGAGGGTGCGACGTTTATCGGAAAATCCGAGGTCACCCCGGCAAAGCCGCAGGGAACAGGCGCACGTGCGGTCACCCCGGCGGTCGAATCCCCTCGCAGCAAGAGCACCGAGACGTCGGCTTGATTGTCTCATGCCCCGTCTTCCGCAGAAGGCGAAATTCCAGTGTCCGTGTTGCGGCTTTTCCCAGCTTGAGCCGCCTCACCTGATCTCGACATACTGTCAATCCTGCGGGGAATACTACGAGGTTCGGGCATGTGCGCCCTCGAAGTTGCCTCCACTTCCTCCCGCCCCGCCGGCTTCCGAAAAGCGCGCCGTTCTCTGCCATCGATGCGGGAACACGCACGGCGTCTCCCCGCACGCCGTCAACACCCTCTGCCCCGGCTGCAACGCAGCCATTGAATTGGGGGACATCACGATTCTTACATCGGCCTCCTGCAGGGTGGACACCCGTGGGAAGCTTACTATCGGGGCCTCTGGAAGCCTGAGCAGTTCATGGATGGTTTGCGGATCTGCCGACATCCAGGGCCGCATCGTCGGGGTGCTCAGATCCGAGGGGGAGGTTCATCTCTCCACCAGCCGGATCTGCGCCTGCCAGATTACGGCACCATCGGTTTTTATCGAAAAGAATGCGCGGGCGAGCTTTACGCTTCCCCTGGAGACCGGGCACCTCGAAGTGCGCGGACATCTCACCGGGATCGTGCACTGCCGCGGGATCGTCCACGTGCGCCGCGGCGGCCGTTTGGAAGCCGAAGTTCATGCCCGCTCGGTCCGGGTGGAGAAGGGCGGGGCTCTTCTGGGAACGTGCCATGTGGATTGCACCCAGCCGGACGAGCCGGCAAAAGCGGCGGCCTCAATTCGCGACGAAACTTTGTGGTCCGGACAAATGGCCGCTGCCGTTCCGGCCTGACGGGCCCGCAAGTTCTTCACTCATGCGCAGATTTGCGCTTGTGTCCCAATAATCCATGCGGCGGTCACAGACCGACGCTACAGCCGATCACCAGAAGCTCTGGGGAACCTGGATTTTGTCGCCGGGTTTGAGCTTGAGGTCCTTGGACGGATCTTTGCGGACATCTTTGATGTTGATCATGATGACCTTTCCGTCGCGCAGGAGTTTCACTTTTGACTGGTCGGCATACTCGGTGAATCCGCCTGCTGCCGTGATTGCTCCAAGGACGGTCAGGTCCGCCGTGAAGGGCACACGCTGCTGGGCCCTGACATCGCCACCCACATCCACAAACCGGGCGGAATTCGGAACAGCCAGGGTGATCGAAGGGTTGGTGTAGATCTGCTGGGATTTGTAGGTCGACTCGATTGCGCCCTGCAACTGGGACTGCGTTGACCCGGCGGCGCGGACCTTCCCGATATGAGGCATGTTGATGAAGCCGTCGCCATCGACCGTGTAGACGCCGGTCACCTGGCTCACCTCCTCGGCGGGCACGCCACCGAGTCGGATTTCGATCTGATCCCCTTCGCGGAGCACCGCATCCTGTGCAGATGCGGGTATGGCGAAGGCAAGAGCGGCAAGGATTGAGAGGACGGAGGCTTTAGTATGCATCTTCATCTGAGTCGTTTTTCACCGGGGCTGACGAGGCGATGACCTGTTCCTTTTTCTTGCGGGCGGCGGCCTTGCGCTTGTCGCGTTTGTCGTGCTTGCCTCCCTTTTGATAGTAGCTGTAATAGCTGGTGTAATACTCGTAGTGCTGGTCGTGGCGCACGTCCACGTTGTTGAGCACAACTCCCAGAATGGTCCCGCCGACATTCGCGACCGCCTGCTTGACCCGCTGGAGCATGGCGCGCGGGAAGCGCCTGTGCTGCACAACGATGATCGTGAGATCCATGGCGCTGGAAAGGACGGAGGCATCGCTGACCCCGAGGATCGGGGGCGAGTCGAAGAAGATGATGTCGAAGCGGCCTTTGACCTCCTCGATGAGCTCGACCATGCGCTGGGAGTTCAGGATTCCGACCGCATCGTTCGGCAGCTGACCGCTGGTCATGAGGTAGAGATTGTCCACTTTCGTGAGGTGCACGACCTCCTCCAGGTCGATTTCCGTCGTCAGGTAATCGCTCAACCCAGCCTCGTTTTCGATTCCGAAAAGGCGGTGCTGGGAGGGGCGCCGCAAGTCGGCATCCACGACGAGCGTCGTATACCCGCCTTTGGCAAACGTGTAGGCCAGGTTGATGAGGGTCGTGGATTTTCCCTCTCCGGCTCCGCCGCTGATGATCGTGATCGTGTTGGCATCCGGGGATTTGCGGTTGAATTCGATATTCGTGCGCATGATCCGGTAAGCCTCCGCATCCGGATTGTCGTCCTCGTCGTTGATGAGCAGGGTGATGTTTTTCGGGATGACCGCCAGGACCGGCACCTGAAGAAATGTCTCCACGTCCTCCATGGTTTTCACGCTGGTGTCCAAGTATTCGATAAAAAACGCGAGGCCGACGCCGAAGACAAGTCCCACCACCACGCCGAGGAGGATATTGAGCATCACACGCGGGCGGGAGGGGGCGCTGGCCGGCTCGGCGCGCTCCCAGATGATCGCCGGATTCTGCGGCATCTTGCGCTGCATCGTCTCCGTCGAGAGTCGCATCACGGCCGCCTCAAGAACGTTTTTTGCCTGGATGTAATTGTTCTTGGCCTCGTAGTAGCCAGCCGCGCGGGTCTTGGAGGATTGCTGGTTGTCCTTGGCCTCGGTCAGGCGGTTTTCCAGTTCCTTGAGGGAGGCTTCCGCGATGTTCAGGTTGGCTTCCAAGCTGGTCCGGAGCGATCCGATCTGCTGCTCTAGCTGCTTGGCCATCACATCTTTTTTGGCCCGGAGAGATTTGACCGTTGGGTGGTTGATTCCCAATCCGCTCTGCAACAACTTCGCTTCCTCGGAGGACGCTTCCTGATAAAGTGGCAGCACCTGGGAGATCGTGGGATCCGCAATTTCAAGCGTGGTGATGCTGCGCATCACCTGATCGTCGGTGAGCTTGGAGATCTGGTCGTATTTCGCGCGGAGGGAGGAAACCCTGAGGCGCTCGGTGCTGACCTGCTGTTCCACCGAGGAATAGACCTCATTGGCAGTATCTCTTGGGTCCGCCATCGTATCGGGGCTGAAGTCGGGGATTTTGCTTTCCGTCCGGATCTTGGTTGCCTCGTTCCGCAGATCCTCAACCTTCTTCCGCTGCTTTTCCACCTCATCCTGAAGTTGGGTCAGGGACCTGGCCACCATCTGCTGCTGATCTTCGATCCGCTTCTTCTGGTATTCTTCGGCGATCCGGTTTGCGATCTCAGCCGCCTCCTGGCGGTCGGTGCTCATGACAATGATCTGGATGAGTTCGGTATTCCGGATTTCCCGGACATCGATCATGCCGCGGAGCCTGAAGTAAGCCTGCTCCTTGTTGGTGAACCCAAAGGCACCCTTCCACCGCTGCTCCAGCCCGAGCGAATCGATCACCGGATACAGCATCTCCTTCCGCTGGATGATCTCGAACTGCGTGGTCAGAAACCGGGGATCGAATCCGACGCCACTCGAGCGGTCAAAAACCTGGATCAGCGTGTCGTTCTGCTGGATCTGCATCGTGACCGTGGATGCATATTCCTTCGGCATGAAGTAGGTGACGACGGCGGAGGTGAGCACCACAAGCAGGAAAACCAGTACGATGAGAGGGAGGCGGACCCGGATGACCCTCCAGTAATCGAGAAAGTGAAGTTTCAGCTCACCGCTGTCGTTGTTGTTCATGAAGTTGCGGAATGTGGTAGGAAATTCAGGCAGCGGGCAGGGTGGACCAAGCTAGCACAATGGCACAGCCATGCAAGGCCTGATGACACGCGCCAATATACCGACTGGCTGGCGACGCTCAGAAGGTGAGGCTGCCTCCGACGAACGGGGTATACTGGATGTATTCGTAAGTGACGTTTTGCGGGGCGATGACGTCTGTATACTGGCAGCCCGCGCTGAGCGAGATGTGCCGGTTGATCCGGTAATTGACGGTCAGATTGACATTAAATGTGGTCTCGTTGAATGCGTTGATGACGCCGGGCTGGTCTCCGAACCACATCTCCTGAAAGTTGAAACCAAGGTTGGCCGAGATTCTCGGGGTGAACGCATGGTTGATGGCGAGGCCGGAGCTGAATGTCGGCGTCATACCGACGCCGTTGATGCTGGGGGCTTGCGTGCCCAACTGGGCATTCCAGGTCAGCGTTGAGGCGGGACCGAACTGGTAGGAGAGACTGGTTTGGCCAGTGGGCAAAACGCGGCTGGGATTGGTGTTGACTTGGGCGCCGCCGAGGAGGGTCCATTTGAAGCGCGGGTTGAAGACCTGGGTGAAGCCCACTTGCACGCCGTTTCCGAAGTTGTTGAGTCCGGAATTCCCCATGAAGACGGTGGGGGTTGCCAGATACTGGGCGGTGATGGTCGTTTTTGGGAGGAGGAGCCAGTTGAACGACTGTGTGATCGTGGACTGCCAGAACGACTGGTTGTTGTATCCCTGCTGATTGTTCGTTTGCTGGTCGAAAAAGTAATTCACTGTGCCGCTGTAACTGGTGACGGTGGAAAACTTTTCGGACCACTGGTAGGCCGCCTGGAGGTTGGTGTTGGTATAAAACATGCTTCCGGTGAACTGGTTGGAGAGGTTTGCGCCCCCCCCGTTCTGCTGGGGCTGGAATCCGGTTGACGTACTGCCGCTGATGGTCAATCTCGGCGTGAGAAGGTAAACCGCCGCGAGGGTGATCCGCCCGTTGAACTGGAGTTGGTCTTCTTTTACAACGCTGTAGTTGTAGGTCACTCCCCCGCCGAGGCTGGCGGTGAGCTGGAGTCTCGGGTCGCCGAACTTGTAGTCCACCTGGGCTTGAAAACTGGTAAACCAGGTCGGAGTCGGGTCGTCGTGGACCGCGTAAAAGTTGCTGTTGTAGCCTTCGTTGACGTTGAATAAATAGGTGAACGGGGTCGATTCAAAAATCCCGATCGGGTTGAGGCTCGAACCCGCATTCGTCTCATCGGTGCCGGGCCGGTTACCGAAGTCGGCTGTGGACAGGGACGGCGCTGGGGGGATAAAAAAACTGCTTGGGGTGTAGCCTTGTTGGGCTGCCAGACTTCCGATTGCGGAGAGCGATGCCAAAGTGAACACTGTGAGTGCCGGGAAAAAACAATTTGTCTTCATATACAGTAAGTTGGCGTTTTAACGCCCGTGCCGGACTTGGCAACACATTTAGAGAAAAATGTTTGTCACAAATCAATGTTGTGGAGGCGATAATTTGATCCGCTGGCGGAGGGCTTGGAGCCTTTGGGAGGAAAATTTCGTTCCGGGCACGGCGAGGCTGACCTCGTAAGCGCGGACCGCTTCCTGGGTTTTCCCCGTGCTTTCCAGAAACAAAGCATAGTATTCGTGGACGGCAGGGTTGCCGGGGTCGAGTCGGATGGCTTCGATATGCGCGGTTTCTGCGGCACGAAACTGCCTGAGGCTGCTGAGAGAAATGGCAAGCATGAGTTGATTCCACCGCTCGTCGGGATCGAGTTCAGTCGATCTGCGGAGCTGGTAGGTGGAACGGACGTAGCTTTCCCTGGGATTTTCCGATGAGGGAGCGCCCTGGATCAGAGCCTCGCCCAGCAGGCGGCGAAGGCGTGAATGCCGGGGGGCGGTAGCCAGGCCCTGATTGGCCGTCTCCTCGGCCAGGGAAAAGTCGCCCTTGATCAATGCATTTTCGGCACGCAGCGAGCACCACTCGGCACGGGAGTGATCGAGGAGCAGGACCGCGAGAAAAACCCCGCATCCGCAGGAAGCGAATCCCGTCACCCATCGGGCCATGCGCCTTTTGCCCGTGTGCCCCCACGGGGCCACTCCGGAATTGGCCAAAAAGCCGGCGCACGCCGCTGCGAGAAGGGCATTGGCGGGGATCTGCATGTTGAAATCAAAGAAGGAATGCGCGGCAAAGGCGACCAGCGCGCACAGGGCTCCGATTCCAAAGGCGGCGGAGTTGCTCTGAGGCCTGCTGGCCACCGACATCCGTTGTCTCAGCGCATCAACGAACCCAAGGTAGCCGGCCCGCCAGTTGAAGCAGAGGGCGGCCGCCACGAGGACGAGCCCGATAAATCCGAAATCCGCCATCGTCTGCGCCCAGTCGTTGTGGGCGAACGTGTCGTCGGCGTCCTGGGAGTAATCCCGCAGCTGCCGGGAGAGCTGGGTGAACGAGCCGGCACCGGTTCCGGTGAGCGGTTCGAGCTGCGCCTGGCGCAGGGCTGCCGGCCAGAGGTTTGTCCGGTAGGAATCCTCCAGGATTTTGCTCATCCTGGCCTGGGCGGTCATGCTCTGGGAAAAGAGGTAATATCCCCCGCCCAGGCCAACTACGAGAACGGCGAGGGTCACCAGGAGAATCACCAGCCTTCGATCCCTGGCACCGATCCCCAGGGCGACAAGGCTCAGGGCAAGAAAAACGAGCATCCCCAAACCGAGGCCGATCATGCCGCCGCGGCTGAGGGTCAGGACTGTTCCGGCGACGCATACGGCCGCGATGTAGGCCAGGACGATTTTGACCCAGACCGCGGATCTCCCAAGGCAGGCCAATCCCAGTGACAGGAACGTCATCCCATTGAGAAACCACGCCAGATGGTTGCCGTTGAGATAAATCCCGTGTCCCCGGGCATAACCCGTGGCTTCCGGCTTGAAATACCACGCCCGGATCTGCTCGCTGAACCACGGCAGCGGCCAGAAATAGCCGGGCTCGGAAAATTGGATCGCGGCAACGACGACCTGCCCGAGGGCGGCGAGCAGAAGCAGCGACACAAAGACATAGCGGGACGCGGGCGAGGTCACCACGCAGGCGCAGAGGCAGTAGACGGCCACGCAGGCGGTCACGAGAAAGGTGTAAAAAACCGCGAGATCCTGTCCGGGGGTCACCAGCGTCCTCCACGTGAGGAATCCGCCGGCCAGAAGGGTGGCGGCCACAGCTGCCGGGTTGGGCGGCACCGCACGCTTCCAAAACACCGCGCAGGCACCGAGGATCCCCGCCACCGCGACGAGTGCATAGCACGGGAGGCTGAAGGCCGTCCGCATCAGCCCGCCGTAAACAAATTGCGCCGCAACAATCGCCAGGGCGAGCAGGACGGCAACAAGGACGCGCATATCGAACACTACAATGCGCGACAATGCCCCGCCTGCTCAACTCCGAATATCCGCTGTCGAAAAACCGTTTTCAGGATAGAAGAGGAATTCCGACATGGAGCTGACAGAAAAATTCCTCGTTTCGATGTGTGGTTGGCCGGTCTTTAAAGAAGCCCGTGCGATCCATGCCGCCGGGCGCGTCTCCGAGGCGGCCTACGAGCCGCCGCTGCTGAAAGGGAAGGTGGAGTCCCAGGGGAAAACCTTTTTCACCGGGCTGAAGATCCGCAACGCGATTGACGTCGAGAACCTGTGCCCGTGCCGGGATTCGAGGGGGCGCGGCATCATCTGCGCGCACGCTGTGGCGGTCGGGATCGAGGTGCTGCATCCGGCGGAAAAGAAGCCGGCGGCCGTTTTGAAGCCCGTGCCTTCAAAGCAGAACTCCACGGCCGAGCTCCCCCGGATCCGCCTCTCGCTGGAGGGCTCGCTGCGGCACCTCGAAGCGGAGATTTCTTTCGAGTATTCCCAGCCTGGCGCCGCCAACCACGAGGCCGAAGCCGCCGCGCTCCGCGAACTCATCGCCTGCGGGTTTGAGGATTTTCGCGGGAAAGCGGCGCTGAAGGGCGAGGCTGCGGTCGCGAGGTTTTTTTCATCCGCGCTTCCCCGGCTCCGGGAAAAATGGACGGTCCAGGAAGGCGAGCGGTTCCGCCATGTCACACGCGACATCGTTCGCATCGAGCCGCGGTTCGCGCTGAAAGAAAAAGAAGACGGGTGGCTGGATTTTCACATCCACTTCACGGCCGGCAGCGAGGCGGTGCTTTCGCATCAGGAAATTCAGAAGCTCCTGCAGAGCGGCTCGCCGCAACTGAGGCTCAAGGACGGACGGGTTGCCGTGCCGGATGCGGATCTGGTCAGCGATCTCGAAGAGGTTCTCCGCGACGCCGAGCCCAGGCAGGAACGCGGGGCCTACCGGGTTCCTGGTTTCCAGCGCGCCTACCTCGAAGCCTGCATCTCGGGTTGGACCGGGGCCGATGGCTCAACTTCCGGGTTCGCGCCTTTGAAGCCGGGACCATTGCACGATGTTCTCCGCCCGTATCAAACCGAAGGGGCTGGCTGGCTCCTCTTTTTGGCGCAGAAAAATTCCGGCGGTCTGCTAGCCGACGAGATGGGGCTTGGAAAAACCATTCAGGCGCTGGCGATGATGGAATCCCTGCCGGGACCTCATCTGGTCGTGTGTCCTTCCTCGCTTGTCTGGAACTGGTGCCGGGAGGCGGCGAAGTTTGTGCGCGGAATGAAGGTGCTTGCGATCGAGGGCGGCGGCCGGGAGGAACGATTCGACAAGATCGCATCCTCGGACATCGTCGTGACGAGCTACGCGCTGCTCCGGCGCGACATCGAGCGCTACAAGGACCGTCGGTTTTCCACGGTCGTTCTCGACGAGGCGCAGCACATCAAAAACCCGGACAGTCAGAACGCCAAAGCCGCCTGCGCTCTCAAGGCGGACGCGCGGTTCATCCTCACAGGAACCCCGCTTGAGAACTCTCTCCGCGATCTCTGGTCGCTGTTCGATTTTCTCCTCCCGGGCTACCTCGGAACCCGGAAGGATTTTCAGGACCGCTACGAGAAACCGCTCCTCGAAGGCGAGCGCGGTCCGCTCTGGGAACGCCTCAATCGCAGGGTCCGCCCGTGGATGCTCCGCCGGAAAAAATCCGACCTCCTCCCCGAACTTCCCGACAAGATCGAACAGATCGTCGAGGTTGAGCTCACGCCCGCTCAGAAGGCGGTTTACACCCAGCTCCAGATCGCGGCGCGCGCCGAGGTCGATGCCATGAAGGAATCCGGCGGGGCCGCCCGCATGCGCGTGCTCACCGCCCTGTTGCGCCTGCGCCAGGCCTGCTGCGATCTCCGGCTGCTCGGCAGCGAAGCCCCCGGCGCATCCGCAAAATTGGACGCGCTGCTCGAACTCGTCGGCGAGGCGGTGGATGGCGGGCACCGGGTGCTCGTCTTCAGCCAGTTCACCGCGATGCTCGACCTCATCGCGCCCGCGCTCGACGAGGCCGGATTCTCCTGGTGCCGGCTCGACGGCTCGACCAAAGACCGCGCGTCCGTCGTCGAAAAATTCCAGTCCGACCCCGCGATCCCGGTTTTCCTGATTAGCCTCAAAGCCGGCGGCACCGGCCTCAACCTCACCGCTGCGGATACGGTCATCCACTTCGACCCGTGGTGGAACCCCGCCGTCGAGGCCCAGGCCACCGACCGCGCCCACCGGATCGGGCAGACGAGCGTCGTCACCTCGATCAAGCTCATCGCCCGCGACACCGTCGAGCACCGGGTCATCGCCATGCAGGAAAAAAAGCGCGCCCTCATCTCCGGCCTCCTCGACGCGGAGACGCCCTCTCTCACCAGCCGAGACTGGGAGGAACTGCTGGCTTGACTCAAACGCCAAACCCCCGGGCAACCACTGCCGCAACGCCGATGGCCGCGGTCAGGCCGAGCACAAGAAGCGTCGTCCGGCGGAGCACGCGGTCGCCGAGCGAGGCGGCGAGCGTGGCTTTGAGGAGGGAGTTGGCGACGGCGGCCAGAATGATTCCCTGCATGGCCAGGGTGACCGGAAGATGTCCGTCACGGAGGAGGTTGGAGAGCGACAGCGCGATCGCATCCAGATCGGTCAGGCCCGAGATGAAACTGGCGACGAGAAGCCCGGCTCCCCCGAACTTCAACGCCGCGATTTTTACGACAAACACCACCACGGCATAGAGGGCGCCAAATTGAAGCGCGACCCGCAGGCTGAGGGGGTTCCGGTAGACGGTTGCGGCCGCCGCCGAGGCGGAGCCCCGCCAGAGCCTCCACCCGGCAAAGGCGGCGCCGGGCAGGCTCATGAGCAGAAAATCCAAAAACAGCGCCTGCGCGAGCGGCGGGCTGATGGCAAGCACCAGCACCTCGACGCGCCACAGCATGATGGTGCAGGCGATGATCAAGGCCAGCGTGCAGTCCTGCGCCAGGTCCGGCCGCTCGCGGCTCATTTTGCTCATGCCGAGCGTGGTGGCCGTGCTGGACGCGAGGCCGCCGGCCAATCCGGTGAGGGCGATCCCGCGCGTGGACCCGAACCATCGCACGGCGACGTAGCCGGCGAATCCCAGGCCGGACACGATGACGACCATCAGCCAGATCGAGCGCGGGTTGAAGGCCCCCATCGGACCGAAATTCCGGTCGGGAACCAGCGGCAGGATCGCCCCGGTCACCGCAAGAAACTGCAGGGCCATGCGCGCATCTTCCGGGGTGAAATTTTTTGAGATGTTGTGCAGGGACGGCTTGCCGGCCAGCAGGAGCAGCGTGGCGACCGTAAGCACGAGCGCTGTTCTGGCCTCGCCGGCGACGACCAGCCCGCCGAGCAGGTAGGTCAGCAGGCCGGTCGCGACGGTCGTGAATCCCGCGCCCGATTTCTCACGGCTCTGAAAATAAAAATAGATCCCCAGCCAGGCGGCCATGGCCAGGAGCCCGGCTACAAAAAGTTCCGTCTGCCCATGCTTCGAGAGGTAGGCGCAGACCGCCCCCAGGATCGCCCAGAGCGAGAATGTCCGGACCCCGGCCGCCACGCGTCTTTCCGGGTGCCCGACCTGCCGCTCCCACTGCCGTTCGAGCCCGATCAGCGCGCCGAGCGAACCGCTCACCAGAAGGCTGACGAGCAAGTCATTCATGCGGGGAAGTTCACTCTGCCCTCAGGATCGCGCGATCGGGACAGGAATGCAACGCCGATTCTACTCCGCGCCCTGCTCCCCGCTGATTTCCGTCTCCATCGCCTTCAAGGCCAGAAAGACATCGCGCGTGAAAAAAATCAGGGCCACCGCGAGCGAGACGATGCTCCCGCAAAAGATCACGGCAACGATCAGTCCCGCATCCACCTCGGCGGAGGTCAGGATGAACAGCGCAAGAATCAGGATCGCCGTCAGCAGGATGCAGATCGAGCAGAAGAGGATCGAGGTGCGGATCAGCCCGCAGCGGTGGATCAGGATCTGCATCTGCTGGTCGATATTTTCCCTGCGGGTGGCGGAGGCGGTCACCCGCTCGCGCGTCAGCAGCCTCGCCCGGTCGATCGCCCGTCCGAGCCGGTTGGACATGCTCAGGATAAGGAGGCCGCACGCCGAGATCAGGATGGCCGGGCTGACGGCAAGCTGGAGAACGCTGGTGGCGTGGGAAAGTGTCATTCTGCCGGGCAATCTTGTCCGGCCGGTGGGCATTTGCAAGTGCCGTGCAGGTGCCGCCAGGTGAAAATGCGCGCGCTTCGGGGCCGGAGGCCACAAACGCCGCCACGGCGCGACCGGCCGGCGTGGCGGGATTGCGGGCACCCTTTTCGGCATCCCTCCGAAAAATTCCTGTTGCCGGCGAACCGCATCGGACACAATCATTTCCCGTGAGTAAAAAACTGCGCAATCGGCTTCTCGCCCTGGTCTGCCTGCTGGTCTTTCTGGCTGGCGGTGTTCTTTTCTACGTGAACTGGGTTGTCCAGCGGCCGTTCGCCGTCATCCTTTTTCTTTCCGACAACCTGAGCCCGTCCGCCCTGACTGCCGCACGGATCTATGCGGGCGGAGCGGATTTCCGCCTGGAGCTGGAAAAATTTCCGCGCCTCGCGTTGCTCACCACGCAGGCGAATGATTTTGCCGTTGCCGATTCCGCCGCCGCGGCGGGGGCGTTCGCCACCGGCCAGAAGCCGAATAACCGGTCGTTGCGGCTCGAGGCCAGCCCGACCCCGCTGCCCACGCTCCTCGAACTCGCCCGCAAGAGCGGACGCGTCACCGGCATCGTGTCGAACACCTCGCTCACCGATGCCACGGCGGCCGCATTTTATGCCAGGACCCCGGATCCGCTGGACTTCCAGGCGATCGGGCTGCAACTGGCGGAAGCCGCCGACATCAACGTCCTCCTCGGCGGCGGGGCAGGGGATTTTCTTCCCGATACCAAGGACGGCCGCCGCAAGGATGGCCGGGATCTCATTCTCGAAATGAGGAACAAGGGCTACGACATCGTCCGCAACCAGCAGGAGATGGAGAGCACGCCGCTCTGGCGGGCGCCGAAGGTCCTCGGTCTTTTCAGCATGGGCCAGCTCGCCTACGCGGACGAGGTCCAGGTCTCGGCCTCGCAGCCATCGCTTTCGGAGCTGGTCCTCCAGGCGATCCTCCTCCTCCAATACAACCCGAAAGGCTACCTGCTCGTCGTCGATGCCGGCCTCGCCGGCAAGGCCTCCTTGCTGAACGAGGGCGAGCGCACGCTCCGGGAAATTGTCGCGCTCGACCAGGCGGTCTCGGTCGCCAGAAAATACGCGGGCGAAAATGCCCTCATCGTCGTCGCCGGCAAACAAAGCTCCGGCGGCCTCCGCCTCAACGGCTATTCCTTCCGCAACGACAAGGGCGCCGGCATTCTCGGCATCAACGCGCAGGGCGTGCCCTCGCTCACATGGTCCACCGGCCCCGGATCCGGTCAAACCACTGCGCCAGCCGGCATCGCGCACACCGAGCCCTCCGCCTTCACCACCGCATCGGCCGTCGGGACCGCTGAGGACGCCGTCGCCGTTAGCGCCGGCCCGGGCTCGGAGGAACTCACCGGATTCCGCGACAACACGGACGTCTTCCGCCTCCTTAAAAACGGCCTCTGATCCCCGGCAGTTCATCGCATCCGCCGGGGAAGGTTGTTCCAAACGCCGGCCCTTCGCGCAAAGGCCCAAGGCAAGCCGGACGGAGCTCCAAGCTTCCCGAAGCGATCCCGGGCCGCCGTGAATACTCCTGCGCCGCCCCGGCCGCGAATTTCTTGCCGGAAATGCTTGCCCGCGGACTTGTGGCGGGTATTGTGTTCGGTCCGCGGCTGGGTAGCTCAGTTGGCAGAGCAGAGGACTGAAAATCCTCGTGTCGGGGGTTCGATTCCCTCCCCAGCCATTCCCCTTTATACACAGGGAATTCCCTCATGGTAAGGGTATTAAATCAGGCTCTCCCGTTTGGGTCTTTCTTTTTTTCGAGTGTTTGGAAACGTCTGGAAATGTCCGGAAAGGCCGTTTTTTTGTCCAGTTTTTGTCCAGTAAATCCGGGCCTGCATGGGAGTGAAAAGAGAGGACTTGTCTCCAACCGCCGACTGCGGTGCGATTTCTTCGAGGGAGTGGTGATGAGCCGACCGAAGGGAGACAGCCAGCCATGGGCTGCCCGAAGGGTGCGCGAAAGCGCAGCAACCGAGGCAATGAAGCCTGCAGCACCGGGCGGCCGTTTTCATACTCGAATCCCACGCTCGCGCAAAGTTCCCCGGCTTGAGGGCGCACCTCGAGAATCCACCAGGCCGATCCGTCGTGCATGGCAACGAGCGGCTGCGTCGCCCGCCAGACATGGAACTCCCAAGACGAACTTTCAAACCGGCGCGGCGTGGCGAGACCGGCCCGGAAGCGCGGATAGTATTGGCCGGTGGTGTCCTGCTGGTTGTCGCCCCAGAACACTCCAGGAATGCACCAGAAAGGCTTGGCGGTTTCAGGAAGCGCGAGCCTGCAGGTGGCAGCGAATGTTTCGCCCGCCGCCACCGACCAGGAGGCCTCGACCCAGCCTTGGGCGTTGAGTTGGACGGTGGTTGGCGTTGTGCCGCTCCAGGTGATTTGCGTGTTGAGATTCTTCATAAATGCTCAGAGCCAGGCGATGGCGTTGATGGCGTGGGCGTAGGGGACATCCCAGTGCTCCAGCGTATTCCACTCGATGGCGAAGCTCTCCTCCAGATACGGCGTGTCGTCCGGGCGGCCGATGAATCCGGTGACGGTCCCTTCGGGGATCTGGGTGACTCGGAAGCCGTAGGCCACCGGCTGACGGTAGCCGATGCCGTTGCAGAGGGAGCGGTTGAGCGTGTTGTGGCCGACTGTCCATTGGATCTGCCGCTCGGCGAGCGTCCGCCAAGCGGGAACTCCGAAGAGCGCGGCGGCTTTGGCCAGCACGGCGGCGTGCGCGGTCGCGCAACTGCTCGTGCCGTGGGCGATGCCCTGCCAGTTGAACGGATGCATGAAACTGCGGATACCGAGTCCCCCACCCGCATCACGGAAGGTCTGGCGATCGGCCTGCTCCGGGTTTTTGAAGACTCCATATGGCGTGAAGGCGAAGGGATTAGAGCCGGCATCGGCGGCCAAGTAGCCATTGCAGTATAGCGCCACGGCCTCGCGGCAGCGTGCGGCATCGGCATCCAACCCCGGCAGTGCAAGCTCGACCAGTCGCAGCAAGGCCCAGGCAGGATGGCCGGCGTAGGTGATGCTCCGGTAGGCGTCCGCGCGGTCCTTCTCGTGGAAGAAGCCCGTGATGCCATCGGCGCGGACTTCCTGGCGGTCGATGAGTTCGCCCACGAGTGAGCGGATGAGGTCGGTTCCAGCCAAGTCGGGCAACTCAAGAGCAGCGAGAAGTTCCTGGGCGATGAAGAGCGTGCGCCCGTCGTGACCGCGCTGGCTTCCATATTTCCAGGCCCGTTCGGCCAGGCCACGGCAGATGACACCATCGGCATCGGGCAGGACTTTGGAGCACTGCATCTGGAGTTGCACAAAGGCGAACTGGATCTGCGGATTGTAAGTCGTGCGAACCATGCGCTCGTCACTCGAGTGGAGGCGGTTGTCGGTCCAGCGATTGTCCCGGGCGTCGCCGTAGCAGCCGGGATGATTTTCAAACCACCAATGCTTTTCATAGACGCGGTTTAACTCCACTGGCGCATCGCCGCCGCCGACGTCCTCATAAACCTGCCCCTCCGCGGTAATCATCTGCTGGAAAAGCCGGTTGCCCCAGCGAATCTCGTCCCGGGCCACCTCGCGAAAACCGGGATGGCCTTTTTCTAAGATGTGAACCAGGGACTCCAGATTGCCCTGCGTGAGCGCAAGCCATTTGCGGAAATCTCCCGCGTCGTGCCAACCGCCGGTCGCTGGCCAGTAGCTGCCATCGGTGTCGAGCACACCATCATCAAGGTGGCATGCGGGATGCACGCCAGGCACTTCGCAGCCACAACGCTGAGCGTTGAGGAAGGTCAGAAAGCCACGGGTGAGGCGGTCATAGACCCAGTCTGCGATCATGAACGGCGCTGAGATCTGGTAGTCGGTCTCGATCTGGTAGCTGCCGGGTGTGGTGAAGTCGCTGAAATCCGCCTGCCAGAACGTGCCCCAACGGGACTCGACCTTCACGAGTTCACCCTGATAGAAGAACGAGCCGGGCTCGGGGATGAGCGTGCCTTCAAGGAGATCGAACGGGCATGGGAAGCGCTTGGAAAATCCCTCCGACTCGACGCGCTCGCGCGGCATCCGAAAGCAGTTCTGACGCAGATAAAATGGAATTCGCTCCGGCAGATTCGCATGATCTGCGCCGGGACAAAGCGTGACGGTTTTCGGTGAGTCCGGCTGGTAGCCGAGGTGAGAGAGAGCGAGTTGCATTTGTGCTATTTTGGAAAATCGGTTCAACAGGATTCACTGATTTGTTGTTTCATTACCTTCTCCCGAGTATTGTCCTTCATCTTTCCACGCAGCAATCATGGCCCGATAATTCTCCATCGGAACTTCCTTCTGAACCGCATTGCTGGCGCCTAATGCGAATGCGCCAAACGGCTTCTGAGCTTTGAGCAGGGATACGGTCGCCTCATACACCTGATCTGGCGTGCCGAGCAACAACAGGCCGCAATCCACGTTGCCGCAGAGGCAGAGCCGTGAGCCGACGATCTGCCGCGCCAAGCTGAAATCCATCCCGGCTGTCGCGTCAATGGCCTGAAGCGCATCCATGCCGGTCTCGGCAAGCGCGTCAAGGAGCGGCGTCAACTGGCCGTCCGAGTGCATGATGGCATACAGGCCAAGGGCACGCACGCCTGCCGCCCATTTAAGGGCATACGGCAGAACAAAACGTTGCATCTGCTCGGGATTAAAAAACGGGCCGGAGTTGTCGGCGATGTCAGAGGCCGTAAAGACGGCGTCCGCACCCAAGTCCCGGTAGCGCCGGGCGTTTTCAAGACCTGCCGCCAAAGCCTCCTCAGCCATCTGATCCACCTTCTCCGGTTCGAAAAAGAGCGCCTCGCAGAAGGTCTCTCCATAATCGGCCGCGATGACGCCACCGGATCCCCTGATGAGCATGAGGTCATCGCCAGCCATCGCTTTGAGCAGTTCAAACTGCCGGAAACGCAAGTCTCCCGGCAAGACGTTATAGGCCAACTCACCCGGCCCCGCATACCAATAGCCACCCGGGGCGGTCACGGCGGCAAAGTGCAGCTCGTGGCATACGGACACGATGATCTCGGCGTTGGTCTGCATGGCTTTTTCCTGTTCCGAAGAGGTCAGTCGCTCCATCTCCTCACCCAGCACGACGTGCCGTCCCGAGGCTGCATCCCAGGCATGAAACTCCAATTCCCAGATCGGAACCGCCCCCGCCGGAATCCGTCGTTCCAAGGCTGCTTTCATGTCGTTGCGTGGATGATTCATTCGTTTTTCACTCCATATTTGTTATTTCGGGAAATCGGTTCGGAACGGCGAGGCGGGGAGTCCCGCCTTGTTGTAGAGATTGACCTCCGGGTTGTCGGCCCATCCGTAGCGGGCGGATTCGGGTGAAGCCACCTCCGGGTTGGAGACCAAGACGTCATCACCATCGATTTTCGCAGCGGCCCAGACGAACCGCCCGTCCTCTCCCGCGATGGCGAATCCGCTCGGCGCATCGCCACGGCAGACCAGCCCGCCGCCGACAAAATCAAACGAGAGTCGCAGCGACGAGCCTTCGCGCTTCATGGAGCGGAAGAGAGGGCCGCAAGGCACCGCACTGCGTTGAGCATAAGTCTGGTAGAGCGCATTCAGGGCCAGACGCAGGCCGACGTCGTGCTTGTTTTTGGGGTGAACGTCGTCCGCTTCGCCGATGTCGATAGCGACCGCCATTCCCGTGTGGGGCAGGTCGAGCGCCATGGCCTGCGCCTCCCGCAGTTCGGCCCAAGAGCTTTCCGTCGGCTGCGGTGAGCGGGCCATGAAGTTGGCCAGTTGCACGAAATAAAAGGGGAAGTCCCCCTGGCCCCATGCGCGCCGCCAGTCCCGGATCAGAGCCTGGAAGAGTGCGCGGTATTGTTCGGCACGATCAGCGTTCGATTCCCCCTGATACCAGATGGCTCCGCGTATTGCGAAGGGCAGAAGCGGCGAGATCATGCCGTTAAACAGGACGCTTGGCGCGTTGTGAATGGATGGGACAAGACCGTAATTTGCCTCGATGGCATACCGCCATGTCCCGCCAAGGGGAATGCCTGCATCTGCGCCGCAATCCGGACAGGACAACTTCATCTCCTCGGATGGCCCGGTCAGGCCGCCTCCATGAATGTCGCTGTGCACCCGCACGGCGATGACATTCCGGCCCGCCTTGACGAGATTCCCGGGAACCGTGTAGTTGCGCGGAAGAGACCACGCATCCTCCCGCTCGGCCATCGTGACGCCGCCAACCCGTGTGTTGTTGAAATAGGTGATGTCGCTCTTGTCGGCTGCGCCGATGGAAAGGCGCAGATCCCGCCCCTCCCAGGCCGGCGGCAGCTCGACGGTTTTTCGGAACCAGAAAATCCCGCTGTGATTGAAACCCCTGCTTTGCCAAGTGCCCGGAAGTTCCATGTCCCCCCACTCGGCGGCCGGTTCATCGATGTCGGCCCAGCCTTCCGGGTATTTCGTGTTTTTCTTGTCGCGCGTCCTTTCAGCAAGGGCCTCAAAACCCTGCCACCAAGTCCCGCGAGGGCCCAGATCCCGCTCCCATGACTGAACGATCCCGCGGGTGACGGGATTCTCCGAAAGCGCATCCCAACTCGTCCATGCCTCCGCAACCGTTCCGCCCCAGGAGGAATTGATGAGACCGATCGGAACATTCAACCGGCTGTAAAGCTCGCGACCGAAGTAATAGGCGACGGCCGAACATTTGCCTGCCGTTTCCGGCGTGCATGCGCACCATGCCGTTCCGGTCACGCCTGACTCCGGAGCCCCGGAAGGACGCTTGGGCACGGTAAAGAGGCGGATCTGTGGAAAATGAGCGCGAAGGACTTCCTCTGCTCCGTTGTGGCTGCTTGAAAGCGGCCATTCCATATTCGACTGTCCGGAGCAGACCCACACCTCACCCACCAGCACATCTGAAAGCGAAATGCTCCCGCCATCCGTCGAAGCAACATCCAGAACAGACGGCTCGGCATTCGCGGCGAGAGGAGCCAGCCGCACCAGCCAGCGCCCATCGGCGTCGGCGCTCCCCGAGGCTTGCTGGTCCGCAAAATTCACCGTCACCGCAACCCCCGCTGCTGCCGTGCCCCACACAGGAACCGGAATCCCCTGCTGCAACACCATCCCGTCCGTGAATATCGATGCGATTTTCATTATACCCAGACAACGCTCTTTCAGGAGATCTACGCGAGGGAATTCGATGCTTCAACGAAGCAGGAACGGGCTAGATCTCGGTAGAGGAGAGCCTGTGCGTAGCGGTCGCTCTCCTCGACGATCGCGCCAGTCGAGTCAGGGAAGAGACGCGCATAGTAATACTGTGCTGAAAGCAGCTCTGGCGCGAAGATGAGAACATCGCCAGGGCTGGCCATACACAGAAACCCGCGCATAGCGAGCGTCCACATTTTCCGAAAATGCGACAGAACTTCCTCTCCGGCAGCCTTGGAGAAGTGAGGGGGGGCGGCGATGGGGACCTGCATGCTGCCGGGGTTGGCGATGCGTCCGTGCATAAAGCCGATCCGGGCGAAGATCGGCTCCATGAAAGCAAGCTTCATCGCCATGCCGCCATAGACCATTTCCTGCCCGCAATAGTAGTGGCTGAAGTCGCCGTTGAAGCGCACCTCGGGAAATCTTTTTGTGATCTGCACGGTGCGCCACATGTCCTGGGTGATGGTGGCGCGGTGCGTCTCGATGAAGATCGGCAAGCGGTGTTTTTCCGAGGCGGTGAGGATGGCCTCGACCAAGCGAAAAATCTCGTCATCTTCTTCGATGCCCCAGCCGGCGTGCACGGTCAGGCACTGGTTGCCACGGGAGACGTGCTTCGATGCGATTGCATCGGCCTCGACAGGAAGATTGATCCGATCGAGACCGCAGTGCGACAACCGAAGCCCGGAGGGAACAGGGCCGTCATCGGTAAGTTGAACGCCTTCGAATCCGTCAGCAGCAAGTTGATCGAATCGTTCCAACCCTGCGAGGGGCGAAGGAAATACGCTGTCTGCCGACAGTGCTTCAAGGTTGTAGAGATTCAGATAAACGCGAAGCTTGGGCGCGTCGTTTGATCCGTCGTTAAGGAGTTGGGACATATTTGGAGAAATCTTCTTAGAGAGCGGTGAGTTTTACGGTCAGAGAGTCGTAGCCGACCGTCCGTTGGTAGCGTTCCTCGTGTTCGACATGCGCCTGCTCCCCGAGGATCGTGACGTAGGCCACCCGCTCCGTGAGTTTTTTCAACAGGGAGCGCACGAGAAGTCGGGCATGCGGTGCCCCGAGACAAAAGTGCGTGCCGATGCCAAAGGCCACGTGAGGATTGGGTTTGCGATCCAGTTTCACCTCGTCGGCAGCAGGGAATGCCGCCTCATCACGATTGGCTGAAGCCCAGCACAGGGAAACACGGTGATCGGCTTTCACTGTGACGCCCTGAATATCGGTATCGACGGGGCAAACCCGTCCAATTTGAGTGATGGGCGAAATGATTCGGAAAAACTCTTCCGAAGCCAACACAATCCGCCTCGGATCTTCACGCAGGAATTCAAGGGAACCGGGATTTTTTCCGAGATAAGCCAGAATGCATGAGACCGTGTGAATAATCGTGTCCCGACCGCCCGCAAAAGCCAGGTTGGCGAATCCCATCATTTCCTCGCGGGTGAGTTTACGCCCCTGGTAAGTCGCCATGTTCAATACGCTGAAAAAATCCTCGCCGGGATTGGACTCAACCCGGTCGAATTGCTGTTGAAAATAGCGCTCAAGAGCCTGGCCGACATCGGGACCCGACTTGCCGACTTCGAACACCTTCACCCCCCATTTGATCCAAATCTCGGCCTCGGTTTCCGGCATGTTTAGCAGGTAAGTGAGGGCGCGTGATTGGAAGGGCAACGCAAACGCCTCCACCACCTCAAACGAGTCTTGGGCCAAAGCCAAATCAAGCAAGCGGTCCAGAAGCCCTTCGACCTTCGCGATCATTTCGGGCTCTTTAGCCCGCTGAAAGAACGGCTCCACAATCGCCCGATATTCCGTGTGTTCTGGCGGATTCGTCTCAATCGGCAATTGCCGCATGGTCCTCACTTCCTCCTCGGAAGGGATCGGAACCCGGAACGGGGCGTCGGAACTGAATGTCTCCCAATCTTTGGCCGTCTTTACGACATCGGCATGCCGCAGGATCATCGCGATGTTTTCTCCATGGAACGGGCATTCCAGAACACCTTCCCGGTTCCTGACTTCACGAAAGGGATCGTAATTCTGATTCATAACGTCCGGGTTACCGCTGCGTGAAAGGCGCGCATGTTGATATCGCTGGTATCCGGGGTGATTTCGCATCCGGCGCTAACAATGACGCGGCCGCCGGCCTGGGTGCGACAATCTGCGACTGAGTCAGCGATTTGTGCGGGAGTCCCATTCTGAATGACGCTCACCGGATCGGTCTTGCCGCTGAACACCTGGCGTGGCCCGAGCAGCGGCATGAACTCCGCCATCGTCGGAACTAGGTGATCCACATCGATGATGTCGGCGCCGGTGGCGATCATGCCGAGCAGGATGGCTGACGTGTTGCCGCAGATATGGAGCTTCGCCAGCGCGCCGAGACTGTGAATGTGATCCACCATCTGTTTCTCCCGAGAGAAGGCGAGATCTCGATACAACTCAGGCCCGATCTGAGAACAGAACGCGTCCCCGATGCCAATGCAATGCGCTCCGGCCTGAACCTGAAGGGTGATGAACTCCAACGCGCTGGAAACAATCACGTCCATGGCCTTGCCGACGGTTTCCGGATCGTCTAGAAAATCCATGGCCGCAGGGGTTACACCCCGGATGTCGGCATACTCCGCCACCGGTCCCTCGACCCAGCCGAGGATGAAATACTTGTCGCCAACGCGCCGCTTGAACTCCGCGATCTCATTGACCCGGTTCGTGCAGCGGGCATGATCTTGCGGCTTAAACGGATTTAAGCGTGCGACAGCATCCAGATCGGGCAGGTGTCCGCCGACATCAACCGGCAGGTTATCCTCGGGATACTCAATCTGGAGACCGAACGCCGACGCTTCGCAGTAGGGATCGGACAGCACAGTCACCCAGTCGAGGTTGAAGTCATCGGCGCTCCGGATCATCGCGTCACACTTGGCTCGATAGTCGGTGCAAAACCGGCGATACTTGACTCCTGCATGGCGCGCAGCCCAGCGCATGATGATCGGGTGAAACGGCGGACGATCTACCGGTTTACCTGCAATGAAATCAAGAGTGCATTCGAGTCTGTTCATGGTGTCTTTCTCTCAAATTGCCCGGAAACCGGCGGCGGATTTTCGGGTTGGTCCGTGATTCTCAAACCTCGAATAGCGAAGGGTGGCCGGGAGGATTGGGCGGACAGGAACTCCGGACGTCCGGATTCGCCGATCAGAATTTCCGGCAGAGTTTGAAACGGCTTTGTGGGAGGATCCCATAGCTCTCTTTGCAACGTGCCGCCACTGGTCAGAATCTGGGTGCGGTAGTCGGTCCAGGAAATCTGTACCCGGTGCCACGTGTCTTTCTGCCACTTTACAATGTGAACGAGAGGCTGATCTCTCTCGGCGGTGTGGATGTTTATCGCGATGGCCACATGGGGTGGGTTCACGTAGCAATAGACTGAGAATGAGGCTCCGGGTTGTTCCCTGATCTGAGCAGTCAGGATCGGAAAGTTGCCCTTTACGTTCTCCGGGGTCCAATCCCAAGGCGTCATGATCTCAAAATCGATGGTTCCTGCATTGGAGATGGGGGCCTTGAGGGGGAGAATGCCATTCGAGGTTTCCGCAGGACGGTCAAGGAGCGTGACGACTTTCTGAGCGGGAGGAAAGTCGGCTATGGCTCGACGTAGTTTCACTCGGGCCGGGTTGCGACCGTCCTCGGTGATTCCAATAAGGGACGCTTTGCTTTGACGATCGAGATAGGCCTCGGCAGTATCACTGGCATTCTGGACGTCCGGCCATTGCGGCCCGGTTCGCCGCTCGAACTTAACGGGGGCTGCTGCAGGAGCATCTGCAGGGGCGAGGACAACATTTGCGCCCTTTTCAAGGGAAATTTCCAAGCGATCAGGCATAGGTTCGCCTTTGGCCGTGTTGCTGCGGGTCAGGATGATCTGGCGCGAAGTCGGCCACGGATTGACCACGGTAATTTTCACGGGTCGCGAGGCGGAAATTTCGACGCGCTCGATTTCGGATGCGGACTTGCTCGCCTCGACCGTGATGCCGCCTTCGCCTTGCAGGTGGAAGCCTGCGCTCCAACCGGTGGGGACGGCTGGGAAAATCCGGACGATGCCGCCGTATGTTTGTAGGAGCATTTCCTGCACTGTGCTAGCCAGCACTCCCGAGGAATCGAACCCCGCCTCTCCGGGCAAGATACCACCCAATTCTGGACGCATCCCAGCCGGGGTCGTGCCCAGGCCCGAAGGGAACATTTGGATATTGCGGACGTATTCTTTAAAGCAACCAAGGACGGCCCGGGAGAGCCCCAACCGCGCCGCGACCGGGCCACTCCAGTCCCAGGCGTTTCCGAAGGTCCACTCGTTATTGGGGCGTGCGCGGAAGGTTGCCTCCATCACGCGGCGGTCCTCAAGAGTGGAATCCAGTCCGTAAAGCGACCAGGGATAAACTGGCTCGGTCATGACGTTTTCGGTATTGAACGTATTGCGTCGCGCAGCGAAGGAGCGCGTTTTGGACGCCGGTTTGTAAAGCGCCTCAACGGCGGGGTATCTCGTCACCGGAAAGTCATTCAACAGAACGCCGGGTTCGAGGAGATTTCCCTGCGCATTTCGAACGAGCGGCGGCAACCCTTGGAGGGTCTCGATCCAGTGTTTCCGGAGTTCGGGATCGACCCCGAGTTTCTCTGAAGCAGCGATAGCCTTGGGGAGGACGGCTTTGAGGGCAGAGAGATCGGTGACGGAGTTCTTCACGAATCGATAGGTCTCGCGGGCATTTGAGGGAAAGATCGAGAGCTGGCCGGAGGCGTCAGGCTCGACGAATGAGAGGTGAAACTTGAGGACTTCCTTGGTAAACGGATAGGCAACCTTTTCCAGAAAGGCGTCGTCACCGGTGAAGTCATAATATTTCAACATCTGATGGGCGACTTCGGTGCCGGTCGTGTGGTAGAGCGCAATGCCTGGGTTGCTGGCTTTATCCCCCCGGCCGTCGCGTCCTATGGTTTCCTGAACACATGCCCCGGGTGCTCCGAAGATGTCCGCTGCGGCCTTCCTTGCGGCTGGGAGATTGCGGAAATACAACTCGAAAAGAGGAGTGAAGAGCTTGGTGTGCCCGGAGGCAAGGAGAGGCCAGTACAATTCGCGGGTGTTTTGATACCAGAATTCACCTCCCCAAGCGCGCCAGTCGTTGCTCAACAAGAACGCTCCACCGTTGAATTTTGCTGGTTCGGTGCCGCGGGACATCGCTCCCATGCAAAAAAGGTGCAGGTTGTAGAGGGTTTCGACGTATTCGGCAAATCCATCAGAGGAACCGAGGCTGACGTTGCTGCGATCCCAAAATTCGTGCCACCAAGCATTCCTTGCATTAATGAGGGAGGTCAGACCGATCTGGGCCGCCTCCTTGACAACGCGCAATGCCTCGGTCCACGCCGTTTCGACCCCGGAATCAGCCCCGGCGATGAGGGGATTGGCGATGAGGAATCCTATCGTTCCCGCCTCGGAAAATCGCACCTTGGCACTCTGGGAAAACTCGTCGGGTCCGGGGACTGCCTCCAAAGTTCCACCCAGCGGCTTGAGTGCAACGGCGGAGGTGAGCTGCTTGGACTCGGCCTGGGTCACGAGGCCGATGGCTCCACCGCCCGACATGGGAAGGTCCCGCACAGCGGGGGGATTGTTGCCGGCAGTTTCCGAGCGCAGCCAACCGCGAACCCGAACAGTCCATTCGTCCGGAAGCAAAGGGCCCTTTCCATAGACAGCTACGGCATTTATGCCCTCCGCGACGAAAATTTCGATCTGCGTCGCGGAGTCCCCTGAGCCGAACGTCCACACCACCCGGCCGCGGCCCAGCTCCAGCCGACATTCCCGGAATTCGGCCTTAAGTTTGTCGTCGAGAATCAAATCGATCTCACACGAGGAACGCTGTCCTTGATTGCCGTCGAGCGAAGTGTAGAAGGCAACGGGCGTGAGTTTGATCGTGATCCCGTGCTGGGCCGAGACCATTGCTCCGAGCATTCCGTTTCCGATGGGCAGGGCTTCGAAGACTTCGGTGGGAAGGGAAAGATAGACAATGTCGTTCCGGCCGCTGAGAGCAGGATTGGAATCGGCAGCTGGCGCTCCGGTGGAAAGAAACAGGGTGCAGACCAGGGTCAAAGTGGCAATTCGATAGGTCATGGGACGGTTGTTATCTTAGATTTGTTCATAATGTTCGTTGTGCCTTGCTCTCAGCAGACCCGGAAGACGGTGGCGGATTTGCGGTCGAGGTCGAGGTCAACAGAGCCGTTTTGGAGTTCCAACGTCACGCCGGAATCCAGGTTCACCAAGCTGGAGGCTTTTGTGTCAGCCAGCGTAATCCGGGCGCGGGCGGCTTCCGGAAAGTGGTTAAGCACAAACAGGACTCGATCCCTGGGGCCCTCGTGCAGCACCGCGCTGAAGAGATTGCGGGGCTGTTTGTAAACCCGGTGGCCGCCCTCCGATTTCATGCTTTTGCCGGTATTCCAATCCACCCAACTCACTTCGCCCTCGGCCTCCACGCGCACCTTGGCGGCGGGAGTCTCCTTGTCGAGCAGCGCCGTGAGCCAGGCGATTGATTCCAACGAATCCTCCTCAGGTTGGCCGGATCCGAGACCGACCGGCATCCACCAAACGCTCCCCTTCCCTTTTGCAATGGGCTCGCCGGACTTCGCGGGAGCCCCGCCAAGGAACTCGAATGCAGAGCCTTTGTCGTTTCTCGCCGGCCAAGCTCCGGAAACGACCAGCTTTCCGCCGTCGTTGACATACTTTTCAAGCGCTTTGGCTGTGTCGCGGTGGATCACCGGCGAGCCTGGAAGAATAGCTAACGGAGTGGCCGGCGGAACCAACGATGCTGTCGAATGGAGAGTATCAATCACGGCCGCCTGGCGCCCGGTGTGCTCGACGACACGGAAGAGCCCCTCGTATTCCAGCGAGGCCTGGCCGCACTTCGCACCTTCAATGACGGGTTCGCCGACATAGAGGTCGTTATCATTGCACGGGAACGGGTCTCCCAAATAGGAGTGCTGATGGCTTGTGAGATCGTAAATGACCGCGAGATCCGTGGCGGGAACGAGGTCGTCCCAGCCCTGGATGGTCTCGCAGGCGAGCTTCTTCACGGCCTTGAGCACGGCCAGGCTTGGGCGCTCGTGGCCGTGAGAACTGACCGGCGCGTCGTTCCAGCAGTCGCGGTCATGAAACATGAACCACGAGATCGCCTTGCACCCTTGTGCTAGTGCGCACAGGGCCATGAACCGCATGTGATCGTCGGAGACGCGCGTGGTGAGGATTTTGTTCCAGGTGCCCGCCATGAATTCCGCCGACCAGGTGTAACGCAGCGTCGCGTTCATCAGCTTCAGCACCCGGGCCATCGACTGGTAACCGGAGTAGCTCATGAACGAGCCCCGGTAGAAATCGTATCCCGCGACTCCAAGCGGCCCGGTGGCCTTCTCAAAGTCAGGCATCCGCGTGGGCACCCCTTCCGGACGATGAGGATTGAAGTTCGTCATGAAGGTCACATCTTTCACGCCGTTTGCCTCGTGCATCTCACGGATGATTCCGATGTATTTGGCCATCGCCCATGTCTTGAACTCACACCAGTCGGCGTAATAGGCAAAGTCATCGCCCACCACATCCGGCACTTGACGCGGAGGCAACACACCCTCGATGGCAGCATATTTTGTCGGATACGGGAGCGCTGCGGCGCTGCCGTATTTTTCCGTGAGGAACTGGTGGTAGAAACCACCGCGACCGACGTTCACGGGGTTGTAATCGCTGGTCAGCATTCCATCCTGCACGATGTAGCTGACCTCGTTGTCGAGGTTCACCATGGTGATGAACCCGCCGTTGGATTTGAGTCGCGGCTTGATAATCCTGTCCACCTCGGCGATCCACTTCCGGCACCATTCGAGGTATTCGGGATGCAGGTAGGAAGGCTGGGAGCCCTCGCGTTTGCCGATCCAGTAACCCTGCGTCGTGCGGTTCTGATAATCCCAGACCATGATGTTAGGATCGCCCATCACCAGCCACTCCGGATAGGCGCCATGGATCATCTCGTTGCAGCAGAACGGGCCGCAACGGAAGTTGAGCTCGAGCCCCATCTCCTGCACCAGCTCAAGGAAATGGTAGAGGTTGAGATTTGGATTCGTCCTGCCCTCGAAATCGAGCTCGCCCGCCGGATGCTCCGCGCTGGGCGGTCCCACGAGATGGGTTGCCCACTGGACGTAGGTGGTGACGTTCTTCAGCCCTGCTTCCTTGAATTTCTGAAGGATCGGCTTCCAGTAGCGTTTTTCGAGACGGAAGTATTGGATTTCGCCGCCGAACACGCCGGCGCAGTTGATGGATGGTGTTGATTTCATGGATTGGAAGACTTGACTGTTTTGTTTACCGATGCCGGCCGTATTCGTGTGCCGCCTCATACATGGCGACGACGTGACTGAATGCGTGCAGAACACGTTCGCGTGATGTGAGGTGCTTGGTCATATCTTTGAATGATGGGTTCCGGGTGCCAGTTCCATCGACGTGCCATCGGGACTACGCAAGGTCGCCGTGACGGCGGGCGGGAGTTCGACCTCAAGATGAACCTCTCCATCCCGCCGCTCCCATCCGCACCGGATCACGCCGTGGGGCGTTTGATGGGTGGCTCGGGCCGAGTCCAGACCGGCTACCGCATGGGGTTGGATCAGCGCATGGCGGAATCCCGGACGGTCGGGATCGGGCGCGATGCCAGCCAGATGGTGGATCATCCAGGCGCCGAGATCGCAGAACGATGGATGGTTGCGCGAGTCCTTGCCCGCCCAGTCTTCCCAAAGGGTCGTGGCGCCCTGGGCAATCCAGTGCATCCAACCGGGATACTCCGGCTGGGTGACGAGCTTGTAGGCGAGTTCCATCTGCCCGTTTTCAGCCAGCGCCCTCGTGACATACTTGATACCAAGAATACCGATTTCGGGGCGAACCCCGGTGGCCTCGACGGATTCGACCAACCGGTGGACGACCGTCTCTTTTTCAGCGGGGTCCACCAATCCCTGGTAGAGCGCACACGCTTGGGCGGTCTGCTGGCCATCGGCGTAAACTCCGTTCCCACGATAGAACGCACGATTGAATGCAACGTGAATCTCCTCGGCCAGACTCTTGTAGGCCATGGCGTCGTCGTCGCGCCCCAACAGGCCGGCGAAGCGGGCAAGAAGCACGGCATCGACATAATAATAGGCAGTGGTGGTGAGGGCGACGGGCGCCATCCGCTCCCTGTCCGGATGGTTCCAGTCGCCGAGACCGAATTCCACGATGTGCCCGCTGGCCATACGAGCGCAGTAGTCCACATAGCGCTTCATCGGTTCGTAGTGCCGCTCGATGGCCGTGCGGTCGCCCGTGTAAAGGTAGATATACCAGGGGATGAGCAGAAACGCGCTGTCCCAGGCCGGACCGCTGTATCCGTTGAATCCCCAGCCGGAAGTGGGAATGATCGCCGGAAGCTGCCCGCTCAGCCGTTGGGCATCGGCAAGGGCCAGAAGCCACTGTTGGTAGGCGGTCCCGGCGTCAAAGTGTAACAGGCCAAACTCCGCAGCCAAGTGGGTGTCCGCCGTCCACCCGTTCTTCTCGCGGTGAGGACAGTCGGTGGGAATGCCCACGAAATTCCCCCGATAGGACCACACTGCCGCATGGTGGAGACGGTTGAGTTGCGGATCGGAACTCTCAAATGAACCGATCCGTGAAAAATCGGTCTGAACAACGCGACCTTGCAGCATCAGGGTATCCAGCACCTCGTCCGGACCTTCGACTTGGACATATTGAAACCCGTGATAGGTGAACCTTGGCTCCCAACTTTGAGCGGACGCGCTCTCTTTCAGGATGTAGCGATCCGTCTGAGGCTCTCCCCCTTTGATATAAACGCCGATATGCTTCTGATCCACCCGACGATCTTCGGCAAGCCGCTCGCCGTAGCGCAGGGTCAGTCGGCTGCCTTCGGAACCGGTGACGGCGATGTGGGCCCATCCGGTGATGTTCTGTCCCAGGTCGAATACCCGCACACCGGGCCCGACGCTCCATGATGACACGGGCTCGAGAGTTTCCACCACGCGGCACGGCGGCGCGATCTGGCGATCCAATACTCCACCTGGCGGCGATACCACCACCGTTTGCTGCCACGCACTATCGTCAAAACCCGTCGCAGCCCAACCGGGCAGTTCCAGCCTGGCGTCGTAATGCTCCCCGTTGCGAAGAGCATCGAAGGTGATCGCGCTGTCGGCGAACTTCCAGGAGGAATCACTCACAACCCGGAGATTACTCCCGTCCCCAAGCGTAACGTCGAGTTGCAGCAACAGCTTGGGATAATCCCGCCACGAGGCGTAGTGAAACTCCCAGACAGTCGGCGTGTGGCAGTTATACCAACCGTTCCCCAGCATGACCCCCAGCACGTTCTCTCCGACTTGGAGATATTCAGCCACGTCATGGTCCACATAGGCGACCCGCTGTTCATACTGGGTAACGACCGGACTGAGCACCTCGGTGCCGACTTTTTTCCCGTTGATGTAAAGTTCATGGTATCCGAGTCCGCAGATCCGCACGCAAGCAGACGCAACCGGCGCATCCAGGCGAAATGTTTTTCGCAACAACGGGGCCGGCAACACCTCGCTGCCCTGCCAGCCGGCATGCCAGCCGGGAACTTGCCGGCCAATCCACAAGCCGGTCCAGGACCGAACGTCATCGTAGTGTGCTATTTCATGACTCATAAGGTGAATGACTTTAATCGTCAGCCAACACCGGCATCTCACCAACCCACGTTGCACCGGCTTCCATGCGCAGATTTTGTCCATCGAGCGTAACGGCCGATGTTTCCCAAACCGCGAGAGGCTTCGATGGCAGCGGAACCGTCGCCGCCATGTCAGCATAATTCATGACAAACCAGATCTCGCCTTGGGAACCGCGACGACGGAAGACGTTGACACGCTCTTTATGCCAAGAAGCCGGTTGCACACCCGCCGCGAGCAGCAACCGTCCGACTTGCTGGGTGGCCGGTTCGCGCCAGGTATCGCCATAGGCCAGGGAAAGATTCGTTCCGAAAGCAAAGACGCGGCCCTTGCCATAGGAGTGTTCCACCGCAGCCACGGAGCCGTCCTGCCAGTTGGCGCGCACCTTGCCCTTGGTGGTCTTCAGCGCGATCCTCCAATCACTTGCGGCAATGCTTCCCACTCCCGTGAACGTCGCTATATCCGTAGGGCTGGCGACGACGCGATCCGCTTCCCGGCAGCCGAGCAGATCCTCCAACCCATGCGCCGGTCGGGAAGGAGTGACCCAGGTGCGTTCGTCGCGGCAGGCGAACGGGAATTCAACAACCAGCGTGCCGCCGCCTTGCACGAAGGCACGCAGCCAGTCAGCGGTTTTCGCATCGACTATCTCCATGCCTGTCACATGCAGGACCGAGACGGCGGCCAGATCATCGCCAGAAATGACCCAGTCCGGGGCTTGACCGGCGTGCAGGTAAAGCGCATGAGCGGAGCGGATGCCCCGCTTGTAAGGGTAATCCTTCCGTTCCTGCTCCGAATTAAGATTTTTAAAGTTATTGGGAATCATCTGAATGCGGCAGATCAAGTCCGACTCGTGGCTGTAAAGCATCGCAACCCGCGAAGGCACGCGCCGGGTGCCGACGAGGCGCGAACCATGCTTTTTTAGGACAGCGCCAATTCCATCGGCGACCTCGCTGCGCGGCGTCGGTGTCCCATCGATGTTTCTTAGCCCGTATCCGTTGGTTTCGTTGCCGAACCGCTCCGACTTCCATTGCCAGAAGGTGAAACCCGCCAACCCGCCCGCGATGGCCGACCAGACCAAGCGGTTTAAGGTGCGAGGCTCCGGGGGTTGGCACCATCCGGCGTTGTTCGGATAGAACTCGTGGCACCAGTAGAGCGGATCCACCCGCCGCAACCAGGACGACTGATACTCAGCTGCCGCATGATCCGTTGGGGTTTTCGGGTGCAGGGGAATCCAGAGCGAGGTGCCGTATCGGTCGGTGTGAGCGGCATTCTGAAAGTCGTCGCTGGCAGCCCACGCGACATCCTGCGCCACCAGCGAACCGCCGGTGTGAACCATCACGAAGGCCTTCTTGTCCTCGGCGCGGATGGCCTCTGCCACAAACCGCACCTGCTCGGCCACCGCGAATCCCGCCCACTGCCGCCACAGGAACATTTCCACATGATCGCCGGCGCCTTCCGGTGCACGGACCGAATCGAGAGTTGTCCACGCCTTGCCCAGCGTATTGTTCAGGGTTTCGATCGTTCCAAACCGGTTGCCCAGCCATTTGCGGTAGGACTCTTGAGAATGACAACAGTGGCAAGCGCCCAGAGGCCGGCTGACCGGCTCATTCCATGCGTCGTAAAACCAGAGAGCCGAATGCCGGTGGTAGCGCTTGGTCATTTCCCGAATGAACCGGGAGGCGGCTTTGACGACCGCCGGGTTGTCGAAGCAAGGCCACCATCCACCGACATAATATGCGCCGTGCGAGAGGGGACTGATCGGGACGCCGCGGAATCCGATCCGGGTGCCGTCCAGTTCGTCGAATACCCAGTCCGGCGCGGTCTCGAGCATCGGTTTGAGCACCACGCGCAGCTTGTGTTTCGCCGCCAACTCGAAGAGCCGGTCCAGGTCGCCCCACGTTGCCTTGCCGCGCACCCGCTCATGCCACCGCCATTGCGGACGGAACTGAACGTGCGTGTAACCGGCTCTCGCGATCTCTTGTAAATCCCCATCCCATTCCTCCGGGAGCGGAGTTGGTGCCCGGTGATACTGTGTGCCGTAGGGGAAAAATCCGAGCTTGTCCTCAAAATGATCCTTAGCGGTGCCATTATCTAATTTCTTTCTCATAGTATTTCTTTCTGAAGGGTGATCGGGGTCGGGATCGGAGCGGCAAGTTCCCTGCTCATCAGGCGGTGATGAATAATGAACATGACCAAGCCGACTGTGCTCATCACCATGCCGATCGTGAACCCGACAACAAAATTGCTGCCCGCCGCAAAAATGATCCAGCCGGCCACCAGCCCCAGCAGGGCGTTGTAGGCATTTCGGAAACAGGAATTTGTCGAGGTGTAAGAGCCGATGTCTTGCCGGGGTGCGCTCTTGTAGATCATGATATCCGCCCCGGCGTAGAGCGGCATAATTGTCGTGGTGGCGAGTGAGAGGATGATGAGTCCGCTTTTGTCATGCACATTGAGGACCCAGAGGTAGCAGGCCATCTGCCCGAGCCAGAATCCGATGACCACCCGGAACCCGCCAAACCGGTCGATCACCCATCCGATGGGGTAAGCCAGCGCGATGTTAAGAAGCCCGGCCCAAGAGAGGGCTGAAAAAATCTCCCCGCGTTCAAGGCCTAATGTTTCCTTGGCCCAGAACCAGATCCAGGCATTGTTCATCGCGAGATAGCCATTGATCATGCCCACCCCGGCCACCAGCCAGAAAAAGCGCTTGTCTTTGCCAGCCACCTTGAACGTGGACCAGGGCTTGAATTTTTCGGTGGCAGGATAACGGATCGGCGGCTCCTTGATCCAGAATGCGCACAGAGTGGTCAGGGTCATGATGCCCGCGCCTAGGACATACGGAAACCATTCGGCCACCTTGATCATGTCTCCCGCGTAGCGCATGGCCACGAACCCGACCAACCCGCCGGCTACGGCAAGGACCGAGTTTGCCCGCGCGAGAACGTGGCTAGGCACGCAATCGATGCTCAGCAATGGAAACGTGCTGTTCTTGATGTCCATGAAAAACAAGGAGGTCACATAGAGGAGGACCAGCACCCAGAGAAGGTGGGCTTTGTCGAAAAACGGGAACAGCGCAACGGACGCGATGATAAATGGCGCTGAGAGAAACAGGAACGGTTTGCGGCGCCCGATCCGGCTTACCGTATGGTCGCTCTTCCAGGAAAAATACATCACGAGAAATGCCAGGGCGATTCCATTGGTGGAGTTGATCGTGGCCTGGATGTTTTCCCGCAGCCCGAGTTCGAGCAGGCGAAGAGCAATCAGGGGGGTGACAATACCTGCGACCACCCCCCAGCCCACATTGCAGAGCCCGATCAGGGCAATGTTCCGCCACATCAGCGGCTTGTCGGCGTAGTAAGCCGCCAGCGCGGGGCTGTGCTCCGTCTGGGACAATTCCGGGGATGTGTCGGGTGTCATGGACATGCCGCTATCTTTTAATCGATGCAAATATCCAACGAAGTTTTGCCTGCGGGTAAATCCCAGAGACGACACGCCGGCAGCAGGGGATTGCCGAGCGAAACGGCGGACTCACCCGAGGGGACGGCCAACGTCCAAGGACGAACGATCTCGCGCCCGGAAAACTGGAGTTCCAACTTTGAGCCAGTCAGTTTGTGGGAGACGCTCACATCCTCGCCCGGTTCACTGACGAGTGTCTCACCAGCAGAACCGGGATAATACAGGAGCGTGATCGGTCCGTTCACAGCATCACCCGTGTGCAGGCGCTGCGGTCCCAGCGGGATAATGGCACCCGCCCGCACATAGACCGGGCACTGGTGCAGGGAACCTTCCCAGGTGATCCACTGGCCCGGCGAGTCAATGGGCTGGCCGTCCGACAGCCCATACCACTTGCCGGCTGGCAGATAGACCCTGCGACTGTTGCCCGGCGCGAGCACCGGCGCAATAAGAAGATCCTCGCCAAAGTAGAACTGGTCATTTAGCTCGCGGACATTCAGGTCATCCTGGTTCACGAGCGCCATCGGGCGCATCATCGGCAATCCGTCCGCGCACGCCCGCCTGGCCTGCGCATAGATATACGGCAGCAGGCGGTAGCGCAGGTCGATCCAGTCGCGCACAATCCCTTCCGCTTCCTCTCCGTAATTCCACGGTTCGACGGGGAACCCGCTATGGTAGCGCATGTGGGTGTTAAAGACCCCAAACTGCGTCCAGCGAATATACAGCTCCGGCGTGGGCACCCCGGTGATGCCCGCGATGTCCGAACTCCAGAACGTGAACCCCGACATTCCGAGATTCAGCGCGGCAACAATCTGCGCTGCGAGATTTGGGAAATTGGAGGTCGCATCCCCGCCCCAGTGCAGCGGATGTCGCTGAGAACCAGCCCACGCCGAGCGCGCCCAGACGAGGCCGTCGCCAGTCGCTTCCTTGGTGTATTCAAAGACCGCCTGATTATACAGGAACGGATACATGTTGTGCATGAAGCGTCCGCTGCCGCCGGCAAACTGCCCGTCGATCGGCGCCTCTTCGCCGAAATCCGTCTTGATCACCGCCGCCCCCAGGGCGAAGAGCCGCAAGAATTCCTTGCGCATCACCTCGACCGCTTCGGGTTTGCTGTAGTCGATGACCGTCTCTGCGAAATCTGACCCCGAAGCATAAACGTTCTGCTTGGCCAGACGCGGATAGAGGCTCGACCGCTTCTCGACGTAGGGAAGCTGCCACAGGCAGATGCGAACGCCCTGGTCGCGCAGACGGCGCATAAACGCGGCCGGATCGGGAAACCCCTCGGGGTTAAATTCCAGGTTGCAGATGTAGTTCTCCTTGTCCATCCACCCGGGATCGAGGTTCACGACATCAACGCCGATCTTATGGTCCCGGAGTTTGTTGACGACACCCTCAACCTCCTCCGCGCTGCCATAGGTGCAGCGGCTCATCCACATCCCGAACGACCAGTGCGGCGGCAGGGATGCCCGGCCGGTCAGCCCAGTGTAGCGGCGCAGGACATCGGTCATCTGCGGGCCGTGAATGATGTAATACTCCAAGCGATCCTCATCGAAGCAGACGGTGTGCTTCATGGAGGTCTTCGATCCGACCAACGCGCGCCCGGTGCCTGCCGTGTCGAAGTAAACGCCGTAGCCTTTGGAGGAAATGAAGAACGGGATGTTTTTGTAAGTGCGCTCGGTGGTCGTGCCCAGCGCATCGCCATGCGAGAGATTGAGCTCGGTGCCGTTGTGACCAAAGGTGCGGAAGCGCTCGCCATAGCCATAAATCGCCTCGTCTTGCGCCAGATCGAACGACGTGGTGAACAGCGATCGGTCGTCCTTCCCGGAAGTGACATGGGCGAGCCCCGGATCGTCATTCTGGGAAAAGGCATTTCCCTCGGGGCCATCAACTGCGCAGACCGGCGCGCCGTCCAGCGTGTTGATCTCCAGACGATACGGGCTGAGGAAGACCCGCGCCCGGAGCTGGGCCGAGCAGCAATCCACAAACGGCGTCGGCTCCTCAACCGTTTGGAACCCGCGCTTCTTCCCCATGTCGCGCAGGCAATGCAGCGGGGCCTCGCCGGTCTGCGCGGTCACCTCGCGCAATGCCTCGGGACGCTTCAGTAAAAACGGCAACGCTTGAGTGCCCTGGTCTTCTATGCCACGCAGACTCACGCGCAGGATCGAGGGATCCACCCATTCAAGGGTCAGGCGCAGCGCCTCACGCGTGCCCTGATCGATCATCTTGCTCGAGAGCGCCCCCTTGCTGTCGGTCACGGCCGGCCGGAGCCCTCTGGCCTCGCAGGAGAATTTGAACCGGCCTTCGTTGAGCCCTTCGAATTTCACGGTTTCAACGCGATGGAAAATCGAGGCCTCATCCTCCAGTAGAAATGCTTTTGATCTTAACTTACTCATGGTGTGTTAGTGTTGATTTGTTTTGGCGCGAGAGACTTCTCAAGTTCCAGAAAGCAGATGTCGTGTCCCATTCTCAAAGCCTCTCCTCAAACGGCGAGGCCGGGAGGTGTTCGTGGTTGAGGTAAAGGTGACTGCCATTCAATTCCTTCAAATATAAGGACCGCCAGTTCCATCGGCGCGAGGCGGCACGGCAACAGACAGCGTCCCTGGCTGTCCCATTCGGCTTCGAGCGGCGTCTCCTCGAGACGGCCTGTTTCATTGAGCCGGTGGATCCGGCCAGGCATGGCGTCGGGCGCAACCTGAACCGGCAGGGCGTCGTAGGTGTCGGTGGACAGGTTGACAATGCCCATGACCAGGCGGTCATCCAGAGTGCGATTGAGAATGGTCCAGAGATACGGCGCTCCATGGCTCATGGTCAAAGGCAGGGGCCGACGGGCTACCCAGGCGAATGTCTCGCGAAACTCCTCGCCCCGCATTAGGTTTTCGATCAGGTGGCGGTCACCCTGTCCCGCGAACGCCAGCACGGCGAAGCGCTCACCAGCCTGGTTTTCGGTGAGCAGCAGGGCAGGGCCGATCTCCGTCCGCCGAAAGTTGCGGATGACCGATGCGGCGCGCCCGCGTCCGGTGATATCCTTCAGCAGACGCCAGTCGCCATCCGCGACCAGCGGCCGCAGTGGAAAAAAGCGCCCGTGCAGGCGCGGGCTGATCCCTGGATCGACAAACTCCTCGAACCCGAGATCGTCCAGCGGAATGGGGTCGCCGACGCGCACGCCGATGCGTTCGGCCTGGCCGCGCAGCGCCAGCGCTTCCGCGGCCTTGGCATCCAGCACCGCTCCGCGGCGCAGTAGCGCATCGAGTTCGGCATCGTCGAGCCCGAGCACGTCGTCGCCGGAAAGGAACAGCCACGGCGACGGCCCGGAATGGGTTATGGGGGGTCCCAGACAGGGCAGCAGCCCGGCGATCGGCTTCTTGTCCAGCCACTCGCCCGGGGAATCCCCGGCGTCGGCGGACACACGATTCAGCAGCGGGTTGTTCGGCCGCATTTTCTGGTCACGCGAAGTCCTTGCCGATCATCTTGCCGAATTCGCTCGTGGCCTTGCCGGCCGTCATGACGACCCCTTCGCGCGGACGTCCGTCCGGCCACTTCGAGCCATCGGGGCAAATTGCGGGCGGGCGGTCACACAGCGCCGGATCTTCTTCGATGAAGATCTCGGCCTTGGCCGAGTCGCCGGGCTTCGCCAGGAAACTCCGCCCGGGCAGCGATCGTCCGCCGGCCTTGGCGGCCGCACGGCCATGGTTGACATACACCAGGGTGCCGTCGGAATAGCGTGTGGTCGTGACCTCGCCGGTCTGCTGGTAATCCTCCATGAACTCGAACTGCAGCCAGCCCATCTTCTCCACCAGCGTCCGGTATTCGAAGACGTGCAGGTCGTCCCATTGCGGCTGCGGCCCGCGCGGCTCCTCGCACGGCTTGCTGCCCGTGGCGACCAGTTTCAGGATGGCATCCCAGTAGTCCTTTTCCCCGAGCGCCGTGTTGTCGATGCCGTGCAGGATGATTCCGTGGAAAACGATCAACTGAAGAGGAACGGTCTCATCGGCCAGGCCGCGGGCGCACATTTCCGAACCGCGCGCCAGATGTTCGGCGGTCGGCGTGGCGTGGGCGCGAGCCATCATGTCCACTTGGTCCAGCACCGGAGCGATGACGGATTCCGCCCGCGCACTGCCGAACATCTCCTTCGCGGTGCCCAGGTATTTCCGGATGGCGTCGAGGTAGCCGCGCCGGGTGAGCGGGTGCTTCGGATGATAGCAGCGGAAGAGGATGCCGATCATGAAATCGGTGTAGAGCCCCCCGGTGAGGCCCAGCTCCTTGAGCCTTGTCAGCGTCTTGGAAACAAAGGCCGGGCCGGCTACCGTCGGGCAGGCAGCGTAGTCGTCCCCGCCGGGGCCGGAGCTTTCGTAGAACATCGCGCCGTCGCGGTCCCGCATCACATGCTCGGCCAGAAAATCGGGCGCGGGCCGGTTGTAGGTGCGGATGTTGACATGCACCGAACTGCGGTAGTCGAGTTCCTTGATCGTCGCCAGCAGGCGCTTGAACCCTTCCTCCCCGCCCACCTTCGGCTCCAGCGGGAAATAGGTCGGATAGTTGCCGTCGTGTCCCTCGCTGTTCGCGCCCACGATCTGCACCTGAAGCTTCTCGATACCCGCCTTTTTCCAGCGGCGCAGTTCCTCGCACAGTTTGTCGCAGTCGATATAGACATCCAGGATTCCCTTGCCGTCGGGATTCGGGTTGTTGATGTAGTAGTAGCGCTTGAGGGCCAGCATCGGTCGCATCCACGAGGCGCCGGTGAGATAAGCGGTGCTCTCCGAGGCTGCAGCCTTCTGGCGCAGCGTGGGAATCCCCTCGCGCTCGATCAGCAGCCCGCGATAGTGGCTGCCGAACGTGGCGTAGTTGAGACCCTTCTGATGGAAGAACGTGAAGACCATTTTGCGATCCTCCTCGACCCGCTGGTCGTGCGAATGCTCGCGGTAATGGAACCGGCCCCAGGCGCCGCAGAGCTTCTCCTTTCCGCGATTGGCCGCCGTGACCACCGCCACATCGCAGTCGCCGTGCTTGAATGGCACATGTGCCGCCCAGCCCGTGTCGCCGACAATCGTTCCCCACAGCGGGTAGCCGATCAGGTCGCGCCAGGCCCCCTGGTAGCCGTAGCACATGGCGCTGTAGATCTGCGAGGATTCGGGGTCAGGCGCCAAGCCGCCCATCTCCTGCACATGCGCTGCGCCACCATCCCCCGCCACTGCACTCGCCATGCGCTCCGCGCGGTCTGCGCGATCGGCAAAAGAACGGATTGCTCCTCCGAAATGCGGCAGCACCAGATGTCCCTCGGCACCGCGCGGGCGGCCACCGAAGAGCGGGAAGCAATCCAGGCTGATCACCTCGGTGCCCTTTTCACCGGCGAGGTTCCAGCCGGACTCGGGGATCGTCACGCTCAGCTCGTGGCCCTGCAACGTGAAGATCACGTCGAAGCCGAGGTTCAGCCCGGTAAACTCCACGCGGGCCGCGGCGCGCACCTCGGATTCCTTGCGAAGTTCAATGCGGCAATCGCTGGCCGGGTTGGCGCCGTATTGCGTCTTGCTCAGATCGACGCCGCGCGAGGAATACCAGCGGTAATGCTGGTTGCCGTTGTCGTAGGTCTGCAGGTCGAACCCGGCACCGGGAGTCGCCCACACCGCGCCGCTGCGCTTGTCGGTCACCTTCAGCGCCAGGCTCAGGTCATCGAGTTCAACGGTCAATTGGTCATTGGATAGTGTCGTCATGGATTTTTGTGATGGATTTTGGAGAGGATCGCTTTGATCAGAGTTCATTTGTGACAGGAGATGAAATCCCGTCAATGAAGATATTCACCAACACATAACTATATTCATTAGTGAGGAGACACTTTAAATCGTTTTTTGGAACGGGGGAGGCTCCCGGCAGCAAAGAACCCCGGAGCAAGCTCCGGGGCGGCATTTAAGAATATGATTTCACGACACGAACAAAAGCCGAAGCAAGCTTCGGGGTATCAGACCCAACGGCAATGAAGGGAATGAACTCATCGCGCTTCTGTTGTTATTTAATCTTGTGTAACCAACTTGCCCAGAAATCCGGGATTTTGAAACAGGGAGACGGTTTTGGGGGTGCCAAGGATTGCCTCGGGGACCAGCGTGACGCGGCCGGCTTTTCCGGCTCGCGAGCTGATGACGCCGATGCCCTCGACGCTGCGGCGGAACGACGGGTTTTTTGGTGTCATCACATAGTTGAATCCCTCGGAGGAACTGCCGGTGATCTGGTTGTCGCCATCCTGTCCGGTGGCGGGCAGAGCCGAAGCCAGCGGGCTGGAAAAGAACCTGCCACGGTTCAACGTGGTCGCGCCGCCAAGCACGATAAGATTGCCTCCCGCCTTGATGAACTCGTGGATCTGCTCGCAGGCCTTCCATCCCAGAAACCGCGCTTCGACATCCAGCAAAACGAGGTGGGAAAATCCCTTCAGGGAATCCGGGGCGAGCATCTCCCGCATCTTGACCAGAGGGGCGCCGCTCATCGGTTGGTTCACGGACATGACCTGGCAGTCAAACCGGGTCTTCAGGGCCGCGATCGCCTCCGCGCATTCCATCGAGGCCAGCCCGCCAAGGACCAGAACCCGCGGCTTTTGGAGGCGGATCGGTTCCATTGGGACACCGGGCGCCTGGGAAGGCTCGCCATTCACCTGAATGTTTCCGATCCAGAAGGAGGCGGTTGCGCCCTGAAGGGCGGGCACATGCAGATAGACATCCGGATCGACGGCCTCTGCGGCACCCATGAATCCCAGCTTGTCCACGTCTTTCAAAAGAGGGGCGATCTTGGCAGCGATATCCGGCGGTGCCTGCGCGATTTTTTTTCCATCCACGAGCACTTGATAACCCTGTTTTCCGCCGAACAGGAACGTCAGGTGCCGGGGCTTGCCCGGTTCCATGGCAGGGGTTGACAAGTCGGTGCTCACGGCCACCTGGCCGGGCTGCCGGAGCGGCCTAAAACCGATCTGGATCCCGCCATTGGACTGGACCCGGCATCCCATCTGGATTTCCGCACCAAGAAATGAGAAATCCAGAACCGCCTTCCCGGAGATCTCCGGGAACATCAGATCGAAGCTCAGTTCGAGAGGCTCGCCATCCGTCTTCACGGGGACAAACCAACCCGGCCGTGCGGGGTCGGAGAATCCCGCCCCGAAGCTCCCATAGGCGCGACTGCCCGCCCAGTAGCGGCCCTGAACCTTCTCGACATACATGGGGTTCCACCAATTGAGTTCGGGGAGTGCCTCCCACGAGACTCCGTTGGAAATGTCCCCATCGGAAAAGTCGTCCGAGAGCACGGACACCCGCTCGCTCGCCGGGCACTCGATCGAAGCAAGGGCGATCAGGATGCCAAAGAGAAAAAGGGGTCGCTTCATGGCTTGGGGATCGCTTTGAGAATGGACTTCAGCACAGTATCCTGGCGGGCGGCGAGCGCGTCGGCGGGAAGCCCGGACTGGGATGCGCCCAGACCGATCACCTGTCCGGCTGCCGTTTTGGTTGTGAACGTAGAGGCCGGCGCATTTTTCGCATCAAGCCAGGTCGTCCCCAACGGGGTCATGCCGTCATCAGTTTTCCCGGGGAGGAAAACCATCCCGAATGGGACCGCCGAGGCGGGGGCTTTGGCTGCGGCAAGCGGGGACTGGCTCCAGGCCACCTGGGCGGAGGCGGTTCCTCCGAGCACAATCATTTGACCGCCTTTCTTCAGAAAAAAACCAAGGTTGAATCTCTGCGTGGGGCTGAGGATGCCGAGGTCGGCGTTATCGCAAACGATCGTCCGCTGGGCGAGCCAACCCTCGTAGGAAGAGGGAAGATTCGTGAACCCCGCCTCGGTCCCGGTGAATTGCTCGTAGGCTTCGGAGACCTGATAGCCAGCTCCGCGGAGGCCATCCGCCCAGGCCCGGTCGATGGCAAGAGGGCCATAAATCGCGAGGATCTTCCGTCCGGCATCGGCGGCAAAATCCGCATTCTCCGGGATGTTGACCGGCACATGCTGGGCGCGGGCCGTCGCCTTCCAGAGCGGCGGATAGCCGGGAAGCGGCTCGTTTTTTGGATAGCGCCCGCCACCGAAAAACTCTTCGACGACCGCCACATCCTTCCCGCCATCCCGGACCACGCCGGAAAGGAAGAACGGGGGTTTGATCCCTGCCGGCAAAGCCGCCGAGGAGGACCCGGCGGGAAGCGGGATCTCGGTCTCGATCACTTTTTCCGTTTTGATATCCCGAAAGCGCGCGAACAAAGAGGGCTTGCCGGCGGACGCCGCAGCGGGAAGCGCCCGGTCGAACTCGACCGCCTTTTCATCGGATGAGAGGTCGGCGGAAAGCAGGAAGTCCGGCGCGGAAGCCACCACCGCGGGCCGGGCCTTGGCAAAGTCGAGCGAGACCTTGGTTTTCCATTCCCCGCCCGGTTGGAGGGTGACGGGGTGATACATCCACTCCGAAGTCGAGGCAGGCCCCGCCTGATAGAGGGCTTGGATGAAATCGTATTCCATGGAAAAGACTCCGGCATGGCCGGTGCCAGGGTCCACCACGCCGATCCACCCATCAGTCATGTCGGAGAAGTTCTTCCAGCCCCAACCGGCAGTCTGTTCCATCATCGGAAAGCGCGTGACTCCGGCAACCGAAGGACGGGAGGCGATGTCGTCCGACCCGGTCTCGCCCATCTGGAGGATGTTTTGAATCCAGAGCCTCATCGTCCGAATTTCCTTGGTCGGGTTTGCAACCTGATAGGCAACCTCGATGTGAGGACGCTGCAGATCGATCCGGTAGGTTTTGGTGACGGTCACTCCCGCCATCAAGGGAAAGGAATTGCCCTTGTATTGGCCTTCGACGGTGCCCCGCAGCGAGACCACCACGGCATCGCCCTCCACCCGGGCAGACAGAAGCTCGTAGGGCTTGCTCAGGAGTTCGCCCGGCCATTTTTGCTCGAGGGGGATGTCCTGAAAAAGATTAGCTTCCTTCGGGCTCTTCCCTCCTCCGAACTCTTTGTCCTTGAGCGAGGCGATCCGCCCGCCTTTCTGCGGGTCGATCGTGAGTTCGAGGCTTGGCGTCTTGACCAGCAGGACATGAGCCTGCGGCGGATCGAGATGCGAAATCGTCGCGTCGGCGGCGAGCACCCGGCCCGTCGCGGCAAGCAGGCAGATCAACGGGAGAGCCTTCATTGTGCGAGAGCGCTGAAGGGTTTGACCTCGCACTCGATGACGAGCACTTTCCAGATCGGGATCGTGCCGGGTAGCGCGATCGTCGTCAGGCCCTGGCTGGTCTTCACCGGGATTTCGACCTTGTCGTTTTCATCCCACGGATCGAGCAAATAGGCACGCGCCGGGAACTCGTTGGGGTCGGCGTAGAACCCGACCTTGATCTCCCCAACGGGGGGACGCAGATCGCAGCGGTTGGCGGCTCCCTTGGCGCGTTCGCTCAACGGCGGGTTGATGAGGTGGACGACATACTGGCGCTTGGTCTCCGACGCATCCCGCCAGCCGACAAAACGCTCCCACTCCAGCGGGCTCGAACTGCTGACTGTGAAACGCGAACCGGGGGACGCAACAGGATAGATCTGCCCCTGGAGCAAACCGGAGAACCTCGCCATGAACCGCGTCAGCCGTTGCCGGAAGGGATTCGACGCGTCGAACGAACCATACGGCTTCACCTGCGAGGCGAACATGTAAACCGCAGAATAAAGGTAGTCGTCGGCCCGCCCCCCGTAGCCGTCGATCATCAAGGAATAGCCGCCAAAGGAACGGACGATCCAGGAATACTTCGAAAGCTCCTTGGCAAACTTCTTCCATTCATTCTGGGGATGCCTCTCTCCAAGATGGGAGCGTATGGCCTCCTGCATCACGATTCCCCCGCCGGCGGCCAGCGTCGGCACCACGGTGAGGAAGGCGTTCTCCTTGTTGAACTCGTGGTTGTAGCCGAATTCCGCCTTGGGAAATGCCTTGCTCACCTGGAGCTTGTAGCGCTGGACCGCTGCCGCCCAGGCGAGTTGCGCATCGTCTTCGGTTGCCGAGATCTCGCCCCTCAGATTCCGGGCGGGACCGTCGATGTAATTATTCGAAGGCATGACGACAAAATCCCCGTCAAACCGCACCCCGTCCCAGCCGAAGGTTTTCATCGATGCGATCGTCGCCTCGGCAGCCACGTCAGCCGCGGAGGGACGCGCACCGTCCAGAATGGCATAATACCAGCCCTTGGCGGAGGTATCCGGCTTGCCCTCCACCTTGTCTTTCAGGATCTGGTCCCAGTTCATCAGGCTCTCCGTGTTGTAGCTGCCCAGCGGCCGACCTGTGTCCCGATGGTAGAGCACGACCTCCGGGAAGCGTTGCGCCCATTTCAATCCGTCTCGCCCGTCCACCCATGTGCCTTTGTTGTAGGTAAACATTCCGATGCCGTTCTTCTTCCCCTCCTCCACCGCGAGCTGGATATGCGACTTCTTCTGGGGAGTCATCACATTGGACATAAAGACCTCTTCTTTCGGGTCGAGATTCGTCGTGTCGTCCGGTGCCCAGAAATCGATCTCTAGCCAGGGCAGATACGATTCCTTCAGGTTGATGAAATACTGCTTGGTCTGCGCTTCGGTGGCCAGATAGAAGCCTGTCAGATATTCGTCATGACAAGAGCCGAAAATCGCCACGCGATTGAAGGAGCTGGAGCAGATGGCCGATCGTTCCCCACGCGAAACCACTTTGTCTCCGATTACCAGATCCACATCGAACCGGTAGCCGCCTTCCTGACCCAGCGCCGGTAGGGCGATCTCCTGCGAGGATTTGGCTGTTGCAGGGAGCGTGACGTCCTTCCGCGCAATCTCCGAAACAGGTTCAAGATCCCTGGAAGCGCGGACTACAAGCGTTCCTGTTGTCTCAGCACCGGTGTTTGCGCAATCAACGGTGAGCGTGGGCACGGCACCAGGCCTGTAAACGAGCTTGTCGGTCATGACTTTCGCGACTTGCTGCGCGGCATCCAGCCTCTTGATCGTGACGCTCTCCAAGGCCAGCTTGCTCAGGCTCGCCGGAGCTTCCTTGACCGTGATTTCGTTGCCGATCTGCGTTTCGCCGACTTTCCACCCGACCGCCATGTCCAATCGGGCCGGCTTGATCACCGCCACGTCGCAGCTCAGCTCAAGAACCCCGTCCGGCCCCGCCTGGAAGGCCCGCTTCTCGTCTGTCCCGAGCCAGATCTCTTTGGCCCGCGGCGTGAGCAGAGCGTGAGGTGGACGCCACCGGGTCCATTGATTTTTTTCATCCGCGTCGCGCACCGTGAGGATGATCCGATAGCCCATGTTGTTGAGCGGTGTCGGGCGCACCCTGGCCGTCACGCGGTAAACGCCCGGCTCCTGCGGGATCGCGGATTTGAGCCCGGAAAAAAGCTCGCCCAGGATCGAGTCGTCAGGCACCGCAGCCACAAGCGTCTTTCCCTCGATTGCAGCGGGAGGGGCAAATTGAAACGCATCCGGAGCGAGCTCCGGAGCAGCGCTGGAAACGGAGGCCGCCAGCAATGAGATGGCAGGCAGCAGAGCAATGGGACGGAGGAAGAAGGAAACGGCGCGATGGTTCATGAGGTAGGAATGGAGGAATTGAGAGGGATGCGGTTCCGCCCCTTCACGTTTATGACAATCTCCGGAATAATGAATGCCAGTCAATGAAAAACGTCATCAATAAAACACGTTTCTTCATCAATCCGGTCATTGTTCCCGCCGGAGTCTCCTTCCGCGGTCGGTCCGGAGTGTAAAGACCTGAGACATAGTGGACAGGTGTTCGAAGACATGGTGGACACATGGCATGGAGGGTTAGGAGACAAGAGCGGAGCGATTGCACCTCAACTTTGCCCTACTGCAGCTATAGCGTCACGAACCAAACCGTTTACATCGAAACATGCACCCACCCGCACCTACCGCTCCGCACGACGATGGCCTCGACTGGCCTCGCGAAGTTCGGCGCAGACTGTTTCAGAAAACCGGCTGCAATCTCCAGAAACTACCGCCGGGTCGAAGCGGAGCATCCCGAAAAAGTGATTGACTGCGGCGAGGCGTCCCCACCACCAAAAGGCAGTGCACCAGCGTTCCGATGGCAGGGGCGCACCGCCTGGGTGCCCGACTTTTCTCACTTTCTGCCTGCTCTGAGCGAATCCGCCAACAACTTGCGAGGGGTCCGGCTTGTTGGGGCAAAACAAAGGCACCGCGGAACCCCCAAGAACCGCGGCACCTCACCCCCAACTGTATAATTAGGAATTTTGAATGTTCCGGCGACGGCGCAGGACGATGACGGTTGTCATGCTGAGGAGAAGGAGCGCCCACGTCGCGGGCTCGGGGACGGCGCTGACAGAAATGCTATCCACGAGAAAGGACTGGCCGCTTGCATTCCCTGCGTTTAGGTCCAGACGCATTGTTTCAAACGCTCCTCCTAGCGTTCCCAAACTCAACGTGAACCCGTCGTTCACTTGCCGACTGTCCGTGAGCGTCCAGGTGCCTGCGGTATTCATGGTCAAAGTGAAGGTGATGTAATCGGCGACGACAGGGGTTGTAACAGCATTTGTGGTGGGAGGTAGTTTCCCCCCAACAAGCGGTGTGTTACTCGGAGTTGTTGTCGAAACTGTGCCATCGATCGCGTTGTTGAATCTGGAGACGTTGAACTGGACATTTCCATCGTAGCTTCTGAGATAAAGATCAACGTTTTGGACGTCTCCGGCGGCATGAGTGTTGCCTAATGCTTGAAAGAGATTGAGTCGGAAAGTGCCCGTGCTGTAATTATCTCGGCGCAGAGTCCATGAGATTGTTGGCGTGTCATTCACATTAGTGAGAGTGATATTTCGTTGAATGATGGAGGAGGCACCATTGGCTGTGGAATTCGTATTGTAGTAAACGCTGCGGTTGTCGGTTGCCGCGTCAAGCTTTACTCCGGCAGTCGTGCTGAATGTCGACCAGCCTGACAGATCGGCGAAGGTCGTTGAGTAAACCACCGCCGCGTTGGCGGAGGAAACGGAGAGACAGATACTCGCCGCAAGAACGGCGAAGGTTTGGAGAAGGAAGGAACGTTTCATAGATTTTACCTCTGAGTTGTTGTCGTTGGATTTTTGGGTTTGCAGCTATTAGCTGAGGGCACATTTACCGAGAAAACATCAACCGTCAATGATTATTTTCATCAGAATTCAACTTTTTTTCAACACGATTGGGAAACACTCTGGCAAGAAGCAGGTCACGCCGCGCCATGCAGAGCATCTTTGTTTTCAACGAATGAACATGTTCATTGCATCGTGACATTATCCAACGCATATTCCCGCCCATGGAAACAACCTCATTCCCGACCGGGTGTGCATCGGTGCAACAGGGAGACCAGACCTCCGCCCTGCACGGGAATGCCCGGCTGCATCCGGTGGAGCTGTATCCATACGGGACGGAATACTACCGCTACCCGACGCCGACGCCGGAAAACTGGGCGGGCGATTTGCGCGAGATCAGCCGTGCGGGATACAATCACATCCGGCTGCATTCGCAATGGCGGTGCCACGAGCGGCAGAGGGGGGAGTTCCAGTTCGACGACCTCGACGCGCTTTACGATCTGGCCGCGGAGAACGGGTTGAAAATCGTGCTGCAGCCGCATGTGGAATCCGCGCCGGACTGGGTATTTTCGGATCTTGGCGGATCGCGGATCGGGTTTCACGGGCTGCCGATTCCGCCGTTCGCACACGGCTGCACCTATGTCGGGGGCTGGTGGCCCTGCTTCGACAATCCGGGGGTGAGGGCGGCGGCCCGCGAGTTTCTTCTCACGATCACCGGGCGCTACCGGGAGCACCCGGCCTGGTGGGTTTGCAATGCCTGGAACGAGCCGGTGAGCCGTCCGCTCGGGCAGTGCCAGTGCGAGCACTCGGTTCGATCGTATCGGCAGTGGCTCCGGGCCGCGTTCGGGAGCATCGAGCGGCTGAACGACATCTACGGCAAGGCGTGGACCGATTTTGAAACGATCCTCCCGCCCGCCTCGGGATCGGATTTCGCGGAGATGTTTCTCTGGAGGCATTGGGCGTCCGACGCGGTCGCCAGTCATGTGCGCCTCGCGGCGGAAGCGCTGCGGGAGGCCGCGCCCGGCATTTTCCTGATGACGCACCCGAGCAACTGCCTCGTGGTCCAGGATCCGATTTGCGAGACGAGCGACGACTTTGCGAACGCGAAGGAAGTCGACCGCTACGGCTCCTCGCTCTGGGTGGCGCTCAATCCCAAAACTCCGCTCGAGGCCTGCGAGGTGGATTATTCCACGGGCTGGCTCCGGCGGATCGACCCCCACTGGTGGTGTTACGAGTTTTACCCGAACCACGACAACTGGTGCCGGCCCCCGGCTCCTGCGGCGCTGGCGCGCAACCTCTGGCTGACCATCGCCAACGGCGCGACCGGCATCACCTTCTGGCAATACCGCTCCGAGCGGGTTGGCGGAACCGAGGTCAACGGCCATGGCCTGCGCACAACCGACGGCATGCCGACTCCCCGGAGCAAGGTGGCCGAGAAAATCGCCAAGGTGCTCGCAAAAAAGGCATCGCTCCTCAACCGGTCCACCCCGCCCAAGGCACGGGCCGCGCTGGTTTATCACCGGGAATCGGACATGATCTCCCGCATCCAGATCATGAAAAACTGGCTGCAAAGCAGCATCGCCACCGAGGCGCCCCGCCGCGACTACCACTACAAACAATGCCTCCGCCGCGCGCATTGCCTGCTGGTTCTCGCCTTCGGCTCCTGCGACTGGGTCGTGGCGGGAGACGATCTCTCAGAGTATGACGTGGTTTATGTTCCTCCCGCAGAAATGCTGCCCGCTTCCTGCGCGGACTGGCTTGACGAATATTGCCGGGCAGGCGGGACGGCGATCGTCGAGATGCCCGCATCCGTCCGCGAGGAGAACACGTGGCTGATGCAAACCAGGCCATCCGGCGAATTTGTGGCGCTCACCGGCTGCCGTGAGGCCGAGCGCTTTGCTCTTCAGCCTCGCGAGACCACATTTTCCTGGAACGGCCGCCAGTTTGCCGCTTCCGGATTCCAGACGATCCTCGATTTGCCCGACGCCGATTGCGAAGGCACCTGGGCTGATGGCTCCCCTGCTGTGGCCCGGAGGACCTGTGGGGACGGAAAAGTGATCACCTTCGGCGGAAGCCCGAGCCTCGCCTTCGGCGATACGTTCACGGACCCGATGATTGCCGCGCTGCGATCGGTCGTGCCCGGCGAGCCCGCCCCCCTGTCGCCGACGCTCTGGATGCGGGAGCGGCGGGTCGGCTCGCAAAAAATCATTTTCGCGTTTAACTTCGGAGGCGCGAGAGAAATCCTTGATCTACCCGGCACCGTTGAGGAAGTCTGGTGGGGCCAGACCGGAACGCCTGCCAATGGGGAACTGGATCCCGGCGAAACATGGGTCGGGCTGGTCTCCGCAGGTTAAATGAAAACTGTCATCACATTTTCCGGAGCTGCTGCCGCCCGGCAACCGGATCCCAGCAGCCCCAAAGGCAACATAGGATTCACGCTGGTGGAGCTTCTCGTTGTGATTGCCATCGTGGGCGTTCTCGTCGCGTTGATTTTTCCGACCCTTCGGGGGAGCTTGACCGGAGCCAAGCGGGCCAAACTGATCTCCAACATGAGAGGCATCGCTGCAGGAGTGCATTCGTATACGTCGGAAAACAATGGCCGGCTCCCCGCGTATTTTGGCGACGCCTCTTCTGCGTCATGGTGGCAGATCGTCGTCGCTCCCTTCATCAATCAATACGAGAGGGATCAGATTTACTCGAGCGACTCAGGCGTGATCCTGCGCTCCATTTTTCACGACCCATCTGACAATACACTCACGATCCCGGCTTACGGCAGCCGTCCCACGCGTAACATCGCCTTGAATGGGCAACAGAGGAATCCGGATGACCTGGCGTCCTATCCGGGCGGTTCGGGCGCGACCTATCGGACGCTGGCCTCAGTGGCCCGGCCATCGAAACTGCTTCTGCTTTCTCCAGGCTGCACCGCGTCGGCAAGCACTGAGTTCGGGGGCGGGTCGTGTGTGGCCCCGAATATCGTGAGACAATACTCCGCCACAAATTTCTCGAGAGGACAAAAAACGATTCCCGTCACCTATGTCGATGGGCACGCCGAACTGGTCAGCACGAATTTCTATCAGCAGGAAGCTGTGAAAGACCATAGCTCGCAGTTTTTTGATCCCAATGCAAGCAACCCCGGGCCTTGATGAAGCAAGGTTATGGCTGTGGTTGATGGCGATGTAGTCTCTGTGGAGCCACTAGGCTCAAGCCTTGACGCCCGGCCTCACGCATTTCCAGTCTCGTCCTGCGTAGGGCATTCGCCGACAGAGTCGCGCTCCACGAGCGAGCAGGGAACCTTGATATCGTGCACTTTGACTCCGCTGCCTTTCTTGCCCCGGGAGGAGCAAAGCTCGACAATTAACCCGGCCGCTGACTTTGCAATTTCCTCGGAAGATTGCCTGATGACGGTGTGGGGAGGGGAGAGATATTGATAGACCGGAATGTTCTCCAAAGAAACAACGGAGACGTCTTCAGGGATCCGCTTGCGCAGGATGTGCGTCAATATGTGGATCGTCTCCAACAAGGAATCCTCGCTGAAATTCACAAAAGCCGTCGCCCCGCGGCGCAGCAACCTGTCGAGCGTCAGGTAGAGCGGCTCGGTCTCCGCGTAGCGCACAAGGTCGGTTTCCACCGACAGGCCCGCCTGCTCAATCGCATGGCTGTAGCCCCTGAGGCGCTCCTGGCTGCCCCAGCCGGCGGCGCGATTTTCAAGGAAGGCAATCCGCGAATGCCCCTTCGCGAGCAGATGCCCCGTGGCCAGGACCCCTTCCTGAAAATGATCGCTGGCGACGCTGTGGATCCCATGCGCGTTCAGATTCTGGTTGATCGTCACAATGGGCAGATGCGGGGCCTCTTTCAAGCTGGCGATCTCCTCATCGAAAACGATGCCGATCACCCCCGCAACGTGCATGTCCACCGCGCGATCAAGGTTTTTCTGGTCGATCAGTTCGGTGACGTATCCCTTGCTGGCCAGAGCCTGCATGAGGAGCATGATCATCACGGCCGACGAGTTGATCGGCCCCACAGCGGACATCTTGCCGGTGATCAGCCCGATGCAAGGATACTGGATCTTGGGCATAAAACCCAGCTTTCGGCTGGTGAAGAGGACCTTGCGCCGCAACTCCACCCCGACATTTTCGTAGCCGTTGATCACTCTCGATACCGTCCCGGTGGAAACCCCGGACAACCGGGCAACATCCATGATGGTGGAGCCACCCTCTTTTTTGGAGGGTTTCTTTTCCTTCTGCATGGTGATGACTTTCACGGAAATGGCCCCCCTTTGTAAATGTCGAAGTTTCCCGGAAAAAACATCCGCAAAGATGCCGATCATCATTTTGTCCGTCGTGTCGTCGCCCGTGAATCGAGCGGGCCAGACAGGCGCGACCCCCAATCATGGACCGCCGCACCAGATACCACCCGTTTCGGCGCTTTCCCCATTGATCGCTCATGATCCGGGCGTGCGATGCAAGCGTGAAGAAATTCATTGCTCAATGAAGCTGGATATGCCAAGCTTATCAAACATGAAAAACTTTACATCGCTTATTGTGGCGTTTGCCCTGGTCTGCCCATTGTTTGCCGATGATTCCCAGCCAGCTGCCGAGGGGCTGGTCATGTGGTTCAAAGCAGGCGAAGGGATCAAATGCGCACAGGACGGGAGCGTGAGTTCCTGGGAGAATTCCGCCAGCGGTACGGACCGGGCGGAAGGCGCCTTGACGACGGAGGGCCCAAAAGGTGCCCCAAAGCCTTTTGTTGAGGAAGTCAATGGACTCCCGGCAGTGCATTTGAATGGCGAGGGAACGGCGCTCGCGTTGAAGCTTGCAAAACCCATTCCGCAACCCCTCACGATGCTGATGGTGCTCCAGTTGAAAGGAAAGCCGGAAGACCAGCTCTTTGTTTTCGGCAGCGGCGGACCTGAACAAGCTGGGCTGGCTTGCGGGAAATTCGCAGCTGGCGCAACCCCGGAGTTCTATATCACCGCCGGCAAGGCCCAGTGGCCGCGCTTGGATTCAACGCCGTTCATGGAAAAAGCATCCGTGCTGGGCCTTGTCGCTGACGGAACTTCCTCCCAGTTTTTCGGAATCGATACGGAATCCCCAAAGGGTGACTCCGGGCCAGAAGGTTTCATGGACACACTCGTCATCGGAGCCGCCCAAAACCTCCTTTGGGGAGGAAACTATTTGGTCGCGGAGATCCTGATCTACAACCGCAATCTGGATTTTCCGGAGCGCGAAGCAGCCGTCAAGTATCTAAAAACCAAGTATTCCCTGGCGCCTTGAGGCGCGAGCGAGTCGCCGGATCCCTGTGTGTGGCCCTCTTTGGCTCAAGTTACCGATGCCGGTGATCTGTTGCAGAACGGCAAGCCCGGCCCCAATGAGAAAATCCGACGGATGGGCGGGCGGAGACAGTCGCTAAAGCAGCCCTCCTGTTTGAAAAACGAGCGATGAATTTCTGCGATTTGCTCATCAATATTTCGATCTCCTCCCATGCGTTGGAGCACCGTTGCCGCCTCCGCTTCGCGCGCTTTCATGACCAGCCATCGGGGGGATTCTGGGATCGCAAAAAGAAGCCCGAAAAATAGGACAGCAGGCAATGCGCCAGAGGTAATCATCCATCGCCATGCGCTTGCGATCCGCCAGGCTTCATCGCCCACCACGGCCAGTTGCGCATTGACCAGATAGACAAGAACCATGCCGGTGAGGACTGCGATTTGATTGAGCGTGGTGAGAGATCCCCGCATGCGGGCCGGAGAAACCTCGGCGATGTAAACCGGCGTCATCATCGAGGTCAGCCCGACTCCGATGCCGCCCACGATTCGAGCGATGGCCAGTTCGCCCGCGCTAGAGGCGATGCCGGACCAGACGGCAGAAATAAAGAAAAGCACCGCGCCGACGAGCAGCGAGCGCTTGCGGCCGATCCGGTCGCCGATTCCGCCGGCCAGCCATGCGCCAAGCAGGCAGCCAACGAGCGCGCTCGACACCGTCCAGCCGAGGGCGATGTCGGTAAGTTCAAACCGTTTCTGGAGAAACTCCACCGTGCCGGCAATGACCGCCGTGTCGTATCCAAACAAGAGCCCTCCGAGAGCTGCGACGCTGCTCACATAAACGGCAAAACGATGTTTCATGGTCGGGGAATCAGCAGTGAGAAGGTCAGGTTTGCGAAGCGGGGAATTCCATTGGCATTCGCAATTTCGCCGAAGAGATAGGTCGTCGGCATCAGGGCTTCCCAAGGACGTTCTTCTCCGAAGAGTCCGAAAAGTCCCGCGCAACCGAAGGCGAGAGCACCGGGTTTGGCCCTCGCAAGGATCGCTGCGCGGCCACGATCAGGCGCGAAGAGAGCAAGCCTCACTTCGCGCGGTGCGGGAAGATCGGCTCCGGAAGCGACCGTCTCTCCGTCCTCATGCAGGTGCAGCACAATACCATCGTCCGTGATGAGTGCCAGTCGGTCCCAATCGTCAGGCGCGAGACCGAAGGCCGCGCGAGCCTTCCGGAGATGATCGCCTACTCCAACCGTCCCTTCATGAGTCATGATCGCAGAGAACCTCCGCGGATCATCCCCCAGACAACGGAATGCCTCGCCTTTTGGAAAATGGGAGATCACAGAAACGGCCTGCCATTCGCTCTCCGTGATGGCGAGAACGGCAACATCCTCCGCAGTGGGATGAGTGAATCCCGGACCGCCCGCTCTCGCTGCCGCACCCCCGGCCATCGGGACGGATGCAACCGCAGGCGGAAGGCCAGCGAGAAACCCCTCCATCCCTTCTCCCCTGGCAAAGATCACGACAAAGGCGCGGGCCTGGGGTAATTGGCCAGTCATCCATGCAGACGCCTCAGCATAGCTGCCTCCAAAGACCGCTCCGCGAAGGCCGGCGAACGAGCGTGCTTCCTTTGCAGCAAAGCAGGCCCACCCGAAATCTCCGACGGACGAAACCTGACCGACAGGATGAATGGTGGCCGTGGCCGGCTTCATTACGCCTTCTTGAGACGGATCATGACCACGGTGCATTGGGTGCCGTCTGGGCTGACAAACTCGTAGTCTCCGAATCCGGCAGGGACCAGGCAGGCCTGCAAAAAGTCGAGCGTGGTTTCAAAGGAGGGATCCGAGAGCGAGCGGATGACGACCTTTTTTCCTACGGTCAGGGTGGGGATCTGAAGGAAGCGGCCATCCGTGCTGTGACGCATCGGCTTCGTAAATACAAAGCGCTCGATCTCGAACGGCATCTCCGCAACCGTCGTGAACCGATCCAGGCGCGTGTCGCCATCGCCGCTGACAACCGCCGGCCGCGAGCGCAGGTATTCCTGCACGTATTTCTCGCGCTTCCAACGGTTGTTGCGGAACGAATGTTCGAGGTGCATTTTCATCGGCGGGGCCGTCATCGACTTGGCCTTGTCGTCCCATGTGTGGCGGGCGAAGTCGTAGGTGAAGAACGAATACTCGGTGCCGGCGACGCTCGGGCCGGTGTCCATTTCAAGGATCATCTGGTTGCCGCCGTGCCCGTGCTCTGTGCCTGGTGGGATGAGAAAGAGGTCGCCGACATTCGTGTCCCATCGCTTGATGAACTTCTGCCAGTCGAAGGCGATCTTATTGTTGGATTCGCGGCAGAGACGCTCGTATTCCTCGAGGTCGGCATCCTCCTTGAATCCCATCATCGTCCCGGCATCGTGGTAGGCCTCGACGATGTAATAGGTCTCGTAGCGCCCGAGTGGTTCGTTGAAATTGCGCTTGTTGTAGGCGGTGTCCGGGTGGTTGTGGATTGGCATGCTCCCGCGCTCGTAGGGGACCGGTTCGGCAAAATACCCGTCATCCAGCCACACCTGTAGCGGAAGCAGGTCAGGATAGGTCTGGTGGATGTATTCGCCGACCATCTGAACCGGGCGCTGCATGATGTTCTGGCACGGCATGTTCAGCAACGCGCCTCCTTCGAGCCCGGCGTCCACCAGGATGCTCAGCTCGATGCCCGCCAGCTCGTTCCACGCCATGTTCTCCAGCCCGGGAATCTCGTCATAGATTTCCTTGAAACGGTAGGATCCCCATGGGCCGGGCTGGGTGATTTTGACCTGCTTGATCGGGCGCTTGACGAGTTCGTCGATCAAGGTTTCGTAGGTCGAAGCGGGCAGGAGTTTGAGCGCATCGGACTGGACGGCCTCGATGTAGAAATCCATGCGGGGGAACACGGCCTTCTTCTGCCGGAGCAGCAGGTAGAAGTCGCAGTAGTAGTATTGCTTCCACGCGTAATCCTTGTCGGCGTCCTCGCGGCCGAACGGCACGAGTTCGCCGCCCCACATCTGCCAGAGAGTCGGCTGCATGGTGAAATCCGCGTAGGCTACCAAACCGGCTTTTTCCGCGAGTTCAGGGATCGCTGCGCCGGGTCCGAGGACGACGTGCAAAGTTCCTACGGCAGGACTCGCGAGCCGTCCCGCAAGTGAACTCACGGCAGCGGCATCGAGGATGTCTGCCATCGTTCCATCCTTGTTGACCCAGCCAAACGAGGGATCCTCGCTCACAAACTTTTTCCGGTAATCGGCGAGATCGTTTCGGAAGAGGCTTGCAGTGGATTCGAAAACGAGAGTCAAAGCCGACTGGCTCGCAGCTTCGTCGAGTGCGGCCTGGAGCGACTTCCAATCCACTCCATACCATCCGTCGATCAGTAAAACGCGGGGCGCACCGGTAGCGGCAAGCTGATCGAGGAGCACCCGGCAGGAAGCTGCGGTGCCGACCGTGATGGCATGCCGGATTTCTGTCGGCAATGGGATCGTGTTTTCGGCGTTCTTGCGGTATTCGTAGAGAGGCATAGGAGGGATGTGGTGAACGGCTTCTCCCGGTAAGGATCAGCGGGAATATCTTACCGAGTGAGAGAAGATTTCCAACACGCGTGTCTTGTATGTATGCGCAGTCTGGTGGTATTTTTGCACCCGAGTGAAATCTTCTTCCCTTCAGCTCCACGTGCGACCACGTCTGGTGCAATGCGGCCTGTGCCTGCACGGCAGGAAAGCGGTTGAGACCCATCTCCAGCGCGAGTGCTGGAGCCTGCATTTTTACCACTACGCCGGATCGTTGCGCACCGGGGGCACGTTGCATCGCTTCCTCCAAGGCAGCGCGAGCCTGATTCCTCCGGGCTCTGAGGGCGAGTGGCGATTCCCGCCTCATGCCTCGCATTACTACGCCCACTTCAAATGCACCGCCAAGGCCAAGGGCGTTCCCATCCCCCTGTTGCGTTCGCCGGATGCCATGCCGCCGGGTTTCGGAAATCAGTTCGACGAATTGGTGCGATTCTTCAGCTCCAGGGAACACCAACGGGCGAACGTCCGCCTGTGGGACCTCCTTTTTCAGATCGCCGAACCAAGCCCCTCGCTGCCGGCGGTGGAGCATCTCCACCCCAACCTGCAAATCGCACTGGCTGTGATCCGCAACAGCCACGGCCAAAAGCTCACCGTGCAGCGACTCGCCGCCGGAATGGGGATCTCGCGCAACCAACTGACGCGCCTCTTCCAAAAAGAATTCCAGTGCGGGGCCAAGGAATACATCCGGCAAATCAAAATCACGCGGGCGTTGGACCTGATGGAACACTCCGCGCTGAGCCTCAAGTCCATCGCCCTGTCATGCGGCTTCTGCGATCTCTCCCACTTCAACAAAGCTATTCGCTCAAAAACCGGCGTCTGTCCCACACGATACCGGCAGATCAACTCAAAGAATATTTTTCGTCCCAGCTAATTGGCGATGCATGGAATTTCCGCCCTCCATCCTCAATGCTCGTTCACTCCTCCCCCGTCCCGCCCCTCCCGAGCTTCGTCTTCACGCTCGCCGCGATAGGCACAACTTTATCGATTTCCATATTTTCCTCCGCCGAATACAGCGTGTGCCGTGCGGTGTGGAATTCCTTGGTTGGTTTGAAAACCGCCTTCGCGCTCAGGGCGGCTCCCGCGTTGTGGCGTGTGAACAGGGCTTGGAGTTCGCCGATGATCTCCTCGGCGGCGGCTTCCGGGATCAGGTCGCCCTTGATTTTCAACTCGAACGATTGCTTGAAGAACGCGGACCCCTTCTCCCCGGTCACGCGCAGGATGGCGGCATCGTCGGTCGTGCCCCGGTAGGAATTCGAGAACCCGACCCGCACGAGCTTGTCTCCGGCCTTGGCTTCGACTGACGAGGCCACTGCCATCTGCCCGGCGTGATGGGCGAAGTAGAACGGCTTGGCGATGGCGATTAGCTCTCCTTTGAGAATCTCCAAATTCCCTGAAAGGGCTTTAACTTGGTCTCTCATTTCGAGGATGCCCTCGACAAGCATGGCCACCTGTCCATCTGGATCAGGCAGCTCTGGATACGTCTTGGCGGCTTTCGCCGCTGGAGCCGTGGTTGCGATTCCCGCGAGGTTGATCCGCTTGAGCCCGGCTGCGGGAACGACCGGGGCGGCAGTTGCTGTCGATGATTTGGTTTTCATACCGCCATGAGCCTCGTTCGCGCCGCTCGCGGGAATCCATCGCTGATGGGGGTGCTTGGAGGGTGCGGACGGATTCCGGTTTTCAAATCCGAAACGGCCTGTCTATCCTGCTCCGCACAACATTCCCCACCATGTCCAACCTCACCAAACGCGATCTTGTGACGCAGATCAGCAAGGAAACCGGAATCATTCAGGCGGAAGTATTCACGGTCATCCAGCAAACGCTTGACGCCATAACCACCGCCTTGGCCTCTGGGCAGGACGTGGAACTGCGGAACTTCGGCGTTTTCGAGGTCCGCCTGACAAAATCCCGCGTCGGCCGCAATCCGAAGAAGCCGGAGAAGGACGTGATGATTCCTGCCAGGGCGACAGTGAAGTTCAAAGCTGGAAAAATCATGCGCCAGCGGGTTCTCCTGCGAACACAGGAACTCAGCAAGAAGTAGGCTTCAATTTACGAAGCGATGCTTGATGGCCGCCCGGCACTCCTCCGTGTCGCTGCGGAGTTGAACGGGATGCCGGGCAGATGGGATTGGGAAACCCTATCCCGCATTTTGGCGTCGGAGCATCCAAATCGCTGGCCCAGATTATGCCAATATGGCTGCCTCCAATTCATCCGCAAATTCCAGATATCGTAAGGTGTTCGAATAATTTGAATGCCCTAACGCTTTTGCCATCAAACACATATCTCTATTGATGAGAGGGGATCTGTAAAGCCTGCACGCAAAAGCCTTCCTGATTGAAGAAGGGAGAGCAACGCATCCCGCACTTTTGTGTGGAGAGGCATTGATCGCGCTCGCTTTTTCCCTTTCATGAAAGCGCGTGAGACGGTGACTTCCCGTGCTATTTCTGTTCCGTCCCAGATATCTTTGATTCGAATGGACAGGGTTTCTTTTATTCTGAACCCGCAATATGCGCCCATCAAAATAAGAGCAACATTTCGCGCACGATAGCGGCCTTGGCACGCATCAAGAATGCGAGTAATTTCATCCTCAGAGAAAGGTCGGCATCCGGAGTAAGTCATACGAGTAAGCTAAGTAAGCTGAAGATACGCCCTCGACTAAACTGGGGGAATTCAGTGAATGGCCCCTCGTGACTTCGCTGAAACTGCGAAAAGTTCTTCTATTACCGAAAGAAGAAGTTTCCCGGGAGCGATTTTCGACGAAAGAGCCGAAGAAATCCTGCTCCAGAATTCTACTCCGAGCAACTGATTCTTTCCGCGAATATCGCCATCGCGGCATTGAATCCGAAAAATCCGGAAGCCATTACCGGCCGGCACCTCGATGACTATGCAGCGACTCGGAACCTTAGCCAAATATTCTTCGACAAATAGAATCAGATTTGGTCTTGTTAAAATATTTAACCAGTGTTAGGATAGCAATATATGAAGGCTGATCTAACTCCCAATACACTAGCGGAATTTTGGAGGTGGTATGAGGCTGCGGGCGCCGATCTGAAAGCCCGGTGATCTGGCCGGTTTGAAAACCGGATACTTCCCGGCGGGCGTCTTCTTCAAAAGCTTCCCACAAGGCTCTTCTTCCTTGGTTTTGTTCTTCGTTTTCTTCTGGGGTGGCGGGGG
>JAPLTF010000110.1 GCA_026398275.1 Verrucomicrobiota bacterium
ACATGAAGCCGGCGTGAAAATCTTGGTGACCACGAATGTTGATGATTTTCCAGAAAACACAGGCGTAAAAATCCTGTCCCTTGCGGATTTGAGCCTCGAATAATCGACTGCCCACTCTCCGATGGATTGGCCTTAACACCCTCGCGACAGAGCGCTCTGAAAAAAGGGGAAATGTGTATCCACAACTCATCGCTTCCACGATCTGGCGGCATTCTTTCAGGGGCCTCCACACAAACAGAACCCTCAATCTGCTCGGACTGGCACCCGAGAGCATGAATCGCGCGCGATACACGTTCGGACCAATGAATGCCCTGCGCCCCCAGGATGTCCTGCAATCCCTGCCCACCCCCTGATCCCTTTCCGGCCTCGGATCCTTGCCCTCCATGCACCCCCTGCCAACTCTCCACCCCAATTAACCACTCATCCCTTTTCGTGGCTGTTATGCCAACATTCTTAAGAATGTTAGAACTTTACGGGCCTGTGGTGTGAGTGCGTGCCTGACCTCCCGCCCCTCGTGGCGTTTCAGGATGAGCCCCGCAGTCGTCGGTCGGGGGTGCGGTGGCGAGTGCGGGAGCTGCGTGGAACGATACCGGAGGATGCTCGATAGGTGCTTACTGCCGTCCGGTATTTCCGCGCACAGATGCTCAAGGGTAAATGGCGGGGATCTTCTGGGACCGGAAGCGCCGATATACGCTAAAATCGGCCTGGTCAGTGGTGATAACCGCCGCTTGCGGGAAGAGTTCGGACAGAATGACAATCGATGCATCTCCCGCGTCCATATTTGGATACTTGATCATCAATTCCTGGGTTCGTTCCAGGTGTTCGGGCCAAGGGTGAAGAAGTTGGATGGCTCATCGAAAGGTCGGCTGGTCCGCTAAACATCCCCTGGTATGGCGCGGCCAAGCTGGCAAAATCCGAACTGCTCTCCAACTCCCTCGCAAGTGCCCGTCGGATGGTTTCGGAGAACCCCTCCTTTTGCGCAGCCGCGCGCTTGCGTAGTTTTTCATTCATGGAATCCGGAATTTTTATCGTTACTGTCTTCATGTCTTACTGAAGGTATTACCGCTCTGTGAATTGGCAACACAAAAACCGGAAGGGATGGGCGCTCGGCTGGGCTCCGAGTGGTCCTTTCGCGGGCTCCACAAAAACGAAAACCTCACATTTCTCGGGCTGGCTCCCGGGAGCGCGAAACGCGCGCGATACGCATTCGGAGCAATGAGCGCCCTGCGCCCGCAGGATGTCCTGCAACCCCTGCCCACCCCCGGCTCCTTCCGGGTCTCCGATCCCTGCCCCTCCATGCAACATTCCGTCCCTCCACATCCAATTGACCACCCATCGTCCCTCCTCCATCCCATCCCCTTCCGTCGGCTGTTATTCCAACATTCTTAAGAATGTAAGAATATTACGAGCCCGTGGCGTGAGCGCGTGTCTGACCTCGCGCCCCTCGTGACGTTTCAGGATGATCCCCGCAATCGCCAATCGCCGGAGGTGTTCGCTGGCGGTCTTGAGTTCGATTTCCGTCGCGAGGGAGATTTCCCCGACCGACATTTCGGACTTCTTCCCGAGCAGTTCGAGGATCTCGATCCGGCGGTGGTTAGCGAACCCCTTAACTAACCGCTCCAGCCGGCGCGACCGCGCCCCCGCCTTTCTGACAATGCTCCTCTTCAGTTCCATGCCCGGAATCCTGCTCGCCTGAGCATTTTTTGCAATGTTATTCCAACATTCTTAAGAATGTTGGAATTACCAGAGAATCCCTGTCTGCTGTTGAAAAAGAAAATATCAACATCGTCTGCCTCTGCCGTGCCACTCAATGATTGAAATGTTCGGGCATTTCGCCATTCATCCAGCCAATGCCTTTTGCTCCCTTCAACCCGCTCCTGCGTGTCCCCCACAACGATCCCCATCAAAAGGAAACTTGGCTTGAAGCCTGCCGGATTGTCGCCTGGCTCCGGGCAGAACAGCCGGGATGCAGAGTCCGAGCGTTCGGGTTCGCTGGTTAGACCTCGCACATGTCCTGCAATTCCTGTCCACCCCCTGATCCCTTTCCTCCATGCGGCCTCTGTCAACCATCCACCCCAATTGACCTCTCATTCCTCCTCGTCGGCTGTTATTCTTACATTCTTAAGAATGTAGGAATATTACGAGCACGTGGCGTGAGTGCGTGGCTGACCTCGCGTCCCTCGTGGCGTTTCAGGATGAGCCCCGCAGTTGTCAAACGTCGCAGATGTTCGCTGGCGTTCTTGAGTTCGATTTCCTGCGCGATAGAGATCTCCCCGACCGACATCTCGGGCTTCTTCCCGAGGAGATCGAGGAACTCCAACCGGCGGTGGTTTGCGAACCCCTTGAGGTCCGTTTCAGCCTGTGCACGCCTGCGCCCCTTCTTTTCTGACGACGCGCTTGCATTCTCTCCACTGGGTGAACCGACCGCTTGGGGTGCGCGTTGCCTCAAGTCAAAATGACACCGGGGCATCAAAAAAGCAGGGATACGTTGACTCATAACTGATGACACTCTGGAGGGCTGGGGTTTTGCGTGAAAACGGCCCTCTGGAAGGAGCCCGGAGGGCGACTGGAAAAGGGCCGTTTTCACGCTTGCGATTTTCCCCCACCCTTCATGCCGCGATTTTCAGTCTGCGTGCGCCCGGGGAGTTCAACACTTGGCGCAGTTTCCTTTCGATGATCCGCTTCAGTTCGAAGGGATTGAGCGTGGCCTTGAGTTCTTCCATCCGCGCGATATCTCCCGCATCGGCCTGCGCGCAGGCTTTGAGCCGATCGAAGGGCGTCAGGGGTTTGTCATACACACGCTTCTTGCGGCTCCCTACCACCTCGGTCCTCAGATGCTTCATCGCCGGGCAGAAGAAGTTGCGGAACTGGCTCCACTCTTTGGCGTAGAGCGCGTCCAGCAGATCGGCTTGCTCCGGCTCACCCAGCCGCCCATAGCCCACCAGTTGCCTCACGTGGGTCCAGTTCTTCTGCTCCACCCGCGCGTTGTCGTTCTTGTGGTAGGGCCGCGATCGGGTGAACTCCACCGGCACCGCCCGGCCTTCGAAATAGTCCTTCATGTGCCAGTTCAGGAACTCCCCGCCGTTGTCGCTATCGAAGCCCAGGATCGCGAACGGCAACGACGCCTCGACCTGCGCTACCCGCTCCCGGACCCCGTGCTGGCCTTTGTTCCAGACCGCCCGGGTCTCCGTCCACTGCGTATGCACGTCGGTCATGGTCACGCTCCAGCAGAAGTCTCCGCTCATCGATTCCCCGCAGTGGGCCACTGTGTCCGCCTCGATCCAGCCAGGTCCCGCCACATCCCAGTGCTCGGTGCGCACGGGCACCATCTTGCGCAGCAGTGACCCGGGACGGGGGCCGCACCGCCGGCGACTCCCCAACGCCACCCGGCAAGGTGCCAAGAGCCGGTCCATCGTCGCCGCGCTCTGGGAGAGCACCCGCCCGCGAAGCCCCGCCTCCAAGCTGCCCCGCTCGGCTTCATAGTGCGGTAGCCAAAGCCCCACCAACGCTTTGAGCCGCTTCCCGCACGGCTGCTCGGACGCCATCCAAATCACCTTCAATACCTGCCTCTCCGCATCCCCATAGCGACGCCTCGGGCCTCCCCTGCAGGCCTTCTCCGCCCAGGCAACTGGCAACTTTCCTCCCAACACCTTGATCGCATGCTTGCGCCCGTAACCGCACATCTCACACACCTCGTCGATGAGCTTTCCTCGCCCCAACCGCCCCCGCCGCCCATAGCGTTCCCTCATCTTTAACAGCATTTCCCGCGTCGTGTTCTGGCTCATTTGTGATGACATCTCCCCCGGTGTCATCAGTTGTGAGGCAACGTATCAATACTGCCCCTCCACTCTTGACTCCTCCGGTGTCATTTCATTTGAGTCAATTCGGGGTGTTCTCTGAGCGCTGGCGGAGAGTTGACACACACCGAGATGTGCGACAAACTTTTCCACATGATAGGGGTTTCCGACATTCAACAAATGAGCCAGTTGGAACGCCTGCAGGCGATGGAGCTTCTTTGGAAATCCCTGTCCCACCCGGCATCTGAATTGCCGTCCCCTCCATGGCATGGACGGATACTCTCCCAAAGGTTGTCAAAAGTTGAGGCGGGAAGTGCCAGGTTCTTGACGGTTTTAGAGCTGAAGAATCATCTCAAACGATGAGACGCGTCCTTGTCCTCGAAGACGCTGCTGAGGACATCAAGCAGGGCGCGGAATTCTACGATTTTCAAGGGGATGGCGTTGGAGACTATTTTGTTCAGAGCATACTTTCGGATATAGAGAGCCTCGCGCTCTTTCACGGGATCCATGCCATGCATTTTGGTTTCTTCCGAATGTTATCCGAACGATTTCCTTTCGGCATCTATTACAGGGAAATGGATGATTCTACGGATGTTTTTGCGGTCCTTGATCTCCGACAAGAGCCCACTTGGCTTCGAGAGGAGTTGGAAGTGAGAAACCCCTGATACCCCATCTTCGCTCTCATATTTGGGGATTCGGCCGTCGAGGTGTTCGGCTTGATTATCGATCGAATGTCTCGGAGACTTTCGCAAAATGCTGACGATCCAAACATGGGGCGGATGGGGGGACGTGCTCCGGGAGATCAGTTTGCTTCCTTGCGGAAGAATTCGAAATTCGAAATGTGGAATGGGCAATGAGTGCTATGAAGCCAGCCAGAACTCGCAATCCGGCCCCCGCTTTCCGCTATCTTTCAAAGTCCGGCATCTGCCCCCTTGCGGGCGCCGGAGCGAACGTCGGATGATTTGGCCGGTTTGAAAACCGGATAGCAAAAAGCGGTTTTTGACGCATGAGCGGAAGAGGGGTTTTTAGGTTTCGATGCGGTCTTTCATGCGGAAGCTTGAGCCTTCGATGAT
>JAPLTF010000091.1 GCA_026398275.1 Verrucomicrobiota bacterium
ACATGAAGCCGGCGTGAAAATCTTGGTGACCACGAATGTTGATGATTTTCCAGAAAACACAGGCGTAAAAATCCTGTCCCTTGCGGATTTGAGCCTCGAATAATCGACTGCCCACTCTCCGATGGATTGGCCTTAACACCCGCGCGACAGAGCGCTCTGAAAAAAGGGGAAATGTGTATCCACAACTCATCGCTTCCACGATCTGGCGGCATTCTTTCAGGGGCCTCCACACAAACAGAACCCTCAATCTGCTCGGGCTGGCTCCCGAGAGCATGAATCGCGCGCGATACACGTTCGGACCAATGAATGCCCTGCGCCCACAAGACGTCCTGCAATCCCTGCCCTCCCCTTGATCCCTTCCAACCCTCTCCACCCAGCGAACCCTGACCTCCCCCCCCTGATCCCGCTCCCAAATCCGCGCGTAAGGAAAGAAATGAGAGGGGAACGGATCGCCGACCTGTCGATAACGCGAGGGAGGGCGAGGCTCCGTCCGAGCCGTGATAAAAAATGGGCTTACACGGAGGTTCGCCCTCCCATTGTTGGCGTTACGCGCGGATCAGGGCCGCTCCACCCCAATTGACCACTCATCCATTTTATTCGGCTGTTATGCCAACATTCTTAAGAATGTCAGAATATGATAAGCCTGTGTCGTGATTGCGTATTTTACATCGGCGCTCACCCCAGCGCACACGCATCGTTGCGGCACACTCCCAATCTGTCCATTTCTCGGCATCCGGACGTCCGAACCGCAAGGCCACGATGTCGTCGCCGCCGAGTCCGAGTTCGTGGCGCACCTTCTGACGTTCCTCGGTCGAAAAGACGGGGGCTGGGAAAACCGGCTAGTTGCGTTTTTCAAGTCTTCCGGCGATCCAGGCGGGGTCCCGACGGAGGTCCAGCACCGCCCGGACGAAGGCGGTATTCTCCTTCACCTCGTAGTAAGCGGCGAATGGGAACCGCTTGGAAAGCAGACGGTAGAACTTTCCGAAATGGATCGTGTGGATACCGGCGAACAGGCGCAAGGAATCAATGTCCGAATACAGCGAGTCCAAGAAATACGTTCCCAATCCCGCTTCCTGCCGCTCGTAAAAATGGAACCCCCTCCGCAAGTCGGCCAGTGCCGCTGGCTGGATGGAGGTCTTCACTGCAACTCTTCTCGAAGCTGCCGCTTGGCGGTTTCCCAGTCCACGAACTTCTCTTCCCCCGATTCAATAAGGCGGTCCCGTTCGGCCAGAACATCGCCGTGCCAAGCAGGAGAACTGATTTCCTTGCCGGACAGATCTGTCCAGAGGTCCTCCATCAACCGGAGCTTGTCCGGGATGCTCATCTGTTGCAGGTCAATCGTTGCAGGCATGGAATACCCGTAGCAGGAGGAGAAAGCGTCCGCAAGTCGGGATGCTTCGCACCAACCGGGAAATGGGAAAGGGCAGGGGTCATGAATGGCACTAACTTAAGCGGGTTTTGGGTTCGCTGGTAGGGCTGGACCTCCGGGCCGGCCGAGACGCAACGATGCGGCGCACGAGGTTTGCAGAGGCGGTCGGTCCAGAGGCCCGCCCCTTAAGTTAGTGCCATTCGGGTCAGCCATTTAATGTTGATATGCGCCTGCGGTGGTGGACGGGCCCCATAAAAACAAAAAAGCTCACATTGCTCGGGCTGGCTCCCGAGAGCGAAACACGCGCGATATACCTTCGGGTCGATCAGTGAACTGCGCCCGCAGGATGTCCTGCAATCCCTGCCCAACCCCTGATCCCATCCCGGCCTCCGATCCCTGCCCTCCATGCCCCCTCTGCCAACCCTCCGCCCCAATTGACCACCTCGTCCATTTTGGTCGGCTGTTATGCCAACATTCTTAAGAATGTAAGAATACTACGAGCACGTGGCGTGAGCGCGTGTCTGACCTCGCGTCCCTCGTGGCGTTTCAGGATGAGCCCCGCAATCGCCAATCGCCGGAGGTGTTCGCTGGCGGTCTTGAGTTCGATTTCCGTCGCCATAAAGGGACCGTTGGGGCTCGAAAGCCAACGATGCCAGATCAGGGAACGAACTTGTGAACGTCCAGCATGGGAAAACAACGGAAATGCCGGGCGTTGGCGGTCAGCAGGGACACCCCCAGAACGGCTGCGCTGGCGGCGATCAGGCAATCGGCGATGCCCGCACCCCCGGCAAGATGGAAATCTTCCATCAAGGTGTCGGCTCGA
>JAPLTF010000089.1 GCA_026398275.1 Verrucomicrobiota bacterium
ATCATCGAAGGCTCAAGCTTCCGCATGAAAGACCGCATCGAAACCTAAAAACCCCTCTTCCGCTCATGCGTCAAAAACCGCTTTTTGCTATCCGGTTTTCAAACCGGCCAAATCATCCGACGTTCGCTCCGGCGCCCGCAATCTTTGGAACTTTGGCGTCGTGCGCCCCTCGTTGGGAAATAATATATTCACATATTGACTTTTTGCCGACAATCGTGCATTCCATGTCCTCTACGACGAAAATGAAAAAGCGAAACCTTGTAAGGATGCCGCTGCATGAGCGGATTGCAGACGATCTACGCAACGAATTACAGGCACTTGATGAGGGGGTGAAAATCTCCACAGAACCGGAATTGGCCGAGCGGTATGGCGTGAGTGTGCCGACCCTCCGGATTGCCATGACCATTCTGGTTCATGAGGGTATAGTGATCAGGAAGCATGGCAGCGGCTCGTATATTGCCCCCAAGAAGATTCAAAACGAGCCGGTTGTTTCCTCAAATCGCAGGGTTGTCGGGGTGCCGATTTTCCTCGATCACTTTGCTGAACCATGCGCAACCGACTACTGGCTCCGGTTCTATCACTTTCTATTCAGCAGTATGGAGGAGCATGGAATTGCTTTTCGGATGCTTCCGGTCAGGCCGCCGGAAGAGATGCATTCTGCGGAATTTTCGCAATTTATCCAAAGTCCTGAAGCTGCGGCACTGCTTCTCTCCAATCATCTGCCGCAGAGCTTCCTCGACGCTGCCAAATCAAAAAATGTGCCTTGTTTTGGAATATTTGGAACTGCGGAAAATCTTATTGTCTCCACAGGACTCAACTACACATCGATGACCGCGACCGCGCTGGATTATTTCCAAAGGAAGGGACGCCAACGGGTGGGGATGATCGCGTGGGCTCCCAATGAGATACAAACTCTCAGCGTGGGGTTGAACAATGAATCCCCCCACGTAGACACTTTCAAGCAATGCGCTCAAGAGAGGGGTTTGGCATCCAAAAACTGCTGGATTTGCTCCGATCTTCATCCAAAAAACAAGGGCGCGGGATGGAGTGCCTTGCGAGAAATCTGGAGCGCATCGTCCCTAAAGCCCGATGCGATATTTGTCTCCGACAGCGGGCTCCTGCCGGGAGTTCTTGAGGCCGCCCGCGAGTTGCGGATTCGCATCCCGGAAGATATCCTCGTGCTGAGCCAGAGCAATTCGCCAGAGTCCTATCAGATTCCTGCGAACATCACAAAACTGGAGTATCACCTGAGCGACTTTTGCGACCCTCTCATCGAGGGAATCCGAAGAACTCTGAACGGCGAAAATTTAGAATCTGGAGCCGTCGTGGAGGTCTCGGGCTCCCTGATTGAGGCCGATTCGGACTTGGATACTGCGCCCCGCCCTTTGCAGACGGAGATCTCCAGTGGGGGGAGATGAACTTCTTGCAGTCGCTCCACCAACCCATCAGACATCCGTGGCGGACTCAGCGAGATTGGTGGCTACGATGCCTCAACTGAAGAAACATGGCTCAATACCACCGCCTGGTTTTTGGCGGTCAACTCATTGCTTGCGGAAAAATCGCCCGGTGAAAACAGGTGGACGAGATGATTTCTTATGAAAACCAGCCGCACCGAAAATCCACAAGCCTCTGGAATTTCTTCCCGCGAAATCATCACCCGCTGCATTGAATTCCGCGAACCGCCGCGCATCGGGCTTCATTTTCTTACCGATCCGGTGGGCGGAAAAACTTGGGACGAGACGGATTTCGCTTTTGCGAGCTACGCGACGGACCCCAAGTATCTACCGCAGCCCGGCGTCATGGAATGGGTCACGGAATGGGGGGACACCCGGCAAACGATCAACACGGCGCTGGGCGAGGCCGTCCGGTTTCCGCTCGGTGACGGCTGGCACCTTCTCGACAGCTACCAGTTTCCGGATTTCTCGACCTTGTGGCGTTACGCAGGCATGAGGGAGGATGTCGCCCGCGCCCATGCGGCAGGAAAATACGTTTACGCCTCGATCCCCTCCTACATGCTGCAGCTCATCGATCTCCGGGGTATCGAGAATTGGTTCATGGACAACGCGGATTGCCAAGACGAACTCGCGGTCGTGCTCGATCAGATCACCCGGATCCGTCTGGCCATGATCGGGCATTATGCTGCCGCCGGGGTGGACGGCGTGATCACATGGGATGACATGGGAACCAACGCGAACCCTTTTGTCAGCCCGGCAACATTCCGCAGCCTCTACTTCCCACGATACAAGCAAACGATTGACGCCCTGCACAACCGCGGGATGCACTTCATCCACCACTGCTGCGGGCAGGTTCGCAGCTACATGGATATGTTCGTCGAGGCCGGATGCGATGTCCTGCAGCTCGATCAGCCCGAACTGATGGGGATCGACTGGTTGGGAGAGAACTATGGCGGACGCATCGCGTTCTGGAACCCCGTGGACATCCAGAAAACGGTAACCTCCGGCGATCTGGACGCCATCGAGGAGGAGGCGCACCACCTGGTTTGGAAACTCGGCAACTATGGCGGCGGCTTCATGGTCAAAGCCTACCAGCAGCCCGAATCGATCGGCATGACCGAGGCTCAGGCCCAGCGGCAATATGAAGCTTTTAAGCGTTACGCGAATTACCCGCTCATTCCCTATGTCACTGGTGCAACCCGCCCGGCGGATGGAGTGACTCCCGGGGAAAATTGCTTATGAACCGGCTCAGCGCCCAAAGCCAAAAATCTATGAAAAACACCTACTTTACCGGAGCCCAATGAACAGAAACTTTCTATCGTTCCTCGCAACCTGTCTGGCTGCCTCCGCAACAACCCCTCTCCTTGCCGATATGAAACCTTGTTCTCTTTTTTCCGACGGCGCGGTGCTTCAGCGGGAGATGCCGGTTCCGGTATGGGGAACTGCAAGCGACGGGGAAAAGGTCACGGTGAAGTTCCATGGGCAGGAGGTTTCGACAGTGGCGAAGGCGGGCAGATGGATGGTCGGGCTGGAGCCCATGAAGGCCGGCGGCCCGTTCACCATGACAATCTCCGGCGACAATGTCGTGGAGATCAAGAACATCCTGATCGGCGAAGTGTGGATCTGCAGCGGCCAGTCGAACATGGAGGTGTCTGTATCCGAGTCCGAGACTCCGGAGAAGGCCATTGCTTCGTCGGAAGATTCCATGATGCGCCTGTTCGATGTTCCAAGGCTTCCGCTTCCTCCCGGCCTGATCGGCCCGATACCAGAAATGACGACACGGTGGGCGGAGTGCACGCCCGCCACCGCAGCCAAATTTTCCGGCGTCGGCTATTTCTTCGGGCGAAAACTTCGGGAGGCGCTGAATGTTCCGGTGGGGCTTATCAACATACCCTACGGCGGATCCTATGCCGCACTCTGGATGGACAGCAAGACCCGGACAGAGGTGGCCGGAAGCGGAACCTACAGAAACGGGTGGCTTTACGACAGCATGCTGATGCCGCTCCAGCCGTATGCGGTCCGCGGGGTGATCTGGTATCAGGGTGAGTCCGACGCGGACAATTCACTGCGATACCGCAAGGAATTCCCGGCGCTGATTAAAAACTGGAGGGACGACTGGAAGCAAGGCGACTTCCCGTTCCTTTTCGTCCAACTGACCGGGTTTAATTTCTATAAAAAGGAAGTAGCGTCCGAACCGCAGGAGCAGACGACATGGGCCGAGCTTAGGGAGGCTCAGGCCAGGACGGCGGCATCGGTCCCCAACACTGCAATGGTTGTGACGACGGACCTGGGCAGCCCGGAGAATGTCCATCCGGTCCGCAAGAAGGAGGTCGGCGACCGGCTGGCAATGACCGCGTCGGGAGTGGTCTATGGCAAGGATGTCAGCTATAAGTCTCCGGAATTTAGGGAGATGAAGATTGAGGACGGAAAGGCGAGTGTCGTATTTTCGAACGCCGAAGGAGGTCTGGTGGCACATGGGGAATCGGTTGCAGGGTTCACCATTGCGGGAGAGGATAGGAAGTTCTACAACGCAGACGCTGTGGTCAAGGGCGACAGAGTTATAGTATCCACCAGCGAAGTTCCGCATCCTGTAGCGGTCCGATACGGGTGGGCCAACTATCCGCTTACAAATCTTTTCAGCAAGACGGGACTGCCTGCGGCACCGTTCAGGACGGATGATTTCCCGCTCATCAAGTGTAAAAAATGCAGATCCCTTGGCGGCAAAGGCATCACAAACGGGATCTGCAACGAATGCGGCGGCGAGTCCGAAGAATATCATCTGCCATGAAGTCAATGGAAAACCTATGAGCATCGATTTCACTCCCGAGCGCTGGGTGCAGATCAAGGAAACCTACCGCCGCTGGTGGGCGCGGGAGCTGGAGCGCCCGCTCATTCCCGTGCAGGTCGTGGGGCGCGATCCGGGGCGTGCCAAACCCGACGGGTCCTACCTGGGGCAGGATAACTGCAACGATTTCTCCATTTCCCCCGAGCAGATCATCGACCGAATCGACTACGAGATTTCGACCAGTCATTTCCTCGGCGATGCGTTTCCCTGCTGCTCCATGCACGGCTTCGGGCCGGGGGTCATCGCGGCATTTCTGGGAGCAACCTTGGACAACAGCACCGGCAGAGTCTGGTTTCACCCTCCCTCGCGGAAGTCCATCGGCGAAATTCATTTTCGTTTTGATCCGGACAATGTCTGGTTCCGTCGCCTCTGCGACATTTACCGGGCTGGGATGGAACGCTGGCAGGGGCAGGTGCTGATGACGATGACCGATATCGGCGGCAACTTGGACATTCTCTCAGTGTTTCGTCCGGGCGAGGAATTGCTCATGGATCTTTATGATGAGCCCGACGAAGTGAAACGTCTTGCCTGGGAAGCCCACGAGGCCTGGCATCAGTATTTCGACGCGTTGAACGCCGTGCTGCAGCCGACCAATCCCGGCTATACCCATTGGGCTCAAATTTACTCGGAAAAACCATCCTACATCCTTCAGTGCGATTTTTCCTACATGATCGGCCCCGACATGTTCGATGAATTTGTCCGGCCGGAGCTTGCCGCGAGTTGCCGGAGGCTCGGCAATTCCTTCTACCACCTGGACGGCAAAGGGCAGATTCCCCACCTCGACTCGGTCCTCTCCATCCCCGAACTCGGCGGCGTGCAATGGGTGCCGGGAGACGGGGCCCCGGATTGCCGGCACTGGCCGGAGATCTATCAAAAAATCGCGGCGGCCAATAAGAACATCCAGCTCCTTGGCGGTTTCGATGTGCTGGATGCCGTGACCGAGCAGCTTGGATCAGGCAAAGGGATCCATCTGCTGGGAGGTTTGCTCTCCGCCCCGGAGAAGGATTCTGAGGCTATCCGCAAGAAGCTGGCCCGCTACGGGATCGAGTAGGATTCCCACGTTTGCCTTTGACCGGCAGGGGAATCACTGGATAAGCCATGCGAAAAATAACAGATGAAGCCATGAAAAGACCATGACGACCCCCCCCGCCAAATTCAGGCATTTCGTCGTTTTAAGTGGGTGGAAAGAACCGGTTTGATGGGGGTTGTGCGCCCCCAAACCCCGCACCGCTCGCCGCGGCAGGCGTTCGGGGGGAACTTTGAGAAGGCTGTCCTGCGGACAGCGCAGGAAGG
>JAPLTF010000100.1 GCA_026398275.1 Verrucomicrobiota bacterium
CCAAGGAAGAAGAGCCTTGTGGGAAGCTTTTGAAGAAAACGCCCGCTCGGAAGTATCCGATTTTCAAACCGGCCAGATCACCGGACTTTCAAATCGGCGCCCGCAGCCTCCGCCTTTCGATTAGCATACAACCACCTCCCGCTCGTTGACCGACGCCCCCCCTCGTCGTCCACCGTTGAAAACTGAATACTGAAAACGGAACACTGAAAACGGAACACTGAAAACGGAACACTTTTCCCGATTTCCGATCGCGCATGAAAAAATCCAAGAAAAAGCGAACCGTCCGTACCGAGGCTCGGAAATCCCAAAATGTCAATAGGCAAGGCCTGACCCCTACACGCGCCCTGACCCCTACACGCGCCCGCGCCCGCACGATGGCAGATCGTGCCGCAGGGCGAAGGGAAAGTGAGGAGTGAGAGGGGAAAGGCCGCCGCACCCCAGCAGGATCATGAGGTCGGCCCGGTGATATTGATTCCCCGGAGCCGAAAGTGCTTCGCTGCCGCCAAGAGGTGCTTGTCGTTTGAATAGATTGAGCGAAACCCGTGGTCGCGGGCACAAACAAGATGAAGGGCGTCCGCCGCACGGAGAAATAAATTTGACGGAAGATCCAACGCGGACCGGGCCGCGAGATCAACCAGCGAGTCGTCCAAGGACAACCAGCGCAGGATGCCGGCGGAGGAATCTGCCTCGACCTGCTTCCAACGGGCGGTAAAATCCTGGAGGTCAATCGCCCCCTCCCGACGCTTGCGATGGAAGATGTATGCCAGCTCCACGCGGCCGTGGGCGGAACACACAATCTCCCCGGCGTCCTCAGCCAAGTCCCTCACAACCCCGGAGTCCGCTTCCTTCAAATACAGTTTCCCGATATAGGCCGTGTCAAAATACATCACGGAACAGACCCCCGATCACGCTCCTCGGAGATCATTTCCGCGCTGTCCGTTCCCCCGATGGGCTTCTTCATGATTTTATTGTATTCGGGAACCAACGCCCGCTCGCTCCACTTGCGGGCAGGACCGTGCCCGCCAGTATTGCCCAATGGCTGAATTTCCGCCACGGGCCTGCCCCGGTCAGTCACGACGATGCGCATGTTTTCGTTGACTTTGCGGATGTAGTGCCCGGTGCGGGCGTGAAGCTCGCGCACAGGAATATCAATGGTCGTCATACAGGGTAACGTGACTCATGAGACACGAATTGTCAAGCCTCAAGCGACAGCATCGAACGATAGTGCCTCGGCACGAGTGAGGAGTGGAAAGGGGAGGAGTGGAGAGTGAGAGTGAAAGTGAGAGGGGTTATCCTAACTCTGCATTCCTCGACAGTCGACTTCTTCACGTTTCCCTTTCATTTTTTCCATCAAGGCATATTGTGTGAGCAATGATTACGACAGTCACAAGGAAGAATCAAGTGTCCTTGCCGGCCGCGCTCACAACGCAGGCGGGAATTCTACCGGGGGCGCGATTGGATTGGTCCCTGGATCCCTCTGGGGAACTCCGGGCCAGACCTCTCCCCTCCCGCCAGCAGTCGGTCAAATCGCTTCGCGGACGCGGTCGCCATCTTCTCGTCAAAGGCCAAAGCCCGGTCGCCGAACTGATCACGGAGCGCACCAAAGAACTCGTTTAGCCCCAACCGTGACCCATCTCCTCGATAGCTCGGCCGTCATCGCCTATTATTTTGATGAACCGGGAGCGGATCAAGTTGCGGTTCTTCTGGAAGACAACCGCAATCCGCCGGCTGTTTCGTGCATCACGCAAATCGAATTCTGGTCGCGTCTGCGCTCGCTCGGCGACGAAGCCTCATTTGAAGCGAGTTGGAAGGAAATTGCGGAGATCGTTTCCATTGAACCGCTCACGAATGCCGCTGCCACCCGCGCGCGGGAGATCAGGCAAGCCTGCCTGGACCGCCTGCCCACGGTGGACGCGCTCATAGCCGCAGCCGCCTCTATCCGCGATGTCACGCTCGTTCATCGAGACCCGCATTTTGAGTCCATCCCTCCCCACTATTTACAACAACTCTACATCGGACAATAACCGTCCCCCCCTTCCCCTTTCACTCCTCACTCTCCCCCTTCATGTTTCAAGTTTGCCTCCCCGGCTTCACGCTCTGCTGGTGTTGACTCTCTCGCTCCCGCTCCTCTCGCCCTGCGGGCTGCCGTTCCGGCGGTCTCCCGAGCGGCTTCCCCCGCCGCCTGGGTCCCCTATCCATTACCAAGCGCTATCGTGCGGGTGTTCACATTTCAGGTTTCAAGTTTCTCTTCACCCTCTTCCTGAGCACTGAAAACCTTTCCGGTTGCCGAACGCGCTTGAAAAAATCCAAAAAAAAGCAAACCTCCCGTGCCGGGGCTGGACATCCGCCAGTTTCCAAAATGTCAAAAGGCGACAATACGCGGGACTGATACCTTTACCCTTCGACGCCTTCGACTTCGCCTGTCTATTCGGACCAGGGTTGCACAAAATACATTTTTGTGTATAATGTGGGTCCGTGAGCAGAATATCCATTGACGTCACACCACATCAACACCGGCAGCTGAAAGCGATTGCGGCGTTGGCCGGCAAGTCTCTGAAAGAATATTTTCTTTCCCGGGCTCTTCCCCGCGATGAAGAGGAAGATACGGGGGCAATAAGGGAACTGGAGGCATTCCTTGAACCGCGCATACAATCCGTCCGAACGGGCGATTTGTCCAACCGATCCGTGTCCGACATCTGGCAGTCCGTCAGAAAATCCGCTCTGTGAACAAAATCTACCGCCTCACATCGGGCGCGGAATCCGACACAGAGCAAATCCTGCGATACACCCTGGATCGGTGGGGGACGGACCAAGCGGCCCTTTATGCCGCGCAGATCGAAGCCTGCCTCGAAAAAATCGCGACAAAACAGGCTGCCGGCCGATCCTTCTCAAAACGCTTCGCAGATGCGTTCGTTCACCGTTGCCAACACCATTACATCTTCTTCGTCTGGAACAACAACATTCCCATCTTCTTGGCCATCCTTCACGAAAATATGGATCTCGTCCAACGGCTTGGCAAACGCCTCGGAGAATAAGGAGCCGAAGGAAATTTAAAAATGAGAATGGAAAATCCCAACGCCCGAGCCAGAATCTGCCAGCTCCCCTCTTCCTGAAAACTTTCCCCATTTCAACTTTCTCTTCTCCCCTTTTCCGACCGCGCATGAAAAAATCCAATAAAAAGCAACTCTCCCGTGCGGAGGCTGGACCTCTGCCAATTCGCAACGTGTCAAAAGCCGATGCCTGATCCATTCCCCTTCTTTCTCCCCTTCTTTCTCTTGCATCCGATCATGCGTGGATTTAACGTAATATCATGAGCCTTGCTCAAATAATCGAAGAAATCCCCAAGCTCACGCACAGCGAGAGGCGTGAGATTTTCCTGCAAGTCATGAGCTTTGAACCCGAAGCTGATGACGTTGCGATCTGCGACCATGTCGCGCGGGAAGGGTTTGCTCTTCTGGATGAAATGGAAGCGACCGATTCTGCCAATGGGTAGAGCTCAAAAGGGCGAGGTTTAGCAAACCGACATGGGCATAGCCGGTAAAATTCGCCCCTGCCTATTGCTGACCGACTACCCGGCTGACGACGAACTCGCATTGGTAACAGTTGTTCCCCATACAACATCCCTCCGTGACAACAGGTGGGAACTTCGTTTGCCAATAATCTTTTTGAAAGATGGAGCGTTCCACTTCCAGCAAATCCAATCCGTCAGCGTCGCCCGACTGATGCGAAGACTTGGCAAGTTGACCGAATCGGAGATGAGCCGAGTTGCAGAGTTGCTCAGCCACAGACTTACCCTCCCGTAAGCGACAAATCCCCCCGCCACTTTCCCCTTTCTTCACGTTTCAGCTTTCAAGTTTCTCTTCTCCCCTTTTCCGACCGCGCATGAAAAAATCCAATAAAAAGCAACTCGCCCGTGCGGAGGCTGGCTATGCAAAATGTTAAAAGGCGACAATACGCGGGACTGACCCCCTTCGATGACCCCCTTCGACGCTTCCAAGAACTCGCTGGGAATGGCGCTGGATTTTCATGTCCTTGCAGTTATATTTGCAAAATGATTATCAAAGCGATTGTCCATAAAGCGGATGAAGGCGGATATTGGGCGGAAGTTCCAGCCCTTCCGGGTTGCGTCACTCAGGCGGAGACACGTGATGAGTTGCAGGCGAACCTTCGTGAGGCTGTCGAATTGTGGATGGAAGCTGGCGAGCACGAGGCCTCGCCCGACAATGAGGAACAAATTTTGGAACTTGCGGTTTGAAACAGGTCACCGGAAAAGCACTTGCCCGTGCAGTTCAAGACTGCGGGTGGACGTGTGTGCGCATCAAAGGCAGCCACCACATTTTCACCAAGGAAGGTCGCCCGGAACGCATCGTGATCCCGATCCATGGCAACAAAACGCTGAAAATCGGGTTGCTGCATGCGTTGATGAAAATCGCCGATCTCTCCGAAGAAGATATCTGACGCGCCTCAAAAAAGCCCGCACTCAGTAAATTTCCGAATTCTCCATTTCTCAACTGGCCCCTGATGCGGAACAACATCACGCGCGCGGACCTCGATGCGCTGATCGGGTTTTTGAAGCAGGACGACCCGATCCTCACCCAGTCGAAGCAGGTCGAAGCCTTCGAGCAGGAGTGGAGCGAATGGCTCGGCGTCAAACACAGCGTCTTTCTCAACTCCGGCAGTTCCGCCAACGAGATCACCATGCTCGCATTGCGCGAACTCCACGGCACAGGCGAGGTCATTGTCCCCCCGCTCACCTGGGTCTCGGACATCGCCAGCGTCCTCCATGCCGGATTCACCCCGGTTTTTGCCGACATCAACCCGCATACGCTCGGGATGGACAGCGCCGAGGTCATCAAGAAAATCACCCCCCGCACGAAGGCTGTCTTTCTCACTCACATCCTCGGCTACAATGCTCTCGACGATGCGTTGATCGACGCCTGCGCGTCACGGGGAATCCCGCTTATTGAGGATGTTTGCGAGTCGCATGGCGCGACATTCGATGGCCGCAAATGCGGAACGTTCGGGTTCGCCTCGAACTTCTCGTTCTACTACGCCCACCACCTCAGCACCATCGAGGGAGGAATGGTCTGCACCGACAACGCGGAGCTTTACGAGCTTTGCCGCGTGGCGCGATCACACGGGATGGTCCGGGAGTCGCGCGACGAGACGTTCCGCGCACGCTATACCACGGAGTTTGCCGATCTCAATCCGGCGTTCATCTTCGCGTTTCCTGCACACAACATGCGAGGCACAGAAATCAACGCTGTCCTCGGGCGCTCCCAGCTTCCCCGCCTCGACGCCAACAATGCCACCCGCAGCCGGAACCTCAGACGATTTCTCGACGGTCTCGATCCCTCAAAATTCCGCACCGACTTCGCCGTCGAAGGCAGCAGCAACTACGCTTTCACTCTTGTTCTGAGGGAACCGGACGAGCCCCTCCGCGACCGCTGCATGGAAGCCATGACTGCCGCCGGCGTCGAGTTCCGCCGCGGCACCTCCGGCGGCGGAAACCAACTCCGCCAGCCCTACCTCCGCCGCCTGCTCGGTGACGAATACAAAAACTATCCGCAAGTGGATCACATCCACTTCTTCGGCTTCTACATCGGCAACTACCCCGACCTCGAGTCCGAAAAAATCGACGCGCTCTGCAGGCTTCTAAACGCGCTGTAGCTCCAACTCTCAACACGGAAGATGAGAAGAAAAATCGGCGGTTACATTCTCCAGTTCACCCGGTCGGACCACGATGGCAGACACATCCACATTTACGAAGAGATGCCCGAGAACTCGGGGTTTACGATCGCTTGGGCGGCCCGATCAGAGGACTTGAGGGGTGCATGACGGCAGAATTATAAAGAGCAGATACGAGAGGGATTTTTCTTGTAAATGTCTAGCGGCGAGACAGATTTTGCTTGTGAACGAAAAAATCGCACAGCAACGCCGGGATCTCCTCCGGGAGATGTCACTCATC
>JAPLTF010000066.1 GCA_026398275.1 Verrucomicrobiota bacterium
CGGTCACAAAATCCCGCGAAAACATCACGGTCGCGCTGCGGACAACTTCAGCGACAAACCACCATGTTCATTTTCCCATTTAGTTTAATTCCATGAGAACCTGTTTTTTCAGCTTTACACTATTTTTCCGGACACTCCCTCAACCCTCGTGATTGTGCTTGTGCCTGATAATGAGCATTATACGCTCAAAAAACGCCTGTTTTTTAGGCTCTAAAATGGCCCTTTTTGATGTAAAGTAACCCCCTCAACTTTACATTCACTTTACGTCACGGGACCCCGAAATGACGGGTTCGCGGTGATTTCCGCGCGAAGAGCGGTTGAGGCTCACTTTGAGCGGTCGTTTTGCCAGTGGTTGAGGCTCAGAATGCGAAAAGTGGACACGCCAATTTTTCAGATCCTGCTTCGTCATCACGATGACGGTCGCGCTGCCCAAGGAGCCGGCTGGGCGAATGACTCCTTCGCGGATGGCCCGGAGCATTCGGGTTTCAGGAACGTTCAGAAGGCGGCACAGTTCGCTCATGCTGATGAGCGTCAGAACGTGACGGGATTTTTTGATTTGGATAGCCATAACGCCGAGGTTGGCGTGTCAACCCGAACGAAGCGTACGATCCCGCTCCTGATTGACCACCGGAGCCGGTTGAGCTTCCGGGTGATCTACTGGGCGGCGCGAGAGGCAGGAGGGCAACTGTTGCCCCTCTGCTCTTTTGCCTTTCCCTTTCGCGTGACACACCAACCTTGCGGTGCAGAAACCCGAACAATCCGCGCCTAATTTACCAACGGGGCTGGTTGAGGGTCCGGGTGATCCACTGGTAGACATCCCTGTGCCTGTTGAAGGGGATGTCTTTGATGAAAGGCTCCCAGCGCTGTGCTAGGATGTCTTCCAGGGGACGTTCCCGCTTTAGTGTCGGGAGTGGCGGGAATGCCGCCTCGATGATTTCCTTGCGGGTTCGCTTTTCCGTCCCGGCCATGACCTCCTTGGTGATGCCGAGTTTCGCGACCGCCGCCGCGAATTTGGCGTCCCTTGCTATTGTTCTGGCTGAGACGCCTGTTTTTTTGGCGATTGCATCGGCGATTGTTTCAGGACTGCCACTGTGGCAGTCCTCAGTTTTTGGCACTCCACCTGGGTTTGCGCTGACCCCCGGCTTGAACAACCGTTCCTTCGCCGGAATACGCTCGGCGGTGTAGAGTTTGCCCCGGAGCAACGCCGCCGCGTCCGGGGGCAAGTTGCGCCGGCCAAGCTGGTTGTTGATGATCCAGTCGAGCGCGTTTTCGCGCGTGTCGAAAACCAGCTCGGTCGTCTGGATCTCGTCCAACCTGCCAAGCTCGTGCAAAATCTCGTATCGGTTGTGACCGTCCACGAGGATCGTCTGGCCCTCGTGGTTCCAGACAATCAGCGGGGAGAGGAGCCCTGTGCGCTCGATGTCCTGCCTCAGCATCTCCCGCTCGGTTTCGGTGAGCGGCGGGCAGTGGGCGCGGAATTCTTCGTCAATGGTGATGATGTCGCAGGAGGTAGGAAGTAGAGACATGATGCCGACGGGGCCATGTCAACCGCCCATCCGGGCATGAAAAATCCCCGGCAGCCCGTTTCCGGAACTGCCGGGGATTTTTTGGAGATTGCGATTACTTGACGTGCGCCGAAACGAGCTTGGCCATCTCGAACATGCTGACTTGCTTCTTGCCGCCGAAGACCGCCTTGAGCGCGTCGTCCGCGTTGATCTGGGTCCGCTTCTTGGGATCCTGAAGGTTGTTCTTCTTGATGTAGTCCCAAAGCTTCTTGGTCATTTCACTGCGGGGCAGCGGCTTTGATCCGACGATGACGGAGAGCACGGCATCCGGCTGGATGGGTTTCATCAGCGCCGGGTTCAGTTTGCGGGCGGGTTTCGAGGCGGGCTTGGCTGTTGGTTTTTTTGCGGTTGGCATAGAAATCAGGCTTTTGCTGCGCGACGTGCTGCCCACCGGGCCTTCATGTTGGCCGCGAGTTTCGCGCGTCCTTCGGGGGTGAGACCGCTTTTCTTTTTCACCTTGGCTGGCTTGCCTGCCTTGGGAGCAACGACAACCTTGGCGGTTTTGCTTGCGCGGCGTGCCGCCCAGCGAGCCTTCGTGGCAGCGGAGATGCGGGCGCGGCCCTCGGCACTCATTGTCCGCTTCTTGGCCTTTGGTGCTTTGACGGTTTTAATCGGCGCGACGGCAACCGGATTTTTTGCTGCCGGTGCTGGCCGTGCGATTGCGGGTGATGCGACAACTTCGACCGAGATCCCACCCTGGAGGGTCCTGATGATTTCGGCATCAATCTGTTCGAGGATCTGGAGGATTTCTTCCTTCTTCTCCGTCAGGCTGAGCAGATGGAGAAGGGATTGGCTGTTGATGAGTGATATATCCATGCTTGGAAGCATCGAGTAAGAATCAGATCAACGGCCTAATGCAATAGCAAATGCCTGACCGCTCACCCGATATAATCCGCTCATGCCGCCCTCGATTGCGTTCAACGTGCGGCTTGGGACGGTGGCTCGCAGATTTTCTTCTGATCGAGTGAATCTCTTTTTTCTCTGAAACATTTCCGATGCCCGGTGAACATATCAAAACGCTGCTCATCGGAAAAAGAGGCAAGAATTCGGATTCTTTCCGCCACTGGGTTTGTCCGAAGCTCGTAGCAGATGCATTTCTCCGGGTTCCCCCCTTCCATCGGACACTCAAAACTGAGTCCGGCAAGATAAGTCCGAATAGATGCGTTGTCTGACAGTAAATTCACCTTTTCAAATTCTGAAGGTGTCATCCTGTAGCATCAATCCCCGTGATTGGGAATTCTCGTTTTTGAATTTACATCATGGGGGAAGAGAAACATCCCGGTTGAGAGGATGCCAATTTCACGAAGAGCACGATCCGCTCCACGGCTTCGAGCGTGAGCTGGCGCTCCGAGAGACGCAGGACAGTCCAGTCAGCCATGGCCGCCTCGAAGTATTTTTCGATGTCGGCCAGGAATCCCTCCGCCCGATTGTGCCGGCCCTGAATCCAAATTCCGCCCTCGATTTCGATCAGGGTGCGGCTCGGGATGTGGGCGAAGTCGGCTCGCCAGCGGCGACCGGGATGAAAGACGAGTTCCTTTTCAAGGGCTGGGCCGTTTGCTGCCCGCCAGAGGAAGGCAAATCGGGCTTCCAGGCGGGACGGAGATCGTTTGTCACGGAATCGGAGACGGGGCATCCCCAGGGTGCGGAGTCAACCTTTTGCCGAACTACCGATCTGCTACCGATTTATCCGCAATCGGTAATTCAGCTTTTCGCGTCCACTCCCATCCCCTGCCATGGACATGTGAGACCTTGCACCCGCACTCAAAAATGAGTCCGGCGAAAATGCAATGCGACACGGGCTGCCGCCCATGCCACGGACATTCGCCGTGGAGCAGGTTCACCGTTTTTGTCGAATCGCTCACAGCAAGTCCGGCTGATTCGGATCCGGCACGCTCGTCTCGATTTCGTCGGTGAGCGATTTGGAGATCCGGGACGTGACCTTCAGTTTTGTTGGCGAGTGGGAGCGGTCGAATGTGACCTTGAACCCGATGCCGAATTTCCCGTCCTCGTCCGCCGAGTCAACGGCTTCGGTATAATGGGAGGTGAGGAGTTCAGTGATCGCGTCGAGGGCGGCTTTTTGTTCGGAGTTGGCGGGTAGTGTGGTCATTGTTGGAGAAGGTGGAGTTCGAGTTGAGAGGTGAGTTTGATGATCTGGACGGCTTCGGTGAGCCGGTTCCTGGCGGCGACGAATGCGGCCCGGCGGATGCCCAAGCGGGGCTGCCCGTTAATGTCGCTATTGCCGACATTAGAACGGGTGAGGCCAATCATGCTGTTGCCTCGTTGCATGCGAGTTGGAATTCGAGTTGGCTGACGTGGAGGTTGAATGCGGCGGCGTCCTTGAGTCGGTGGAGTGCCTTGGTGACGCTTCCCCGGCGAAGTCCGGTGAATGGCTTTCCGTCGTCGTCAATCGTGCCGTAGAGGTGGAGGTTGCTCGGGAGCACGGCAGCGATGATCTTCTCCTGGGTGCGCGACAACTCGCGAAAGTGGAGCGCCGAGGTCAGGACTTCGTCGTAGCTGTGCTTGAATGCCGCCTTCCTTGCCTGCTCCTCGACCTGGATGAAATACCGGCGGGCGAGCTTTCCCTTTTCGTTGTTCTCGACCATGGATAACTCCTTCGCCATCGCGGTCGCCAGGTGGTATTCGATGCAGGGCCGCCCGCCTTTGGAGGTTTTCCCCAAATTTGGGGAAAACTCACCGCTGCCACATTTTGAGTTCGCCAAATTTGGCGCGCTCAACTCTTCGACAACAACGAAGTCTTTGTCCTGCTCAAATCCGTATTGCTGAATGCGGTTGTTGATCCAAGTGGAAAAATCCTTCCCCACCCCCATCCTCGAATGCTGATTTACCCCCACCGGGTTTCCACGCACACCCGCTTGCGAAAGTCGTTCCTTCCGCATTAAAATTGGCGCGGAGGAGGAGGGGTCGTCTGTTCGTCTTTGGTCGTCTTCAGTAGTCCAGGGACGAACGAAATTAGTCGTCTAATTTGGGGTTCGTCCCCGTCCCTATATAGGACGGGACGAACCTCAAAGACGACGAACCTACAAAGACACACCAAACACGAGTCCGTCCCGGGACGACTGGACGAACCGAGCGAGATTTTCCCCACCGCTCCTCCGCGTTGACCAGGCGAAAAAAACGGCCGCGTGAAAGTCCGGTTGGCGACAACTCGTGCAGGCGGATCGGGGAAGATGCCATGTCAGCAACAGCGGGCGATGCCTCCTCCGCGACAATGCGTGCGAAGCGAATCGCGCATGACGAAAGCCAAGGGTTGAATCCCAACCAGACCATCACCGCGTTTCGCCAGAATGGCCGCCAGAGCGACTTTCCCGCCGCAGACATGTCGTGGCCGCGATCGGGCGCTTCCGGGAACTCCTGTGTCAGATTTTCAGCGAGCACATGGATCGACTGCGCCCCAGGCCAACACTGCCCGCGTTCATGTTTCCCAGTTCCGCCGACAAGGTTGCTGCGCAACGAAAATTGTGCCGAACCGTTGGTCGCGGAAATGCGGGCGAATACTGAAACAGTTTTGCACACCAATCGGTGCGGGTCTGCGTGGCGAACTCAACCGGCGATCTTCTCAGCCTGACATCGGGCATTGATGACTCCGCTGCTGTGGCATATTGATTCGGCATGACCGCGCGATTTGGGAAGCAGGTGCGACGATTGCTTCACCTGTCCTCCTGCGAACACTCTGCGAGACGATGCGAATTCTTCATGCAGATTTCATGCAAACCGGAAGTATTCCACGCGAAATCTTGCAACACCTCAAAATCTTGATAACGTATAAACCGTTATGGAAACGCATGTTTACGCAAACAGCGCGCTTCCTGAATCAGACAGGATGACCAAGGCACGATGATGAAAGCGGAAAAAGACTCCCTTCGAAAAAAAATGCGCAGGCTCGCCCGCCACTGCGTCCCCGCGCGATCCGCCGGCCTGGCCGAACGTCTTCGGGGGTGGACGTTCTGGCAGTCGGCCTCGTGCGTCTGCGCGTTCTCCGCGCTTGCTGGCGAACCGGATGTCCTCGCTCCCTGGCCGGAAGGAAAACGGATCGCCATGCCGCGGGCGGAGGGAGATGATCTTCAATTCCACTGGGTCGCCAGCCGGGCGGAACTCCGGCCCGGACGGTTCGGGATCCTTGAGCCCGCAGCGCAGGCCCCCGATGCCGGCAGCGGGTTTGATCTGATCCTCGTGCCCGGTCTGGCATTTGATCTCCGGGGCGGAAGGCTGGGCCGCGGAAGGGGATTTTATGACCGCTTCCTCTCGAACGCACGCGGGCTGCGCGTGGGCGTTTGCTTCGAGGATCAGATCGTGGGCGACGTTCCTGAGGAGCCGCACGACCTGCGGATGGATTTTGTGGTCACGCCTTCCGCAATTTCCCGCTGCGGATTTTGAAATAGCTCTCAAGCCCGGCCGCCTTGAGCACCTCCGCCCCGGCATCGGCCAGCCCGCAGACCGCGATCAAATGCCGGAGCAGCACGAGCGAGGCGATGGCATCGCAGCGGGCGTCATGCCAGCGAAAACCCCCGTCCTGGATCTCCGGTTCCTTTTCCAATCCGAGCGCCTTGATCACCTCGCCCAGCGCGTGCGAGGCAAGGCCGGGATACACGGCACGGGCGAGGTCGAGCGTGTCCACCCACGGGCCGAACGAGTGGAATGGAAATACCCGCAGGAACCGCTTCTCCGTGCCCGCGCCGTGCGCGACGATCCAGCTCCCCTCCATGTCGGACTTGATGCGTGGCCACAGGTCCACGAGCCGCGGCGCGTCCTGGATCATGGAATCCGTGATGCCATGGACTTTCCGGGCTGCCCAGGTGACCGAGCTCCCGGCTTTCACGTAGGAGCAGAGCGACGGCGCGATCTTTGACCCGAGCAGATGCACAATCGCAATCTGCACCGGCTCGTCTGTCCTGCCGGGCGCGGCTCCCGCGCCCTCAAAATCAATCGCCGCAAACCGTGTTTCGCCGATCCTCAAGAGCGCAGCAAGGTTTCCGTGGATTGCCAGTCGAGGCAGGCATCGGTGATCGAGACCCCGTATTTCAGCTCGGATGCCGAAGCCGCCAGCGGCTGGTTTCCGGCGTGGATGTGGCTCTCGATCATGGCCCCGATAATTTCGCGGCGCCCGCCCTGCCGCTGGGCGAGAATGCTCTTCCAGACATCCACCTGCCGGAGCGGATCCTTGTCGGAGTTCGCATGGCTGCAGTCCACCATCAGGGCCGGCTTGAGCCCGGATTTGGAAAGCGTCTCGCAAGCCGCTGCCACCTGGTGCGGATGGTAGTTCGCACCGTCCCGACCGCCGCGGAGAACGACATGGCTGTCCGGGTTGCCGGCGGTCTTCACGATGCTCGTGGCCCCGTCCTGGTCGATGCCGAGAAAGCTGTGCGGAGCGCGGGCGGACCTCATCGCGTCGAGCGCGGTCTGGATGCTTCCATCGGTCCCATTCTTGAAGCCAACCGGCATCGAGAGCCCGCTCGCCATTTCGCGGTGGGTCTGGGACTCGGTCGTCCTTGCCCCGATCGCCGCCCAGCTGATCAGCTCGGCGGTATATTGCGGCATGATCGGATCCAGGAATTCCGTGCCCGCCGGCAGGCCGAGGTCCAAAATGTCGAGCACGAGTTTGCGCGCGAGCGCGATCCCGTGCGCGACATCGCACGAGTCGTCGAGATGCGGATCGTTGATCATCCCCTTCCACCCGATCGTGGTGCGGGGCTTTTCAAAATACACGCGCATCACGATGAAGAGGCGGCCCGAAACCTCCTGGCTCACGGCCGCGAGGCGGCGCGCGTAATCCAATGCGGACTCCGGATCGTGAATCGAGCACGGACCGACGACGACGAGCATCCGGTCATCCTCGCCGCTGAGAATCGCCCGGGCGGTCGACCGGGCCTTGCTCACGAGCTGCAGGTGGCGGGCCTTGGCCGGAAGCTGCTCCTTGATCTGGGCAGGAGTGATCAGCCGGGTGACCCCCACCACGTGCAGGTTGTCCACCGGAACTCCGGAACCGAGGCGTTCCTTTTTAAAAATGGTCATGGGCATGAAGTGCCAACTATTCCGCAAATCTCCGCAGCGCGCAACTGCTACGGCTCAGTGTTCCATTTTCACGCCCCGGCCGCCGAGCCGGTCCGAGCCGCTGAGCCTCGGCCACGCATAGCCGTAGAAGGCCACGAACGCGAAGCAGACGAGCGGGACAATGAACGCTCGCGACATCCCGTGGAGGTCGCCGACATGCCCCATCAGCTTCGGCAGGATCGCTCCGCCCATGATCGCCATCACGATGAATGCCGACGCCTGCTTCGCCCGCTGCCCCAGGCCGTGGATGCCCAGCGCAAAAATCGTCGGAAACATGATCGACATGAAAAAGTAGCTCAGGAACACGCAGGCCACGGACAGCCAGCCCAGCTTGAGAAACACCAGCAGGCAGACGATCACGTTGAGAAGCCCGTAAAGTCCGAGCACCTTGTGCGCGGCAAATTTTTTCAGGATGGCCGCCCCGCTGAACCGTCCGGCCAGGAAGAAGATGAACCCGAGCGACGCCAGCTGCGCCGCCCCCTGGTCGCTCAGCGCCAGCGCCCCGGTCTTCCCCGCCTGAAACCACGACTTCAGCAGGCCCGACGTCCAGGAATCCGGCAGCGGGGGAGTCTGCGTGGTCATGTAGTTGATGAAAAAGCTGAAGATGCCCGCCTGCGCGGCGACGTAAAGAAACTGGGCGCACACGGCCAGGACGAAGTGCGGCTGCTTCCAGATCGAACGCCTGATGTCCGGCCCGGAATCATCGAGATGGTAGTCGTCCTCCATCTTCACATCCGGCACGGGCGCGAAGAAAAAGACGACGGCAAGGACGAGCACCACGACACCGACTGCGGCGTAGGGAATCCACAGGGTTTCCGACCCGGTGCTCGCGCCGGCGGCATCCTTCCCGTAAAAGAACATTCCGCCGGCGATGGGGCCGAAGATCCAGCCGATCCCGTTGCACGACTGCGCGAGGTTGATGCGCGTGGCGGCGTAGCGCTGGTCGCCCAGCACGGTCGTGTAGGGATTCGCGATCGTTTCCAGGAACGTCAGACCGGCGGCGATGATGCAGACGCCGAGAAGAAATGCCCAGAACGAGGCGATGTGGGTCGCGGGGATAAACCAGAACCCGCCTACCGCGACCATCAGCAGCCCCGCAATAATGCCGCCCTTGTAGCCCAGTTTGGTCGCCAGCCATCCGGCGGGCAGCGCCATCAGGAAATAGCCAAGGTAGTGCGCGAACTGGACCCAGGCCGACTGCGCGAGCGTCAGCTTGAGCTCGGTCTGGAAATGCTTGTCCATCACGTCGATCATCCCGTTGCAGAAGCCCCAGAGCAGGAACAGCGAGCTGACGAGAAGAAATGTGAAGAATACATTCCTCCTGAGTCACCGGAGCCGCAATTCGGCCGGTCAGAGAAGATCCTGCCCGTGGTCGTCCCCGACGCGTTTGTGGAGGGCCTTGATGTTTTCCGCCTGGTCGGCGTGGCAGACGAGTGTTGCGTCCGGCGTGTGGATGATGATCAGGTCCTCGCAGCCGATCGCGGTGATCAGGTGGTCGGGATCGCTTGAGGCGACGAGCGTGCGGCGGGTGTCGAGGAGCGTGTTGCGTCCGCCGCCGGCCGCGTTGCCATCCGCATCGCGCGGGCAGGTCTCGGCGAACATCGGCCAGGAGCCGACATCCAGCCACTGGAGCGGCATCGGGACGGCGGCGACGCGGACCTGCGGGTCGCGCGAGGCAGGCTCCATGACCGCGAAATCGACGCTGATCTTTTTCAGTGTGGGAAAGATTTCCGCGAGGACGGCGTCGCGCTGCGGGCTGTTCCAGGCGGCACCGATCTTTTCGATTCCCGCGAAATTCTCCGGCTCGTAGCGGCGGATGCAGTCGAGAAGCGTGGACGCCCGCCAGACGAACATCCCGCTGTTCCAGAGGTAGCGCTCCGCCCCGGCGGCGAAGTAGGTGCCGGCGGTTTCGGCATCCGGCTTTTCGCGGAACTGCCCGACGACGCGCGCAGAACCATCGATGGCGTCACCGAGTTCGAGGTATCCGTATCCGGTGGCCGCAGCGGTCGGCGTGATGCCGAACGTGACGAGCGTTGGGGAGGCCTCCTCGGCCAGCCGGAACCCGTGCTCGACAATTTTCAAAAACTGATCCACCGGCTCGATGATGTGGTCGGCGGTGAAGACGGCGATGACGGCATCCGGGTCGCGCGCGGCGATCGCGGCGGCGCTGAAACCGACGGCGTTGAGCGTGTCGCGGCCGATCGGCTCGCCGAGAAACTGTTCCTGCGAAAAGCCGTCGAGCGCGGCCGCGATGACATCCGCATGTCCCCTCCCCGCGCAGATGTAGCGGTTCGATGCGGGGACGAGTCCATCCAGCCGGTCAAATGCAAGCTGGAGCAGGCTTTTGCCGCCAATGAACGGAATGAGTTGCTTCGGGAGCCTGGCCCGGCTCATCGGCCAGAGCCGTGTTCCCGAACCGCCGGCAATGATCAGCGCGTGTCTCATGGCGTGGAATCAGGCGGCTGCGCTGGTGAAGGCGACACCGCTTTTTTGGCGCGCCAGCAACTCCGTGGCGAGCGCCCGGTAGGCGGCGGCTCCGGCGCATGCGGGGTCGTGTTCGAAGATCGTGCGCCCGTGGCTCGGGGCCTCGGCGAACCGGACCGTGCGCGGGATGACCGTCTCGTAGACGACCTCCTGAAAATGGTTGCGCACCTCGGCGACAACCGCCGGGTTGAGGTTTGTGCGTCCGTCGAACATCGTGAGGAGAAGGCCTGAGATCGAGAGCGTCGGGTTTGCACCGCTTGCGCGGATGCGCTCGGTGACCTCCATGAGCAGGCCGAGGCCCTCGAGGGCGTAATACTCGCACTGGATCGGAACGAGGATCTCGTCCGCCGCGGCGAGCGCGTTGGACATCAGGATGCCCAGCGAGGGCGGGCAGTCGAGGAGGGCAAAATCAAAGGCGTTCTGCTCGCGGATATCCCCGAGCACCTTCCGGAGCTGGACCAGCGGCTCATCCATTCTTGCGACCTCGATTTCGGCTCCAACCATGTCGAGGTCCGCCGGGATCGCCGAGAGATTCGGGATCCGCGTCGGCAGGATCAGCTCCCTGGCGTGCCGGACGCCGATCAATGCCTGGTAGATGCTGCCCGAGGAATTTTCCTTCAAACCCAGCACGCTTGTCGCGCTGGCCTGGGGGTCGAGATCCACGAGCAGGATCCGCTGCCCGGCGTCGGCAAGGGCGGCGGAAAGGTTCACCGTCGTCGTGGTTTTTCCGACCCCGCCTTTTTGGTTCGTGATGGCAATGATTTTCATGATGGTTTTTATCTCTGGGAGTAATACTTGACGAGGCCTGCGGTGACGGCGTCCGCGTATTCGCGGTAGATGCTCTGCCGGGCGACGCCGCCGAACGTCCGCCGGCCGTTGTAGTCGCCTGCCTGGATGCGCGCGAAGCCTGAGCGGCTGTTCATCACGTAGGGTTCGATATAGACGACCGGGCAGGTGAAGAGGCGGTTGGCGAGGAGGTTCCTGGCCCAGAGATACGGGTTGTCATTGACGCGGACGACGCTCCCTCCGCGATAGACGTAAGGCGGGAGTCCGGTGGCCTTGGACATGACGCCCGACAGGGTGTTCGCAAGAGGCAGTTCCTCGCTGAAGGAGCGGTTGAGCAGCTTGACCAGCATGTCCAGCCGCTGGTCCTCATACGTGAGCTCCTCCTTGCTCCATGCCCCGGTGACGAGAAAATGCATGTGGTTGTCGTTCACGAGGCGCGGATCTTTTTCGTTCCCCCAGTCCTCCGCGTTGAAGTGCAGGCAGAGGACGATGTCCGGCTTGATCGATTCGTTCACGAGGCGGCCGCGCTTGCGGATCTCGCTGACCCGGTAAAACAGCCGCTCGCTTTCCTTGGTCACGGATTCCCTCGTCACCGGATCGTTTTTTTGTTGGAGCGACTCCACCGCCGCGCTGCGGAACTGCGACGGGCGCGCGCTCGTGACCGGGGCCGGCTTGGAGCGCGTGAGGAAAACCTCCGCGCCGAGCTCGGTCAACCTCGGGACCAAAAGCTTCGCGACCTTCAAGGTCATGTCCCCCTCGGTCACCGGCGTGGTGTTTCCGATCTGGAACCACCTCTCCTCCATCCGGGCCCAGCTTCCGCCCAGGTGGCCTGGATCGATGGCGATCTTCAGCCCCGCGAGCGGCTTTCCCGGCTCAAAGGGCGGCAGGACGCGGCGCGATCTCCAATAGACCGGTGCCTGGCGGACCGACGCCTCGTCCGGCGCAAATCTGAAAACATAAGGGGATTTATCCGGCGATGTCTTGATGATGGCCGCGTCCTTGGTGAACGAGATCGCGTCGCTCCAGGCTCCACCGGGCGCGTAGATCCTGTCCAGAAGGGCCATGAAATCCGCCTTGGTCATCGTCTCCTGGAACCCGTCCAGGCTCGACCATGACGGCCTCGGGGCCAGCGGGCTCAGGCGCGCCTCGGCATGGATGGCAAGAAAAAAGACGGTGAAAATGAGGAAGAGTTTTTTCAAGAGGTTCTTTTTTAAATGCGTTCGCCCGTTCTTACGATAAAAAGGATGAATGATCCGACTTCTTTTTCTTGGTGACATCGTGGGGGAACCCGGCCGCAAGGCGGTGACAGCGGCAGTTCCCGCGTTTTTAAAGGAGCAAGGCGTGGATTTCGTTGTTGTCAACGGGGAGAATGCCGCAGGCGGGCGGGGGATCACAGGAAAAATTGCGATCGACCTGCTTCGGGCGGGGGTGGCGGTGATCACGACCGGCGACCATGTCTGGGATCAGAAGGAAACCGCCGGGTTCATCGCCTCCGAGCCGCGGCTTCTGCGCCCGCTGAACTATCCGCCGACCGCGCCCGGGCACGGAAGCATCGTCCTTGATACGTCGAAGGGGAAAATTGCCGTCATGAACCTCCAGTGCCGGACGTTCATGAACCCGCCGCTTGAGAGCCCGTTCCACTGCGCCGAGGCCGAGGTCGAGCGCCTGCGGAAGGAGACGCCGGTGATCTTTGTCGATGTCCACGGGGAAACCACGAGCGAGAAGATCGCGATCGCCCGCTTCCTCGACGGAAAGGTCTCCGCCGTCGTGGGCACCCATACCCACGTCCAGACCGCCGACGAGCAGATCCTCGCGGGCGGGACCGCATTTCTCTGCGATGCCGGAATGTGCGGGCCAGCCGACTCGATCCTCGGCCGGGATCCGGTGGCGATCATCCGCCGGTTCACCCACTCCCTTCCGGTGTCGTTCCCGATCGCGCAGGGTCCGGTTCATCTTTGCGGGGCGATGATCGAGATCGACCAGGCCACCGGCCGGGCCGAGTCGATCCAGCGAATCCGCGAAGTCGTCCGCGTCTGACCGCGGGCAGCCGCCGCTCCCTCCATGCTGCGCTCGATGCTTTCCGAGAACCGCCGGACGCTGTCCCTCGCGGTGCCGATCATCTCCGGCCACCTCGGGCAGATGCTGATGGGGCTGGTGGATTCGGTGCTGGTCGGCCGGGTCGGGGTGGTGCCGCTGGGGGCGTGCGGATTTGCGAACACCCTGCTCTCGGTGCCGCTGGTCCTCGGGTTCGGCGTTCTCTCCGCAGTCAGCGTCAGGGCGGCGCACTCGCATGGCGGCGGGCGTCCGCGCGAGGCGGGCGAGAGCGTGCGCGGGGGGCTGGCGGCGGCAACGATCCTCTCGGTTCCGGTGCTGGTGGCGCTCTACGCGCTTCTCCCGCACATCGGGATTTTCGGCCAGCCTCAGGCGGTGAACGACGCGGTCGGCGGGTATCTGATCATCTGCGGGTGGTCGATGGTCCCGGTCTTTTTTACCTGCGTGAGCAAAAATTTCTGCGAGGCCCTCGGGCGGCCGTGGGAGCCGTTCTGGATCATGCTGGGCGGCGTCCTGCTCAATGCGCTGCTCGCCTGGATCCTGATCTTCGGAAAATGGGGGGCGCCGGCCATGGGGCTCGAGGGCGCGGGCTTGGCGACGCTGCTCGCGAGGATTGTGGTGATGGCGGCGATGTTCGCCTATCCGGCGCTCTCGCGTTCGCTGCGCGCGGCGTGGCCATCGGAATGGTTTGCGGGCGGGGCCGGCGCATCGCTCCGGAGGATTCTGGCGATCGGGCTGCCCGCCGGGGGGCTTCATCTTTGCGAGGTGAGCGGGTTTGCATTCGGCTCGATCATGATGGGATGGATCGGCGTGGTCCCGCTCGCGGCACACCAGATCGCGATGACCTGCGCGGCCACGACATTCATGGTTCCGCTCGGGCTCTCGCAGGCGGTGTGCGTGAGGATCGGCCAGTCGAGAGGAGCCGGCAACACGGGCCGCCTCCGCGCGATCAGCTTCGGCGCGCTCGGGCTGGCGGTCGGGTTCATGGGGGTGTTTGTCGTGGTGTTCATGATGTTCGGAAGAGCGATCGCAGGGTGGTTTGTCGCGGATCCGCAGGTCGTGCTCCTGACCGCACAGCTGCTGCTGATCGCGGGGATTTTTCAGATTTTCGACGGCATCCAGGTGGTGTCCGTCGGAGCGCTGCGGGGATTTGAAGACACGCGGATGCCGATGTATATCGGGATCCTTTCCTACTGGCTCGTCGCGCTGCCGGTTTCCTGGCTCGCCGGATTCGTCCTCGGCTGGGGCGCCCGCGGCGTCTGGTTCGGCTTCGTCGTCGGGCTCGCTGTCGCAGCCGCCACGCTCCTCTCCCGGCTGATCTGGAAAATCGGGCGAACGGTGGAACGGAGCTGATCTCACGGCGTGTGATCAAGTGTGGATGCGGTTTCCTTGGTGTGCGAAAGGGGCGGACCTCCGGGCTGACCGTTCCCCACGCGGCGGGCCGGGGACGTCCCGCCCTACCGGGCATTGCTTCCAACCTCACCCGGTTTTGATCGCGCCCGATCCCACCAAGTGGGAAAAAATGGAGTTTTGGTTTTGAAAGTTGCCGCTAGTCTGGCCGGATGCCCCCCGCCTCACATGACGATCTCCGCCGCCTGCTGTGCGGGCTGGGGGTCGCTATCCGCGATGCGGTTTTGCAGCGGCGAACCGGCGTCCGCTCCGCGGATCTCGCGCTGGTGTCCGGCTTTGGCGGCGGCGACACCATCTATGCGGTCGACAAGTTCAGTGAGGCGGCGATCCTGGAGTGGTTTGAAAAATCCTGGCCGGCGGAATGGCCGGTGCAGGTCGTCATGGAGGGCATCGAGCACGACCTCTGTTTTCCGTCCGGCACGGCGGTCTCCGAAACCCATTGGAAATGCATCCTGGATCCCATCGATGGCACGCGCGGCATCATGTATGACAAGCGGAGCGCCTGGGCGCTCGGCGGCATCGCCCCGCAGAGAGGCGAAGACACACAGCTCTCGGAAATTGTCGCCGCCGCGATGACCGAGATCCCGACCTCGAAGCAGTGGCGGTCCGACCAGCTCAGCGCGACCGCCGATGGACCGCTTGTCGGGAAGTCGTTCGATATCCGGGCCCACACCGTCGAACCGCTCGACACCGCGCCCTCGACGGCCGGGGACTTTGCACACGGGTTCTCGTCGTTTGTGAAATTTTTCCCCGAGGGCCGGACGCTGACCGCGCAGATCGAGGAGCGGATCTGGGACGAGTTGATCGGCCTGAACTCGTCGCCATCCCCAACGGTTTTTGACGACCAATATATTTCTACAGGCGGGCAGTTTTACGAGGTGGTTGTCGGGCATGACCGGATGGTCGGCGACCTGCGCCCATTGGTTTTCCGCACGCTCGACATCGAATTTTCCTCGCTCGTCTGCCACCCGTATGATGCCTGCGCCTGGCTGGTCCTCACAAAAGCCGGGGCTGTCTACGAGCACCCGCTGGGTGGGTTTCCGGATGCGCCACTCGACACGTCGACCGGGATCGCGTGGATCGCATACGCGAACGGGACGCTCGCTTCGCTCGCGCGTCCGGTGATCAGAAAAGTTCTGGCCCAGTTTCTCCCATGACGCGCGAACGGCTCCTCGCCCTTGTTGGCTCGACCATCCTGAAAGCGCTCTTTCTGACGATCCGCCTGCGCCTCGACGACCGCTGCGGGATCGGAAGAAATGCGGTTCCCGGGCCATGCCTGATCTGCTTCTGGCACAACCGGATCCTCGGCATCACCTATGCCTTTCACCGGCGCTATCCTAGAATGCTGCGCCGTGGCGTCACCGTGCTCACCAGCCCCAGCAAGGACGGCGAGATCCTCTCGCAGCTTGTCGGTGCCTTCGGCATGGGATCGGTCCGCGGATCCAGCTCCCGCCGGGGCTCGCGGGCGCTTCTCGAACTCGTAAAAATCATCCGCGCCGGCGGAGATATCGCGATCACGCCCGACGGGCCGCGCGGGCCGCGCTACAGCCTCGGCCCCGGCGTTATCCTCCTCGCGCAGACGACCGGTGCCTCGATCGTTCCCGCCCACGCGAGCTTCTCGCGGTGCTTCCGCATGAAGACATGGGACGGATTTATCATCCCGTTGCCATTTTCCACCATCTCGGTCACGACGGCGGAAGAAATCCACATTCCCAAAGACCTGACCGAAGTGGAATTCGAGCAGGCGAGGAAAAACCTGGAGGAGACCCTGAAAAATGCTGCGGATTGACGGCACCGCGATCCGGCAATCCATGGCATCCTCGTGCACTCCCCTCCCCCTCCGCATATCAACGAGGCGGAAGTCGTCCGCGCAATCGATCTCCGCAAGGATGTCGACGGGTTTCATCCGGTGAATGTCGACATCAACCGGGTGGACGATCCCGCCAGCCCGAAAGGCGACCGCCTCGTCGGAGATGTGGACTACGAGGCCATCGCGTAGCGCTGCGCCGCGATCACCCCGCTGCCCGGCGGCATCGGCCCGATGACCATCGCCATGCTGATGTCCAAGACGGTCACAGCGGCGGAGCGGTTCGGCGGCCTCAGGTGTATTTAACGACTTCCTCGATGGTCGTGAGCCCGTCGTAGATCGAGCGGAGCCCGTCCTCGCGAAGAGTCGTCATGCCGAGTTCGATCGCCTTCTGGCGCAGGAGGACGCCGGGGGCGCGCTCGTTGATCATCTCGCGGATCGGATCGGAGATTTTCAGAAGCTCGTAGATGCCCTTGCGGCCTTTGTATCCGGTGTTGTTGCAGGCTTCGCAGCCTTTGCCGTAGTAGAAATTTTTGTCACCGATGTCGTGGATGCCGAGGCCGAGCGAGGCGAGGACGTGCTCGTTCGGTTCGTAGGCGGTGCGGCAGTTGGTGCAGATTTTTCGGATGAGGCGCTGGGCGAGGATGCACTCGAGCGAGGCCGAGATCAGGAACGGCTCGATCCCCATGTCCACCAGGCGGGTGACGGCTCCGGTCGAGTCGTTCGTGTGCAGCGTGGTGAAAACGAGGTGGCCGGTGAGCGATGCCTGGATCGCAATCTGCGCGGTCTCGATGTCGCGCGTCTCGCCGACAAGAATCCGGTCCGGATCCTGGCGGAGAAACGCCCGGAGCACGCGGCCGAAAGTCAGGCCGATCCCCTCGTTGATCGGAACCTGGATGATTCCGTCGATCTCGTATTCCACCGGGTCCTCGGCGGTCAGAAGCTTGGAGTCGATTGTGTTGATTTTCCGCAGGCAGGAGTAAAGGGTCGTCGTCTTGCCGGAGCCGGTCGGTCCGGTGACGATGAAGATCCCGTTCGGCTTCTGAAGAACCTGGAGGATGTAGTTGTAGATGTTTTCCGGAACCCCGAGTGTTTCGAGTTCGAGGTTCACGCTCGACCGGTCGAGGACGCGGAGCACCACGCTCTCGCCGAACGTTGTCGGGAGGGTGGAAACACGGAGGTCGACCTGCCTTCCATTGATCGTCCTCTGGATCCGGCCGTCCTGCGGCAGGCGGCGCTCGGCGATGTTGAGATTCGACATCACCTTCACGCGGGAGATGACAGGTAGGGCGAGATGGAGCGGCGGCGGATCCATCTCATAGAGCGCGCCGTCCACGCGGTAGCGGATTTTAAACTCGGTCTCGAACGGCTCGAAGTGAATGTCGCTCGCCCGCGCCGCGATCGCCTTGTCGAGGATCAGATCCACGTATTTGATAATCGGCCCGGTATTGGCCTCCGCCGTGACGGCCTGGAGATTGAAGCTGTCGCCTCCGCCCTCCGTGACCACCAGATCGGAACCGGCACCGAGCTGTGCGATGATGTCGTCGAAATTCGTGACCTCCGACCCGTAGTGCTGGCGGATGAGGCTGGCCACGCGCGAGGGAAATGCGACCATCACCTGGATCTCGCGGCCGAGCGCAAATCTTAAATCCTCGATCGTCTGCGGATTGAGCGGGTCGGTGAGGGCGACGACGATCGTGTTCCCCGAACCCATGACCGGCATGGCCCCGTGAAGCCGGGCGAGGCCAGACGGGATGAGGCCGAGGACGGTTGTATCCGGGGCGAACTCCTGAAGGTTGTAAGCCTCCGCCCCGATCGAGTCGGCGATCACGCGGATGAATCCCTCCTCATCAACAATCAGATGATCGAGCAGCAGCTGCTCGATGGGCTTCTCTCCCTTCGCGGCCATCTTGATATACTCCTCCGCCTGCTCATGCGTGAGGAGGCCGCGCTCCACAAAAATATCCGTAACTTGTCGTGCGTCCATACGGTTAGTCCAGATCGGTCATGGTGGTGGTGAGGACTTCCTCGGCGGTGGTCATTCCGGCGAGAACCTTCCGGATGCCGTCCTCGCGCAGGGTCCGCATTCCGAGCTCCCTCGCCCGCTGGCGCAGGGCGATCGTCGAGGCGTTGTTGTTGATCATGTTGCGGACCTCGTCATCCACGAGGAACAGCTCGAAAATCCCCATGCGTCCCTTGTAGCCCTTGCCGCGGCAGAGCTCGCATCCGACCGGACGCATGATGTGGGCGCCCTCCAACTGCCCCGCATCGATGTGGAGCATGTTCATCTCGTATTCCGAGAGTTCCGCCTCAACCTTGCATTTCGGACACAGCCGCCTCACCAGGCGCTGAGCCAGCACCGCGCGGACCGAGGTGGAGACAAGGAATGGCTTGATGCCGATATCCACCAGACGGGCGATTGCGCTCGGGGCGTCGTTGGTGTGGAGGGTCGAGAGCACGAGGTGGCCGGTGAGCGACGCGTTCGTGGCGATGCTCGCGGTCTCCATATCGCGGATCTCTCCGATCATGATGATGTTCGGGGCCTGGCGCAGGATCGAGCGGAGGGCGGCGGGAAAGGACATGCCGATGCTCGCATTCACCGGCACCTGGTTGATCCCGCTCATCTGGTATTCCACCGGATCTTCGACCGTGATCAGCTTCCGGTCCGGCTTGTTCATGTAGTTCAGGCAGCCGTAGAGGGTCGTGGTTTTTCCCGAACCGGTCGGCCCCGTCACCAGGATGATTCCGTCCGGCAGGTTGATCTGCTTCTCAAACTTGGCCTGGTCGTCGGAAAGAAACCCGAGGTCCGGCAATCCCAGCATGAGGGAGGTTTTGTCGAGGATACGCATGACCACGCTCTCGCCATGGACGGTCGGGATCGTCGAGACGCGGAGGTCGATCGCTTTTTCGCCGAGCTTGATCTGGATGCGCCCGTCCTGCGGCAGGCGCTTCTCCGCGATGCTCATCGACCCGCTCATGATCTTGATGCGGCTCACCATCGCCGCCTGCAGCTTTTTCGGCGGGCTCGGCATTTCCTGAAGCACGCCGTCGATGCGAAAGCGTACCCGGAATTTCGATTCCATCGGCTCGAGGTGAATGTCGCTCGCCCGGTTCTGGTGGGCTTCCACCAGGAGGAGCGAGACCATTTTGATGATCGGAGCATCATCGGCTCCGGCCTCATCGCTGCCAAGTTCCATCTCCTGCCCGAGGTTCGATGTCGCATCCGCCCCGTAATACTGGATCAGGCTGTTGCGGATCGAGTCCGGGGTCGCGCAGACGAACTCCACTTCGCGGTGAAGCTTGAAGGCCAGATCGTCCATGGTCTGCATGTCCATGGGATCCCCGATCGCCATGAGCAGTGCGCCCTCCCGCTCCCCGATCGGAACCGCCTTCCATCGCTTCGCATCCTCCGCGGGGAGAAGCTCGATGATGTTCGGCGGAACGACGATCAGCGACAGGTCCATGAACTCCATGCCGTTCTGCGCGGCGAGCGTGCGGCCGACATCCTCCTGGGTGATGAACCCCTCGTGGATCAGCGAGTCGATGACGCTGTGACCGGTCATGTGCCCGCGGGCATATTCCACCTGGGTGCGGGTCACGAGCCCGACATCCATCAGGATTTCTACGATATAATCTTCATTCTGGGCCACTGGTCGGGAGAAAGTTGTGTGATGTGATTACGGGAGCAGTGCCACAAAGTCAACGCCTCTCCCCAAATCTGTCGCCCCTCCCCAAATCTTCACAGCAGAGTTGCAGGCCGGGGTTGCTGCCGCTATGTTCCGCGGCATTGTGTCAACAAAATACCCCACCTATCTCTTCTTTGGCGCCCCCGGAAGCGGCAAGGGCACACAAGGCTCAACAATCGGAACACTCCCCAGGTTTTTCCACTGCGCATGCGGCGATGTTTTTCGACGCATCGACACGCGGAACCCGATCGGCCAGGCGTTTCTGGAATACTCGAGCAACGGCCGCCTGGTGCCGGACGAGATCACGGTCGAGCTTTGGAAAGTCAGCATCGAGCACGCGGTTGAAGCCCGCACCTTCAAGCCGGACATCGATTTTCTCGTGCTGGACGGAATCCCCCGCAACACCAACCAGGCCGAGCTCATGGCGGACGTCATCGATGTCCGGCGGGTCTTCCACCTCAACTGCCCGGACCGGGACAAGGTCGTGGCCCGCCTGAAAAAGCGGGCACTGAAGGACAACCGGCTCGACGACGCGAACGAGGATGTGATCCGCCGCAGGCTCGACACCTACGAAAAGGAATCTCTTCCGCTGCTCGACTATTACGGCCCGGAGCTGACCGTCGAAATCGATGCCACCGAGCCCCCGGTTGTGGTCCTGCAAACCATCCTCACCCACATCGTCAAAGACCGCAAAAATCCCGGCGACTTCACAGAGACTCCCCATTCCTGATCCCCATGCAGCAGTTCGAAAGTTTTCGCGCCTCGTCGCTGTATTGCAACAAGTGCCAGAAGGCCATGCCGGTCCGCGAAAAGCTTTTGCTCGTACTGCCCGACAAGGAGATCTTCGACTACCTCTGCACCGGATGCGCCTCGTCGCTGGGCCAGCGCGAGGTGACGGCCGGCGACCGGCTGCCCGCCCGGCGCGGGCCAGCCGCCCGTCCGCGCAGATTTTGAAGTGGACATCGGCAAGAAATTCCAGGGCAGCCTCCGCATTGCAAAGAAGGAAATTCACCGCCATTTTGCACTTATGCACGGACTCCGCGAGGGTTTATGATAATTTCAGAATATCAACATTAAATGGCTGACCCATTTTTGCCTTTGCATCGAACGAGAGAATTGAGTCCCTGCGACGTCTTCCATGGTATTCAGTGGACTTGCCTCCGGAAGTTGCTGGGAGCGTTGGAATGATTCATGCGGACGAGCGCCGGATGCTTTACACGCTGGCGCGCGACTACTTTACCGGAAGCGGGAGAATCATTGATGGCGGGGCATTTTTGGGAACCTCATCGCTCTCGCTTGGTCATGGGCTCAAGGACCGTCACCACGAGAAGTCCCCAGTGATTGACACCTTCGACTGGTTCCTCATCGATGAGTATAGCGTGCGAGGCTACCTGGACGAGGGCAGGTTGTTCGGAAAGGAAGTCAAAACCGGCGACAACATCCGGTTCGCCTACGAGCAGAATATCGCCTCCGTTGCCGAATATATCGAGGTCCATGAAGGAAATCTTCTGGCGAAGCCGTGGGAGAAGGGGCCGATTGAAATCCTGTTGGGCTTGGTTTTGTAACGCCCGATGAAAACAGCTCCGCAGATTGACGCGCGCTTCGGAATGAGATACCGGCTGGAGCATTGATGAGAATCGTATTTTGCGGCACGGGCGATATAGGGCTGCCCTCATTGAAGGCATTGGCGGATTCGCCGCGGCATGAGGTGGTCGGGGTCATCACGCAGCCCGACCGTCCGGCGGGGCGCGACATGCGCCCCCGGCCGCCGGCGGTGAAGACTGAGTCGCTCTCAAGAGGGATCCCCTTCGCTCAGCCGGAGCGGATCCGAAAAGACTACTCAGCGCTCGCCGCGTGGGACCCTGATCTCATGGTGGTGGTGGCTTACGGGCAGATCCTTCCACGCGAGGTGCTGAATCTTCCCCGGTTCGGCTGCCTGAACCTCCACGCGTCGCTCCTGCCCCGCCACCGGGGAGCCTCGCCGATCCAGGCCTCGATCCTCGCGGGCGACAGCGAGACTGGGATGACAACCATGTTCATGGACGAGGGACTCGACACGGGCGACATCCTGCTCATGCGGAAGACCTCCATTTTTCCAGACGAAACCGCCGGGCAATTGCACGACCGGCTCGCGGACCTCGGGCCGGAGGTTCTGCTCGACTCACTGGATCTTTTGGAGAAGGGAGCCACGCCGCGGATCCCGCAGGATTCGGCGCTGGCGACCTATGCGCCGAAGCTTGGGAAGCAGGACGGACGGCTCGACTGGCGCGAACCCGCGGAGCTGCTCGCGCGCAGGGTGCGGGCGATGAGCCCCTGGCCGGGCGCGTCGGGCAGGCTCGCGGGCGGGATCCTGAAAATCCATTCGGCACAGGAGTCCGGCGAGGCCGGGGATCCCGGAACCATCCTCTCCGCCGGTCCCGACGGAATTACCGTGGCCGCCGGGCGGGGAAGCCTCGTGCTCCGCGAGGTCCAGCTCGAGGGAAGGAAACGCCTGGCCGCCGGCGATTTTCTCCGGGGATTTCCGCTGGATGCGGGAACGAATTTCGATTTGTCCTTTTCAGGTTCGCTCTGATGCGGTTGGATGGTCGGACATCCTCATGTCCACCACTTCCACCCCACGCTACAAACGTGTTGTTCTAAAACTCAGCGGCGAAGCGCTCCGCGAGCCGGGCAGCCGCGACAACATCTCGCCCCAGATCGTTTCCAAGATCGCGGGCCAGATCGCGGAGGTCCAGAAAATGAACGTCGAGCTCGCGGTGGTGATCGGCGGAGGCAACATCTGGCGCGGACTCGCGGCGAGCCATCGCGGAATGAACCGCACGACCGCGGACTACATGGGGATGCTGGCCACCGTGATCAACGGGCTTGCCCTGATGAGCGCGCTGGAAGGCCTCGGGGTCGATGTCCGCGTGCAGACCGCCATCGAGATGCACAACGTCGCCGAGCCGTTCATCCTGGGACGCGCCAAGCGCCACCTCGATCTCGGGCGCGTCGTCATTTTTGTCGCCGGAACAGGAAACCCGTTCTTCTCCACCGACACCACAGCCGCCCTCCGGGCGAACGAGATCGGCGCGCAGGTGATCCTGAAGGCCACCAAGGTCGACGGCATCTATGACTCCGATCCGAACAAAAACCCGGATGCGAAGCGCTTCGCCCACATCACCTACAGCGAGGCCCTGGCCCGCAGGCTCCAGGTGATGGACTCGACCGCATTCAGCCTCTGCATGGACAACCGCGTGCCGATTATTGTTTTTGACATGAACGATCCAGACAACATCCGGCGCGCGATCGTCGGGGAGGAAGTGGGGACTCTGGTCTCGGAAAAACCGGAGGGCGCGGAATGAGCGTGGACGAAATCACATTCGGGGCGGAGGAGGCGATGGAGAAGGCTGTGGAGTTCATGATGCATGAGTTCAACGCCATCCGCACCGGCAAGGCGTCCCCCGCACTTGTCGAAAATCTCGACGTGCATGCCTACGACTCGGTGATGAAGCTCAAGCAGCTCGCACTCATCTCCGCCCCGGAACCCCGGCTGCTCGTCATCCAGCCGTTCGACGGATCGACGGTCAAGGACATCGAGCGCGCAATCAACGAGTCGCGCCTCGGGATCAACCCGGCGGTCGACGGCAAGATCATCCGCATCCCGATCCCGGAGCTCTCCGAGGAGCGGCGTCGCGACCTCGCCAAGACGGTCAAGCAGATCGCCGAGGAGAGCCGCGTTCGCGTCCGCTCGTGCAGGCGGACCGCCATGGACGCCTCCAAAAAGTTGGAGAAGGACGGCGATCTGACCGAGGATGGCCTCCGCGATGCGGAAGCCGAAATCCAAAAACTCACCGACCGCTTTATTGCCGACCTCGACAAACACACCGCCACCAAAGAAACGGAGCTGATGAAAATATGAAATCCCTGATCCTTTTTCTCGCCCTCGCGGCGGGCACATTGCACGCCGACGTCGTCCGCCCGTCCCCGGAATATTCCTGGGTGGATTCGATCGGCGCGCGGAAGAGCTCCAAGGCGTTCCTCGGCCGTCCGGTGGTCGTCCTCGTCGCCAACTCCCCGCGCGACTGGGCCTTTCGATCCCAGGTCGGGCAGCTCCAGAAAATGTATGAGCGGCTGGCCGCGGAGAAGATCGTCTGCGTCGCGGCGTTCTCGCAGGCGCCGGGAGTCGTCCGATCGAACATCCCGTTCGTCACCGCGGCCGACGGGCCACGCCTTTCCTACGATCTCCAGACCGAGAAGGGGTTTGCCATCGCCGTGATCGGCAAGGATGGAAACCTCGATTATTTGGGAAACAAGGTCCTGCCCGTCCAGCGCATCTACGACATCCTGGACAATTCCTACGTCGTCCAGAAAGCGCTCAGGAGGCCCTGAGTTCCGCAGCGCATCCAACCGCTTTTCTCCGGCATGGTCTCCGACATCGCCAAAGTCCTCTATCAGGAATCCACGATCCTGAGCCGGCTGGACGAGATGGCCCGCCAGATCACCGGGGACTACAAGGGCAAGGAGCTCACGGTCATCGCGATCCTCAACGGCAGCTTCATCTTCATGGCCGACCTCCTCCGCCGGATCCCCCTCCCCCTTCAAGTGGATGGATGGAGCGTTTCCAGCTACCATGGAACCAATACCACCGGCCGGATCAACTTCCGGCAGACCCAGCTCGCGGATGTGAAGGGCCGGCACGTTCTGCTGCTTGACGATATCCTCGACAGCGGCCTGACCATCCATTCGATCAAGGAGCGCCTGGAGAAGGAAGCCGGTGCCGCAAGCCTGCGCGTCTGCGTGCTCCTCCGGAAAAATGTCGAGCGCGTCCGGCACGTGGATGCCGACTATGTCGGATTTGACATCCCCAATGAATTTGTGGTCGGCTACGGGCTGGACTACAACGAGCGATACCGCAACCTCCCTTACATCGGAGTCCTCAACGAGGAAGGAATCAGGCGCTATGCGCGTTAAGGTCGAGTTCTACGACATCTTGCGCGAGCTCACCGCCTGCCATGAGTGGTGCCCGGACGTCCCGCCCGGGTCCACGGTCGCGGAGCTTTTTTTCGTGGCCAAACGCACGTTTCCGGCCCTGTCCGCCTATCCGCAGCAGCCCGTGTTCACCTCCGGGCTGGATTATGTGGAAGATGTCCACATCCTCCGCGAGGACGAGACGATCTCGATTCTCCCGGCTCCGCCCCGCTGCTGAGCCTCCGCTCACAACAGCAGGATCGCAAGCAGGATCCCCGCTATGACAAGCACCGCGATAAGCGCCATCAGCAGGAGCTTGTTGAAGATCGATATCTTGAGAAGGTTCGAGCGCGTGGCAGGCTTGCGGGGACCGGGAACCGGGGCGGCCATCTGCTCGGCATGACTCTTCGCACACTCGATGATTACCAGTCGGCGCTGGATCAACGCCTGCCCGTGGGTCGCCCGCTGAAGCTTCTTCAGCAACACCTCAAGCCGCAGCGGATCGCTGAACTGAAGCGCGTAAACAAGGTGATCGCGCTTATCCTCACGGAAGGGATCCGGCTTACTGTCGAGAATCTCGGTGCCGGCAAGGCAAAGCTCGCTGACATTGATCTGATACGAACGGCAGAGCCTGTGAATGGCCGCGTCCGCCTGCGTCTCCAATATAAAATTCCTGACGAGGTTCGCGCCCTGGCGCGAGCGAACGCTTTTCCCAAGTCGCAAATATCGCAGAAGTTCCTTCCGGGCGGATTTTGGCTCATTGCTGCTCACTTTGTAGGAAGGCGATTCTCGGCTCAAAACCGGCGGAAGGCAATTCCGAGTATGTCGGAGGGAACGTTTCCCCGAACTTTGAACCGTTACGTGCCGCCATCGGACAAAAGGTCGGGACGCTTTCTGCGCGTGGCCTCGGCGGCCTGCTCGCTGCGCCATTTCCCGATGGCCGCATGGTTGCCGGAGAGAAGGACTCCGGGCACTTCCCAGCCCCGGTAGTTTTCCGGCCGCGTGTAGTGCGGATGATCGAGCTGCCCGCTGACAAAGGAATCCTGCTGGGCGGACTGGATGTCACCCAGAACCCCCGGAATGAGCCGGACGACCGCGTCGGTGATCACAAGCGCCGGAAGCACGCCGCTCGTCAAAACGTAATCCCCGATCGAGATTTCGTCGTCCACGAGATGGTCGGACACACGCTCGTCCACCCCTTCGTAGTGGCCGCACAAAAAGATCAGATGGCTCTCCCGGGCGAGTTCCTCCGCGATCTTGTGCGAAAACCGCCGCCCTTGGGGAGAGAGGAAAATCACCCTGGCCTCCGGTGAGCGGAGCGAGGCGAGCGCCTTGTCGATCGGCTCGATCGTCATCACCATCCCCGGTCCGCCTCCATAGGGAGCATCATCGGTGCTCCGGTGCCTGTCGGTCGTCCAATCGCGAAGGTCCGCCGCCTCCAGCTCCACGAGCCGCTTCTCCTGCGCGCGCTTGAGAATGCCTTCGCGCAGAACGGCACGGCAAACTTCCGGAAAGATGGTGAGGATTTGGATTTTCACGGGCAGACGCCACTTCAATAACCCATCCCGCGGAGAGTTCGCTGAGCGAACCCAACCTCCATTGGGGTGTCACAAAATTGGCTGGGCAGGGAGTCGAACCCCGGACACGAGGATTTTCAGCCCCATCGTGAGAACGCTTGCTATTAACTACTTAACCAACAGTCAAGCTTTTACAGGACAGGAGCCGGGCTCATTTATGCCCGTTCAACAACTCCTGCACGGCACCCCCGCCCACCTTTTGCAGCATTCAAACCTTGATCGAAGGCATGCGCCGGTTCAATGTGCCCCCCTCACGATTTGAACTCACTTTTGTCCACGCACTACAAACCCAGGGATGAATGCGGCGTCTTTGGAATCTTCGGCCATCCCGATTCCTCGCTGCTCACGTATTACGGGCTGTTCGCCCTTCAACACCGCGGGCAGGAGAGCGCCGGGATTGTCTCGGCGAAGGGCTCGGAGCGGACGTTTCAGGTCCACAAGGGCATGGGGCTCGTGTCGCAGGTCTTCTCGATGGACGAGCTGGAACGGCTCACCGGAACGCGCGCCATCGGGCACGTGCGGTATTCGACGACCGGCTCGAGCAACGCAAAAAATGCCCAGCCGTTCGTGGTCGACACGGCGCGGGGGCAGCTCGCTGTCGCCCACAACGGAAACCTGACGAATGCCGCTGCTCTCCGCACGGAACTCGAAGCCCGGGGATCGATCTTTCAAACCACGGTCGACAGCGAAATCGTGCTGCATCTTCTGGCCCAGCCTCGGGGCGCGGGCGGCGGACTCGCGTCGCTGCGAAGGCTCGAGGGGGCTTTCTCGATCGTGCTCATGGGCGAGCGCGAAATCATCGGGTTCCGCGATCCTCAGGGATTTCGTCCGCTGTGCCTGGGAAAATTGGACGGGGCGTATGTCCTGTCGTCCGAGAGCTGCGCGTTTGATCTGGTCCACGCGGAGTTCATCCGGGACATCGAGCCCGGCGAGGTCGTGATCATCGACAACAACGGGATCCGCAGCGAATGGCCGTTCAAAGCCAGCAAGAGCGCGTTCTGCATGTTCGAGTATGTGTATTTCGCAAGGCCCGACAGCACGGTCGGCGGGGTCAATGTCAGCAAGGTGCGCGTCGAGATGGGCCGCGAGCTGGCGAGGCAGTGCCCGGCGGAGGCGGATCTCGTGGTCCCCGTTCCCGACTCGGGGATCTTCGCGGCGCTTGGGTTTGCCGAGGAGCTGGACATCCCGTATTTCCCCGCATTCGTCAGGAACCACTACATCGGGCGCACGTTCATCCAGCCCACGCAGCTCATCCGGGACTTCAATGTCCGCGTGAAGCTGAACCTGATCCGCGAGGCGGTGGAGGGCAAGCGGGTGGTGGTGGTGGACGACTCGATCGTCCGTGGCACGACCGCTCGCACCCGCGTGATCAACCTCCGCGAGGCCGGGGCCAAGGAGGTCCACATGCGGATCAGCTGCCCGCCGCACAAGCACGCCTGCTTCTACGGCATCGATTTTCCCGATCCGGAAAAGCTGCTCGCGAACCAGTGCACGCACGAGGAAATCTGCAAGTATCTCGGCGCGGACTCGATCGGATACCTGGGCGTGGAGGGGATGGTGCGCGCGACCGGGCGGCCGTTCAACGAGTTCTGCATGGCCTGCTTCAACGGGGACTATCCCGTTCCGTTCGATGCCAATTTCGACAAACTCATCATGGAAACACGCCGCGACAACGCCCGCCTGCTGGAACCGGAATCCAACCGCCTTCTCTGAAATGCCACGCAAAATCAAAGCCTATGCAGAAGCCGGGGTGGATGTGGACCTCGGAAACCGCGTCAAAAAGGGAATCCACGACCTCGCCGCCGCGACGCACGGGCCGGAAGTGCTCGGAAAAATCGGCGGCTTCGGCGGGCTCTTCCGCCCGAATCTGAAAGGGATGAAGGACCCGGTCCTCGTCTCCAGCGTGGACGGGGTCGGCACAAAACTGAAGATCGCGTTCGCCACCGGACGCCACGACACGGTCGGGCAGGACCTCGTGAACCACTGCATCAATGACATCGCCGTCATCGGAGCGCGCCCGCTCTTCTTCCTGGACTACATCGGGGGGGAGAAGCTGGATCCCGTGGTCTTCCGCCAGATCCTCAAAGGGTTTGCCACGGCGTGCAAGGCCGGCGGCTGCGCGCTCATCGGCGGCGAGACAGCCCAGCTGCCGGGGATGTATCACCCCGGGGAATACGACCTCGCGGGCACGATCGTCGGGATCGTTGACCGGCCAAAAATGCTCGACGGCTCAAAAATCCGCCCCGGCGACGTCCTCATCGGGCTGCGCGGCAACGGGCTTCACACGAACGGCTACTCGCTGGCACGCAAGATACTCCTTCAGAAGCTGCGACTGCCGCTCGACAAGCCGGCCCGCGGAATGAAATCCACACTCGCCGCCGAACTCCTCCGGGTTCACCCGAACTACCAGCCGCTCATGGCCTCGCTGCCGGCCGGCATGCTCCGCGGGGCCGCACACATCACGGGCGGCGGCCTGCTGGACAATCTGCCCCGCGTCCTGCCGGAAGGCTGCCGCGCCCTGATCAACAGCCGGTCCTGGAAGATACCGATGCTTTTCGAGCTGATCCAGCATGGCGGCCAGGTGCCCGAGAAGGAGATGTATCAGGTCTTCAACATGGGCATCGGGATGGTCCTCATCGTCCCCGCCGCACTTGCCGGCGAGGCGGTCCGCCTGACCAACGGCCTCGTGATCGGGGCCGTCGTCAAGGGGGCGAAGGACGTGGTCATCAAGTGATTTTGTGAAGCTCTGGAAACGCAAACCCGCACTCGGCATCGGCATCGGTGTCGGCGTGCTCGGAGCCGTCGCGCTGGCGCTCCGCTACGGCATGAACCGCGCGGTGCGCGAGCCGATCCCGGATGCGATCTCCCCGGCGATCTTCGCCACTCGGGTCGCGCGGACGAATTTCGGCGAGATGATCTACCACGCGAGCGGGTCGGGCGAGCCGCTGGTGTTCCTGCACGGCGTCTTCCTCGGCGCCTCTTCCTACGAATGGTCGGGGGTCTATCCGCGATTCGTCATGGACCACGAGGTGATCGTGCCGGACATCATCGGCTTCGGAGAGTCGGAGCGACCGTCCACCCAGATGGATGCCGCGGATTATGCCTCGGCCCTTGCGGAATTTCTGCGCGAGGTTTGTCCCGGGAAAAAGCCGGTGGTCGTGGCCAGCGGGCTCACGGCCGGAATTTCCCTGCTCCTGGCCGCCCGGCATCCGGAGTTGATCTCGCGACTGGTACTTTTCCTGCCCACCGGGCTGAAGGAAACTGGCAACTGGCGTGCGATGGGGATGCTGGCGCTGAGCGGGATTCCCGGAGTGCGGCGGTTCATCTACCGGAACTACCTTTCGCGGGCTCCCTTCATCCGCGCCTGGCTCACCCGCTTTGCCTTGACGGACCCCGAATCCCTCACCGAGGAGATGGTGACGATCCTCGCGACGTGCGCCCAGCAATACGGGGCGGAGCATGCGATTCTGGGATTCCTGCGCGGGCGGATGGCCTTCGACATCGAGCGGCGCCTGCGCGACGTGCCCGCCCCGGTGCATATTCTCTGGCCCGACCGGGCGACCGGATTTTCGCCCGATGGCGGCGCGGCGATCTGCCGCAAGCTCCCGCGCGCATCCATGGAAATCCTGTCCGGCTGCGGGATCCTGGCCGCCTTGGAAAGTCCGGATCTGTTGGAGGCTGCAATCGCGCAATCGCTGGCCGGGGACTTGCCTCCGGAACCCGCAGGGTAGACGTTCCCGGACTCAGTCCTTCTTCGTGTAGGTGATCGGAAGGATTCCCATCTCACGCGCCTTTTCGAGGTCGATGAGTTGATAATCGAGATCGTCGCTGTCGAACTTTTTCTGATTTTCCTTCAGGGCATCGGTTCCGACGGAGACGGCGGATTCGAACGATGCCCAGGATTCCTTGTTCTTGTGCTCCTCGAGCTTTTTCAGCGCGGAGTTTTTGTCGTCCCTGACCGGCCGGAGATCCTTTTCTCCGAGCAGCGTGGTTTCCAGGCCGATCGTCGTGTCGTCGTCGATGTCGACGGCGAGGAACATGTGGCCGGGGATCAGCGCCAGGCTTGGCCGGAGGCCGATCTTGCGGAGGATCGCGGCCATCAGAACGGTCCCGTCCACGCAGTTTGCCTGCGAGGCGGTCACCGATTCGTCGAACAGGCGGACATGCTGGCTGTAGACGCCATTGTCGACAGCGGCGGTGGTGGTGACGTCGCTGTATTTCAAGCCGTGACGCTGCATCACATTCCAGATGGCAAATATCTGCAGGAGCACCTCATCCTTGTCGTCGCTCTGGTAGCCGGTGAACGAGGAGACGAGCCCGGTATCCAGCGCCTCCTTGAGAATCCGGTCGACCCAGGGATGGTTCTCGTTCACGTAGGCCGCAAACAGCCAGCTGTAGTCCGAGGTGCGCGGGTCGTCCCCGTCGCCGCTGGCTTCCTCGACCCCGAAGAGGCAGTCGTTGATCGACCGCAGGGTGGTGGTCACGGTTTTCTCGCCAAGGCTTTTTCCGTTCACCGTCACCGCAATCGTGATGTTGAGCGGCACCGCCTGGGAAACCTGCGCCAGCGCATCATACTTGTAGGCAATCTTCGGATGGATCAGCAACTCCTCCGCATCCTTCTCGAGCTTCCCCGAGAACCGGCTCTCGCACATGTAGGCGTTTTCTTTGACGACCACCTCGACCTTCGAGCCGGCGTCCGCCCCCGAAAGCGTGATCCCGATTCCCCCCTGGGGATCTCCCAGATGGTTGTCCCCCCATACCGCAAAAAGCTCCTCCGGCAGGTCCACCCTCGCGGTCCCGATCAGGAACGAGGGAAAGATATTGCTCTGCGGATAGATGTCCGTGTCCCACTCCGGCTCCGCATCTTTGGGCGGCATCAATGACTGCACGGACAGGGCCGCCGCCAGAATCAGGGATGAGAAGAGATGGCTCACGGCGGTTATGAAATGTTACTGGCCTTCGGGCGTCAGGGATTCCTGGCAGACCGTCGCCGGCGGGCGCAGCGAGCGTCCGGCCAGGTAGGGGCTTTTTTCGTCGTCTTCCAGGAGTTGATAGACTGCCAGTCCATCCGGGCGGATCACGGCGAGCCCGTCGCCGAGGGCGAGGCCCTGGCCCGGAATGACTTTCTTGCCGAGAGCCCAGCGGACGGTTTTGCTCACATCTCCTCCGGAGATTTTTGCGGTTCCCTCCTCCTGGCTGTCCCCGGGAGATTCGCGCACCCAATCGTAGGAGCCGTTGATTTTTGAGACAGGGATTTTGGCTTTCTCCATATCCCCCTGCCCGACCAGGATGACCTCACCGGCGGATTCCTCGGCACCTTCCGCCGCCCAGCGCCCGATCAGCGAAAACCCTTCCGCCTGCGGAAAAATGTGGTAAATCGCCAGCCCGTCGTCCAGGGCAACGCCGAGCGTCATCCCCTCGAGCAAGCCGGTGCCGTGGCTCGTTTTTCCTTGGATGTCCCACTCCATGAACACGAGTCCCTTCTTGATGCGAACGGTGACCGTGCCTTCGTATTTTGATCCATCGGGATTTGTGCCCTTGCAGGCATGGGTTCCAGCGATCTGCTTGGGATCGAGCTGGTCGGCTGGATAAGGCTCCTCCTTCTCCGGTTCGGAATCCGAGACGGAAACCGGCTTCGCATTGTTCCCATCCATGGCCACTTCCGCCCAGAAATTCGCATTCCCCGGCTTCTGCTTCTCATCCGTGACGCGCTCTTCCGCCCAGACGTGGATGAGCAGGTTTCCTTCCGGCGACCACCTCACCACATCCGTGCCGCATGCGGCAAAATCCCCCTTCAGCTTTCGCAGCGGCGCCGACTGGGCGAGCGTGAACGGGACAACATCGACGGAGGAAACCTTCCCTTTGGCCACGCGGTAAAGAAAAACCTGCCGGTCCCTCGGGCTGCCCCCGTTCACCGCAAGGTAGTCGCGGTCGGGAGACCAGAAAAACTCCGGCGTCACATTGCCGTCGGCGGAATATCCGCAATCGCTTTTGGCCTCCTGCGGATTCCAAAACAGCGTGCGGCTTTTGCCTGCTTCCTTATCGATTAGATAATATACCGCACCGGCTGGCGTCTTCTCGGTTTCGATGTCGGGAGAGCACCAGGCGGGCGCCAACATCGCCGCAAAGCATGCGCAGATCAGCGGACGATGGGAAAAGCGCGGCATGGTGCGGCGGAATGAACGCGCGGCGCGTGTGGCAATCAGGGGGCCTTCAGGGAATTGGCGATCTTCTCGGCCACGGCGATTCCCTTCTCATCGGTGAGGTCGGCAACAAACCAGAACTCCGCAATTTTTCCGTCCTCCAGCGCAGCCCATCCCATGCCCACGCGAACCTTCTCGTCGTCCTGCTTGTCGATCGCCGTGCCGACCAGATAAAATCCTTTCAGGCCGTTCGGCGTCCAGTCCTGCGGATCGCCGAGCTCCGCGCCTTTGTATTCGGATTTCAGCTCATCCATCGCCTCGTCGATCGCCTTCTCCATGGAGCCAGCCGAGCCTTTGATCGTGCGGAAGGAAAAAACCGCGCCAGTGGGGCCCTGAAGATGGAAGTAGTCCCCGGCATCCTCCGCCTGCTTGATCTCCCAATCTTCGGGAGCCGTGATCTCGAAGCTTTCCGCTTCCGGGGTCGGATACGCAATCGTCTGCATGTCCGCGCTGCGGGCGGCATGGGAAATGGTCAGGGCTAGGATCGCGGCGAGGATTTTTTTCATATGGGTGTAATTAATAAGGTCATGAATCCGATGACGTTTTATCACGGACCCGTTTGCTCCAGTAAAAACATTTTTGACCCGCGTCAAGAGGAACTTATGAAATCAGCTCGCGGAGGTTGCCGGTAATGTGGCCGTCGTAGAGGGCTTTGCCGATAATCGCGCCGTAGAGGCGCGGGATCTTCGACAGTTTCCTCAGGTCCTCCGCGCTGGAGACCCCGCCGCTTGCAATGAGCTGGCATTCGAGGATCTGCAGGAGATTTTCCAATTCGACAAAATTCGGCCCGGTGAGCATCCCGTCGGTGGCGATGTCGGTATAGATGATCGTTCCCGCGCCCGCCACCTGGGCGATCAGCGCGAGGTCGGCGGCGGATGTGGACGTCGTCTCGGTCCAGCCTTTCACGGCGACCTTGCCGCGGTTGGCATCGATGCCGACCGCGATCCGCTCGCCGCCGAATTCCGCGCAGATCTCGGCGATGAATTCCGGGGACTCGCACGCCCTGGTTCCCAGGATCACCCGGCTGACCCCGCAGCTGAAGGCCGCGCTCACGTTTTTCAAACTCCGCATCCCCCCGCCCAGTTCGCACGGGATGTTCACCGACAGGCAGATTTTTTCGATCGCGGGCAGGTTTTCCGGCTCCCCGGAAAATGCGGCATCCAGATCCACGATATGGAGCCAGTCCGCCCCCGAGTCCTCCCACTTTTTTCCAAAGGCAACGGGATCGGAGGAGTAGACGGTCTTTTCGGTGGCAAGCCCGCGCTTGAGGCGCACGACTTCCCCGCCCATCAGGTCAATGGCTGGAAGCAGGATCATAGTGTGGATAGAAAATTCCGCAGAACAGCCAGGCCCGCCGCCTGGCTCTTTTCCGGATGGAATTGCGTGGCATGGAGCGCATCAACTGAAATGCTGGCCGCGAACCGCTGCCCGTAATCGCACGTGGAACTCGCCAGCGAGGCATCCGCCGGAACCGGATAAAAAGAGTGAACAAAATAAAACGAGGTCTCCTCCGGGAGGCCCTGGAACAGCGGGCCTTTCAGATTCGAGAGCGAATTCCATCCCATGTGGGGCACCTTCAGCCCGGCACCGGAAAACCGGATCACCGTCCCGGGCAGCACCCCGAGCCCATCCACCCCGGGCGATTCTTCGCTGGATTCAAACAATAGCTGGTAGCCCAGACAGATCCCGAGATACGGGCGTCCCGCCTTGATCCATTCGCGAAGCGGCTCCCAGAGACCGGTCGCCTGCAGGTTCGCCGCGCAATCCCCGAAGGCCCCCACCCCGGGCACCACGACCGCATCAAGACCGGCCAGTTGGGAGGCATCGGACACAAGCGCTGCCGATGCTCCGGATGCCTCAAGCGCCTTGCACACGCTGCGCAAGTTCCCGCTGCCGTAATCCACGACTCCGATAGAACTTGAACTCACAGAATTCCCTTTGTGCTGGGAACCCCCTCCACCCTCGGATCAATCCGGGTCGCCTGATCCAACGCACGGGCAAGAGCTTTGAAAACCCCCTCCGCCATGTGGTGCGCATCGCGCCCGGCCAGGATCTCCACATGCAGGTTCATCCCACCGTGAACCGACACGGCACGAAGAAATTCCTCAACGAGCTGAAAGGAAAAATTTCCCCCAATCGGCTCGACGTTTTTCGGGGCGTTGAATGCCAGATACGGGCGCCCACTGAGGTCGACGACCACGCGGACAAGCGCCTCATCCATGGGCACATACGAAAATCCGTAACGACAGATCCCCGCCTTGTCTTTAAGGGCCTTCCCCAGCGCCTGCCCGAGCGTAATCCCGGTATCTTCAACCGTGTGGTGAAAGTCCACCGCGATATCCCCCTGGGCATCAAGCTCCAGGTCAAAAAGCCCGTGCCTCGCAAAAAGCGTCAGCATGTGGTCAAAAAAGGGGATCCCAGTGACGAGTTTAGAGTCTCCCTTCCCGTCAACCACCAGCCTCATGACGATGGATGTTTCGGATGTCTTTCGTTCGATTTTTGCTTCCCGGACCATGCGCGAAAGCAAATCAGATAATCCGTCGCTTGGAAAGTCCGCCTTTTTTGGTTCTTGAATTGCGCGTGGAACATGCAAAGATATTCACAATCCTCTGGTGCCAATCTCATGGAAACCGGATCTCAGGGCTCTTGGGTCCGTTTTTCCGGTCAATGCATGGCGCCATTCATGTTCCTCGCGATGCGCTGACCAAAGCCCTCGCGGGGGGATGCGCATCGCCGGAGGACTTAACGGCTGGCTCTCCGGCTCCGATGGGAGTTCTGGAGTTGCCGCCAATTCAGAAAAAGAACAATGCCAACTGACTACACACCGAGCGGATCGCGCCGCTCGTCCCGCGGGGGCGGCCGCCGCCCATACCGTGGAGATCGTCCCGCGACATCCAGCCGCCAGGATGCAAAACCGGCGAAGAAAAAGACGCTCGTCGAAAAAATCCTCGGGTTTTTCAGCCCGAAGCCCGCTGCCGCACCGAGGAAGCCCGCGGCGGCAACGTCATCCCAACCAGCCCCCCGAACCCGGGAAAAGTCGTCGCGTGGCGAACGCCCGACCGGGATGCGCAAGCCGGAGCTCGTGGAAGTCACTTCCGCGCGCCTCTATGTCGGCAATCTGTCGTTTGACGCGGCGGAGAGCGACCTGACCGAGCTCTTCAGCGGAGTCGGAACGGTGCAGAACGTGGAGATCGTCATGAACCGCCACACCATGCGGTCGAAAGGCTTTGCCTTCGTCCAAATGCAGTCGGTCGATGAAGCCAAGCGGGCAGTCACCGAGCTCCATGACAAAGAATACATGGGCGGCCGCAAGCTCGTCGTGAGCGGGGCCAAGGCCGTCGAGGAGCGCCGCAGCGAGCGCACCCGCCAGCCTGAACAGTAAACCAACATCGTTTCCCGGGCCCCGTCCGATCATCGTGACGGGGCCTACGGGAGTCGGAAAATCCGCGCTCGCCGTCGCGCTCGCGGAGAAGATTCAAGGGGAAATCGTCGGCGCCGACGCTTTCCAAATCTACGCCGGGCTGCCGATCCTGACAGCCCAACCCGGCCCCGACCTGCTCGCCAGGGTCCCGCACCACCTGATCGGAATTCTCCCGCCGGAGGATTCCTGCGACGCGGCTCGCTACGCCCGCCTGGCCAAACGGGCGATTCGCGAAATCCAATCCCGCAACCGCACGCCGGTTCTCACAGGCGGCACCGGACTTTACCTCAAAGCCCTCACCCACGGGCTCGCCGAGATGCAGCCGGTCGATGCCTCCCTCAGAAAAAATATTTCCGAAATGTCGCTCCCCGAGGCGCTCGCCCACCTTCGCAACACAGATGCCGATGCCCCGGGCCAGATCGATGTCCAGAATCCCGCGCGTGTCCGCCGCGCCTTGGAAATCGTGCTCTCGACGGGCAAGCAGTTGTCCGCATCCCGCACAACGTGGAAGTCCGCCTCGAAGGATTTCGCCGGAATCCTCCTCGAAAGGGACCGCGGCGACCTCCGGCTCAGGATCGCCGCGAATGTCGATGCCATGTTCGACGAGGGCGTCATCGAGGAGGTGCGGAAGGCAGGGCCTGTCGGACCGGGGCTCTCGCGCGCGATCGGATTCCGGGAAATCCAGGAGCTGATCGCCGGCAGACTGAGCCTCCTCGAATGCCGGAGCCAGATCCTCACCTCCACCCGCCGCTACGCCAAAAGGCAGTTGACCTGGTGCCGCCACCAATTTAATTTTCCAGTCATCAATTTGACTCCGGCGACCTCCCCTGACGAGCTCCTCGAAACCGCCCTGCGCCTCACGGGCGGTTCGGACGCATGACCACGATTTCTCCCCTCGGAAGCGAAAAGACCATGCTCGTGGGTCTCGAGCACAGCGGCATCAGCCGCTGGGATGTCGAGGATTCGCTGAGCGAACTCCGCCAGCTGGCCGATACCGCTGGAGCGAATGTCGTGGAGACGGTCATCCAGCGCCTCGACCGCCCGACCGCTCCACATTACATCGGCAAGGGCAAGGCGGAGGAGATCGCGAAACAATGCGAGGAACACGGGATCACGTCGCTGATCTTTGATGACGAGCTCACCCCCGCCCAGGGCCGGAACCTCGAACTCCTCACCTCCCGCAAAGTCCTCGACCGCACGCAGCTCATCCTTGATATCTTCGCCCAGCGGGCCCGCACGAAGGAGGGCCGCCTGCAAATCGAACTCGCCCAGCTCCAGTATCTCCTCCCGCGCCTCACCCGCATGTGGACCCACCTCTCGCGCCAGAGCGGCGGCATCGGCACCAGGGGGCCTGGCGAAACCCAGTTGGAGGTGGACCGCCGCCGCGTCCAGGAGCGGATCGCCCGCCTCGAACGCGATCTCAAGGAGGTCCGGAAAAACCGCGGCGTCCAGCGCGAGGGACGGCTGCGCAAGAACTGGCCGGTCGCCTCGCTGGTCGGCTACACAAATGCGGGAAAATCCTCGCTCCTCAACCGCCTCACCGGTGCCGGCGTCCTCGCCGTGGACAAGCTCTTCGCCACCCTCGACCCCACGACCCGCCAGCTCACGCTGCCGAACCACCAGAAAATCCTCCTCACCGACACGGTCGGCTTCATCCGCAAACTCCCCCACACGGTCATCGAATCGTTCAAGGCCACGCTGGAGGAGGTCCAGCTCGCCGACCTCCTCATCCACATCGTCGACCTCAGCCATCCGCAATACCACGAGCAGATGGCCGCTGTGGATGCCGCGCTCGCCGAGCTCGATGCCTCGGGAAAACAGACGATCATCGTCTTCAACAAGACCGACCTCGTTCCGGACAGGGCGATCGTCGCCAACCAGCTCGCCCGCCACCCGGGCAGCGCCGCCATCTCCGCCCGCACCGGCGATGGCATCACCTCGCTGATCGAGGAACTCGAAGTCCGCCTCGCCGCCTGGCGCCTCCGCGGGCAGTTCCGCATCCCAACCAACGAGTCCGCCCTCCTCGCCGAAATCCACCGCGCCGGCCACGTCCTCGACATCCGCTACGAGGGCGACAACGCCATCCTCCACGCCCACGTCCCCCCGGAACTCAGCGCAAAGCTCGCTCCCTACGAAACCTGAGAGTGCGCATCTTCGATAAGCTCAAAAACGGCGTTTCTTGTAGCGGAACATGAAACATGTCTCGTGAACGCGGTTTTCGGGATAACTAACCTCCCCTGATTTTCCGCTGTGTTCCGCGAATTCTCTGTGCTAGTTCTGCGTGTTTCCGAAAGTGAACGTTTCTGACTTACGCGAGATTTTGCAATATGTGCCCCGGTTCCGGGAGCGCACGTTTGTGGTTGCCGTCGATGGCGAGGTCGTGGCCTCGGAGAATTTTTCGAACGTCCTTCTCGACCTCGCGGTCCTGAGGTCGCTGAGCATCAAGGTGGTCCTTGTCCACGGGGCGAGCTACCAGATCCAGCGGCTCGCGGCGGAGCGGAAGCTCGCGATCTCGAACTCCGACGGCATCGGCCTCACCGACCCGGCCACCCTGCAGCTCAGCATCGATGCGGCGATCCGGCTCACGAACGAGATCATGGAGGGGCTCTCCTCGGTGGATCTGCGGGCGGCGTATATCAACGCACTCATCGCCCACCCGGCGGGAATCCTGGGCGGAATCGACCAGCAATACACAGGCAAGGTCGAGCGGGTGGATGTCAAGGCGCTCAAGCTCCTCCTCGACGAGGGAATTATCCCGGTCGTCCCCCCGCTTGGTTTCGACGGCGAGGGCAGGACCTACCGGGTCAACTCCGACAGCATCGCGCTGGAGATCGCCGAGGAGCTCTCCGCCGCAAAAATTCTTTATCTCACGCCGAGCAGCGCATTCGCCACGCCCGCGGCACTGCCCCGGCAGCTTTCGGTCTCCGAGACGCAGGACCTCCTGAAAAAGCGCCGCACCGAGTTTGCTCCCGGCCTCGTGTCGAAACTCGAATACGCCGCGCGGGCCTGCGTGCAGGGGGTGCCCCGGGTGCACGTCCTCGATGGCGGGGTCAACGAGGCGCTCCTGAGCGAGGTCTTCAGCCACGACGGCATCGGGACCATGATCTACTCGAACGAATACCAGCAGATCCGGCGGATCTTCAAAAAGGACGTGCGGGCCGTGATGTCCCTGATCCGGCAGTCGGTCCACAACGAGGAACTCGTGCGGCGGACGCGGGCCGAAATCCTCGAACACCTCGAAGATTACTGGCTCCTGGAAATCGACCGCTCGCCGATCGCCTGCGTGGCATTGCACCTCTACCCTGCGGATTCCTCCGCCGAGCTCGCGTGCCTCCATGTCAGCAAGGCGCACGAGAACCAGGGCCATGGCAAAAAACTCATGGCCTTCGTCGAAAATCTCGCGCGCGAAAAGGGCGTGAAAAATTTGTTCGCGCTCTCCACGCAGGCCTACAGCTACCTGCAGCAGAAGGGCGGCTATGAGCCGGCGGAACCGGTGCTGCTACCAGCGGAACGCCGGTCAAAATACGAGGCAAGCGGACGGAATTCCAAGGTCCTCCTGAAGGCGCTCCGCTCCTGACATGCACCCCGCGCAGAATTGGTTCAACCTCGGCGTGGACGGGGCGGTCATCCTGATCTATTTCGTCGGCATCGTCGGCATCGGGCTCTACGCGGCCCGCAAGAACACGACGCTCCAGGACTTCGCCCTCGGCGGCCACTCGATTCCGTGGTGGGCGGTGCTGGCGTCGATCATCGCGGCGGAAACCAGCGCTGTCACATTTCTCGGCGCACCGGCCGAGGGGTTCAAGACCAGAAGCTACGCCTACGCGCAGCTCGCGGTCGGCACGATCCTCGCCCGCATCATCATCGCCTGGCTCTTCATCGCCCCCTACTACCGCTACAAGGTCGAGAGCATCTACCAGTTCCTCACCCTGCGCTTCGGCGAGTGCACGAAAAACATGGCGAGCGGGATCTTTCTGGCGACCCGCGTTCTCGGCATCGGCGTGCGCCTCTACCTCGGCGGCGTGATCCTGGTCGTCGTCTACCGCTACCTTTTCCCCGGCTCGGAAATCACGATCTGGACCTACTTCTGGGGCATCGTGTTTGTGACCCTCATCACCACGCTCTACACCGCGGCAGGCGGCATCAAGGCCGTCGTCTGGACCGACCTCATCCAGGCCTGCCTGATGATCGGCGCCATCCTGTTTTCGATCGTCGCCGTGCTCCACGACATCCCCGGCGGAATGCAGACCGTGCACGAGCACCTCGCCGGACAAAACCTCTCGATGTTCCAGACCGGATGGGATGCCACGAAGCCGTTCGGCGAGGCGTTGAGCGGGATGCTCCAGACCGAATACACGATCTTCGCCGCGATCATCGGCATCACGTTCTTCACCATGGCCACGCACGGGACCGATCAGGACATGGTGCAGCGGATGCTCACGGCAGAGAACACGGCCAAGTCCCGGCTTTCGCTGGTGCTGAGCGGGTTCGCGGACATTCCGATCGTCCTCTCCTTCCTCACCGTCGGCCTCCTGCTCTGGGTGCGCTACCAGGTCCACCCCGACCCCTCGCTGCCGCCGGAGGACAACGAGATCTTCGCGCACTACATCGTGAACGAGATGCCGGTCGGGATCCGGGGGCTCATCATCGCAGGGGTGTTCGCCACGATGATGGGATCGACGTCCGCGGCGCTCAACGCGCTGGCCACCTCGTTCATCAAGGATTTTTACCAGCCCTACATCCGGCCCTCCGCGACCGACCGCCAGGCGGTGAGCGCCGCGCGCTGGGCCACGTCAATTTTCGGGATCCTGATGATCGCCGTCGCAACGGTCGCGGCCTACACCGTCCTGCACACAAACATCACGATCATCCCGCTCGCCCTGGGCATCCTCGGCTACACCTACGGATCGCTGCTGGGAGTCTTCCTCCTCGGCGTGCTCACCCGCACGCGCGGGCACGACCGCGCCAACATCTTCGCCATGGCTGTCGGAATCCTCGCCGTCCTCGTGCTCTGCAAAATATCCGTTCCGCTCTGGGAATCCACCGGGAGCAACGGCGAAGTCGTGAAGCGCGCCTTCCGGTTCGGAATCCTTCTTCCCGATTGGTGGCCGGCCATCGCCTGGCCGTATTTCGTCTTCATCGGCAGCTCCGTGACATTTTTGCTGGGAATTCTTTTCCCCACCGGCGACGGCACCAGCATCGGGGAGGCGCGGAAAAACCAAGCCAGCGCTTGATCGGACGCCGGGGCTTTTCCCGGTCAAGATAAAAGCGAAATATTTGGATGCTTTTTCCTGCACGATTCCGCGTATTTTTCTTGAGCCACCGGTCCCGGAGTTTTTATGTTTCACCTCCCCTGCGAGAACACTGGGATGCTGGCCGTGATATTTTTTCTGCACAACTCCCCCCCGGAACTTTCGAGTGCCTGCACCGCACCCGCTCCGCCGCTTGCCCGCCGCGGATGCTGCCGGACAAAAATCCGCCGCACAATTATTTTTCGCGCTCAATCAATTATAAAGGAGCGACTTAAATCGCGCAGGATTCCGGCGGATAAATTCGGACCTTTCACAGCCGCGAAGATTCTGCAAATCTCAGAGCCCTCTTGGGAGTGCTTTGGGGCATGCTGATTGTTGGGGGAAAGAATAAACGAGATTCAAAATGAAGTCATGATCACAGAGACAAAGGATATTTGGTCGGCAGTTTCCACGCGGATCCGGGAGCGCGTGAGCGCGGATGGCTACGACAGATGGTTTTCCGGCGTCACCGCCTCGGCCCTCGATGGCGACTCGATCACGCTCTGCGTGCCGAACCCGATCCACCAGTTTTTTATCGAGAGCAACTACCTGCCCATTCTGGAGGAATCCGTGCGCGAGGTCGTTCCCACCGTGACCGCCGTTCATTTCTCCACCGTTTCGCCAGAGAGCGAACTTCCGCAGCGCCCGGTCGCCGCGCAGCGGACGCAAAAAGAAAAGCCCGCACCCGCGAATGCGACCGGGATGAACACGCGGAACACGTTCGACTCGTTTGTCGTCGGCTCGAACAACCAGTTCGCCCACTCGGCCGCGATGGCCGTGGCCAAGGCCCCGTCCAGAACCTACAACCCGCTCTTCATCTACGGCGGCAGCGGGCTCGGAAAAACCCACCTCCTTCAGGCGATCGGCCACCACGTCCTCGCCTCGACCAAATCCTCGAAGGTCGTCTACCTCTCAAGCGAGCAGTTCACCAACGAGTTCATCGATGCGATCCAGCACGGAACGCTGGTCAAATTCCGGAAAAAATACCGCAATGCCGACGTCCTGATGATCGATGACATTCAGTTCCTCGCCGGCAAGGAGCGCTCGCAGGAGGAATTCTTCCACACGTTCAACGCCCTCCACGACGGGCACAAGCAGGTCGTCCTCTCGAGCGACCGCCCCGCGAGCGAAATCGACAAGCTCGAGCAGCGGCTCGTTTCACGATTCGAGTGGGGGATGACCGCCGAGATCCAGCCCCCGGATTCCGAAACCCGCATCGCGATTCTCCGGAGCAAGGCCGCCGGGCTGAACATCCAGCTCGACGCCTGGGTGATCGAATTTCTCGCCGACAAGATCCGCAACAACGTCCGCCGGCTCGAGGGCGCCCTGATGCGCGTGGCTTCCTATAAGTCGCTGAGCGACCGCCCGATCACCCGCGAGGTCATCGAAAACCTTCTGCGCGACATTTTCCAGGAACAGGCCCGCAAGAGCGTGACCATCGACCAGATCCAGCGCCGGGTCGCCGAGCACTTCGACGTCCGCCTCGCCGACATGACCAGCAAGCGCCGCCCCGCAAATATCGCATTCCCCCGCCAGGTCGCCATGTATCTGTCCCGCGAGCTCACCAAATCCTCGCTCAGCGACATCGGCGATGCGTTCGGAGGCAAGGACCACGGCACCGTCATTCACGCCTGCAAGCTCGTGAAGCGGCGCATCGAGGAGGACGAAAAGACCCGCAGCGCGGTCTGCCTGCTCGACACCCAGCTCCAGCGGTAGCGCCGGACAGGCGGTCTCCCCTCAGCCGACAGCGACCACGATCCGCTGATCCCCGATCGCAACCATATCGCCGGAGACGATCTTCCGGCGCTTGCGCGTTTCAACCTCGCCGTTCACGGAAACGAGTTCCTGGACGATCAGGTGCTTGGCCTCGCCGCCGGTCCCCGCGAGCCCCGCGAACTTGAGGAGCTGGCATAATTCAATCGGCTCCTCGCGGATCAGGATCGTCTTCACATCATTCATGGTGGCGATTCAACCAACTTTCCGCGATTGAACCACTCATTTTCAGTGCCATTTCGCGACGGTTGGTGGTTTATCAATTCATGACCGCTGAGCTCCCATCCGCCGCAGCCCGCCTTTGCGCGGCATGTGGCATGTGCTGCAACGGGGTCCTATTCCACTCGGTCCTGCTTCAGACCGGCGACTCCGCCCGCGCGCTCTCAGCGGCGGGCCTGAAAATCAAACGCAAAGCGGGCCAGGAGTTTTTTCTCCAGCCCTGTGCTGCGCACCGGGAATGCCAATGTGCGATCTACGACCGGCGGCCGGCCCGCTGCCGGCTCTTCAACTGCCGCCAACTTCACCGCGTCACGGCGGATGAAACCGCGGAGGCCTCCGCCTTGGACAAGATTGCCGAAGCACGCATCCTTGTGGACCGCGTCAACACGCTCATCAACCATCTCGCCGAGACAAACCAGAACCGCGCGCTGGCCCAGCGCTGCGCAAACGCCCTGACGACATCCGACTGGACCCTGCTCCACGGTGAACTCCAGTCCACCATGCAGGAACTCGAAACGCTGCTCGCCCTCGAGTTCAGACCGTAGGTTTTTGATCTGCTCCGCAGAATCATGCCATCTCCTGGAAATACCCGGACGCTTGGGCTTGTGGAGGCCCTTGTGCCAAGGGCCTGCAGGATTCAACAGATTTTCCCGGCTGACGGGCAGATGTCCCGCAGTTCGCATCCCGGGCAATCCGGCTTTCGGGCCTGGCAGCGGCGGCGGCCGTGGAAGATGAGCCAGTGGCTGAGATCGGTCCATCGCTCGCGGGGAAATAGTTTGACCAGGTCCTGCTCGATGTGGACCGGATCGCTGGATTTTGTGAGGCCGAGGCGGCGCGAGAGCCGGGTGACATGGGTGTCGACCACGATCCCCTCATTTTTCCCGAAGGCATTTCCGAGCACGACGTTGGCGGTCTTGCGGCCGACGCCGGGCAGGGCGGCGAGCCCCTCAAGCGATTCCGGGACCCTGCCGCCGTGCTTCGCGAGCAGCCCGGCTGCCATGTTGCGGATGTTCTTCGCCTTGTTCCGGAAGAACCCCGTGGAGCGGACGATGGCCTCGAGCTCGGAAAGCGGGATCCCGGCGAAATCCTGCACGGACCGGCAGCGTTGGAACAGCTCGCCGGTCACGATGTTCACACGCTTGTCCGTGCATTGCGCGGACAGGATCGTGGCCACCAGCAGCTCCAGCGGGCTCGAGTAAACGAGCTCGCAATGGGCGTCGGGGTAGATCTCCGGAAGGCGGGCGAGCAGCTCCCCCGCCCGCTCCTTCCTGCTCACTTCACGCCCAGCGCCGCCAGCCTCTCCTTGGCTTTGGGAGCATACGGGCTGTCGGGGAAGTCTTTGACGAGCTGCGCGTAGAATGCCTTGGCACGGTCCAGCTGCTGAGCCTTGAATTTTGCATCCGCGCTGGCATTCGCCTGCTCTTCCAGCAGCTGGCTGGCCTGCCAGAGCCCTTCGGTTGCGGCCAGCGGAACTCCGGAAAACAGCTGGGCGATCTTCGCAAAGAAGTCGATCGCCTGGCCCCGGTATTCGGCCTTTTTCTTGGGATCCGTCTCGGCATCCGACTTCTGCTTCATGATCGCGCCAGCGAGAAGGAAGGCCTTCGCGCGAAGATCCGCACTGCCGTTCTGCGACCGGATGATTGTCGGAAGGAGCAGGAGCGCATCATCCAGTTTGCCCTCGGCGCGCAGAGACTCCGCGATCCCATAGTCTGCCTCGAGGGCCTTCGGCGACCACGGATACAGCGCCTTGAGCTGCTTGAAGAGCGTGCCCGCCTCCGCGGTCTGCTTGCTCTCCTGCGCCACCCGGCCGAGTCCGAAAATCGAAATGGCCTGGGCCTCCTGGATGGTTGGAGGCGCCGTGGTGGCGGTCGTTCCCACCGGATTGGGGAAATCCGCCGCAAGCTTCTTGAAGACGGCTGTCGCCTGGTCGGGCTTCTTGTCGTCCACGAGAGCCAGCCCGTAAATATCGAGGTCCTTGGCTGAATAGATCACAGCGGGATCGTAGGCCTCGTTCATCTTCGCCAGCGCCCGCGCCTTGTCCTTCGCGGAGAGGAATCCCGCAAGGGTGAACAGAATTTTGCTCCTGGCCCCGGCATCCGGCGACTTCTCCGCGAGCTGCTGGAAATACTCCTCGACCTGGGCGTTCGTCTTCAGCTCTGCCCGCAGGAGCATGCGCTGGGCCTCCAGGAGCGATTGCAGGCCGAGGGCAAGATCCGGGCTGGTCGGGTATTTGGCCAGCATCTCCTCGGCGGTCGCCACCGAGGCCTGGACCGCCTCCTTCCACTTGGCCTGGTCCGCTTCGTTGAGCGACGAGTAGTTCGCCGCAAGCCGCTCGGCGGTTCCGCGCTGAAGATCCGCAACCTTGCAGAGCGCCTCGGCGGCCTTCGGATGCTCGGAATACCGCTGCGCGAACTCGGTGTAGGTGGCGGCCGCCTCGTCCGGCTTGGACGCCGCGATGGCGTTCTGCCCGATCGAATCGTAGGCGAAGTAGATCCGCTCGTCCCGGGGATACTTCTCGATGAACTGCCGCATCAGCTTGTTGAATTCGGCGGTGTTCTGCGCTGCCGCAGCAAGCTGGGCGCGCAGGAAATACGTGTAGGGCGCGGCCTGGCTGTCGGGATATTTTTCGGCCAGCATCGCGAGCGTGGCCCCGCCCTCGTCCTTTTTTCCGAGCGCGATCTGCGCGCCGCCGAGAGCGTAGGTCGCAAGCGGGATGAGCGGATGCTTGTCATTCGCCTTGATGAAGGCATCCAGCTGGGTGGCGGCCCCTGCGTTGTCGCCCTTCTGCTGGGTGGCGATGGCGACCCAGTAGTCCGACTCGACCGCCTGCGGGGTGCCGGGGAACTTGTCCTTCACGATCTTATAGGCGGCGATGGCATCGTCCCATTTCCCGGTGTCCTTGTTGATGCCCGCCAGCCCGTATTGGGCGATGACCGCCACATCGGGAGCCGGATTGCTGGCGAGGTAGGTCTGGAAGGTTTTCAGCGCCTCCTCGTAATTTTTCAAGCCGGCCTGGGCCTGGGCCTTGCTGACGACCGAATGCCCGATCACCCGGCCTTTCGGATACAGTGAAAGGGACTCGTCAAAATACTTGATCGCATCGGTCGGCTTGCCGAGTCCGAGATACATGTTGCCCATGGCAAACGGCAGGCTCTCCGCGATGGGCTTGCTTTTGTAGGCCGCCGAAAAATCCTGGTAGCCCTGGACCGCCTTGTCCACGGCGCTCTGGATGACGTATCCCATGGTCTTGTAGTAGAGCGAGCGCATCTTCTCGTCGTCCGTGGTCAGGAACGGCGTCACGTGGGTGATGAGCACGCGCGACTCGTTGTATTTCTTCGCGTTGAAATAAATTTCGCCCATCTTGAGCATCGCGGTCGCGATCTGATCCGGCTTGGCGTTGACCTCCGCGAGCTTTTTGAGCTCCCGCTCGTTGTCCTTGTCGAGCTGCTTCTTCAATGCCGGATTGTTCGCGCGCAGTGCGGCGGCCTTCAGCGAGGGGAAGGCTTTGATTTTTTCCTGTTGGAGCTGGATGATCTCCTCCTTCGGAAGGACCGACTGGTAAGCGTCAAGCGCCTTCTGGTAGATCGGGGGCTGGTCGGCCTCCGGGCTGAACGCCGCCATCGTGAACAGGATCTCGCCGATCTGGAAGTAGGCGTCGTTGATGAGCGCAACGTCCTTTTTCTCCGCGACGATCTGCCGGAGGATGTCCTCGGCCTGCTTGAGCTGCGACATCCCTTTGGCCTTGTCGCCGCCATCCTTCATCAGGTCGCCGCTCCCGATTGTGGCAAGCGCGAGCGAGAGGATGTTCTTGCTGGCCGGCAGGGTCCCGCTGTTGGGAAATTTTTGGATGTTCGACTGCATGTCCTCGACGACCTTGTCGAAATTCCCGATCTGAAAGTTCGCGACCCCCCGCCCGTAGGTGGCGGATTCGACTTCCGGGGACTGCGGATATTTCGTGATGAAATCCGTGAACTTGGCGATGGCGTCCTCAAACGCCTGCTTGCGCTTGGGATCGGTCGCGGGGAGGGCGGACGCCTTCGAGGAGAGGATCTGCGGCAGGAAGCTGCTCGCAACCTGGGCGAGTTCGGGTGCCAGCCCGGGAAATGACGTCGCCTTCGTCAGGGTCGTCTGCGCGAGGTCATACTGGCCGAGAAAATACTGAGAAAATGCGAGCTGGATCGTGGCGACCATGGCGACCGGATCCGTCGGGTAGTCCTTGAGAACCTTTTCATACGCTGCTGCGGCCCCGGCGTAGTCGCCGGCCGAGAAGAGGTTGTAGGCGGCCTCATTTGCCGCAGCCGCGCCCGTGGACTGGGCGCTGAGCGGGTGCGAAAAAAGGACTGCGGTCAGTAGGACGATGGCGAGACGGACGGGGAGCGCTTTCATGAGAGAAGCAGCCATTCTATAGATGACGGGCCGATGTTTCCATCGCAAAATTGCAGCGGGGCCCTGCATCGAAGGGTGTGATCAAAAGTGGGGGCGGTTCCAGAGAGCGATGGTAGGGGCGGGCCTCTGGACCGACCGCCTCTTCAAACCGCGCCTCGGCCGGCCCGGAGGTCCAGCCCTACCAATTCTTGCATCCAACCTCACCCACTTTTAATCACACCCGCCATCGAAGCCGGGACGGATTACGCAATCGCGGCGCGCAGAACCCCGGCCACGCGGCCCATCTCTTCGAGGGAATTGTAGAAGTGCGGACTGAACCGGATCCACCGGGAACCGTCTCGGAGCGATCTCAGCGAGGCGATGATCCCGGCCTCCTCCAGCTTGGCAAAGAGGGCGGCGGAATCCTTCGCAGGGTGCCGGCACGTCAGGATGCCGGATCTCAGCGGTTCGGTTTCGCCGGGGGAGAGGAACTCAAATCCCATCTCCCGCAAATCCCCCTGCAGCGCGTCGCGCACCTGGAGGATCGACAGCCGGACATTGCCCAGGCCGGCGGCGACGAGCATTTCGAGCGACGCCTTCATCCCATACATCCCCGCGATATTCAGGACCCCAGGCTCATATCTCCTGGCGGTTTCCTCGAAAATAATTTCCTCCTGCGCCACAAATTCCGGCGAGCGGACATTCCACGCGCCCAGCAGCGTCGGTCGGCAGCGCTCGAAATTGCGCTTGGCCACATAGACGATCCCGATCGCGAGCGGCCCGAGCATCCACTTGTGCGCATCCGCGCTGAGGAAGTCCACGTTCTCGACGCTGAACGGCCCCGCCCCGACGGTCTGGATCGCGTCCACAGAAAACAATATCCCGCGCGAGTGAAGCAGTCGGCCGATCGCGTCCACATCGATCCGCCATCCGCTCAGGAAATGGGCCGACGCCAGCGCGACCAGCTTGGTCCGGCCGGTCAGCGCAGCCGCCACCACATCGGGCGTGATCCTGCCCGGGGACTCGGGCCGCACATGCCGGATCACCACCCCGCGCGAGGCGAGCGCGGCCCAGGGGTAGACGTTGGACGGATAGTCGTCCGCGTAGCAGACGAGCTCGTCTCCGGGCTTCCAATCCAGGCCGTTGGCAAAAAGGCTCAGCCCCAGCGAGGTCGGGCCGAGCAGCGCAATCTCGTCCGCATGGGCCCCGATCGCCTTGGCGCAGACTCCGCGCGTGCGCGCCACATCCTTCAAAACATCGCCGAATTCCTGGTGGTGCAGGCAGGCCGCCTCGACATGGTTCCGCATCGCATCGGCCGCGCACCGCGGCAGGATCGTGACGCCCGCGTGGGCGAGGAAAATCCGCTCGCGGGCGACCGGAAACGCTTCCAGCCTCAACTTCTCGTCCGTGAACCAGCTCACTTCCGGGACTCCTCGGCCTCGTGGATCAGCGTCCAGAAATCCTTTGTTCCCGCCAGCCCGCCGTCCTCGTCGTCGAGCGGAAGGTTCGATCGGAACAGAAAATCGCGGATCGTGTTTTTGTGGAGGACCCGGTGGATGAGCAGCCCTTCGGGATGGCGCTCAAAATAGATCCGGTAATCCTTGGCCCGGTAGCGGTGGAGCGTCCGCCCCTCGCGCGTGACATGCCCGAAGCCCTCCATGTCGAGCGAACCGAGGTCCTCGGGCAAAAAGTGGAACTCCGAGAGCAAGTCAAGCTGGAGATCTTTCGGCAGCGCGGCCATCTCGGCGGCGCTGATTTTGTTGAAGATGACCTGGAACACGCCCCCATCTTTCGCGCGGATCGGGCGCGCATGGCAAGAAGGGAAATTTTTGCTGGCGAATCTCCCGGTTGGTGGTATCTGGACAGTTCATCACAAAATCACCATGAGCGTTCTTGTTGGAAAACCCGCACCCGATTTCAAAGCCGACGCCGTCCACCTCGGACAGTTCACCCAGGTCGAACTCTCGAGCTACCGTGGCAGCAAATACGTCGTCCTGTTTTTCTATCCGCTGGACTTCACGTTCGTCTGCCCGACCGAGCTCCACGCATTTCAGGAGAAGCTCGAGGAGTTCCACAAGCGGAACGTCGAGGTCATCGGGTGCAGCATCGACAGCAAATTCTCCCACCTCGCCTGGCTGACCACACCGAAAAAGCAGGGCGGCATCGAGGGCGTCGAGTATCCGCTCGTCTCCGATCTCCAGCGCACGATCTCGCTCGATTACGACGTCCTCTCGCCCGATGGCGTCGCCTTCCGCGGGCTCTTCCTGATCGACCGCGAGGGCGTCGTGCGCCACCAGCTTGTGAACGATCTCCCGCTCGGCCGCAGCGTGGACGAGGCGATCCGCATGGTCGATGCCCTCCAGCATTTTGAAAAGCACGGCGAAGTCTGCCCGGCAAACTGGGCCCGTGGCAAAGACGCCATGAAGGCGACCAAGGACGGCACGGCGGACTACCTCAGCAGCCACTAGCAGCCTGGGGCCCACCAAAATCACCCCTGCGTGGGCGTGATGGGAGCGAAACGCTCTCAGCTCATCCCGTTGCCCGGCAAAACGCGAGCGGACTTGCGCCTCGCTCCGCTTCCCGGGATCCGCCAACTCAAAAAGTGATCGCCTCCCCGAAAGAGATCAAAAATTGGCGGAGTTTTCCGCTTTTAAAAAGTCCGATGGGCTGCCAGGAGCCGCTGGATCCGGAAGGTGAAACTCTCGGACCAGGCCTGCCAGGAGCGATCGAAACGCGTCTTCGGCCGCAGGGAGGAGTTCGGAAAGTCGGTCGAGATCGCCCTTCTGGCCGGCCATCTGCATCTCATCCGCAATCCGGCTGATCTTCTCGCCCCCCATATTCGCGCTGGATCCTTTGAGGTTGTGGGCGAATTTCGCGGCAGAAGCCGGATCGGCGGACGAAACGGCCCCGGCGAGCTGAGTGAAAAGCGGCGGCGCATCGGCAAGGAACACCGCCGCGATCTCGGCGGCGAGTTGGGGATCCCCCATCGCTCTTTCCAAAAATCCCTCCCTGTCAAAATCGAGCAGGCCCGCATCGAGGGCGTGCGGCGGAAGCGGGGCCGCGTCCCCGACGCGCGATCCCCGCGCACCCCAGCGCTCGAGCGCCTCCGCAAGGCACTGGGGGCTGACAGGCTTGGAGAGGTAGTCGTTCATGCCCGCGTCCAGGCAGAGTTCCCGGTCGCCCTTCATCGCGTGCGCCGTGAGCGCAATGATCGGGATCTGTGGATTCCGGACGCCCGAGTCGGCGCGGCGGATGAGCCTCGTCGCATCAAAACCGTCCAGGACCGGCATCTGGCAGTCCATGAGAACAATGTCGTAGGGCAACCGTTTCAGGGACTCGACCGCCTCACGGCCGTTCCCGACGGCATCCGCCACGTGGCCGAGTTTCTGCAGCATTTTGATGGCGATGATCCTGTTCGTGGTGTTGTCCTCGGCGACAAGAACCCGGAGCCGCCGCCGCGATGTCTCCGCGATGGTGTGGCGGGTGATCAGCCCGCGGTCGGACCCCGTGGCCTCCTCGCGCCCGAGCACGAGCGCGAGGCACTTCCGAAGAAGCGCGGGGCGGATCGGCTTGGGCAGGTAGCCGGAAAATCCAAACCCGGCAAGGCGCTCCGCATCTCCCCGCTTCCCCTGAGAGGTGAGCATCACGAGGCGCGTCGACTGGATTGCCTCGTCGGCCTTGATCACGCGCCCAAGATCCGCGCCGCTCATTCCGGGCATGTGCATGTCGAGCAGGGCCGCCACGTAAGGGTCCCCATCCTGCACGGCCTTCCTCAGCAAAGGCAGGGACGAGTCGGCATCGGGCGCCTCGTCGGGCCGGCAGCCCCAGCGCCTCAGCAGCGAGGTGACCAGCATGCGATTGGTCTTGAAGTCATCCGTCACGAGCACCCGGATGCCGGAAAGGTCCGCCTCCCTTGGAGGGGGCTTGATCTCGCCGGCAGTCGGCTTTTCAAAAACGGCGGTGAAGGTGAACGTGGAGCCGTTGCCGGGTTCGCTGGCGACGCGGATCTCGCCGCGGAAAAGCTGGACGAGCTGCCGGCAGATCGCGAGCCCGAGCCCCGACCCGCCGAACTCCCGGGTCGTGGAGGGATCCGCCTGCGTGAATTTCGAAAAGATCGTCTCCTGCTTCTCCTCGGGAATCCCGATCCCGGTATCGGCCACGCTGAACCGCAGGGTCGCGGAGGATTCGCTGATCTCAACCGGATCCACGTGGATGGTAACCCCCCCCTTCTGGGTGAACTTGATTGCATTTCCAATCAGGTTGAAGAGAACCTGCCGCAGGCGCCCGGGATCTCCGCGAAGGTATTCCGGCGCGTGCTCATCGACGATGCACACGATGTCGAGCCCCTTCTCCTGCGCCTTGAATGCGAGGACCTCGACGGCGTCCTCAAGCGTCGTGCGGAGATCGAAGTCGAGGCTCTCGAGCACGAGCTGCCCCGCCTCGACCTTGGAGAAGTCCAGAATGTCGTTGATGAGCGTGAGCAGGGAGTCGCCGCAGGACTGGATCGCCTCGGCGTATTCCCGTTGCTCCTCGTTCAGGCCGGTCTCGATCAGAAGGTCTGTCATCCCGATCACCCCGTTCATCGGGGTGCGGATCTCATGGCTCATATTGGCGAGAAATTCGCTTTTTGCGCGGTTCGCGGCCTCCGCCTTGTCCGCCAGCTCGCCCGCCCGGGAAAGCGCCTCCTGGATATGCTCATTGGATTTGCGGAGCTGCTCCTCGGTGCTCTTCCGGAGGGTGATGTCCTCCTTCACCGCCAGGAAGTGGGTGATCGCGCCGCAGTCGTCGCGGATCGGGGAGATCGTGGCAAATTCCCAGTAGCTCTCGCCGCTCTTCTTCCGGTTCTCGAGCTCCCCGCGCCACTCCTCGCCCGACAGGATTTTTTCCCAGAGCCCGGCGTAAAATTCCCGGGACTGCTTGCCGGATTTGAGAATCCTGGGATTTTTCCCGATCACCTCCTCCTTCGTATATCCGGTCACCTGAAGGAATTTCGGGTTGACGTATTCGATGGCCCCGGAGGTGTCGGAAATGATGATCGAAACCGGGCTTTGCTCGACCGCCCGCGAGAGCATGCCGAGCCGCCCCTCGACCACACGCTTCTCCAGCCGCGCATTCCGGCGCTCAAGGACGGTTTGGACGGCGAACGGCAGGTGCGCGATGTTCTGCTTCAGGACATAGTCATCGGCCCCCGCGCGGATGCAGATGACGGCCGCCTCATCGCTGAGCGCGGCGGTATGCAGGACAAAAGGCGCGCCGGGAAGAAGCTTCCTGCACAGGCGCAGTGCGCTGAGACCGTCAAACTCCGGCAGCGAATAATCCGAGATGATGACATCGGGAACGAACTCCCCGAGCGCTCGCGTGACACCCGCGGCATCCTGCTCGCGCCGGGACGTGAAATTCAGGCTCTCGACCCGCATGGCCCGCTCGGCGAGCTCCGTGTCTTCCGGATTGTCATCGATAAAGAGGATGCGGAATGTCTGATCCATGGGAGCCGGCATGTTCAGGTGTCCGGGGTTTCCCTCATGGTTGGCCGGAAGAAGCCCGCCTGCCGGATGTCCGGCTCAAGAAGACGCGGGAACACAAGAATCGCTGCGATCCATTTCCCTGGAACCGGAATTCCCTTCGTCATATCCGCTTTGGTATTCATCAGAGTTGCGGTGGGCGGGCATTCCGAACGCCCGCCCCGTTGTTCCCTACATCAAATCCTCTGCGGGAAAAAGCGAATTTTCAACGTGTGCGATCCACCAGCGCCTTGGCTCCGGCGGCGATCGGATTCCGGAAATCCACGAGCTCGGGCTTCGGCGTCCTGAGCGCGGAGTAGATGTGGAACATCCACCAGGCCAGGGCCGGCACGATCAGGATCGGCGCGAGGCGGTTCATGCGCCGGAGAAATGCCTCCCACGGGGCGAGCGGGCGCCCGGACGCCGCCTCCACGAGCAGCGCCACCAACGTTGTCGAAAGCAGAGCGAGCGCCGGAAAAGCCAGGATATTCAGCCGGAGCGCCGCGCGCGGATTCCCGTCAAGGATCGCGCACGCCGCCCGGGTCCCGCCGCAGAAGAGGCAGGGCAGGCCGCTGATCGAATGAAACGCGCAGGGCAGGGCCGGAAGCGTCACCCGGCGCTCCGATCGCAGAAAGGCCAGGGAAAGCAGGACCAGAACCATCGCGAGAGCCAGCCCGAACCTCAGCCAGCGGCCCTCCGGAGCAATCCTATTCATCAGCGGCGGGAGCATGCGCGCCCTTGTCCATTGCGGCGACCAGAAGCGTGATCTCGCCTTTGGGCGGATGCTTTTCAAAATGCTCCAGCAGGACGTCCGGTGTGCCCCGCTGATAATCTTCGAATGCCTTGCTCAGTTCCCTCGCCACACAAACCAGACGCCCGGGGCTCGATTCCTTGAGGGCCTCCAGAGTTCTCACAATCCGGTGTGGAGACTCGAAGTAGATGCTGGTTTCCAGGCGCGCGGCCGCCCTCGCGATCTCTGCGGCGCGGCGGCCGCTCTTCACGGGCAGAAACCCTCCAAAATAAAACCGGTCGGCAGGAAACCCCGAACCCACCAATGCGGTGAGGACCGCCGAGGGGCCGGGGAGAACGGTGAGCGGGATACCCCGCTCGATGCACGAACGGATCAGCCGGTGGCCGGGATCCGATATCCCGGGCATCCCCGCATCGGTGATCAGGGCGACGTGCGCGCCCCCGGCCATCCGGTCCACAAGCTCGGCCGAACGCGAGGCCTCGTTGTGCTCGTGCAGGCTGACAAACGGCTTTTTGAGGCCGAGATGCTGCAGAAGCATCCCGCTGTGCCTGGTGTCTTCTGCGGCGACAAGATCCGCAGCGCGCAAAACCTCTATCGCCCGGAGGGTGATATCCTGGCGGTTGCCAATGGGTGTGGGAACGACGCTCAGCACGGGAGGATCCCGCTACCAGCCCTCGGAGACTTCGGCCATGATATTGTTGGCGAGGTCCGAGGCCGCGTTGGAGAAGGCCTGCCGCTCGATCGTCTGCAGGTCGTTTCCGCTGAAGAACGTCGTATTCCCCTGGGCGATCGACTTTATGAGGATCGCTCCCGTCACACGGTCCTGGACCTCGTAGGTCACGAAGACCCGGAGCCCGAATTCGCTCGTCGCCAGAACGTTGTTCTGAACCGACCGCAGCGACCGCCGCTCGATCTTGTCGATCGTGCAATAAAGGATCGCATCGGCCCTGTCATCTCCGACCAGTTCGTAGGTGCCGTCCTGCTGCAGGCGCTTGACCAGCGTGTCGGCAAACAGCACTTCGAGCCGCGGCTCAAAGGTTTTGTTCTTGAAGGTGGGAACGGCCAGCGTCCTCACGGAGCGCATCGGAGTCGGGCGGATCTCCCCGAGTTTATACCCGCAGCCTGTGAGCAGGACTGCAACAGCGAGGATAAGAGCAGGCTTCATTGAGTGGGAAGGGCAGGTTCGACGGAGGGAAGCGGACGCACATCCCGCGAGTCCGTCCGGAGTTTTGGCCTGTTGACGACAGGCAATTCGTCGGGCACCACGTCGCGGCGCGAGGGGCCGTTGAAATCCGACAGCGCGGAGGTCTCGACCTGGGCCTGCAGGCGGCGGCGCAGGGCGGCCTTCTCGCCCGTCTCCGCGCGCTCCGGTCCCGTCCTCAAAGCATCGTCGCCAACATCGCTGCGAAGCGTCTCAATCCGGCTGCGGGCGAACTCGGCGTCCTTGCTGCCGGGCTGGCGGCGGATCACGTCGTTGTAGTAGATCGCGGCGGCGCGGTAGTTTTTGTAGCGGTCGTAAAACTGGGCGATCGCAAGCAGGTCGCCGGATTCCTTGCCGCCGATCGAAGCCAGGTTGTCCTTCGCCTGCGCCGCCTTTTCGCTGTTCGGATACTGGAGCAGGAAGTCCTCGAAGGTGTTCTTCGCCATGACGAGCGCTGAAAGGTCCTGGGACTTTCCGCTGCGCCCGACCTGCATGTAGATATAGCCGATCTGGTAGAGGGCGTCGTCCGCGATCGAGCTTGTCGAATATTTGTCGAGCACGGTCTGATAAGCCCCCGCCGCCTCCTTGAGCTTGCCCTGCCGCTCGTAGGTCAGGCCGAGGTTGAACTGCGCAATCGGCGCGTTTTTGCTGAATGGCGCATTCTTGATGATCGAGGCAAACATCTGCTCCGCCCGGTCGGTGGACGGAACAATCTCCAGCCCGAAAAATTTCAATTTGCGGCCGGCGAGGAACGCGTTGGCGATCAGGACCTGCTTGGTCACCGATTTCTCGAACTCCGGCGTGTCGGGGTAGCGGGTGATCAGCGTCTGATACCCGTCAAATGCCTTGCTGAGATCTCCGGTCGACTCCAGCAACTCCGCGATCCGGTATTGGGCTTTGGAAGCCAGCGGGGACGCGGGCGAGCCCTTGATAAATTGACGGTAGGCCGCGATCGCCTGCTGGGTGGCACCGGACTCGTCGTAGTCCTTCGCCAGATTGAAGCTCGCCTGATCGTCAGGAGAGATCTTGACGACGGGGGCTGGTGCCGGGGCAGGCCTGCCCTGCTGGCTGGGATTCTGCCCGGATGCCGGCACGACGGCCGAGAGGAACACGGCGGTGCAGAACGTAATAAAACAAGATCTCATCAGGAGGGGAGATAATTAAGAGAGTTCATCCCCCTGCGTCAAGCGCCTCCGACGGATTCCGCTTGGTTCCCCACTTGCGAGAGGGCATGTTTTCCCACCATGCGACTGCTTCTCGTTGACGGGCACTACTATCTCTACCGCTCATTCTACGCGATCCGGGGTCTGCGGAACTCGCGGGGCGAGCCGACGAATGCGATCTACGGTTACGCCAAGGCGATCCGGAAAATGCTCGCGGATCTGAAGCCGGACCTCGCGGCCGTCGTCTGGGACAGCGGGCTCCCCGCCCGCCGGACCACCCTCCAGCCGGAATACAAACAGAACAGGACCTCCATGCCGGACGACCTCCGTCCGCAGGAGGAATGGCTCCAGGAAAACATCCCCCTCTTCGGCCCGGCCAGCGTCAGCGCGGAGAATACCGAGGCGGACGATCTGATCGCCACGTATGCCCGCGCGGCCTCGGGCGAGGGAGTGGAGGTCATCATCGCCACGAACGACAAGGACATCCTCCAGCTCACCTGCGACAAGATCCGGATCTACTCGACCGCGAAGCCCGAAGCCGGACCCGAGGGGTTCTGCCTCCTCGGCATCCCGGAGGTCCAGTCCAAATGGGGGGTCTCCCCCACACAAATCGCAGACGTCCTCGCGCTCACAGGCGACGCCTCGGACAACATTCCAGGCGTCCCGGGCGTCGGGGCCAAGACCGCGGTCGCCCTGATCTCCGCACACGGATCCATCGAAAACCTGCTGGCCGACCCCGGCGCGATTGCCAATCCGAAGCTCCGCGAAAAAATCACCTCCTCGCGCGAACAGATCATCGCGAACCGCGAAATGGTCCGACTCGACGAGGACCTCCCCCTTCCCCTCCCCTGGTCCGCATTCCAGATCCGTCCAAAATATCCGGAACTGATCCAGGCCCTCCGCACCTGCGAATTCAAAGGCCTCCTCCAGGAAGTCGAGTCCGAAGCCGCCAGGGCAACCGGCCCCATCGGCCAGCAGGAATTGTTCTGAAAGCCACCGCAGAAATTGAGATCCGCGCCGGGGCAACCTATGCCCGGGACCTGATAATCCCCATCATCGGTATAACGGCCAATAAGCCGTTGGTGGTTCACAGCCCGAGGACGTTACGGAGCATCGCCTCGTCGGGCGATGGCCCGACGATGGCGAGCGTCATCTGCGAGGGGTTCAGGATTTCCGCGGCGGCGAAGCGGACCTCCTCGGCTGTCACCGCACGGATCTTCTCATGCACGGTCTCGGGGTTGACGATTTTCCCATAGACGAGGACCGAACTGCCGAGGCGCATGTTCTGGCTCGATGTGCGTTCGAGGGACATCCGGCTGGAGCCGACGGCGTATTCCTTCGCGCGCTTGAGCTCGGCGGGTCCGACGAGCTTGGTGGAGAGCGACACGAACTCCGCAAGGATCAGGCGCAGGGACTTTTCGAGGTTCTTTTTGTCGAGGCCGACCGAGATGTTGAAGACGCCGGAATCATCGAGCGTCAGCGGGTGCGTGCTCACCGAGTAGCAGAGGCCGCGCTTTTCGCGCAGCTCCTGGAACAGCCGTGAGCTGGCGTTGCCTCCAAGAAGGATATGCATCAGGTGGAACGCGTATCGGCGTTCATCCTTGTGGCTGAAGGCCGGGAGCGCCATCGCGACCTGGGTCTGCTGGATGTCCCTTGCCTCCACGCAGAGGCGCGGTCGGGCCGGGGGAACCGGCGAGGGCTTGGCGGCGGGTTTGCGTCCGCGGCCGAGTCCGCCGAGCGCCTTTGTGACGCGGGCGACCACATCGTCGTGCGTGACTTTTCCCGCAGCGGATACCACCGTGCTCGACGTGTGGTAATGGCTGGCCCGGTAATCGAGAAATTCCTGCCTCCCCATCCCCTCGATCGTTTCCAGCGTGCCCGTGAGCGGGCGCCCCAGCGGGTGCTTCGGCCAGAACGTGGCGTTGAGCAATTCCTGCACATGCGAGGACGGCTCGTCGCGATACATCAAGATCTCCTCGCCGATCACCCCGCGCTCGCGGTCGATGTCCTGCTTCGAAAACCGGGGGCTGAGGTAGATGTCGCTGAGGACGTCGCACACGCGCGGAAAATACTCCGCGGCCGCCGTGGCGTAGTAGCACGTCCGTTCCTCGGCGGTGTAGGCGTTCATGTCGCCACCCACCCCTTCGATTTCCTGCATGATCCTGCGGGCCGAGCGCCGGCCGGTCCCCTTGAAAAGCATGTGCTCGATGAAGTGCGAGATCCCGTTCATCGGTGCCGGTTCATGGCGGCCGCCCACCGAGGCCCAGATCCCCATCGCCGCAGTCTGGGCGTGCGGCATTTCGCAGGTGGCCACACGCAGTCCGCCGGGCAGCGTTGTCAGTTTGGTAGTGTTCGACATCAGGAGAGCCGCCGACCTTATCCGGCTTGGCCCCCGAGGTCAAACTTCGGAAAATTGGACATTGGACACGGGGGAATAAGGCATTTTCATTTGAATAGGATTTTTCAGATCATGTTGGGATGTCAAAATACATCGTGTCATAACACGCTGATTTCCTGTTAGTTTCTGAATAAACATGGCGGAAGGGGTGGGATTCGAACCCACGGTGGGTTTAACCCCACGCTCGATTTCGAGTCGAGTGCCTTCAACCGGACTCAGCCACCCTTCCTTACTGATTACTTATGAGGCAGCTCTGGATATCCCCTGTTGCCATTTATTGGGGGCATTTCCACGGCTGCCGTAAAAATTGCGCGATGACAACCACGGAATCCCCTGTTTTAAGGAAGCCGTCCGGCCACCGAGCAAAGTTCAATCTCTGTATCGTCACCACGAACGAGCGACACTACGCCGGCACCTTCGCCGACGGCAAGGAAAAATGCTGTCGGCGCGTATCGCGCCGTGTATTCTGAGTGTGGTTTCCCCGCTCAACTCCCCCATTCCCGACATTCCCGACAGCCCTGATTGCGATTGTCGTGCTGATCACGTTTTCTCCCTGAGAATGGCCCTCCCGGTCGGAAAATGGCTGGGCAAACCGGCATCAACGTCCTTCCCCCCCCTGGCCGGGATCCTCGCCGCGGCCATCGCCCTACAGATGATTTTGAGCGGGCTGCTCGAAACATTTCCTGCCTGGAAATAGACCAGTCGCTCGGCGGGAAACCGGGAGATCAACAGACCGCATTCTCGGTTCGCCCCTCCAAAAATGCCCTCACATTCCCGGCGGCGGTGTCGAGGAGTCTTTTTCTCGCCGAGAGAGTGGCCCACGCCTGATGGGGGGTGATCAGACAGCGGGGTGCGGAGAGCAGCGGGTTGTCGGCTGCGGGAGGCTCGGCTGACAGCACGTCGAGCGCCGCCCCGGCGATCTGGTTCTGCCGGAAAGCCGCAGCCAGCGCTTCCTCGTCGATCAGCGGACCTCGCGAGGTGTTGATCAGGAAGGCGGATGGTTTCATCCGCGCCAGGGACTTTGCGCAGATCAGGTTCCTCGTTTCTTCGGTGAGTGGACAATGGAGCGTGACGATGTCGCTGTCCTGGAGGAGTTGATCCAGCGGAACAAACGTCACGTTTTCCCCCGACTTTGAACCCGGCCGGGCCGGTGCCAGGATTTTCATTCCAAACGCCCGGGCGAGTTCCGCGACCTTCCGCCCGATGCTCCCGTATCCGATGATCCCCAGCGTCAGATTCTGGAGTTCGATCAGCGTGGCGTCCCAGTAGGCAAAGTCCTTTGAGTTCGTCCAGCGGCCTTCGCGCACGCCTTGGGCGTGATGCCCGACCTGGTTGGTCAGTTCGAGGATCAGTGCCAGGGTGTGCTGGGCCACCGAGGCGGTCCCGTATCCAGGAATGTTTGTCACGCGGATCCCGCGCGCCTGCGCAGCAGCGACATCGACAACATTATATCCGGTCGCCAGCACCCCGATGTAGCGGAGCTTCGGAAGTTTTCCGATAACGTCGGCGGAAAGAACGGTCTTGTTAGTCAGCACCAAATCGGCGTCCAGAGCCCTCGCCACGACCTCTTCCGGCGGCGTCCGGTCATAGACACGGCAATCGGCCATCGCCAGAAATGCGTCCCAGCTCAAGTCGCAGGGGTTTGCGGCGTATCCGTCCAGAATGACGAGATTCATGAGCAGCTCACCCGACCCAGTCGAAACGCACGACCTGCTCGATGTCCGGATGCAGGCTGTGGTGGACCGGGCAGGCCAGCGCGGCATTCTCGAGGGTTTTCCGCTTAGGAAAATCCGGCGGCAGCGGGATCGTGAAGGCCACTTCGAGCTTCACGATCCGTCGCGGGGAGTTGGTGGACATCACCTTGTCCACTGAGACTTTCACTTTCCCCAGCGCGACCCCGTGCTGCTCCGCAGCGATCCCCATGATCGTCGCCATGCAGGTTCCGAGCGATGTCGCCGCAAGATCCGTCGGCGAAAAGGATTCGCCCTTGCCGTGGTTGTCCACCGGAGCGTCGGTCAAAATCTTCGCTCCCGACGGACCATGCACCGCTTCGCACCGGAGGGAACCCAAATAGGTGATGTCAATGTGAACCATGCCGGGTATTCCACGCAGAAAACCCCGCAAACATCAACACCGATCCGCATTTCAAAATCCAGCGCTTGCATGACAGCAAGACATCTTCTTTAGTGTGCAGCCCATGTCGTCCGAATCTGGATTCTCGCGAAAAAAACCCTTCCCAGCCACGCTCACCGCGAACCGTCTGCTGACGGCGGAGGGGTCGGGCAAGGAGACGCGGCACTTTGAGATCTCGATCGCGGGTTCGGGACTGACATATGAGGTCGGGGACTCGTTGGGGGTTGTTCCCTCCAATCCCCCTGAGCTTGTGGAACTGATTCTCGGCGAGCAGGGATTTTCCGGGACCGAGGAGGTGGCGACTGCGGACGGGCATCCGGTTTCCCTGCGGGATGCCCTGCTGAAGCATTTCGTGATCACCGAGCCTTCGAAGCAGCTGCTGCACGCGGTCTCCGAAAAGGACAGCTCCGGGAAATTTCTGGCGGCGTTGCTGGATCCGGCGGCGGGCGCGGATTTGTCGAGCTATCTTTGGGGCCGCGATATTCTGGACGTGCTCCAGGAATTCCCGGCGGCGAAGCTCACGCCGGAGGAATTTGTCAAAACCCTGCGCAAGCTCCAGCCGAGGCTGTATTCGATCGCCTCCTCGCAGCAGGCGGTGGGCGAGTCGGTTCACCTGACGGTGGCGGTCGTGAGATACGGGGTGAAGCACAGCCTGCGCGGGCGCAACGGGGTCTGCTCCACGTTCCTGGCCGAGCGGGCGGATGGCCTCCCGGTGTTTGTCCACTCCGCAAAATATTTCCGGCTGCCGGAAGATCCGCAGGTGCCGGTCATCATGGTCGGCCCGGGAACCGGCGTGGCCCCGTTCCGTGCGTTCGTGCAGGACCGGCAGGCAACGGGAGCGGGCGGTCCGGCGTGGCTCTTCTTCGGGGAGCAGCATGCCAAAACAGATTTCCTCTACGATTGGGAATGGAATGCCGCGATCCAGGCGGGGAGCCTGACCAGATTGACAACAGCCTTTTCCAGGGACCAGGCGGAGAAGATCTACGTCCAGCACCGCATGCTCGAGCACGGGGCGGAGTTGTTTGACTGGCTGCAGCGCGGCGCGTATTTCTACGTCTGCGGCGACGCGGCCCGGATGGCCAAGGACGTCGATGCCGCGTTGCACCGGCTTGTGGAACAGCACGGGGGCATGTCGGCGGAACAAGCAAAGGAATATGTGGATTCGATGAAAAACGTGAAGCGCTACAGGAAGGACGTCTACTGATGTCGCGGCATTGCACCACCGGAGTTGTCGAGGCATGAGCCCCCCCTTCCGACACGTCCATTTCCTCGGCATCTGCGGGACCGCCATGGGCTCGGTCGCGGCCGCCATGCATGACCGGGGATTCACGGTCACCGGGCAGGACGACAAGGTCTATCCGCCGATGTCCACATTTCTCGCCTCGAAAGGTGTGGGTATCATCCCGGGGTATCGACCGGAGGACATCCCGGCCGCCGACATCATCGTAATCGGCGATGCCATGACGCGCGGGAACGCCGCTGTCGAGGCGGTCCTCAACCGGAAGCTTTTCTACCTGTCGCTCCCGGAGATCCTCAAACAGTTCTTCCTGCGCGGGCACCACAATCTTGTGGTCACCGGCACGCACGGAAAAACCACGACCACCTCCCTGCTGGCCTGGATTTTTGAATCCGCCGGGCAGGCGCCCGGATACCTGATCGGCGGCATTCCCGCCAACCTCGGTCAGGGAGCCAGCCTCCGGGAGTCGAAGCATTTCATCATCGAGGGGGATGAATACGACACGGCATTTTTTGACAAGCGCTCGAAGTTCGTCCACTACCTGCCCGAGCTCGTGATCGTGAACAACATCGAGTTCGATCACGCCGACATCTACAGCAACCTGGACGAGATCAAGACCAGCTTCCGGCGCCTGCTGAACATCGTCCCCTCCGAGGGCCTTGTTCTCCTGAATGGCGATGACCCGAACTGCCTCGACGTCGCGAAGACGTGCCCGGCCCCGATCGTCGAGGTCGGGTTTTCCGCGAATGCGGGGAACCAGATCCGGAGCGTCGCGCATGGGAAGGACGGATCCTCGTTCGAGCTGTTCGGGGAGAAATTCGAGATTCCGATGTCCGGGGATTTCAACATCCGAAATGCGGCGATGGCGGCCTCCGCCGCGCATTACTACGGGATTTCCGCCGCCGAAATCCGCAAGGCGCTCGCCTCGTTCCTCGGCATCAAGCGCCGCCAGGAAGTCCGCGGAACCGTGCGCGGCATCACGGTCATTGATGATTTCGGCCACCATCCGACCGCGATCCGGGAAACGCTGGCCGGGCTGCGCGCGAAGTATGGCAAGGCGCGGATCTGGGCGATCTTCGAACCGCGCTCGAACACAACACGGCGCGCGGTTTTTCAAGGGCAGCTACCGGAGGCATTCGACGATGCAGACGGGGTCTTCATCGCCGGTGTTGCCCGGCTCGACCAGCTCCCGGAAAGCGAACGCCTGAACCCCGAGCGCGTGGTCGCGGACATCGCCGCATCCGGAAAGCCCGCATTCTACGAGCCGACGGCGGACGCGATTGTCGCCCGCCTCAGCCCGCTCGCCGAGACCGGCGACATCGTCGCCGTCTTCTCCAACGGCGGCTTCGACGGCATCCACCAAAAGCTTCTCGACCGGCTCTGAGGCCCCGGCGGATACCGGGCAATACGTGCCATGGGCATCCTGTCTGATTCAGGAAGCGCGCTGTTTGCGCAAGCATGCACGGGGGCGGTGTTGGTCCGAGGCGCTGTCGATCCATGTGCCCGCCGAAATTCTCACGCGGGAGTTCCCGGAAGTGCCCGGGTGCCGCACGATGTCTGCGGCGGGAAAATCGCTCTGGCCGTCCACTTTCCACCGGGCGCAAAAGCAATTTCCCAGCAGCCAGTCAGTCGGGAGCCAGGACGGTAGCGGTTTAAGTAAAGGTGTAGCAACTGTCGCCGTGCCGCTGCTGCGCCTCGACAGAGCGAGGCGACTACAACGATCTCTCCGGCCATGACTTTATTTAAACCGCTCTAACTTGCCGGGAGCGTGCGGCGGGCCATCTGACGGAACTGGCCGGGTGGAATTTTGTAGGCGTTTTTAAAAAGATCATAGAAATGCCCCAGATGATTCCAGCCGCACTCCAGAGCGATTCCGAGGATGCCGTCCTCGGTTGTGGCAAGCAGCGACGCCGCCCTTTTCAGCCGGTGCTGGTTGAGCAAATCCGAGGGGCTCAGCCCGTAATGCCTCCGGCAGGCTCTCGCCACATGTTCCCGGCAGCGTCCGCATCGCCGGTAAAAACCCGCAAGCCCCGCCTCGATCGCGCCGGGAGCCGCAAGACTTTCGACGCCCCGGGCCAGCCATTCGGGAACCGCAGGCAGATCCCGTCTTTCCTGCCATCCGGAAACAAGACGATCCACCACGTCGAATAAAAAGGCATGGAGATGCACCGGGCGCCGCGGCAGAATGGCCAGCCGGTCAAAGGCCGCATCCAGATGCTGCAGCAGACTTGAGGAGACCACGACGCTCGCGCCAAGGGTTTTCCCATCAAAGATCGCCGGGCAGCCGCCCTCCCTCAACGATTGCAGAATCATGGCGGCGGATTTCGGACGGAACGCAATGTTCCGGATGCACAGCGATCCGCCCGGCGCGCTGAATTTGTGGGCATCCGACGGGCGGATAAATCCCAGCGAACCCGGCGAGAGCGGCAGCGGGTTGCCGTTCAGCTCATGCACGCCCGTTCCGGAGGAAATCCAGAAGACCTCGTGAAAGTCGTGCGTGTGGGGCTGATTCGTTTGATCGCCCTCCATGACGGTGGCTCCGGCGTGGTAGGCCTCCCCTTTGCGGGCAAACGAATCAAACTTCAGGCGGTTCATAAAAAGTCAATACACCGTAATTAATAATCAGGCTGACGTAAGACATTCAAGGCGAAAGGTGCGAGGGTGGCGGCATGTCAAACAACCCGTTCTCAAAACCCCGTTTACCACCCGAGCAAGTTCAGAAATACAACATCGAGGGCTTTTTGATTTATCAAAACGAAGTCCTGCGGCCGGAAAAGTTCGCCGGGCTGAAAACCCATTTCGAGGAGTTGCTCGCCAATCTCCCGGAAGGTCAACGTCCCGAAAGCATGGATGTGCCGCACTTCACGGATCCGGCGCTCTTCGAGTGGCTGTTTGCGGATGAGGCGCTCGACCTGGTGGAACCGATTCTCGGCCCCGACATCGCGCTTTTTTCCAGTCATTTCATCTGCAAACCGAAAGGCGACGGACGGCGGGTTCCGTGGCATGAGGATTCCTCCTATTGGAAGGAAATGATCAGCCCGATGGAAGTGGCCACGCTCTGGCTGGCGATTGATCCCTCGACGAAAATCAATGGCTGCATGCATGTCGTTCCGCATACTCATAACACCGGGCGAAAAGGGTTTTCGGATTATGATCCGGTGGATACCACGAAGAATATCTTCCCCACGGAAATCACAAAATCGCAGCGGGACGAAAGCCGGGCGGTCGCCTGCGAATTGCAGCCCAACCAGGCCAGCATCCATGACGGGCGGATCATTCATGGGAGCGAACCGAACACGAGCTCCATCCGGCGTTGCGGATACACGATGCGCTACATGAGCAGCGCCACGAAGCTTTCCGAGCAGGCCCGGGAATACCACAAGATCTACCTCGCCCGCGGGCGCGATCTTGCCAATCAATCGTATGCCGATCCTGCGGAGTCCTACGATCAATTCCTTGAACACCGTCATAAGATTGGGAAAAAAGGACACTAATCTCAAGGAGTGCTCCCCCGTGAACATTCTTCTGGTCAAATCAAAATGGGAGAGATGGGAGCAACCGCTGCTTCCGTTTCTGGAGGATGCCGCCGCCGCGGGTTTTGCCGGCACGGAGATATTCATTCCCGCAATGACAAATTCTCCGGAGGAGTGTCAGCGGTTCCACCGGCAGGCCGGGCTTGCCCTGATTGCCCAAATCATCACCGAGGGATCAACGGTTGTTGATCATATCCGCTGCTTCGAGGAACGGTTTCTGCGGGCGCTTGACTGCGGACCTTTGCTGGTCAATTCCCATACAGGCCGGGATATTTGGTCTCTGGATGACAACTTGCGCCTCTTTGACAAGGCCCTTGAGTTAGAAGACCGGCACGGGATTCCGATCTGCCATGAAACCCACCGCTCACGCGCACTGTTTTGCGTTCCCGCGGCCCGGGCACTCCTCTGTGCCCGGTCGAATCTGAAACTCACCGCCGACTTTTCGCACTGGCTTTGCGTGCATGAATCCGATTTGTCTGATCAAATGGAATCGGTCGAGATTGCAGTCGCTGCGGCGCATCACATTCACGCCAGGGTCGGTCATAGCCAGGGACCGCAAGTCGCCGATCCCCGCGTGTCGGAATGGTGCGCATGGCTCGATCTTTCGCTTGGACTCTGGCGTAAAATCGTCGCGGCACGTCGGAACTCCGGGGCTTCGTTCCTGACAATCACGCCGAAATTCGGCTCGCCGCCTTACATGCCCACCGATCCCGCCACGGGCCTGCCGCTCGCAGATGCCTGGAAGTTGAATTGCTGGATGGCTGACTTCCTGCGTCGGGAACTGATTGCCAACCAATCTCACAAAAATAACTAATATGATGACCTCCAAAGAACGCATGATGCGCGCCCTGCGGCGCGAGAAGCCCGACCGCCTTCCCGTCACCATCCACCAGTGGCAGCCGTATCATCTGCGCGAATTCCTGGGCGGATGCGACCAGCTCGAAGCCTTCCTGCAGATCGGTCTCGACGCGGCTGTCACTCCCCTGGATGTCCTGCGGATACGCCAGTCGCCCGATTGGAAAGTCACCTCCGAGAAACTGGCTCCGGACGACCGCGGAGCGGTCGAGACCCGGTTCGCCGTCGAGACGCCATCGGGAAATCTGACATACGCGACAACCACCGACAAGATCACGACCTATTTCAGCGAGCATCTCGCCAAGTCGCTCGATGACGTCGAGATCTTCCTCCGTCACTGGCCGAACATGGCGCTCGACCGGGATCTCCTCTCCTCGTGGTATGACCGCACGGGCGATGCGGGCATTGTGCGCGGGTTTGTTTCCATGTGGGGCCAGCCGGGCGTCTGGCAGGATTTCGTGGAGCTCTTCGGGACGCAGGAGGCGATCTATCTCGCCATGGATGAACCGGAGCGCGTGCATTCGATCCTGAAGCGGATGGCCGACTACAAAGTGGCGTTTGTGAACGAGCACCTGCACGGGGCGAAATTCGACCTCATCGAACACGGCGGCGGCGCGGCCAGCAGCACGGTCATCAGCCCCGCGATGTTCGAGGAATTCTGCATTCCCTATGACCGGCGGGTGATCGACGCGCTGCACGGATGCGGACTTCCGGTCGTCTATCATACCTGCGGGGGCATGATGGCGATCCTCGACAAAATCCCCTTGAATGGATGCGACGCCAGCGAAACCCTCAGCCCCCCGGGAGTCGGCGGGGATACCAGGGTTGATGACCGCCCGAAAGTCAAAGACCTGCTTGGCTCCAAGGTGGGGCTCATCGGAGGAATGGACCAGTCGAACATCCTTGAAAGAGCCACTCCCGCAGAAGTGCGTGCGGAGGTTCACGCCCTGTTCGAATCATTCGGCCGGGATGGGGGCTACCTCTGCTCCGCCTCCGACCATTTTTTTCATGCACCGGTGGAAAACCTCCGCGCCTTCGCGGAAGCCGGGCTGGAATGCGTGTACTAGAGCGGTTTAAATAATGTCGTGGCCGCACAAGCAACGCATTGTAGCCGCGTCCGTGTCGGACGTTCCTCTGTGCGGCTCTCAGCACGACGATCCCGGCACAACACGGCCTGCACGGGCGTGGCTGCCGCCCGCAAGAATGCCTTGAGTGCCATGGACGCCCTCACCCTCGCGTTTTCCGGCTCTCCCTTCGCTCCAGGCACCATCACTTCGTAGTGTTCAGAAAACCTGCGACGACAAACGGAACCGTGATGATGTAATAGACAGTCGCGAGGGAGTGCATATGATTTGTGGAGAGGGGAGATTTGAAAAAACGCCCTTCGGCCTCTTAGCCGTAACAATGCAGTTGGCACTGGATTTTAGCCAGATTTCATGGTGATTGGGCAACTGCATTGCAGTTGGGAAACTCGGAGAGCAATTTCTCCCAGATGGCGCGCCACCAGGGGCGGTTTTGTAAGGGGACAC
>JAPLTF010000038.1 GCA_026398275.1 Verrucomicrobiota bacterium
CGCTCCATCTGTTGGAAGGCGGCAAGTTGCTGAAGAAGGTTTTTTTCTGTGTTCACGGAAAAAAGATATACTAAAGTATATCTCTTGAACACAAAAAAAGACGGAATTCAAAATGCATGAAGAAATTTGTCCTGCACCCTCAGCCCTCGATGGTGTTGATCTCGACCGGTTCGACCTTGATCCCCTGCTCCTCGAGCCAGGTGATGGCTTTCTTGATGTCCTCCCGCTCGCCATCCAGCTCCAGCGAGACCAGCCCGATCTCCTCGGTCACGCTCGCCTGCCGGATGTTGGTGACCACCGGAAATTCCTTCGCGAGCTCCCAGAGGACCGGGCGTGTGATCAGGCGGGCCGGAAACATGAGCCAGAGGCGGGTGCTTTGCATGTATGGAGCCTATCCGGCCACACAGCCGGACGCCAAGGGAAAAGGATGGTCCACGGCCCGGGAATCGCGGGTCGCGAATTTGGGCCTTGAATTCGGGCTTCAGGAGGAGGAAAATGCCGGGCATGATTGAATTGGAAGTCTACGCGGCCGGAGTTCGTCACCCGGACAAGATGATGGGCTTGGCACTCGAGCTCGATGTTCTTCCGGGCCTTCGCTACAAGGTGGATACGAACCACGACATCATTTACATGGAATTCAGCGCGGCTGCGCCCGCGCAGCACGACATTGAGTCGATCTTCCGCAAGCTCGGGCTCGAGGCGAAATTTGTCGGGCAGCTGCCGCCCGAGGTGAGCTCGAAGAAGAAAACCGAACGGATCGCCTGATTTCCGGCCGTCCCCGGCCGCTCCGGCTGTCGCCATCCATGCAAATCCTGTCGTTTTTTCAAGGGCTGCTGTCTTCGCTCCTCACCAGCCTTGGCGAGCTGGCGATCCTCGCCTGGGAGACGATCTGCTCGATTGCGCGCGGGCGGGTTCGCGTGTGGCTGACGCTGCGGCAGATCGCGGAGATCGGGTTCGGGTCGCAGCTCGTCGTGGTGGTCACGGGAGCGTTTACCGGGGCGGTCTTCACGGCGCAGGCGTATTTTCAATTTGCCAGCCTGAACATGGAGACCGCAGTCGGGCCGGTGGTCGCGCTGTCGATGTTCCGCGAGCTCGGGCCGGCGCTGACCGGCCTGATGGTCGCCGGCCGGGTGGGGGCGGCGATGACTGCGGAGATCGGGACGATGAAGGTGACCCAGCAGATCGATGCGCTGCGGGCGCTGGCGGTCAATCCCGTCGACTACCTGGTCGTGCCGCGCGCGCTGGCGATGTTCATTTCCATGCCGCTTCTGGTGGTCGAATGCGTCGGGCTCGGCGTGCTGGCGAGCTACTATGTCGGCGTCCATGTGCTGAACATCAACGGCGTCTATTTCTTTGCGAACGTGCAGAAGTGGACGGAGGGCAGCGACATCATGATGTCGCTGATCAAGGGGTTCGTCTTCGGCGGGCTCATCGTCTTCATCAGCTGCCGCGAGGGCCTTCGCGCGAAAGACGGCGCTGTCGGCGTCGGGCGGGCGACGACCGCCACCGTGGTGACATCCTCGCTGGCGATCCTGATCGCGAATTTCTTCCTCACGATGGCGCTCAACATCCTTTTTCCGGCCGGGCAGCGATGAACGAGCCGCTCATCCATGTGCAGGACCTCGTGCAGAGGATCGGCTCGCAGGACATCCTGCGCGGGCTCACGCTCGATCTCTTTCCGGGCGAGACTCTGGTGCTGCTCGGCAAGAGCGGCGGCGGGAAAAGCGTTTTTCTCCGGCATCTCATCGGCCTGATGCCTCCGGTCTCGGGCAGCATCGTCTTCGAGGGGCAGGAGATCACCAAGCTTGGCGAGCGGGAGCTCGAATCCGTGCGGCGCAAGATCGGCATGCTTTTCCAGGACGGGGCGCTCTTCGATTCGATGAACGTCTTCGACAACGTGGCCTTCCCGCTGCGGGAGCGGGGCGAGAGGAACCCGGCCGTGGTCCGCGAAAAAGTCGCGCAGTCCCTCGCCATGGTGAACATGGCCGGGCACGACCAGAAGATGCCGGTGAACCTGAGCGGCGGCATGCGCAAGCGCGTGGCGCTCGCCCGCGCAATCATCTCCCCGCCGGATGTCATCCTTTACGACGAGCCCACCGCCGGGCTCGACCCGATCGTCTCCGACAGCATCAACCGCCTCATCCGGCGGCTCCAGCGGGAGATCCGGGTGACGTCGCTCGTCGTGACGCACGACCTGATCAGCTGCAATCACATCGCCGACCGGGTCGCCCTCCTCGACGGCGGACGCATCCATTTCCTCGGCACACTTTCCGAGCTCCGGGAGACGCGGGATCCGGTCGTCCGGGATTTTGTGGATGGACGCTCGGGAGAAACCGTTTATTGAAATCCAAGACATGACCAGCGAAGACCGCATCACTCAGACAAAAGTCGGAATATTCATTTTGATCGGGCTCATCACGATCGGGATGATGGTTGTGTATTTCGGCCGCCTCGGCGAGGGCGTGCGGAGCTACTACAACCTGCGCGTGGAGTTCCCCAATGCCGCCGGGCTGCTCCGCGGGGCGGAGGTCCTGCTGGCCGGCGCAAAGATCGGCCGGGTGATGGACAATCCGGTGATCCTGCCGGACATGAACGGCGTCTATGTGAACCTCAGGATTTTTGACGACGTCAAGATCCCGACCGCGAGCGAGTTTGCCGTTGGCAGCTCCGGGCTGCTCGGCGACAAGTATGTGGTCATCGACCTCAAGGAAAATGCCAAGGAATCCCCGCCCATCGCGCCGGGCAGCACGATCAAGGGGGTCAATGACGGCGGCGGCCTCGCGGGGATGGCTGACGATGCCGGGGCCCTTGTCACCGAGCTCCGCGCGACCGTCGCCAATGTCAATTCGGTGGTCAAAAAACTCGACAGTGGGATCCTCAACGAGGAGGGGATCGCGTCGCTCAAGGAGACCCTGAAAAACCTTCAGACGACGAGCACGTCGCTGGCGGCCGCATCCGCAAAAGTGGATGCCGTGGTGACGCAGGCGGATACCGCGATCGAGAGCGGCAAGGGCACGATGGAATCCGCCAGGAAGGCCGCCGACGAGCTCCAGAAGGCGCTTGCTGACATCCGATCTCTGGTGCGTGAAGTCCGGCAGGGGCAGGGCGCACTGGGAACCCTGATTGCCAATCGCGAGACGGCCGACAACCTGAAGGCGCTCGTCGGCAACCTCCGGCGCTACGGAATCCTTTGGTATCGCGACGGCGAGAAAGGCAAGTCGCCCGCCCCGCAGAGGTGAGCCCATTTCTTGGAAACAAACAGGCGATATGCTGCCAGGTTAAAACAGGGAGCACAGGCGTCCCGCCTGTGAAAGACGCCGGCTTTCGCTTGCAGAGTCAGTGCCCTAACAGGCGGGACGCCTATTCCCCCTTGTCGCTGCAAAGCCCAATCTTTACCAAGAGGGATCATGACAAGCCTGCCCGCTGAGTCGGTGCTCTTTTCGTGGGCGTTCCTGCCGGTTCCGGCATTCGGGCTGCTGGCGACGGCGGTTGTCTATTTTCTCGGATGGCGCAGCCTGCATGCGCAGGTTCCCTGGAGGTTTCCGGTCGAGCGGTTGATTTCCTTTGTCGGCGGGCTGCTCGTCATTTACGTCGCGCTCGCTTCGCCGCTCGATGCCTTTGCCGGCTGGCTGCTGGTTGTCCACATGGTGCAGCATCTGCTGCTGACGATGGTGGCCCCCCCGCTTCTGCTGTTGGGCTGGCCGATGCTGCCGCTGCTGTCGGGCCTGCCGCGCGGTTTCGCCCGCGACGGACTTGCCCCGTTTCTGACATCGCCCGCGCTGAAGCGCTTCGGACGGTTTCTGGTCCATCCGTTCTTTGCGGGGCCGCTGTTCATTTTTTCGAACCTCGTCTGGCATGCGCCCGCGCTCTACGAACTCGCGCTGGGGTCCCCCGGATGGCATCAGGTCGAGCACCTCTGCTTCCTCGTCACCGCGGTGCTCTTCTGGTGGCCGGTCATCCAGCCGTGGCCATCGCGTCCCGCGCTTCCCCGCTGGGCGATGATCCCGTATCTTCTGGCCGCCGACATTCAGAATACCGCCCTCGCGGCATTCCTTTCATTTTATGATGGCGTCTTTTATCGGACGTATGCGCTTGCACCCCGCGTCTCCGGGCTTTCCGCGCTGGACGATCAGGCCGGCGCGGGAGCGGTCATGTGGGTGCCCGGTTCGATGGCTTTTCTGATCCCGGCGGGAATCATCGCCATCCGCTACCTGTCGCCCAGGCGCAGCCGTCCGCGCGAGCCGGAGGCGTCCCGGGGCCCTGCTCCGCCCCGGCGGAGGTTCGATCTCCTGCGGGTGCCGGTGATCGGGCCTGCGATGCGGTGGAAATATTTCCGCCCTGTTTTGCAAGCCGTGATGCTGGCAATCGCCGCAGCGGTCGTTCTGGACGGACTTCTCGGGCCGCAGGTGAGCGCGGTGAACCTGGCCGGCGTGCTGCCATGGCTGCATTGGAGCGGGTTCAGCGCGATCGCCCTGCTGGCTGTCGGCAACCTGTTCTGCATGGCCTGCCCGTTCACATTGGCCCGCGATCTCGGCCGGAAGATTTTTCCATCCACCCGCGAGTGGCCGCGGGCGCTGCGTTCGAAGTGGTTTGCGGTCGCCCTGCTTGCAGGATTTTTCTGGGCCTACGAATTTCTGGACCTCTGGGACAGCCCATGGTGGACGGCGTGGGTCGTCATTTTCTATTTTTCCGGGGCGGTGCTGGTGGACGGTATTTTCAAGAATGCGAGCTATTGCAAATACGTGTGCCCGATCGGGCAGTTCAACTTCGTCGCGTCGCTCGTGTCTCCGCTGGAGGTCCGGATCCGGGAGGCGGATGTCTGCTCGACGTGCAGGACGCACGATTGCATCAAGGGCAACGCCTCGCAGCGCGGGTGCGAGCTCCTGCTTTTTCAGCCGCGCAAATCCGGCAACATGGACTGCACGTTCTGCCTGGATTGCGTGAAGGCCTGCCCGCACGACAATGTCGGGATCCTGGCGGTCGCACCCGGACGCGACCTCATCGCCGACCCCCGCCGGTCGTCGGTCGGGCAGTTTGGGCGACGTCCGGATCTCGCCGCGCTCGTCCTCGTGTTTGTCTTCGCCGCATTCGCCAATGTCGCCGCCATGGTCGCCCCCGTGCGGGAGATGGAGGGGGCTGTCCTGCGGATGCTCGGTCAGCCGGCTGCGGGAGCCGTCTGGTTTCTGACCTTCATTTTTTGCGTGGTGGTCCTGCCGCTGGCGCTCGCGCGGCTGTGCGGATGGCTCTCGTCGTTGTCGGCCGGCCGAGATGCTTCCGGCGTCGCCAACGGGTTTTCGGCTGCGCTCGCCCCGCTGGGATTCGCGATGTGGATCGCGCATATTTCGTTTCATCTTTTTTCCGGAGTTCTCACCCCTTGGCCGATCATCATGCGGATTGCGCGCGACCTCGGCGTTCGTGCCGCAGTGCCGGCATGGAATGTTGCCGCTCCGGTATTCGGGGGCCTGCCCGGCCTGCAGATCCTTTTTCTTGATGCCGGATTGCTCTGCTCGCTTTGGATCCTCTGGCGGAAATCCCGCGCCCTGAGCGTGCGGGCGATGCCGGTTTTTCTCCCGTGGGCGCTGCTTGGAACCGCGCTTTACATCGCAGGCATCTGGCTGATTTCCCAACCGATCGACATGCCTCTGGCCATTTTGCCGCCATGAGAAGGGTTTTTGCGAGAGGGGCTGGTTGAATACCGTTCAGGGCTGGTTTTATTGAGGTCGTGCATAGAAAAATGGATGCCCGGCATCAGGATGCGCAGCAGTTAAGTTTTACTTTAACTGTTCAAAAAGCAGTCGCGATTGTTTGAGTATTCTCCCGATGCCTCGACATGGCCGTCGAGAAACAGAAAATTGGCCCTGCCTCCATGTCGCCGATCAGGTTCCGAGTGCCTCGCGAGGCAAGGTGGGCGGAATCAGTTGCGCGGCTTTCGAGAACGATGGCGGGACGAAGGCCATCGTCGAGGCATTGCATGTAGCGCCGTGCAAACTGCCAACCGCGAGCGCCGGATCTCGGACATCAGCCTCCTCATCGCCGGGGACGGCTCATAACCAAGCCGCTCCGCGATCTTGAGGATTTTCTCCCGCGTGACGGGAGGAATCTGAGGGTCGCCTTTGAAGGCCAGGGATACCGTGGATTTTGAAAAACCACTCTCCAAAGCAATCTTCCGGAAGTTCATGCGAGCGGAGGCTTGCGGCAAAGGCATGGTCATTCTACACAACTCTCCAGCTCAACTGTCCAGTCAACATGATTTCGCATGATCCAGTGAATGCCTGCTTAACTTTGCGGCACTGGTTTTTTGATGAAAGCACCCTTCATTGCCACGATTGGGTTTCCTTGCGGGGGAGAATCTTTTAGTCCAAGAAGAAACCCTGCGGCTTTACGGGAGGGTTTTGACTTAAACTCCGTTACTCAATATCGATGATTCCAATTAAATTCCATTCACCGTTCATCTGGCGATCAGGCAAAAGTGCGCCGGTTCCGAATGCCTGGACGTATTTCAAAAAGAGCTTTCACTGGGATGCCAGTCAGCCGACAAAAATCCTCTTTTCTGCGGATCCGACTGCGCGACTGTGGATCAACGGACATGTGGTGCTCGCGCGTGTGATGAGGTTCGTTTCTCCGCAGATCACGGTGGAGGAAATTGATCTGGCGGAGTATCTTCAGGAGGGAAGCAATGGCGCTCTCGTGCTGCATCATTGGTGGGGTGTGCCGACATTCCAACGTTCGCGCGGAGGAGCACCTGGAATCGCGCTCCATGGCGACTTTCTCAAGACCGATTCCACGTGGCTGTGGCGGAATGCGGATGAGTTTCTGAATCATTCCCATCAAACCATCGGGGGCAACGCACAGCGTATCCGGTTCCCGGTGATCATGGATGCGCGGCTGATGGATTCCGATCGGGCCAAATGGGCAAAGGCCGTCGCTGTGCGGTCCGAGGCGTGGTCGCGTCCTGTCCTGAAGGAAACCCCTCCCCTAACTCGAAAAGAAGAATTTCCCGTGCGGGTGGTCGCAGTTGGAACCGTGACCCCTCCTCCATTGGCTGAAGCCCCGCATCCTGCCGCGCCCGTCAGTTGGTTGGTCAAGCATTCCCACTATAAAAAAGATTTTGCACGAGCGAAAGAGGAATGCAACTCCCTGACAAGGTTGCAACCCGGCAAGGATGGCTACGCCACTCTGGATTTCGGCAAACCGCTGCATGGTTATCTGCGATTGGAAATTCTGGATGCGCCCGCCGGAGCCGTTCTCGATTTCACTTACGGCGAAATCGACCAGGACCTCCATGCCGAGAAGCCGGTCCTGCTCGACGATGGATCTTTTGATCCGGAGCTGACGGTTGGCATGCCGTTCGGCGATCGGATTACCCTGCGTGAAGGTCCTCAAACCCTGGAGATCCCGGAGGAGAGAACCTGGCGTTGGTTGATGATCACCTGGCGGAACGCGACCGCACCAATTGATATCGGGGCCATCTCCATCATGAGCAGCCAGCATCCGGCTCCGGAGCTGGGATCCTTTTCCGCCACGGGACAAAGGGACATTCCCAAGCTCGTCGAGTTGTGCCTCGACCATGCCAAAGTGACGATGTCTGATGCCTACGTGGACACACCCGGGCGCGAGGACGCCCAATGGCTGGAGGATATCCAATACCGTGCGCAATTGGCCGCGCAGTGGTTTGGCGATACCGCCCTGCGTCAGGTCACCCTGCGTCACACCATCGAACAACAGACCGCAAGCGGCCGCTTTCGGGTATTCCCGCCGGAGGATTATGAGGAGCAGGGACTGCAGACTTTGGATTGGGGTATCGTTTGGATTGGGATGCTTTACGATGACTGGATGTGGACCGGAGAAACGACGCGCCTCCGCAAATACTTTCCCAATCTGGTGCGCTTCCTCGATTTGGCGCATTCGCAGACAAATTCCGAAGGCCTGCTCGTTGACCGGACATGCATGACGGATCTCCGCTGTGCGCTTCGCGCGAACCTGAATGACGGCGAAATTGAGAGTATTCCGAACGCCTGGTATTATGGGTTTCTCAAGAACGCCATTGAGCTTGCTCGCGCGATCGGAAAACAGAATCCAGCGAATGAGTGGCTCCGTCGGGCAGAGCGCGTCCGCAAGGAGTTCCGGCGATTTGTCAACCAAGCGGGCCCGACAAAGGATCTGGTCTCAGAAGTCTGGTCGCCGGTTGCGGGACCAAGAGGATTCGGACAAGCTGCGAGTGTCTCCGCGGTCTTCCATGGACTCCTCACACCCGGTGCATCCCTCAAGGTTCTCGAAGCCGCTTTCTGTGCGAAGGACGGTTCGCCGCCACGCGGCATGCACCGCTGGAACAATCCGACTTACGCCTATCGCGCGCTGCGCTGCCTGAGCGATTATGGCTTTGGGAAAAAGGCCGCTGCCCACTTTCTGGAGCGATATCGCCCCTATTTGCCCGACGGTCCCTTACCAGAGTATTTTATACCCGGTTCCGGACAGCCCGACGATCCGACCGGCTCACATGGCTGGGCGGCCGTCCCGCTCGCCTGGCTGCACGACACGGTTCTCGGCGTGCGGCTTGCGAGCCCGGGGGGCGGCAAACTCACCTGGAACCCGGTGAATGTCGGTTGGAAAGAGGTTCATGGAACAACCATGACCCCCCGCGGACTGTGCACGGTGAAGGCGGATTGGAAACGCCACCGGTTTTCCCTGGAGCTTCCGCACGGGTGCACCGCAGATATCACTCTTCCGGCGAACAATCGATCTGGAGCCAAGAATTGGAGAGATGTTAGGGGAGAGTTTGAGTCCTGATGCACCAGTCGGAAGCTGCTAGAAAAATCTACTCAGTCGGCACGCTGACCTGTTCGGAAGGCCAAGAACCCCCCTGGCCTGCACCCCTGTTTGAAGGGGTCATGAAGTTTGAAGTGGCACCCCGCAAACAAGTGCCGTCGCCCGCGCAATGGTCCTGGCGCAGGCGTTGTGGAATTTCATGGACCTATGGAAGCAATCAATGCTTCGGGCCCGGACTCTCGATTGGCGCGGAAACTACGCTGACGACTATTTGGGGCGCACTGGCATCCCGGGCTTCCAGAACGATCGTGTTCTCAAACTCGCGCATGGGAGGCCTGCCCGCCTGGGCCGCCGGATTTTTCCAGCGGACCTGCAAGGGAAATTTCCCTGTTGCCCCCTCCTTCGGCTCGCCCGCCGCTCCCCAGGTGATTTCTCCATCCGCTTTCTCTGGGGCGAACTCCATGCTGATGCTATAGATCGCGAACTGCGGGGCCGTGAACTTGTAGTTCCCCGGCTTGCGGATTTCCAGGACGGCATCCGTCACGACAAAACCCTCTGGCTTTGCGGTGCTGACCACCTCAAGGCCGAACGCATCCCGGTAGCGGAATGCGTTGCTGGCGAATACCGGCACCGCCACAAACCCCAGAATCATCAGCCCGCCGAGGATCGGCGGAAGCACCGCCCGCGCAAACGAATGGGCAGTCCCCTCACTCGCCCGCAGCCAAACCAGCCCGAACACGTAAAAGACGAGCACAACGGGCAGGTAGCCCGCCATCTCATCGCGGAACCCGGCCTCCGGGTAGATCGCGAGGCAAAGTCCGGCCACCCCGGCAATGATCCCCACAGGCAGCAGATAAGCCAGCAGCGCGGAACCGAGGGATTCCTTGACCCGTGCCCCCCGGGCGAGCATGGCCAGGAATCCGAAAGCAAACGCGGCCCACCAATGGGAGGCCGCCCACATCATCGGCTCAAAAAACGATTCGTGCTTCGTCAGAAACCATGCGGCGGCGAGAAGTGCTACGGAGCCGGTGATCCAGCCGAGAATTCCTGTGAAGACGAGTTGTTGGAAAGGTTTGTTCGGAGGAGTGGTTTTCATAGTTGTGTGTATAGCCTATTGCATGTCACAAGGGAATCCGAGGTTTTTTCTGTGCCCCGTGCGCAGGTCGTCCAGAACGACCACTTCCGCCCGATCCTGATGCTGGGCCTCACTGGTCACGCGGAGGATCTTATCCATCAGCGTTTCCGGATCCTTGAAAATCCGGCCGTTGATGCGCTGGAAAATATAGCGCACGCGCGTTCCAGCCTGGCTGAACGCCGCAACCATAGTGTCGTTGATATGCCCGTTGCCGCAGGGGGCACTTTCCAGCAGGGATCCGGCAATTTGGAAATTCTGAAAAACGGCGGAGAGATTTGTGTTGATGGTGCGTGGCTCCAGAGCGGGGTTTTGTAGCGGCCTTGCTTGAGCAGTATCAGCAATGTCAGATTCCTATCCGTTAATCACACATCGTCGAGGCAATTATGCAAAGTGCATTCTTATTGCAAATAGAACACCGGCCTGCTCACGGCACCTGCCAATCGCCTGAGGTTTGATTTCCGCAGGCTCGGAAGATCGGCGGCAGCCGCCATCCTCCATGGCACTCGCTACAAGCCAGTGTCCCCGGGACTTATTGACGCAGATATCGCGCGGCTTTTCCTATTTATTTCACAGGTTCTTAGGGGAATCTACCAACTCCGATCGGGCGGTTGGATCGTGCACGGCGGCAAGCACCACGCCATTGCCGGAGGCCCCTGGCGCATGGAGCGCGACTCGTCTTACCGCGTCTGGCGAAAAAAATTTCATCCAGACCTTTTTGGATCGCGACTTGAGGGCCCTTGGGTTCGGCATGTTGCCGGCGGCGATGGGGCGGTTTTGGACGATGCTGGCGCACTACCATGCGCAGGTTTGGAACGGCAGCGAGATCGCCGCCTCCATGGGCATCGCCCCGAACACGGCCCGCGCCTATCTGGATGCCCTCGAGGAGACTTTCATGATTCGCCGGTTGCCCCCCTGGCAGGCGAACCTCGGCAAGCGCCTGGTCAAGACCCCGAAGATCTACTTCCGCGACTCGGGAATGTATCACGCGCTGAGCGGGATTCGTTCGCCCGCCGACCTGCTCACTCATCCCAAGCTTGGAGCCTCATGGGAGGGCTTCGCACTCGAGGAAATCCTGCGCTCGCACCAGCCGGACGATGCCTATTTCTACGCGGTCCACAGCGCTTGCGAACTCGACCTCCTGATGTTCCTGCACGGCAGGAAAGTCGGCGTCGAATTCAAACGCGCAGATGCCCCCACGCTCACCGGCGCGATGCAGACCGCCCTCGCCGACTTGGAACTCGACGAACTCTGGGTCGTCTATCCCGGACAACGAACCTACCCGCCTGGAAAAAAAATCTCCGTCCGTCCGCTTGCGGCTTGCATTGCACCCGGTTGATTGGGTGGGGAACCAGCGGGATGGGCCCGGCATCTTCCATGCGCAGTGTGCTGGAGCTTTTCTGACCGCGTTTGCCGGCAGCAGCTTTATTGCGTGTGCTCGCGAAAGCGCCCGGGGGGTTGACCGACGATCTGGCGGAAGCGTTTCGAGAAGTGAAACTCGTCGGCGAACCCGGTCCGCTCCGCGATGGTCTTGAGAGGCAACAAATCATCCCTCAAGAGAGTGCAGGCGTGCTCGATTCTGCGGAGCATCTGGAACCGTGCCGGGGCCAGTCCGGTCGCGGCGGCAAAGCGTTTCCGGAAAGTGTCGTAACCAAGCTTCAGGCTGCGGGCCACGGCTTCAGGAGATTTGCCGGTTTTCAGACGGTCGCGGGCGGCATCGAGCCAGGCGGGTGCACCGGCCGGGGCGTTTGGAGGGGTCGCTTGTTGGGCGGCAAGATCGGCGATGACCGCCTGCAGTCGCCCGGCGGCGGCCAGCGCCGCCAACTCACCAATGGGATGTTGCGAGGGGATCACCCCGGCCAGCCGCCGATGCCATGCGGCCACCGGGTCTGCGCGCCAGATCGGGCGTTTGGGATTCACGAGCCCGGCTTCCAGCCACCGGTCAAACATGCTGCCGGTGAAGACGAGGTAAATCTCCTCCCAGCGGTCACCCGCCTCCGGTCCATAGGCGTGGCCAACTCCTGGAAAAACCCAGATCAGGTCGCCGGCACGGACGCGCGTCGTGAAGCCGTGGGCATCGCGGTAGCGGCCGGTGCCGGCGAGCAGGAGAATCACCGCATAATCCTGCAAGGTTCGCAGCCCGTGTTTGAAATCCAGCCCGGGATCGCGTTTCACCAGGTGGCCGGCGCGCGTCACGGCTCCCAGCCGCACCCGCTCCCCCGATCCCAGCAGCAGATCAGAGGCGGAACTTGCAGAGGTTCTCTGTGCCAAAAGAGACAAAGAATTTCCCATGCGGGACATGGAATCGATATAAATAGCGTGCTACAAGTTAAAAATCAACCGCCATAAAAGACATGACAACCCTCGTTTCACAAACACTCGTTGCCCACGGTCACGAACTTGAAACCGACGAGCATTCCTTCGGTTGGCTCGAGGATTCCGCGGCGATCCGGAACAATCCCGAGGCGCTCCGGAACAGCATGGAGGAGAACGGCTACCTCTACATCCGCGATTTCTTCCCCCGCGACATCATTTTGGAGGCCCGCATGGCCCTGCTCAAGACTCTGGAACAGGGGGCTATTTTTGAACCGGGCGAGCCTCTGGTTGACGGGATTCTCAAAAAGGGAATCCATCCGAAATTCAACGACACGGCCTGGAAAAACCAACCCACGGTCAACCGCGTGGTCTTCGGCCCCGAAGTGAAAGAGTTTTACACGCACTTCCTCGGCGGTGCGATCCGGCATTTCGACTACATCTGGCTTCGCACCATGGGATGCGGTCCTGGGACCCCCCCTCATTGCGATATCGTTTACATGGGACGCGGGACGCGCCGCCTTTTTACCGCCTGGATCCCCTACGGCGAGGTGCCGCTGGAAGTCGGCGGTCTCATGATCCTTGAAAAATCCCACCTCCACGCGGACCGCATCAAAAATTATCTCGAGTCGGACGTCGACACGAGCTGCACCAACCTTCCGGGCCACGACGGATGGAAGCACGGCGGTCAGCTCTCGAACAACCCGCGCTCTCTCCGCCAGAAGCTCGGCGGCCGCTGGCTTACTTCCGAGTTCAGCCCGGGCGACCTGCTCACCTTCGGCATGGACACCATCCACGGCAGCATTGACAACACCACCCCGCGCATCCGCCTCTCCACCGACACGCGCTACCAGCGTTCCGATGAACCGGTGGACGAACGGTGGGTTGGCGAAAACCCGATCGCCCATGGCCCGGCCGGCAAGCGCGGGCTGATCTGCTAAAATCTAGAAACACCCATGATGAACTCCCGCGAAAACTTTTTCCAAATGATCGAAGGCGGTGCGCCCGAGTGGCTCCCGTTTGATCTTCCCACCACCGAGCCGGTCGAGCAGCGGATCCTGGAGCGCACCGGCAAATCCTCGCAGGAAGCATTCGACCTCGACATCCATTCGTCCGGGGCCTCGTTCCTCGGGGATGATCCGGAACGGTGGCGGGCGGCTTACGAAAAAATCGGGTTCCACCTGCCTGAGAACGGGGTCATTCTCCGCATGGGGATTTCCTTTGTCCGCCCGCCGGCATCGTCTCTCGGAGAGGCCGTGCATCTCATGGAGATGCTCCACCCGCTGGCCGGCATCGAAGAGGTCTCCCAGCTTGAAAGCCTGCCATGGCCGGACACCTCCGATCCCGCGAATTTCACCGGTTGCGCCCGCCGCTGCGAGGAAATCCACGCCGCCGGGAAAGTCGCTTCCGCCAGCCTGGAATGCACTGTGTTTGAAGACACCTGGTATCTGCGCGGCATGGACAATGTTTTCTGCGATTGGGCGGATGAAAATCCGGTGACGCAATGGCTGCTGGATTATTTCACAGAACGCTCGTTCCACAGCGCCCAAGCGTTCGCGCGGGCCGGATTCGATGTCATCCGGCTCGGCGACGACGTGGCCATGCAGAACAGCCTGCTCATGTCCGCAGACACCTGGCGGCAGCACCTCAAACCCCGCCTCAAACGCGTGATTGACGGGATCCGCGAAGTCTCCGGCTCGCGCAAGGTCTGGGTGCATTATCATTCCGACGGCGATGTCACCCCTCTGATCGACGACCTCATCGAGGTCGGGGTGGATATCCTCAATCCGGTGCAGCCCGAGTGCATGGATCTGGAGGCGGTGGCGGCCCGCTATCAGGACCGGATCGCCTTTTGTGGAATGATCGGCACCCAGACGACCATGCCATTCGGTTCGCCGGACGACGTGCGCGCCGCCGTGGAGCGCTGTCGCCGCCTGCATGAGAAGGGTGCCCGCGTGATCGTTGCGCCGACGCACGTTCTCGAGCCAGATGTGCCGTGGGAAAACATCGCCGCCTTCATCGATGCCGTGCGGGCCAGGTTCTAACCGCCGGCACCGAGACTGCAGACCTCGCGCAAGCGCATCATGCCGAGGTTTCGATGCCCGGCAGGATTGTTCTGGACCGGCTGGCGGTATGGTTTCCGGCGAAAGACTATTGCTGTCGCCTTGTTCCGCTCTGGTCCCCCGCCTCTATCGGGCGTTCGCCCTTTTTCCGGTTGTTTTCCCGTCTTTCCGGTGTAGTGTGCGCTCATGAGATTCGATGTGGAGATTGAACATGAAGACGATGGCCGGTGGATCGCGGAAATTCCCGCGTTGCCGGGGTGTCTCGCGTATGGTGCCAGCCGGAAAGAAGCGGTGGACCGTGCCGAATCTCTCGCGCTTCGCATTCTCGCCGACCGCATAGAAGCGGGTGAGGCTGTGCCCGATCTCGCGGACACATTTCTTGTTCCCGCGTGAGTCTCTGGCCGTCTCGCAAATCCCGCCGGGTCCTCTCCGCCTTGCTCACGATCGGGTGGGTGGTCAAACGTCAACGCGGAACCTCGCACCGCATTCTTTCCCGTGAGGGCTGGCCGGATTTCGTTTTCGCCTTCCACGATGGCGAGGAAATCGGGCCGCGGATGCTCGCCCGTATCGCCAAGCGCACGGGATTGACGCCCGACGACCTCTGACACGCCGCCCCCGTGCGGGTTGACAAAAACACTTCGGACGTCACCCAGCGCCACTTTCTCAACATCATGAAGCTCTTGGCGGAGCGCTGTTCCGAGCCCTGGACGTCCGCGCGGATCGCCGCAGAGGTCGGCCTGAACCCTTCTTACGCCATGCGCCTTTTCCGAGTCGAAGGGGTCAGGCCTTGCCTATTGTCGAAGGGGTCAGGCCTTGCCTATTGACATTCATGGCATTTTCCGCTGACCTGCTCCCATGCCAAGAAAGCCGCGAGTGGAATATGCTGGGGCTGTTTACCACGTGATGGATCGCGGGGATCGCTTGAAAACAGTTTTTCGCGATGACGGGGATCGTGACTGTTTTTGAAGACGCTGGGGCAGGCCTGCGAGCGGACCGGGTGCATTCCTACGTTTTGATGGGCAACCATTACCACATGCTCTTGGAGACCCCGGAGCCGAACCTTTCGACCGGGATGCAGTGGCTGTAGTCCACCTACACCATCCGGCACAACGTGAAGCACCGGTTGCGGGGCCATTTGTTCCAAGGACGTTACAAAGCGATCCCAGTGGACGGGGAGGACGGGACATATTTCCGCACGGTGAGCGATTACATTCACCTGAATCCGGCGAGGGCGGGTTTGGCGCGGGAGCGGTTGTTGGACTACCGATGGAGCAAAAATCTGCACATGGGCGACCCGGGCCGAGTAAGCCGGTATTGCTGCGCTGCTGCCGGACGGCCGGCCATCAGAAAACTTGTCAGGAAGTTAGAAATGTCAATAGGCAAGGCCTGACCCCTTTGGCTTCGCCCGTATCGCCAAGCGCACGGGATTGACGCCCGACGACCTCTGACACGCCGCCCCCGTGCGGGTTGACAAAAACACTTCGGACGTCACCCAGCGCCACTTTCTCAAC
>JAPLTF010000062.1 GCA_026398275.1 Verrucomicrobiota bacterium
AAAGTTGCAGAGCACAGGGGGAACGGGCGTCCCGCCCGTTTAGAGACTGGAAATCGCATCGGAGTGATGTGCCTCACACGGGCGGGACGCCCATGCCCCCTGTGAAGATCCGCGAAGTTGCAACTATCGGAGATGCGCCCGTGTGAGGTGGGTGCAGGACAAATATCTTCCAGCACCAAGTGGGGCAGCGCCCTGGGAAAACGGGTATTTCAGAGACGAGGGCTGAAGGCCCATCATAGAGAGATATGCGAAAACAGATCACCGGCCCGGTCGGCCACACTTGGCGGACAGCGGGAAATCAGAAAAAATAGTCCTTCATCATTGCGAATCCCTCGGGCATATTTTGCGCCCAACATGAGGACACCATTATTTGACTCCCATCTCGCCGCCGGCGGGCGGATGGTTGACTTTGCAGGCTGGGATATGCCGGTCCAGTATTCCGGGATTCTCGCCGAGCACAAGGCCGTCCGGGAAGAGGCCGGGGTCTTCGACATTTCGCACATGGGGGAATTTTTTGTCAGCGGCCCCGGGAGCGCGGCCTGGCTGGATTCGTTGCTCACCAATCGTGTCGCGGCTCTCTCGGATGGGCAGGCGCAATATTCGCTCATGCTCAACGAGCTGGGAGGGGTGATTGACGACCTGATCGTCTACCGGCTCGGAGCGGACAATTTCCTGCTCGTGGTGAATGCCTCGATGATTGATGAAGACGCTGCCTGGATGAAGGAGCGGATTATGGATGGCGTCGAATTCAAGAACGCGAGCGCGGACTTTGCGGCCCTGGCGATCCAGGGTCCTTTGGCGGGCGGCATTTTTGAGAGGCTGTTCGGCCGGAAAATGCCCGCGGAGCGGAACCGGGTCCTCCAGATCGGCGACGACTACGTGGTCACGACCGGCTACACCGGCGAGGCGGGGTTCGAGTGGATCGTGCCCGCCGGCGAGGCTGCCGCCGCATGGCTGCGGTCGCTGGCTGCGGGCGCGAAACCCTGCGGGCTTGGCGCGCGCGATACGCTTCGCCTGGAAGTATGCTATCCGCTCAACGGTTCCGACCTCGCGCCCGACCGCACCCCGCTCGAGGCCGGGCTGGGATTTTTTGTGGATTTTGAAAAGCCGGACTTTGTGGGAAAGGCGGCCTTGGTTGCGCAGAAAGCCGCCGGGGTTCCGAGCCGGCTCTGCGCTCTGCGGGTGACGGAGAAGACCCCGCCGATCCGCCCCCACTATCCGGTTTGGGTCGGTGGCAAACCGGTGACCGAGACGACCAGCGGGGCCTTGTCGCCATCGCTCGGCGACGGGATCGCGCTCGCCTACCTTCCATCCGAATTCTCCAAACCGGGCCAGGAAGTGGAAATTGAAGTGCGCGGGCGCAGATTCCGCGCTTGCGTTCGCAAAAAACCCCTTTACCAAAAAGAAACATGAACGAAAACCTCCTCTACGCCGAAAGCCACGAATGGATCCTCATCGAGGGAGACACCGGCACGGTCGGCATCTCCGATCACGCCCAGGCTGAACTCACCGACATCGTCTTTGCCGAACCGCCTGCGGTCGGGAAAATCCTTGCTGCCGGCGAAGTCGCGGCCGTGGTGGAATCCGTGAAGGCGGCCAGCGACATTTATAGCCCGGTTTCCGGGGAGGTGATCGAACGGAATGCGGCGGTGGAAGAGAATCCCGCCCTGCTGAACACCGATCCGTTCGGGGCCGGCTGGATTTATAAAATCCGTCTCTCGAACCCGGCCGAAGCCGCCGCCCTCAAAGACCCCGCCGCCTACAGCGCGCAGATCGGGGCATGAGAGCATTTGCCTCCCGCCATATCGGGTCCTGCGGGACGGAAATCGACGCCATGCTCGGCGTCGTGGGAGCAGCATCGCTGGACGCGCTCATCGAGGAGACTGTTCCCGCGAATATCCGCCTCGCTCGCGACCTCACACTGCCTGCGGCGCGATCGGAGGAAGAGGCGCTCGCCGACCTGTGGGATTTGATGGACCGCAACGTGATCGCCCGCTCACACATCGGAGCCGGCTATAACGGCACGCACACGCCGGCGGTCATCCGCAGGAATATCCTCGAAAATCCGGGCTGGTATACCGCGTATACGCCGTATCAGGCGGAGATCGCGCAGGGCCGGCTGGAGGCGCTGCTGAATTTTCAGACGATGGTCTGCGACCTCACGGGCATGCAGATTTCGAATGCCTCTCTGCTCGACGAGTCCACCGCTGCGGCCGAGGCCATGGCGCTTTGTCACGATATCAAAGGCGGCGATGCATTTTTTGTTGCCGACCACTGCCATCCGCAGACGATCGCCCTGCTGCACACCCGTGCGGAGCCTCTCGGCATCCGGATTCTCGTCGGTCCGGCCGAGTCGGGTCCGGACGAGCAGGTGTTTGGTGCGCTGTTCCAATATCCTGCCACCGATGGCACGATCTGCGACTTGGGGAGGTTGATTTCGCGGACCCACGAAGCCGGCGCGCTCGCGGTCGTTGACGCGGACCTACTGGCGCTCACGATCATCAAGCCTCCCGGAGAGCTGGGGGCGGATATCGTTGTCGGCTCGGCCCAGCGGTTCGGGGTTCCGCCGGGGTTCGGCGGCCCGCACGCGGCGTTTCTGGCCACGCGGGACGAGCACAAGCGCCGGATGCCCGGACGGCTTGTCGGTGTCTCGAAAGATGCTGCCGGGAATCCGGCATTGCGCCTCACGCTCCAGACCCGCGAGCAGCACATCCGCCGCGAAAAGGCCTCGAGCAACATCTGCACGGCGCAGGTTCTCCTTGCGGTCATGGCTTCGATGTATGCGGTCTATCACGGGCCGGAGGGCCTGCGTGAGATCGCGGATCGGGTTCACCGCCTCGCGCTCCGCCTGGCCGGGTCGCTCGGGAACCTCGGCTACGCCGTTCATCCGGGACCATTCTTTGACACCGTGCGCATCTGGCTCGGAACCCGGCAGGCCGACGAGGTTCTTGTCCGCGCCGCTGCGCGGGGGATCAACCTGCGCAAGCTCGACGACCATGCGGTGGCGATCGCCCTCGACGAAACGACCGACGACATCGGGCCGCTGCTGGAAATCTTTGGTGGGATCCGCGGCGATCTGGTTGAGGGGCTTCCCGAGGTGATCGGGCCGTCGCTCCGTCGCACCAGCGATTTTCTCACGCATCCGGTCTTTCAATCGCACCATACCGAGACCGAGATGCTCCGTTACATCCGCCGCCTGGAGGCGAAGGACCTGTCGCTCACAACCTCGATGATCCCGCTGGGCTCGTGCACGATGAAGCTCAACGCGACGTCCGAGATGCTGCCCGTTACGTGGGAGAGTGTCGCCTCGATCCACCCGCTGGTCCCGCAGGATCAGGCCGCCGGATATTTTGAAATGGCCGCCCAGCTTGAGACATGGCTGGCGGAAATCACCGGCTTTGCCGCGGTTTCGCTGCAACCGAATGCCGGCTCGCAGGGCGAATACGCGGGCTTGCTTGCGATCCGCGCCTGGCACCGCTCGCGCGGCGAATCCCATCGCAAAGTCTGCCTGATCCCGACATCCGCCCATGGCACCAATCCTGCGAGCGCCGTCATGGTCGGGATGCGGGTCGTCGCTATCGGGTGTGATGCGCTCGGAAACATCGACATGGCCGACCTGCGGACGAAAGCGGATCTGCACCGTGACGCGCTCGCTGCGGTGATGGTCACCTATCCTTCCACGCACGGAGTTTTTGAGGAGGGGATCCGCGAGCTGTGCGACATCGTTCACGTTGCGGGCGGCCAGGTTTACATGGACGGCGCAAATATGAACGCGCAGGTCGGGCTCTGCCGTCCGGGCGATTTCGGTGCGGACGTCTGCCACCTGAACCTCCACAAGACATTTTGCATCCCGCACGGGGGAGGCGGGCCGGGGGTTGGCCCGATCGGGGTCGCCGCGCACCTGGCACCATTCCTTCCGGGGCATCCGCTCTCGGAAAACAACACCGTCGGCCCGGTCTCCCAGGCGCCGCTCGGCAGCGCGAGCATCCTCGTCATTTCGTGGATGTATATCGCGATGATGGGTCCGCAGGGGCTCCGCGATGCCACGGCCGTCGCGATCCTCAACGCCAATTACATCGCCGCCCGCCTCGACCGGTATTTTCCGGTCCTCTTTAAAGGCACCCGCGGACGTGTCGCACACGAATGCATTCTCGATCTGCGCGAATGGAAGCGGCGAGCCGGGATCGAGGTCGAGGATGTCGCCAAGCGCCTCATGGATTTCGGATTCCATGCGCCGACGATGAGCTGGCCGGTCGTGGGAACGCTCATGGTTGAGCCCACGGAGAGCGAGTCCCAGGCCGAGATCGACCGCTTCTGCGAGGCGATGATCACGATCCACGGCGAGCTCTGCGCCATCGAGCGCGGGGAGTTCGACCGCACGGACAACCCACTGAAAAATGCGCCGCACACAGCCGCAGTGGTGACCTCCGACGAGTGGGCCCATCCCTACTCCCGAGCCGCCGCCGCCTGGCCTGCCCCCTGGCTGCGCGAGCACAAATTCTGGCCATCCGTTGGCCGCATCGACAACGTTTACGGCGACCGCCACGTCTTCTGCTCCTGCCCTCCGGTTGCTTGAACTCATTCCATGCTCACCCAGAATCCTTTTCTACAACTCACCCTTCCGCGCGCGATCAAAGCCATCTCGAGGGTCGAGGCCCAGGTTTGGACTGAGGTGGTTGCCGTCGAATGCGCGTTCGGCGGGTCGTTTGCCGAGCCGATCCCGTTCGATCAGGCGAGGAAGCTGGCTTTCCGTCCGATCCGCCTGCCGTTTCATTGGGGGAAGGTTTTCGACCAGGGTTGGTTCCGCCTCAAAATCCCGGCACAAAAATCCCGCGAGCCGCTGTATCTGCATTGGAACGACCAGGGGGAAGGCACGGCCTATATCGACGGCGTGCCTTTCTACGGGTTCGATGTCGCGCACCGGTATTGCGCCATCCCGCACGATGCCCGCGAGATGTTCATCGAGGGGCTCTGCCTTCAGAGTGCGATCTGGCATCCGACCGCGACCGGGCTCAACGACCCGAAGGGAAGCCGCCTGACCGGCGCGTCGCTGATGCGGCGGAATCCGCTCGCATGGGACGTTCTCCACGATCTGAGGGTGCTCTTCGAACTCGCGATCGAGGAGGGCAAGTCGAGCAATCCGGCAAACCCGCCGCACGCCGGCGGCGTCGGATACCGGACCCCGATTGAAAATGTCTCAGTGCTTTACCGGCGGCTGCTCCGGGCGCTCGACGATGCGGTGAACGCGCTCGACGCCGGCGGACTGCAGGCCATAAAAAGCTCGCTGGCCGGGGCCTACGAATCGTTCGCCGGCCAGCATGAGCGGATCAGCGCGGTCCTGACCGGGCACGCGCACATCGACCTCGTTTGGCTCTGGCCGGAGCGCAGCAGCGAATACAAGGCGGTCCACACGTTCTCGACGATGGACCGTCTCATGGACCTCTATCCGGAATTTGTTTTCGGCTATAGCCAGCCGGCGAGCTATGAGGCGGTCGAGCGGATCAGCCCGAAGCTTATGGAGCGGGTGACGCGGCGGATCAAGAGCGGACGCTGGGAGCCGGTCGGGGCGACCGAGGTCGAGTCGGATACGCTGATGGCCTGCGGCGAGGCACTGGCGCGGAGTTTTCTGGTGGGACAGAAAGGCTACCGAAAGATCCAGGGGCGGCCGTCGCCGGTGCTGTGGATTCCGGACGTCTTCGGATACTGCGCGTCCCTTCCGCAGATCATGCTCCAGGCCGGGGTCGAATATTTTTTCACGACGAAGCTGACGTGGTCGAACATCAACCTCTTCCCCTATAGCAGCTTCATCTGGCGGGGGAACGACGGGTCCGAGGTGCTTGTGCATGTGACCCAGGAAAACGGCTACAATCAGGTCGCGGGACCCGAGGAATTGCGGCGCGGGGCGCGGGCTTACCGTCAATCCGATGTGCATGATGAATTCCTGGCTCCGACCGGATACGGCGACGGCGGCGGCGGCGTCACCGAGGAGATGTGCGAGCGCGCACGCCGGGTGAAGTCGCTTGCGGGAATGCCCGCGGTGGGCTGGGGGAGGGTGGAGGATTTTTTCAGGCGGCTCGACAAGAAGCGAGCGAACCTTCCGAAGTATCAGGGCGAGCTTTACCTCGAATACCACCGCGGAGTGCTCACCTCGCACGGCGATCTCAAGGCGCAGTTCCGGGCGACCGAGCGGGCGCTGCAAACATGGGAGGCCGCGCGCTGCGCGACAGGTGGCGGGACGATTCCGGAGGAGCCCTGGAAGCGGATGGTTTTCGCGCAGTTCCACGACTACATCCCCGGGAGTTCGGTCTGGGAGGTTTATGAGGAGGGCTTGGCGCAGCTGAAGGCCATTGCCACACACGCGATCTCCCAAGCGGGTCGGGAACTGGCCAAAGGATCTGCCCCCGGGCTGTTCAATCCGCTGCCCATCGAGCGGACCGTTGTGCTGGAAGGCGGAGCCGTGAAGCTCGGACCGCTGAGCGGCGGTCCAGTGGAAAGCCTGCCAGCCGCCGTGCCTGCCGGCGAGGTGACGGCATCCAGCCGGGGCCTCAAGAGCGGTCTTGTTTCCGCCGCATTTGATGCAAAGGGGCAGATTTCCGCGCTCTCGTTCGGCGCAGAAAAAATTCCGTTGAGCGGTCCGCTGGGATCCCTGGTCGTCTCCCCGGATTTTCCTCATCTCTTTGAAGCCTGGGAAATCGACCTCCAGACGCTCTCGCTGGGCAAGGCGGTCGAGACGTCCGCCAAAGCCACGGTATCCGGAGGTGGAGCATTTGAGCGGACCGTCGAGTTCCGTCGCAAGATCGGCGCTGCAAGCGAACTGGTCGTGCGCTACCGTCTCGACGCCTTTCAGCCGGTGCTGCACATCGAGTATGAGATCGATTGGCACGAGGAGCGGATGCTTTTGAAGGCTTTGTTCCCCACGTCGTTCGACGGCCGCATGGCCCGGTTCGGCGCGCCGTTCGGCAGCGTGCTGCGCAGCCAGCAGGCGGGGCCGTCGCGCGATGAGGCCATGTTCGAAGGGGCCGCCAGCCGGTGGGCGATCGTGAGCGATGACTCCGAAAGTGCGGGCCTCGCTGTGATCACCGAGGCCAAATACGGATTCTCGTGCCGCGAGGGAACGCTCGGGGTTTCGCTCCTGCGCTCGCCAAGCGTCACCGGAGAGGATCCCGATCACAAGCGCCTCTTCCTTCCCACGCTGCGGCGAGGCGGCGTGCGTCCGCAGTTCTCGGACCAGGGAACCCATTTGATCAAGCTGGCGCTCGCATTTCACGGCCCCGGTCAACCGCGCGCCCATCTCGCGCCGGCATTGGCGGAAACGCTTTTCACTCCTCCGATCGCCTGCCCAACAGGGAATGTGGATGCCGGATTCCTCGGAATCGATGGCGGTGAGAGCCTGATCCCATGCTGGGCAAAACCCGCCGACGATGGCTGCGGCTGGATCCTGCGCCTGCACGAGACGCTCGGCCGCCGGGGAAAAGCGAAGCTGAAGCTTCGCGACGGGCTCGCCGGATCTCGCCTCACCCTGTCGGAGGAGTCCAAGGGCAAGCCCATCAAGGGGGCGTTGGAATTTTCCCCCTACGAGCTCCTCAGCATCCGGATCGCGCGCAAATAGCAATCGGGCTCAGTCCGCCAGACCGGGGCGCAGCTCGTCGAAGATCACATGGCTGATCGCGGTTTCTTTTTCCTTACGGGTTGCGGAGGGAGTTGGGAAATAGTATGAGGTTGATGCTCATGGCCTCTTCTTCGACGTCCAATCTTCCCCGCTGGTTCGGAACGATTCTCTGGGGAAACTCAGTCGCCCTCTCGTGGATGTGGGGGCTGGGGCTGTTTTTCTCCGTCCAGTTCACCACGCAATTCGGGGTATTCGGGCTCCTGACATTTGCGATCCCGAATTTTCTCGGCCTGCTGTGCTTCGGGCTTGTGACGCACCATCTGGCGCGCCGGCAGCCGGGGTCGGAGTCGCTCGCGCAATTCTTTGCCTCCTGGTCGCGGCCGTTCCGGCTGGTCTTTTTCCTCTACCAGATCCTGGCGATCACGCTGACGATCTTCGCGTTCCTGCGCTACGTGTGGCAGCCGCTGGGGCTTGAGCCCTGGCTGCTCTATCTGCCGCTGACCCTGCTGGTGATCCTGGCCGCGGCGATTCTGTTCGGGGAGGAGTTTGACATCAAGCGGATCAAGTTCAGCCACGGGGTCCTGTTTCTTCTCATGGCACCGGCGATCGCATTTCTGATCATCTTTGCGGCCATGAAGGGGACCGGTCCGCTGTCGTTTCCGAGGCTGCCGACAAACGACTGGAACTACTGGGGGTATGCGGTTCCGATCATCATCGGATTTCTCGTCGGGCCGTGGCTCGACCTCCAGCAGTGGCAGCGTGCGATTCAGATGCACCGGGAGCGGGTCTCGATCGCGGCCGGATACTGGATCGGGTCGACCCTGTTTTTCCTCCTGCTCATGTTCCACGGGTTGATGACCGTCTGGGCGCTGAACTGGGGCGAGGCGGCGGCGTTTATCCGGGTGGGGATCACCGGGCACAATTACGGCGAGGGGATCCTGACGAGCCTGTTTTCGCAGGCCGGTCCATGGACGTTCGCAGCTTATGGAATCTTCGTCTCCGTCTGCGTGCTCACCACGCTCGACAGCGGCTACGTCGCGCTGAGATGGTTTTTGCAGTCGAATGCGAACACGAGCAACCATCCGATTTTTTCGCTGGTTTCCACAAAGCTGCTCACATCGCCGATTCCGGTGTTTCTGCTCTGCGGCCTGGTGGCCCTGGCGGGGACGCTGCTGAAGTTCGAGCTCGAGTTTTTCATGATCTTCTACGCGACATTTTTTGTCGGCTACTCGACGCTTGCGATCGTCCGCTGCTACCTCGTGAGCCGGGCCAACGCGATCCCGCAGATCAAGATGTTCTGCATCGGGAGCCTGGCCGTCGTGATTTTTTCCTACGGCTATTTCCTCCGCTCTCCGTTCTTTCAGATCCTGGGCTCACTTCTGCCGCTCGGGTATGTAATCTGGCTGCTGATCAAGCCGAGCTCCTCGGAGGAGTTCCTGAGCGACAAGGACGAGCTGGATGCGCAGGTCTCCGACTCCGCGCCGAGCGCGGGGGCTGTGATGAGTCCGCCGGAAGGGGAGGCTCAGGCCACGCATGTGATCCCCACGGCCGACGACATCGCCGCGTTCACGCACAGCCTCGGGGGGCACTTCGAGGGCAAGTGGTTTGTGCATTCCTTCGTGGCGACATATGGGGACACCAATTCCGTCGGCAACGTGTATTTCGGGATGTATGCGATGTGGGTCGGGAAAACCCGCGAGCTCTTCTTCAACCGGCTGATGCCGAAATTCAATCTCAAGAGCACGCCGTTCTACATCCTGACCCGCTCGTTCGAACACAAGTTTGTGCGCGAGACGCGCGAGTTTGAGACCGTGAGCGTGAAGATCCGGGTGGCCGGCTACAACCGGAAGTTTGCGACCCTCGAGCATGAGATCTTCGACTCGGCGGGGCACGTTCTGGGCCGGGGGAAACAGACGCTGCTCTTCGTCTCCTCCAGTGACTATAAAATGCTGGATATCCCGCCCGATGTGTATTCTGCGTTCATTGCGCACACTTGAGCCGGGCGGCCGGCTCCGATCGATCCCATGAGCAGATCCAGGCGTTCCAAAATCCGGATTGTCCGGCTCTCCGGATTTGTGCTGGCGGGGATGCTGCTGACCGGATGCCCGACAAGGCCGCCGGCACCTCCGCCCACGCCGACGCCAACGCCCGCCCCTTCGCCGGTCGCCACGCCAACGCCGGTGCCGACCCCTCCTCCGGTCCCCTCGATCCCACGCAAGCCGTTGGCCACCGCAAAGCTCTTCAACGGGCTGGCGCTTCAGGCGAAATTGATTCCGGAAAAAAGTTCCGCGCTTGCCTCGCAGGACCGGCTGGATCTCGACGCGTATCAGGTCGAGGTCACCGTCCGGGCCCGGCTCCCCCGAGCAAGCGATTCGGCCAGGGATTTTCTCAAAAACGATCCGTTGCTTCCCGGCGCGTTCAACGACTTCGACGGCCTTCTGGCCATCGCGAGGGTCTCGCCGTTTTTTGACAAGCTATATGCGCTCAAGCTCGCGCAGATCGAGCGCGAGATCGGGCGGTTGGACGTGATCCTTGCCCGGCACAACTTTTACGATTGCGAGACGATCCTGGATGTGGAGAACCCGGTCACCGGCAGGCGCGCCGTGCTGGCGGTCGGCGACATGGATGTCAACGTGGACGGGTCGGATGGCGATCGCAATGTCTCGGTGGACGGCTCGTCGCAATTTTTCCTTCCACAAACGAGCTACCGGTGGCCGAAGCAGACGGATCGGGAAAATCCATTCGTTCCCGTCGAGCAGGCCCGGCTGAATGCGCTGAAGGCCGAGCTCTCCGCGGGGCCAACGGCAGTGCGGAAGAAGGAAATCGAGGAGGCCATCGATATCGCGAAGCGCCGCATCTTCGACATGAAGAAGTGGAGCTTCCTCATCTCCGAGACCGATCCCTTCATCGTGCTGCCGGGGTTCATGATGCGGGACAAGGACAACCCGTTCTCTCCGGCGATCGGAGATTTTGCGCTCGTGATCTTCGGCGGCAAGGCGTATCCCGCCGTGCTCGGCGACGCGGGGCCATCCCTCAAGCTGGGCGAGGCCTCGCTTCTGCTCTGCCGGGAGATCAACGCGCGCTCCTCCGGGCTCGCAGGAGCCGTGAGCGACCTCAAGGTGGCCTATCTGGTTTTTCCCGGAACCGCCGGGGAGCACACGCCGCCGGATCTCGAAACCTGGCGGGCCAAATGCGGGCAGTATGCCAGTGAGCTCGGCGGGCTGAAGGTTCCGATCCATAGCTGGCCGAATCTCGTGAAGCCCTGGCCCACGCCGACTCCCACACCAACGCCAATCCCCACACCTGGGGCAACCCCCGAGCCCACTCCGACAACTGCCCCATCAGCTTCCCCGGGCGAACCGCTTGTGGTCACACCTCCGGTTCCTTCGGTGAACTGAACGATTGCCCGCCATGGGGACTGCCCGATCCGCTCCGACGACAACATCTCCGCAGACCTGCCCGGTCATCACCGGCTTGGGATGTCTGAGCCCGCTCGGGTGTGATGTCCCATCGACCAGCGTGGCGCTGGAGGCTGGCGCGGATGGGATTTCTCGGGTCCGGCTGTTCTCCGTGGATTCGTTTCAGGCCCGAACCGCCGGGCAGGTTCCTGAGGAATTCGAAGCCAACTTCAAGAAACTTCATGGCGGCGGCGCGGAATGCTCAAGGGCTGCAAAGCTCGTGTTTTTGGCGATGCATGAGGCGCTGGCGGCACGTCCGGAATTTGTCCCGGAGGTGGTTGTGGCGGGAACCACAAGCGGAGGCATGGATTTCGGCGAACTGTTTTTTCGCGGGCAGGCTGCCGGAATGACGCAGCGGATGGCGCGTCATTGGCTTCGCGGATATGTGCCGCAGCAGCCGGTCCTCGAAGCGATGGAGGCCTTCGGTTTTGACGCGCCCGTGCGGGTCGTCTCAAACGCGTGTGCGTCCGGCACGAATGCGCTCTGCCTTGCCGCAGGCCTCGTCAGGAGCGGACGGGCAAAGCGGGCCATGGCAATCGGGTTCGATGGGCTGGCCGAACTGGTGTTTGCCGGCTTTGATTCCCTCCGTGCGTCCACCACGGAAAAGTGCCGGCCATTCGACTCGGCGCGCACGGGGCTCGCGCTGGGCGAGGGGGCCGCATGCTTCCTGATCGAAGCGCCCGATGACGTGCCGCGTTCGGTCGTGCGCGCATCCGTGGCCGGCTGGGGATTCGCGAATGACAACCACCACCTCACGCAGCCCGAGCCCTCGGGCGCGGGTCCAAGACTCTCGATGGAGCGCGCGCTCGCGGACGCCGGATGGACCGGTGTGGACTATATCAACGCGCACGGGACGGGGACGCCATTCAATGACTCCAGCGAGGCGGCCGCCATCCGGGCCGTGTGCCCGTCCGCCCCCGTGAGCAGCACCAAAGGAATGACCGGACACGCGCTCGGGGCCGCAGGTGCCATCGAGGCCGCTTTCTGCGTCCTGGCGATGGAAGGCGGCTTTCTTCCTCCGAATATCAACCTCCGCGAAACCGACAGCGGCCTGGACATTGTCGCGAATACCTCCCGCTCCGCCCGCCTGGGCCGCGTGCTGTCCAACTCCTTCGGATTCGGCGGTTCGAATGCCACGGTTCTCCTGGAGAAAGTGCCATGAAGGATCAACCGCTCTCGATTCTTGGCGTCGGATGCGTGACGGCTCTCGGGCGGGAATGGGAGACCGTCTGGCAGAAAATCTGCGCTGGGGTGCCCCCGGAGCCCGAGTCCCTGCCATGTCCGGGGAGCCTGCCTGTCGCTGTCTACAAGACCGCGCTGCCCGGCGTTCCGGATGCCATCAGCGCGCGTTTGCGGCGGTCCGGACCGATCTCGTATTTAGCCTGCGCGGCGGCTGCGGATGCCGTTCTACAGGCAGGGCCGCTTCCCTGCGGGCGGACGGCTTTGGTTTTTGCAGCATCGGATGGAGCGGTTTCCTACACCCGGCGGTTTTACGAGGAGGTGGTGGGGCGCGGGGCCGGCAGCCCGCTGCTTTTTCCGGAGACTGTCTACAATGCCCCCGCCAGCCATGTTGCGGCGATGCTTGGCCTGGATGGGACAGTGCTGACTCTCGTGAATGATGCGACCGCCGGCATGGATGCGCTTTCTACTGCTGCCGACCTCATTTCTTCGGGCGATGCGGATCGTTGCCTTGTTGTCGCCGCCGAGGAGCTGGATTGGATTTCGTGCGACGGATACCGGCGGTGGAAACTGGCGGCATCCGGTTCCGGAGATGGGGCCGTGCTCGCCGAGGGGGCGGTCGCGCTCGTGCTGGGCCCGCCGTCTGCTTCCTGCGTGCAGATCTCGAGGATTCATCCGGGCAGGACACTGCTCCGTCACCGGGCCGCCGGACAAACGATCCGGCAGGTTCTTGCGGAGCTGGCGGATGGAGCGACTCCCGACCTTGCTGTGCTTTCCTCCACCGGCTCACGGACGGGGATCGTCGAGGAATCGCTGGTGCGGGAGTGCTTCCCGCGCGCCCGCCTCCTCTTTCCGAAGCGCGTTGCCGGCAACGCGTTTGCCGCATCCACTCTTTTGCAATGCCTGTGTGCCTGGCAGGAACTGCAGTGCGGAGGGCAGGCGATTGTCCCGGTGCTGGGTTCGAGCGGGCAGGTCGGAGGCGCATTCCTGAAAGGCCCGGAGATCTGAACCCGAAAACGGCGGAAAGAGGCCCGCGAATTACAGAATCCCCGCGAATGGGAACGACTTTCAGCTGGAAAACATCACCCGCATCTTCCCGCGTTCATTCGTCCGTCTTTCTCGTCAGATTTGCGTTCATTCGCTTGATTCGCGGGCAAAGTCCGGGTCCGGGCTCAAATCGCACCGAAAACGCTGGAAGCGATCAGAAGTTTTGTGGAATATGCCCCAATTCACCGGGAGACCGCGGTGTGCCAATTCTATGAAAAAAGAAGTCATTCCCCACGCTGGCTGGAACCGCAATCTCTCCCTCGCCAACGACCATGCCGAGGTTGTTGTCACACTGGACGTCGGCCCCCGCATCCTCAGCTACAAGCGCCCGGACGGCGAAAACGTTTTTAAAAACTACGACGATCAGCTCGGGGGATCGGGCGAATCGGATTGGAAAATCCGTGGCGGCCACCGGTTCTGGATCGCCCCCGAGGACGAGGTGATCTCCTACCATTTGGACAACCATCCGGTCGATTACCGGATCGAGGAGTTCACCGAGGAGATTGTGATCGATTCCCTCCAGTCGCAGTCCGGGCGGATCATGAAAACCCTGGGCGTCACGCTGGCGGACAACGATTCGCACGTGACCGTCCGCCACACGGCGAGGAACGACGGCGACGAGCCGATCCAGATCGCATCGTGGGCGCTCAGCGTCATGAAGCCGGGCGGCGTCGAAATTATTCCGCAGCCGCCCCTGGGGGTGCATCCGCGCGACCTGCTTCCCAACCGCGGCATCGTTCTCTGGCCCTACACCGATCTTTCCGACGCCCGCTGGCATCTGGGCCGGGAATTTTTCACCCTCCGCCAGAGCGGGGGATTTCCTCCGACCAAAATCGGGCTGGCGCACCGGGAGAAGTGGATCGCCTACGTCATCGAGGACTCACTTTTCATCAAGACTTTCGACCATGTGACCGGCGCGGTCTACCCCGATGGCGGATGCAACTTCGAGACGTTCACGAACGACGAGATGCTCGAGATCGAGTCCCTGAGCCCGCTTGCGGCCCTGGCCCCGGGCGAGTCGGTCTCGCATACGGAAAACTGGTATCTCTTCCCGATCGGCGGCGAGGCGCAGATCGAGTCCGAGGAGGCGCTTGCCAACTGGCTGAAACCCTTCCTACAACGAGCGGGGGTCTGAGCGATGAAAATGAAAAATTGGAAATTCGAGGTGTCCCGGCTGCTGGCCGGGTTGTGCGTGCTGCTGGCGATCTCCGGTTGCGAGACCGTGGACGTGAACGCCGGGGCAAGGGCGGAGATGAATGCCGCGATCGCAAGCGAGCAGCCCGGCGACTATTTCATCGGCCGCCGGATGTATAAGCAGGATTACAAAATGTGGGGCTGGGTCCGCGAGCCGGGCAAGCCGTGGAAAACCGCCAGGCACGTGATGTTCAACGAGCAGATCAAGCTCGCTCCGGACCGCGAGGCCGGGAAGCTCGGGTCGGACAACAATTACGAATACCGTCTGACCGGCGGCTTCTCCGGCCAGCTCATCTACGAGCCGGCCAGCGACCGCTTCTATCCCGAGTTCGTCCTGAAAGGCTACGAGCTGAAGTCCACGACTCCGGCTCTGATCTACAGCACGAAGCGCGAGGAAGATCCCGCCGTCCGGATCCTGGCGCCCCCGCTGTAATTCAGTCCTTCAGGATTTCGTTCGCCCTCGCGAGCGCATGGTCGAAATGCGCGCAGAGGTTTTTGCGGCCGATCACCTCGACAAATCCCGACCTGCGCAGCATGTCGAGCGGCTGGCGGTGCAGCCCGCTGAGGATCACGGTTCCCTTCTGCTTTTGCATCCGCTCGGTGACGCTTTCCAGCGTGTTCAGCGCCGTGGCATCCATGGCGCTGACAAGGTGCAGGCGGAGGATCAGGACTTTCGGCATCTTGTTCAACCCCTCCATGGCATCCTCCATCTTCTCCGCCGCCCCGAAGAGGAACGGCCCGAAAATCCTGTAGACGAGCACGCCGTCCGGGATGGTTTTCCCCTGGGCCATCTGCTCCGGGGATTCCAGGATGTCGTCCTCGGTGACGCGGGAGACCTCGGTGGTTTGCGAAACGCGCTTGATGAATAGGATTGCGGCCAGGACCATGCCGACCTCGACGGCGATCACCAGATCGAAGATGACCGTCAGCGCGAACGTGGTGACCAGCACGGCGGCATCGCTCAGGGGCATCAGATTGAGTCGCTTCATCTCGTGCCATTCGCCCATGCGGAACGCGACGACCACAAGGACGGCGGACATCGCCGCGACCGGAACAAAGGCGGCTCCTTTAGCGAAGAGTATGACGACGAGAAGGAGCGTGGCGCTGTGGATGATGCCGGAGATCGGTGACCTGGCTCCATTGGTCACATTCGCCGAGGTGCGCGCGATCGCGCCCGTGGCCGGCAGACCACAGAAGAACGGGCAGACGATATTCGCCACCCCCTGCGCGATGAGCTCGGTGTTGCTGTCATGCCTGTCGCCGGTCATCCCGTCGGCCACCACGGCGGAGAGCAGCGACTCGATCGCTCCCAGCAGGGCAATCGCCGTTGCCGGGCCGATGAGATCGCGGACCTGGCTCCACGTAAACTCCGGCCAGTGAATCCCCGGCAGGCCCTGCGGGATCGCGTTCGCACCGTATTTTGCCCCGATCGTCGCCACATCGAATCCGTGCTGCAGTCCGGCCACCATCACGACCAGCGTGGCCACCACCATGGCCACGATCGAGCCGGGGATCTTTTTGATTCCGAGGCGCGGCCAGAAAATGATGACGGCCACGCACGCTGCGGCCACGGCGAGGTTCACCGGGTTTGCGTGCGGGAGATTTTCCCAGAGCCACTGGATCTTTTCCAGAAACTCGCGGGGCGGCGGGGTGTCCGCGCGGATGCCGAGAAAATCCGCGGCCTGCGTGGACATGATCGAGACGGCGATGCCGGTTGTGAATCCGCTTGTGACCGGCCACGGGATGAATTTGATCAATGCCCCCATCCGGGTCAGACCCATGACGACGAGGATGACCCCGGCCATGACGGTGGCGAGCATGAGTCCTCCGAATCCGTGCTGTTCGATCACCAGGAGCACGATGGGAACAAACGCGGCGGTCGGCCCGCCGATCTGGACGCGGGTTCCGCCGAGCAGCGAGATGAGAAAACCCGCGATGATGGCGGTGAACATCCCCAGCGCCGGGGCCGGAAAAGGTGTCTGGGTTCCCGCAGGCACGCTCGCGATGCCCAGCGCCAGAGCCAGCGGCAGCGCGACCAGTCCGACCGTGACGCCGGCCATCAGGTCCGAGCCCAGATCGCTCCGGTTGTATCCCCGCGAAAGGACCGTCAGGATTCTTGGCGCAAAAACCGGTTTTGTCTGACTCGCCTGATTGCTCACGTGCCGAAATACCTGTCTCCCGCATCCCCGAGCCCGGGAACAATGTAGGCTTTTTCGTTCAGTTCCGCATCGAGCGCCGCAAGAAAAATCGGGACATCCGCATGGCGCGACTGGAACAGCTCGACTCCCGGTCGCGCTCCGATCAGCGCCAGCATCCGAAGGTTTTTTGCCCCCGCGGCTTTGAGCTTGTCCACCGCATCCGCCGCGCTCTGGCCGGTGGCGAGCATGGGGTCCACGAGGAAGATGTCCGAGTTCTCCAGCGGCGGAGTTTTGAAGTAGTAGCTCTGCGGCTCGAACGTGTCCTCGTCCCGGTAGAGCCCGACATGCCCGACACGCGCGTCCGGAAACACCTGGAGCAGCGCCTCCGCCATCCCAAGACCGGCGCGCAGGATCGGGATGATCACGAGCGGGCGTGCCAGTTCATGCCCGGTGCAGGACGACAGCGGGGACTGAATCGGAACCTCCTTCAATTTCAAATCGCGCGAGGCCTCGACCCCTACAATCACCGCGAGTTCCCGCAACGCCCTGCGAAAATCGCCCAACAAAGTCTCCCTGCTTCTGAGGCGGGAGACGCCCACCCTCACCATGGAATGCTCCACAACCCGACACCCTGAAATCATGGAAAAGAAGGTTAAGCAAAGTCCCGCCGCTTGCACAGGAGGAAAAGGCCCTCTCGTGCGCGCGTAACGCCAGCGATTTTTGGGCGGATAAGCTCGCGGCCCGGAGGGAGCGTTGCCCTCCCTCGCGCTCCTTATGTGTCAGCGATCCGGTTTATTCCCCTGCACGGAAGCTTCCTGTCATGGCACCGTCGCACCGCTTCTCACTGACAGGGCCTCAGAGACCGCTTCCAGAACGGTCTCCACGGAGATGCTTTTCATGCAGACATTGTCGCGGCACGAGGTCTGACGGTTGTTGGTGGCGCTCACGCAGGGGCTGCAGGCCAGGCCCGCCGTGATCGTCTTGCAGCGGGGGAGAAGGACCCCGAAGAGCCGGGGGGTTTCCGGGCCGAAGAGCACGACGGTGTTGACGCCGGTGAGCGTCGCAAAATGAGCGGGGCCGCTGTCATTTGTCACCAGCACATCCGCCAGGTTGTAGAGGGCGAGGAGTTCGCGCAGGGTGGTTTTCCCAGCGGTGCTGAAAGCCCGCCCCGACCCCACGGCCTTCGCGCTGTCCGCCGTCTTGGTGGCTTCCGCAGGTCCGCCGGTGAAGGCGATGAACACGTCCGGAGACAGGGCGAGGATCCGTTTGGCCAGTTCGATGTAGTTCGCATCCGCCCAGCGCCGCAGCGGAAGCAGATCGCTCGCGTTGGCGTTCAGCAGGACGAGAGCGCGCGGTTTCTGCCCGCACTCACGGGAGAGCAGGCTGGTCATGGATTCGGTCTCAGCCGCAGTCGGAATGAATCGGGGCGGCTCAAAGTGGTGGGGATCCGGAGGCACCCAGTTGAACTGGGGGAAGGCCTCCGGAGGCATGTCAAGGGCAGCGACGAGGCTGCGGAACGTGCTGCTCGTGTGAAGGTGCGGGTTGTATCTGGGCCGGTGGGTGAACAGGGTTCCCCGCCAGGGGCCTTCCATGAAATACGCGTGAAATCCCACGCGCTTCGGAATGCCGGTCAGGAAGCTGAACGCCGCCGTGGCGCGCGCAAAAAATTCCAGATCAATCAACGCCTCGAGTTTCAGACGGCGGATCTGCATCAGCCGTCGCATCGCGCTCAGGACAATTTTGTCGAGGCTGCCGGTGTTGATCGTCAGGACATTTTCCACCGGGATCAGATCGTGGGCGTCGAGGATGAAACGGTTTTCGTCAAAAACGAGAAAATAGACATTTTCCCTGCCGAACCTCGTGACCGCATCCCGAATGGCCGCGCCGGCGAGAACAGTTGATCCCTGCTCGGCCAGTTTGACGAAGAGCAGTCCTTTTCTGCCGGTGGACCCGGATTTTGGAAAGGGCCCGGACAGAAGGCGAAGGCACTCGCAGGCGAGGCAGGCTGCGCCACCAACCCACCGGTCCATCCGCTGAAAAAGCCGTGTGTTTGAAGCCAGGCCGGCCATCAGACGGGCGGGAGGGATATTTCGGGAAGACGCATCCGAAAACCCATATCCTCCGGCACTCCCGCGCGCAACACTCTTCATTGGTTGGCGGGGAGCGATATTTGGTTTTGCAAAGCCCGCGGGTCGGGAGTATGACTCGACAGTCGGACACCGGTCCGGTTTTCAGAAAACTCCACATTATCCATGAGCCACTTTTCTCCCCGCCTGATCCTTCTCGCTGCCATCGCGCTCATCGCGGGAGGCTGCGCATCCGGCCCGCAGGTTGACCCGGCGGTCACTTCGTCCGCGACCTCCCGTGGAGTCAATCCCGGAACCGTTCTCAAAATGTCGAACGCCCGCGTTTTGGACTACGACGACATTCTGAACCTTGTGAGCAAAGGCGAGCCGTCGAGCACAATTGTGGCCTACCTCAACAGCACGCGGAAGGTTTACGACTTCAGTTATGCCCAGCTGGCCGGGTTGAAATCCGCCGGAGCCACCCCCCAGCTTCTCAACTATCTCACCGAGACGCAGGGCTTCTACGGAAACAATTCGCCCCGCCAGAAATCCAGGGTGGCGAAGATGCAGAAGGACCAATACTACAACAGTCCTTACTACCAGGATAAACAGCCGTTTGCCTACAATGCGCCGGCTATCGATGACTGGTATGACTCGGGTTACGAGGAGTCGCTTTACAGCCCATTTTCCTTCAACAACTGAGCGATGCCGATGGGCGTAGATCGCCGGTGGCGCCAGCGGTTCCTTCTGCCCCCTGTGCCGCTCATCAAGGTGACCGGGCGCATCCTTGGTGCCGAGGTTGAGAAGCATGAGTGGAGGAAGATTCACTCCAGGCGGGCGAGTTGCGCCGTGCCCGGGGATCTGCGCGGGCGGGATGGGGCGCTGAGATTTTATTTTGAATCCGGACAGGCGACGGAACTTTTCCTGTTCAAGTTTTGCGGACAACCGTGACCGGCATCTTTCCGTTCCTGCGGCAAAGGCTGCCGTTTCTCGGGCTGCTGCTCGCAGCGATCGCGGGAATTCTATTTTCCGATTTTGTGGCCTCGCCGTCCGGGGTCTTCTGTGCGCTTGCCGCGGTGTTTCTCCTGTTGGCTTTGTGTCTCGCACGAGGCCCGTGGATATATCTCTCCGTGGCGTGTGCGTTCGCGTGCGTGCATGTCTGGCAGACGCGGGAGTCGACGTCGCAGGAGCTTGCGGCATTGGTCAAGGCCGGCCGGTTCCTCGTCGTGGCCAGGGGAAGCGTCTTCTCCGATCCCGTTGCCTATGGTGCGGCGCATGAGCGCTTCACCATGCGGGTGGAGTCGTTGGAGATTGAGGGGAAGGCGCTTCGCCCCTCGGCAAGCGTGGCGGTTGTCACCCCGGCACCTGCTCCGGCTCAGGGGGATCAAGTCACCGTCACCGGGAGCCTGCAGGTCATCGCTCCACCGCGGAATCCCGGGGAATTCGATGCGAAATCCTGGATGGCGCGCAACGGCGTCACCTGCCAGATCGACGTTGCGGCGGCCGGGGATGTCCTCATTGACAGGAAGGCTCCGGACTATGCGCTGATCAGCATCGCCAACCGCTCCCGGAAGTGGATGGAGCAAACCCTGAGGCTGGGGATTTCGGATGACCCCGTGGTCTGCGATTTTCTTGCCGGAATGGTCCTCGGAGTGACCGCCTCGATACCCGACGCGCTCCAGCAGGAATTCCGGAACACGGGAACGTATCACCTGTTTTCCGTCAGCGGGCTTCACGTCGGGATGATCGCCCTGATCCTCTGGCAGGCGCTCAAAATCGGTGGTGTCAGCAGGCGATGGGCGGTTCTGGTGATCATCCCCGCGCTGTTTTTCTATGCGCTGCTCACCGGGTGGAAGCCTTCGAGCCTGAGGTCGGCGGTGATGTCCGCAATTTTTCTGATCGGGATGACATCCTCGCGCCAGCCGGTCCCGATCAACTCGCTCTGCGCCGCAGCCTTTCTCATTCTTGTGCAGTGGACGAACGAGATCTTCAACCCGGGGTTCCAGTTGTCGTTCCTTGTGGTGGCGGCCATCCTGTTGCTTGCTGTCCCCCTTCACGACTTGATCCGGAAGCACTGCCATCCGGATTCCTTCGTTCCCCGCCAGCTCTGGACGAGATCGCAGAAGTGGGCATGGGAGGCCGTGGAAGGTCTTGGCGGGCTTGTCTCCGTGTCGCTTGCGGCGTGGGTGGGATCGCTTCCGCTGACCCTTTGGTATTTCCACATGGTGTCCTTCTCGGCACTGCCGGCGAACCTGCTCATCGTGCCGCTGGCGTTTGTGATCATGGTGACCGCCGCACTCGCGCTCTTCGGCGGGGTGTTCCCGGGCACGCTGGCCGCGATTTTCAACAATGCGAACTGGGTGTTTTCGAAGTTGCTTCTGGGAACCGTCCACCTGATATCGTGCCTGCCCGCATCGTTCGTCTATGTGGGGAGCCCGGCCCCGGCACCGGTGAGCGTCACGGTTTTTGATTTTGGCGCGGGCGGTGGCGCGGGCATCGAATCGGCCGGGAGGATCTGGCTGATCGATTGCGGTCCGAAGCATGAGTTCGGCGGAGTGTTGGCGCCCTGGCTGCGCAGCCGCGGCAAGCCCGCGCCGGAGGGAGTGATTTTGACGCACGGCGATGCGCGCCACATCGGGGGGGCTGGGGAACTGGTAGGGAGCAATCCGCCTGGCGTCATTGTCGAGTCGATGCTCGATGACCGGTCCTCGCAGAGGAACCAGCTCGCGAAGCGTCTGCTGGAACTTCGGATTCCGAAGTCCCTGCACCGGGCAGGAGACACGATCCGGATTTCCAAGGACGCCACCCTGCGGGTGCTGTATCCTCCACCGGGAATCCCGCGCGATGTGGCCGATGACAAGGCCCTGGTGCTGAGGTTGGACACCGCGCGGACGAGAGTGCTTTTTCTGTCCGATGCCGGACCGGCAACGCTTGAGTGGCTCGTTCAAAACGCGCCATCCGAGCTGCCTGCGGACGTCATCATCAAGGGAGCGCCGCGCTCGGGAGTGCCGATGGATACGGCGTTCGTCGATGCTGTCCGGCCAGGCCTGATCGTTTCGACGGCAGCGCATTTTCCCGAGAGCGAGCGGATGGATGAGAGTTGGAAGCGGCTCGTCGAGGCCCGCGGGATCCGGGTTTTCCGTCAGGATCTCTCCGGTGCGGTGCGGATAGATATCAGGCCGCAGGGATACGAGGCGTCCGGATTTTTTGACGGGTCGCGATTTTCCGCGCCCTTGAAGTGACCTGGCTCAGGCGGGACGCCCAATACTGTTGCTTTAGCACTTTACACATCTGATCGTCTGGCGAGAATGAGGCATGGCCCGACATGCGCAGTCCCTTTCGACCGGATATGACAACACCCAGCACCTGAGCATGGGGGTTCTGGCGTTGTGTTTTCCTGTTGTGGAGGTCCAACGCATCATTGAGCAATGCGGCAAGGCCAGCCGCCGGGTCCGGGATCTGCCGGCTGTGGTGGTGGTTTTTTATGTGATGGCGATGAGCTTGTTCCCGGCGGTGGGCTATCAAAGCGTGCTGCGCTGGCTGCTCTGCGGTCTGCAGTGGCTGGGGTCGGGCAACTTCCGGCTCAGCGGCAAGGGTTCCTTGAGCCGGGCGAGGCAGCGCCTTGGCGAAGAGCCCGTGAAGCGGGTGTTCGAGCAAATGGCTGCGCCCCTGGCTGACGCCAACCTGCCGGGCAGCTATTGGAAAGGTCTTCATGTGGTCGCATTGGATGGCAGCACGCTGGCCCTGCAGGACACCGCCTCCAACGAGGCGGCCTTCGGGCGCTCATCGAACCAGAACGGCAAAGCCGCCTATCCCATGAGCCGGTTTGTCGCTCTGGCCGAAGTGGGCACCCACATGATCTTTGCAGCGCGCCTGGGGCGTTACGACACGTCGGAGATCGAACTGGCCAAGACGCTTGTTGACCATTTGCGCCCCGGAATGCTTTGTCTTGCCGACCGTCTCTTTCCTGGCACTCCGCTGTGGAAGAAGGCGGCGGCGACCGGATCCCATTTGCTTTGGCGGGCCAAGACATCGCTTCAACTAACCCGCATTGAGGACCTGCCCGACGGATCATGGCTGGCGCGCTGGACTCCGTCGCAGGGGCGTAAAGGCGCCTCCCCGGACCTGGTGGTTCGGGTTGTCGAATACCGCCTCAACTCGCGAGACGGGGAGATCTACCGCCTGATCACCACTCTCACTGATCCCGCCTTTGCCAGCGCACAAGAGCTGGCCGGGTTCTACCCGCAGCGCTGGGAGGTGGAGCTGACGATCAAAGAGGGCAAGAGCATCCTGCGTCAAAAACAACTCACCCTGCGCAGCAAAGTGGCCCCCTTGGTGCGCCAGGAATTTTGGGGGCTGCTCCTGGCCCACTATATGGTGCGTAAAATGATGGCCAGAGCCGCGCTGGACCGCGGCATTGATCCCGACGGACTCAGCTTCCAGAACAGCGTGGAAATCATGAAATCCACTCACACAGGCCCTGTCCTGTCCTTTTCCCCCTGAGGCAAGGAAGTCGGTCATCGGAACCATGCTGCGAGACATCGGCTTCAGCAAAGCGGGCTCCAGCCGTGGCCGGAGCAAAGAACGAACCATCAAAAGCAAGCCGAGGCCGAAGTTTCCGGTGAGAAAATTGGGTGCCCGACCAAAGACGGCGGCGACATCATTTGTGATCGAAATTGCTTAAAGCAACAGTATTGGGCGGGACGCCTGCTCCACGCCGCTTATGCCAGCGTCATTCGGCTCAGGCCGCGACGACGTTGATGTCTTCCGGCTGGATTCGGGCAAAAACCGTTTCGCCCTCATGGAAGTCCATCTCCTCCTGCCCGTCATTTGCGAGGAGGGCACCGAGCTCGAGCCCCCCCTGCACCGAGATCGTGAGGTCGTCGACAGCGCCCTTGAAAATCTCCACGGAAATGCGCCCCGGGAAACAATTGTCTCCGCCGGGGTTGGCGCGATAGAGGCGGATTTTTTCCGGGCGGAGGGAGAGGAGGATTTTTTCGCCGGCCGCCTGGGGACCTGACTTGAGGCGCAGCTCGAGGCCGCCCTCGAGCCGGCAGAGCGGCCGCCCGTCCCCGTTCGAGACCACATCCGCCTCGACGATGTTCGTCTCGCCGATGAACGTCGCGACGAACCGCGTGGCCGGGCGGTAGTAGATCTCGTTCACCGTGCCGATCTGTTCGACCCGTCCGGCGTTCATCACGGCGACGCGGTCGCTCATGGTCAGCGCCTCCTCCTGGTCGTGCGTCACGAAGATAAACGTGATGCCGAGGCGCTTCTGAAGCTGCTTGAGCTCGACCCGCATCTGGATCCGGAGCTTGGCATCCAGGGCGCTGAGCGGCTCGTCGAGGAGAAGGACCTTCGGCTCGCAGACAATCGCCCGGGCGAGCGCGACCCGCTGGCGCTGGCCACCGGACATCTGCGCCGGCTTCCTGTCCACAAACTGGCCGAGGGCGGTCATCTCCACAACGAGGTCGACCCGGCGCTTGATTTCCGCGGCCGGAACTTTCTTCATCCGCAATCCGAATGCGATGTTCTCAAAAATCGTCAGGTGCGGAAAAAGCGCGTAGCTCTGGAATACTTGGTTGACGTCCCGCTTGTAGGGGGGGGCGAAGGTCACATCATCACCCCCGATCAAAACGCGTCCCGTGCTGGGCGTATCGAAGCCGCTGATGAGCCGGAGGCAGGTGGTCTTCCCGCACCCCGAGGGGCCGAGAAACGTCATGAACTCGCCCTCCTTGATTTCGAAACTGACATTTCGCAGGGCGGTGAAATTCCCAAAGGTCTTACTGACATCCCGGAGCTCAACCATGTTTGCCATTGGCGGGACGCTAACCTCTGGAGTGGCTCAAAGCCATGAAATTTCTGACCGGAAATCCCAGGATCACCACTGCACAACGGAGCTCGCGTAGGTGAGCCCTCCGCCGAAGACGACCAGGAGGATGTAGTCCCCGACCTGGAAGCGGCCCGTGCGGTTCGCCTCGTCCAGTGCGATCGCCACGGCGGCCGCCGAGGTGTTGCCGTAGCGGTCGAGATTGATATGAAACTTGCTCATCGGCACATTCAGCCGCGACGCCATCGCTTCGATGATGCGGATGTTTGCCTGGTGGGGGATGATGCATTTCAGGTCGTCGGTCGTCAGCCCGCTCTGCTCCAGCGCCTTCTGGGCGGCCTTCATCATCGACGTGACCGCCTGCTTGAATGTCTCGCGGCCGTTCATGTGAAGCGTGTTGAGCTTTTGGTCCGCGTTGTCCCTGGTGATCGGGACGGCGCACCCGCCGCCCGGCATGTGCAGAATGTCCCCGAAATTGCCATCGCTGCCCATGTAGGTCGTGATCACCCCGTGGGAGCCCTCGCGGTTCCGCAGCACCGCAGCGCCGGCACCATCGCCGAAAAGCACGCAGGTGTTCCGGTCCTGCCAGTTGACAATCGAACTGAGCTTGTCGGCTCCGATCACCAGCACGGTGCTGTAAGTGTGGTTGGCGATGAACTGCTGCGCGATCTCCACAGAATAGAGAAATCCCGAGCAGGCGGCGTTGACATCGAAGCAGGCGGCATTTTTAGCGCCGATCAGCCTCTGGACATGGCAGGCGGTGGATGGGAAGAAGGTATCGGGCGTGATGGTGGCGACCAGAATCAGATCAATCTCATCCACGGTGACCCCGGCGTTTTCCATGGCCCGCTTCGCCGCGGCCGCCGCCAGGTGGCTCGTGAACTCGCCCTCTTTTGCGATGCGCCGTTCGCGGATCCCGGTCCGGTCCATGATCCACTGGTCATCGGTATCAACGATGGCCTCCAGGTCGGCATTCGTCAGAATCCGTTCCGGGACGTAGCTGCCGGTGCCGATGATCGAGACCGTGCGGTTAGGCTGTGGCGTTTTGGCCGTTGGTGACTTTTTCATGGTGTGATTTTATCGCTTCAACGATGCGCCGGTTGACCTGCTGCCCGACCGCGGCCCGCGCCACCCGGATCGCATTCCGGAGGGCGCGCGGCGAGGAATTGCCGTGGGCCTTGATGCAGATTCCGTTGACGCCGAGGAGCGGCGTGCCGCCGTATTCGTCGGTGCTCGTCCGGTCTTTGATCGAGCGGAATGCGCCGCGGCAGAGGAGGGCGCCGAGCAGGCGGATGGGATTTTTTTTCAGCTCCTCGCGGAACCATCCGAAGAACGATTTCGCAAGCCCTTCGATGGTTTTGAGGACAATGTTGCCGACGAAGCCGTCGCACACGACGACTTCGACAGGTTTCCGGAAGATCGAATGCCCCTCGACATTTCCGGCGAAGTTGACCGGGGCGGCGGAGAGCAGCGCATGGCATTCCTTGGCGAATTCGGTTCCCTTCGAGGCTTCCGTTCCAATGTTGAAGAGCCCGACCTTGGGTTCGGGACAGTTCAGAAGTTCGCGGTAATAAATGCTGCCCATGACGGCAAATCCGACGATGTGTTCGGGTGCGGGATCGATGTTGGCGCCGCCATCGATCAGGAGAAAGACGCCATTGTCCGCAGGAATCAGAACGGCCAAGCCCGCCCGGTCAATGCCCGGCAGGGTTCTGAGCTTGATCGTGGCAGCGGCCACAAGGGCACCGGTGTGGCCGGCGGAGACAATCGCGTCCGCCTCGCCGCTCTTCACGAGGTCGACCGCCCGGCTCACCGAGGAATCTTTTTTCTTCCTGACGCTGTCGATGCCACTGTCGCTCATGTCCACGACCTGGGAGGCATGGTGAACGGAAATCCGATCCGACAGCCCCTCGGTGTCATGGCGCAAAAGCTCCGCACGAACTTTTTGCTCGTCTCCGACGAAAACGATGGAGACATCGGCAAAGTCGCGCAGAGCGGCGACCGCTCCTGCCACAGGATTGCCCGGAGCAAAATCCCCGCCCATCGCATCTAGGGCAATTTTCATGCGGGAGAAACCCGGCCCGCCGGATTATTCGGCACCAATCGTCAGGACCTGCCTCTTATTATAATATCCACAGGACGGGCAGGCGATATGCGGGAGCACGCTGGCTCCGCATTGCGGGCATTTGCCAAGTTTCGGTGCGCGCCAGCGGTTCGCGGCCTTGCGTGTGCGAAGCCGCATCTTTGATGTTTTGCGTTTGGGGACTCCCATAAATGTTTTGTAATTAGTTTTTTAGCTTGTCTAGTGCATCCCATGCCGACGCACCCTTTTCCGGTGGATGCAGGCTGGTGCGCGGGGCACCGGCAGGGCACTCTGCTCCCGAATCGCATTTGGGATGCGGAGGCAAGAGGAGATGAATATCTTCCCGAACGAACGGGGTCAAGTCTATCTGTTCGCGTCCGGTAAGTTCGGTTTGCAGGGAAAACGGATCCGCGACGACGTCGATTTCCATGTCGGCGAGGCAGACGACGCACTGCATGCGGACGCGCACGGAGACCCGGCCGGTGGCAAAAAGCCCCCCTTCGCTCATCCCGACATCCAGCGAATACGACAGGGGGGAAACGGGAACGGCACCTGCCTCCTGGAGACCCAGGCCGGCGGGATCCTCATCCCCCTCCAGGTGGAGGGTGTCCCCCTGGGGTATCTGGCGAATATGCACTTTCATGGGCCTGCACTTGGTTAACACTGCATCACTCAGGGGTCAACGTGGTTCATGGAAACAACGCATTTTGGCCGGGCTTCGGCCCGACCCGCTCAGGAAGGTCCCTGTATGAACGGAGCGACCTCGGCACGATAGAAGCGTCCGAGTTCCTCATGCAGGGCGGGCTCCAGGGGCGGCATGCCCGTCGCCTGGGCATTTGATGTGGCATGGGCGGGCCGGCTGGAGCCGGGGATCACCACCGAGACCGCCTTGTGATCCAGCACGAATCGCAAAGCCAGCTGGGGGAGACTCATCCCGTGCGGCACCATGCTTTGAACCTTCGCCACGATCTGCAGACCGCGGTCGAGAGGGAGCCCGCAGAAGGTGATCGCTTCATTCGCATGTGGAGTGACGGGGGAGGGGCTTCCCGTGTAGCCGGACGGAATGGGCGGGCCCGTGAGATGCCCGCCCAGCAGGCCATCGGCCAGGGGAAGCCGGACGATGATTCCCACACCTTTTTCCATCGCGAGAGGGAAGACGTCTTTTTCCGGTTCCTGGCGGAGGACATTGTAGATCAATTGCAGCGAGGCGAGCCCCGGCTGCTCCAGGCAGAGCAGCGCCTCCTCGACCGACTCGACACTGGCGCCGAAATTCCGGATTTTTCCATCGGCTTTCAGCCGGCGAAGCCAGTCAAAGATTTCCCCGTTTTTCAGGACGTCCTTGGGAACGCAGTGCAGCTGGGTGAGGTGGAGGGCGGAAACTCCGAGGCGCTTGAGAGAGGATTCCGTGGCGGTTCGAATGGCATCCCACGTGTAGCCCGAGGGATAGATCCCGCTGGCCCGCCCGACCTTTGTGGCGACGAGAAAGTCCCCTTTGCGGTCCTTCAGAAAGTGGCCGAGAACCTCCTCGCTGCGGCCGTTTCCATAGACATCGGCCGTGTCGAAAAAATTCACGCCGGAGTCCGCCGCCGCGATGAGAATACTGCGCGCGCGCAGGTCGCTCAGCCCGCTCCAGTCGGTGCCGCCCAACTGCCAGCACCCCAAACCGATTTCCGCAACAGAGAGGCCGGTCTTGCCGAAGAGGCGCGCGTTCATAGCCAATGTAGAATGGGGCTTTGCCCGCGGATTATCAAAGGAAATATTCCATCGTCAGGCGGTTGGTTTCCGAATTTTTTGATCGCCAGAGCGGCCTCATGGGTGCAGCGATGGGGCATGTCCACGCCTCAGAATACGATCGCGATCATCTACGACTACGACCAGACGCTCTCTCCGACCTACATGCAGGATGAGGCCTTGTTTCCGGTCTTCGGAATCAACCCCGCCAATTTCTGGCAGCGGTGCGGCGAACTGGTGCACGGCCAGGGCTACGACAATGAGCTGGCCTACATGAAAGTCCTCCTCGATTGCCTCGAGATGGACCGCCCGACCAATGCGAAGCTCCGGGAACTCGGCGAGCGCCTGAACTTTTACAAAGGGCTCCCGGAGATGTTCGAGGAATTCCAGAGCGGCTTGCTGAGCGGCGAACACGGGGCGCACGGGATCAACGTCGAGCACTACATCGTCTCCTCGGGCTTGAAGGCGCTGATCGAGGGCAGCCGGCTGGCCCCCTATATCCGCAAGATCTTCGGATGCGAATTCGCCGTGGATGAGCGCGACAGAATCACGTTCCCGAAGCGCGTGATCAGCCACACACAGAAGACGCAGTTTCTCTTCCGCATCAACAAGGGTATGCTGGAGATGGATGAGGATGTGAACGACCACATGTCCCCGGAGCTTCGTCCGGTCCCGTTCCAGAACATGATCTATGTCGGGGACGGTCCAACGGATGTGCCATGCTTCACGGTGATGCGCAGGAACGGGGGACAGGCGATCGCGGTCTACAATCCCGATGACCCGACGCGCTCGAGCTTCAAAAAATGCTACCAGCTCTGCACGCATGCGGACCGGGTGAAAAACATCGCGCCCTCCGACTTCCGCCAGGGGAGCCACCTCAGGCTCCTGCTGGAGGAGATGGTTCAGGAAATTGCGGAGCGGATCGTGCAGCGCCGGCGGGATGACCTCGAGGCCGGCACGGTCAAAGCCCCGAAATATTGAGCGGCTATGAAAATCCAAAGGTATCTCGACAAGAAGGATGAGGTGGGATTTTCCTGCCTGCTGCCGGACGGGAGTTCGGAGAAGCTGGCCGGCGGTCTGGAGAGCGGATTTTTCCGGACCGGCGAAGCCGCCGATGTCGCCAAGGTTCTCGCGCCGGTGATCCCTCCGGCGGTCTACTGCACGGGGCTGAACTACCGGAAGCACGCGGAGGAAACCGGCGCGCGCATCCCGCAGTTTCCGGTGCTGTTCATGAAGGCGGCCTCGGCGGTTCAGAACCCCGGGGATCCGATCCTGATTCCCACGAGGCTCGCGAGCCATGAGGTGGATTATGAGTGCGAACTGGCTGTGGTGATCGGGAAGCGTGCAAAAAATGTCTCCAAAGCGGAGGCGATGGATTATGTGGCCGGCTTCACCTGCGCCAACGATGTGAGCGCACGCGACTGGCAGGTCCGGTTCGGTGGAAGCCAGTGGTGCCGCGGGAAAACATTCGATACATTTCTGCCTCTCGGCCCATGCCTGGTGACCCCGGATGAGATCCCCGATCCCAATTCCCTCGCCATCCGCACGATCCTCAACGGGGCCACGATGCAGGAGGAGAGCACGGCAGATATGATTTTCGACGTTCCCTCATTGATCGAATTCTTCAGTGGCAGCACGACGCTTCTCCCGGGAACGGTCATCCTCACCGGCACGCCGAGCGGGGTCGGCATGGCCAGAAAGCCTCCCGTCTGGCTGAAGCCCGGCGACTCGGTCACCATCGAGATCGAGAAGATCGGCCGTCTCACAAATCCCGTGGCGCTGGAGCCCTGATCTTAACTTGTAAGCCCCGTCCGCAAGGCGGTGAACCGTGCGTGGTCGAAAAAGTCCGTCTGCACGCGGGGACAGGCTTTTCTGAATCGAAAGAAGGATCAGGGAGAAACTGCAACATCTTCTGGACCTCTAAACGGATCGTCTGATTGCGGCCAATCCGGGCAAATACCATTCCATCCCGCGCGAGATTATTCCCGGGTAAGATTGCTATGTTGAGATAGGTATTGCAGCATGACGCGAAACGGGATACTTGAGCCATCCGATTAATGAATCGAGTCCGCGCCTGTCCCTTCTTCGTCATTTCATGAACCGCCCAGAGCGAACAGTCAGTAACCGGATCAACAAAGCCGATTATCTGCTGCGGCGCGTGGCGCGGCTGCACATGCTGCGCTGGGCGGACCTGCCGAAAGGCCACACCCCTCCCTTGGCGGTCGTGCGTGCGACCGATCACCCGGCGTATCCGTCCCATCGCCACGAGTTTTGGGAGATCGTGATCGTGACCAGCGGCAGCGGCCTGATGGCGTTCGGGCCCAAGACGCTGCCGATCCGGGCGGGTGACGTTTTCGTGATCGCCCGCGACCAGAAGCACGCCTACCAGGAAACATCCTCCCTGGACGTCGTCAACATCGCGTTTGACCCGGCTTACATCGGATCCCTCCACCCCCTGCTCGATGACTGGATGAGCCACGACGCGCTGTTTGAGGTGGGGCCGCGATGGAAGCCCGGGGAGACACCCGGGGAATGCCTGCACCTTGGATCCTCCGAGTTTGCAAGGGCGATGGACCTGGTGCAGCGCATGGAAGCCGAGCTGGGGAACCTCAGCGCGGAGGCGCGTGTCGCGGTGTGCGCCTATTTCCTGCTTTTGATCACGCTGCTGCGGCGGCACTGCCTGCCCTGGACGCCTCCGGGCGGCGCCGCGCCCGACATCAGGATCGGCCGCGCGCTGGAGTTCATCAATGCGCACTTCGCCGAGCCGATCACAATTGACGACATCGCCGCGCGCAGTCACGTGTCGCGACGGCACTTTTTCCGGCTTTTCGAGAAGGCGGTCGGCGTGAGGCCGATGGAATACCTCAAGAAAGTGCGGCTGAACAAAGCGGCTTCGATGCTTCTGACCACCAACGCCAACGTCACCGAGGCGGCGTTCGCCTGCGGGTTCGGCGACAGCAATTACTTCAGCGCCCTTTACCACAAGGAATTCGGCATTTCACCCAGCCAGTTCAAGCGCGACGGGCAGGTCGGCTGAAGACCGGCGTTGATTTCAAGATTTTTGGCTTGCCGGTCAAGGTGCGGGAAATGCGCAGGATACCAGCTTGGCGGGGCAAAATCCCTCGTCGCAGCCGATGCCAATCAGAATGCACGGACAGTCACCATTCAAGGAATTCAGATCCCTTATGCCCGGCAAATCGGCCTTCCCCGATGGTGTCCGGCACACCCGACCGATGGCATTATCGCACGGATTTACGGCGCGATTTTCAAGGTGTCTGGCTGCGGGTTCCGGTAGGTTGGGGGCGTGAGTAAACCAAAAATAAGCGAATGAACAAATTCCACACATCCAAGGATCGCACGCGGGTCGGCTGTTACTATTTCCCGAATTACCACGTTGATCCCCGCAACGAGAAGGTCCATGGTCCCGGCTGGACCGAGTGGCAGCTGGTCAAACTCGCGATGCCCCGCTTCCCGGATCACCAGCAGCCGAAGGTCCCGCTCTGGGGTCACGAGGACGAGGCGGATCCTTCGGTCATGGAACGGAAGATCGGCGCGGCGGCCGACCACGGCATCGATCACTTCATCTTCGACTGGTATCACTACGAGGACGGCCCGTATCTGGAGCGCTGCCTGGAACAGGGATTCCTCAAGGCGGCCAATGTGGACCGGATCGAGTTCGGCCTGATGTGGGCGAACCACGACTGGATCAACATCCACCCGATGAGCCGCAGCTTCGGCAAGGAGTTGCTCTATCCGGGGCAGGTCTCCCCGCGAATGTTCCGCACCATCACGGACCTCATCATCGACCGTTACTTTTCCCATCCCTCCTATCTCCTGGTGGAAGGCTGTCCCTATTTCTCCGTCTATGACCTGGCAAAATTCATCGCCATCCACGGATCGGTGGATGCCACGCGGAAGGCGATCGACGGTTTCCGCGAGCGGGTGCGCGCGGCCGGCTTCCCCGACCTGCATTTCAACGCGGTGGCCTGGGGCCAGCCGGTGCTGCCGGGCGAGCTGGTGATCAAAAACCTGCCGGAACTCATCGCCGCGCTCGGCTTCGACAGCGTGACCAGCTATGTCTGGATCCACCATGTCGCGCTGAACAAGTCCCCCTTTACGCCCTTCGACGAGGTGCTGGCCAAGTATCTCCAGACGTGGAACCGCATGGAGGAGGAATACGACATCCCGTATTTTCCCAACATCACCATGGGCTGGGACAACTCGCCGCGGACGTTGCAGTCGGATGTGTGGGAGCCTCTGCCGGAATCGACCTTTTCCAATTGCATCGGCGGCAACACCCCCGAGGCCTTCCGCCGGGCGCTGGAGATTTACCGCGATCGGTTGAGCTGCCGCCCGGGCCCGAACTTCATGAGCATCAACGCATGGAATGAATGGACCGAAGGCAGCTACATCGAGCCGGACACGAAGAACGGCATGGGTTACCTGGAAGCGATCGCGAAGGTCTTCGGATCCGTTGCCAGCCCGGTGCGGCGTGCGCTGGCGATCTCGTGAAGAGGAAGCGAGAGAGGCGACCCAATTTTATGAAACATGCAATGGAATCCCGGCCGATCCGCCGGGCTATGTTGATCTTTTCCGCCGTCATTGCGATGGCTGCGCGGGGAAGTGCCCAGGATGCCGCGGACGGGGCCGCGAAGCCAGAGTCGATCAACGAGGGCGTCCCGTGGCCCGCGACCGACGCGCTGGGGCGCGAGCTTCCGCTCACTGCGGAAGTCGGGCCGCCGAAAAAGGACCGGTTTATGGGGATCTTTTACCTTTCATGGACCGGCGACGAATTCAGCTACGGCCCTTACGACGTGACGAAGATCCTGGCCGAGCAGCCCGACATGGAGACGGCCCCGAGCTTCCGCCACTCGGGACCGAAGACCTGGCACATGGCGCACTGGGGCGAACCGCTGTTTGGCTACTACAAGCTGACGGACCCGTGGGTCATCCGCCGCCACATGCACCTGCTGGCCGATGCCGGGGTTGACACCCTCGTGATGGACGCGACCAATGGCGACATCTACGAGGACATGCTCAACCAGTTCCTGCCCGTGCTGCTGCAAATCCGCAAGGAGGGCGGGCGCACCCCGCGGATCTGTTTCATGCTCAACACGGACATGGGCAACATGGCCAGGCAACTGTTGGAAAAGTTCTACCGTCCGGGGCGCTTCAATGATCTGTGGTTCCACTGGGAGGGGAAACCGCTGATGCTCTGCGACCCCGCAGCGGCTGGCCCGGAAGTCAGGGACTATTTCACCCTGCGCACCGCCTTCTGGCCCGGCAGTCCTCCCTACAAGAACACGCCCTACGCGTGGCACTGGGAGTCCGTTTACCCGCAGGCCTACGGTTTCACCACGGATCCCAATGTGGCCGAGCAGATCAACGTCTCGCCCGCGCAAAACATGAACTGGGAGACCGGAGCCTGCGAACTGATGCACACCGGCAAGGCGCGCGGACGCGGTTTCCACGGCGGCAAGCAGGACCCGTCCATCGAAGCCATCCAGCGCGGGCTCAATTTTCAGGAGCAGTGGGACCGCGCGCTCAAGGTTGACCCGAAGTTCGTCATGATCACTTCCTGGAACGAGTGGATTGCCGGGCTCACGCATTCCATGCGCTCCGGCTGGGTGCAATGCGACTCGTTCAACGAGGAGTTCAGCCGCGACATCGAGCCGATGAAAGGAGGCTTCGGGGATAATTTCTACTACCAGGCCATCGCCAACATCCGGCGCTACAAGGGCGTGCCGGAAATCCCTGTTGCCGGCTCGTTCACGCCGGGCGGCCAGAAGAGGGTCATCGACATCGACGGATCCTTCGACCAGTGGAAAGAGGTGGCTCCGGAATACCAGGGGCACGCGGGCAATACGATCCCGCGCGATCACGACGGGTTCGGCCGCGCGCCGAAGACCCGGATCACCGTCCCGAGCCCGGCCTTCGAGGGCAACGGGGCCACCTGGCGCGGGCAGGATGGGCCGCGCTACACCAACAAAACGGGCCGCAACAGCCTGCTTTGCATGAAGGTGTGCCGCGACCACAACAACGTCTACTTCTATGTGCGGACGGAAAAACCGATCACGCCCTCAACCGACCCGAACTGGATGACGCTGCTCATCCGCACCGGGAACCCGGCCAATCACACCTGGAACGGATACGACTTCATCGTCAACCGTGTCCCTCCGGGCAAAGGCGGCGCGCTGCTGGAAAAAAACAACGGCGGCTGGAATTGGCTGCGGGCGGCGGACGTCAGGTTCAGGGTTGAAGGCAACGAGATGCAGATGGCCGTGCCGCGCTCGGCAATGTTCAAAATGTCGGAAACCCGCAACGAGCGGCTGACGGCTGACCCGCTGACCTTCGACTTCAAGTGGCTGGACAACATCAAAATGCCGGACGACCTTTCGGTGCTTTACACTGATGGAGACACCGCGCCGCTCGGGCGTTTCCGGTTTCGTTACATTACCAAATAAATTACCAATTCAGAGCTTATGCGAAGCGGGCTCGCCTTTTGTTTCAACCCTTTTATGAACATCACCAAACCGATTCTTGCCCTGTTGGCCGCGTTGGTCGTTCCTTTCTCCGCATCCCACGGACAGATCGCGAGCACGGCGTTGGATTTTTCCTCTCCGCTCCCCTGGGGCTATGGCTCCTGTCAAATGCGATGGGACCAAAGCCCCTCCTCCATCAGGTCCAGGGGCGACGATGGCATGTCGAAGAAGTGCGGGGACCACTTCGCGGTGATCGACGCGGGATTGTGGACGCCCATGGGCGACGTTCCCTACATCCGCAGTCTGGTCAGCCAGACGATTTGGCCCGTCGGCACAATCGGGCCGAAGGACGTGGGCAAGACGGTCAAGTTCAGCGCTCTCTTCGGATGGCAAGGCGGCGAGCCGGCACGTGTGCAAGACATTTTCGTTGCGAGGCACACCGGGTTTTTAGTCGGTGACAAGGGTGTTGCGCCTCTCGATGGTCAGCAGGAATTCGCCTTCGAGTCCGTGAACGAAAAGGACTGGGGCGAGGTTTCTTCCACCTACACGATCAGGCCGGAGGACGCGGGCGAGGAACTCAAGATCGTGGTGACAGTGCTTTCCAAGCAGGAAATGGGCGAAGGTCTTCCCGTGATCGCGACTTCCGACTGGAAGATCACCGTTTCCGACTGAGCATGATCCGCCTCCGGCGAGGCTGCTTCATGTCGCCCCGGCACAGACAATTGGCACCATTGTCGTGGCGTTGGCCGCAGCAGCACTGCTAAGGTTCAACGATGCCCGGTCATCAATCTCTCAAGCAACGCCTGTCTGCTTTGGCGGCATGCGTGCTGGCCACATCGCCGCTCCTCGGCTCCCCGGATTCCATCAACCCCGGCTTGCCCTGGCCGGCGACCGATGCGCTGGGTCGCGAGCTTCCGCTGGCCGCCGAAGTCGGGCCGCCGAAGAAAGACCGGTTCGTCGGGATTTACTACGTCGGCTGGACCGGCGACGAATACAGTTATGAGCCTTATGATGTGACGAAAATTTTGGCTGAGTATCCCGACGCACCAAAGGCCCCGAATTTTCCGCACCGGGGGCCGAAGACGTGGCACCTGGTGCATTGGGGTGAGCCGCTTTTCGGTTATTACAAACTCACCGACCCATGGGTCATCCGTCGACACATGAAACTGCTTTCCGATGCTGGGGTGGACACGCTGGCCCTCGACGCCAGCAACGGCGAGATCTACGAGGACATTTACCGCCAACTGCTCACCGTCATGGACCAGATCCGCAAGGAAGGCGGGCACCCGCCGAAATTCTTTTTCTTTGCGTCGCACGCCGTCGGAAAAACCTCGACGGAGTTGCTGGAGAAGTTCTACAAGCCGGGGCACTTCCGGGATCTCTGGTTCATGTGGGACGGCAAGCCGTTGCTGATGGGCATGAGCAATCCTGATCCAGAGGTGAAGGAGTTTTTTACCATTCGGGAAGCGGCCTGGCCGGGTAGGCCGCCATACAAAAACACCCCCTACGCCTGGCATTGGGAGAACGCCTATCCCCAGACATACGGTTTCACCGAGGACCCCAACGTGGCCGAGCAAATGAATGTCTCGCCCGCGCAGAACATGCACTGGCAGACGGGCGCGCTCGAAATGATGCAGACCGGCGAGGCGCGCGGGCGCGGGTTCCACCAGGGCGCGAAAGACCCGTCCCTCGACGCCATCCAGCGCGGGCTCAACTTCCAGGAACAATGGGACCGCGCGCTCAAGCTCGATCCGAAGTTCATCATGATCACCTCCTGGAATGAATGGCTCGCCGGACTGGGCGATTCTTTCCAGGTGCACTACGCGCTGTGCGACATGTTCAACGAGGAATTCAGCCGCGACATCGAGCCGCTCAAGGGCGGGTTCGGGGATAACTATTACTACCAGGCCATCGCCAACATCCGCCGCTACAAGGGCGTTCCGGAAATCCCCGAAGTCACAGTGCCCAAAACGATCGACATCGCCGGGTCCTTCGACCAGTGGAACGACGTCGGCCCGGATTTCCAGGGGCACACGGGCAACACCATCCACCGCGACCATGACGGGTGGGGCCGCGCGCCGAAAACCCGCGTCACCCCGTCCACCCCGCCTTTCAAGGGCGACGGAAAAATCTGGCGCGGGCAGGACGGCCCGCGTTACGTCAACAAAACGGGCCGCAACAGCCTGCTGTCGATGAAAGTGGCCCGCGACAAGGATTACCTCTACTTCTACGTGCGGACGGAAAAGCCGATCACGCCGCAGGCCGACCCGAACTGGATGACGCTCCTCATCCGCACCGGCGACCCGACCCATCACACCTGGAGCGGCTACGATTACATCATCAACCGCGTCCCGCCGGGCAAGGCCGGCGCCGTGTTGGAGAAGAACAACGGCGGCCGGAATTGGCTGAAGGCGGCGGACATCATGTTCCGGGTGGAAGGCAATCAGATGCAAATGGCCGTGCCGCGTCTTGTCCTCGGTCTAACAGGCGATCCGGTTCAGTTCGATTTCAAGTGGTTGGACAACATCGCGCTCCCGCTGCCGGACGACCTGTCGGTGTTCTACACCGACGGCGACACCGCGCCGCTCGGGCGGTTCCGATTCCGTTATATCACCAAGTAACTATGAACATCCGAACTTTGATTTCCCATCGTGCGGTCTTGGCCGCGACCATCCTCTGTTTTTTCCATGCCACCGGACTGACGGCGCCGGCTTCGGGTGAGTCGGCGGAATCCCGCCCCAACGTCATCGTCATCATCAGTGACGACCAAGGGTATGCCGATCTTGGCCTCCACAACTTCCGGAAGGACATCAAGACGCCGAATCTTGACCAGTTGGCGCGCGGCGGCGTTCTCTTCACCGACGGCTATGTCACGGCGCCGCAATGCTCGCCTTCAAGGGCTGGGCTGCTGACCGGGCGCTACCAGCAAAGGTTCGGACTGGACTCGATTTCCGAACTGCCTCTTCCTCTCGGTGAGCAGACGATAGCCGATCGTCTCCGTCGGGCGGGTTATGCCACTGGCATGGCGGGCAAGTGGCATTTGAGTTTCCCGAGCACAGTGACGCTTGGGGGATCCGAGACTGCGGAAGAGAAGGCTGAACTTCCCTTTGCCCCCGGTTCGCGAGGCTTTGAGGATTTTTTCTGGGGTAACTGGTACGACTATTGGGCGAATTACACGCTCGACGGGAAATCCCTCAAGCCGCAAGGCGAAGCGATCAAGACCGATTCGAAAAACGAGAAGGATTATTACTTGGATGTGCAGACCGAAGCGGCTTTTTCGTTTATCCGCCGCCAGGGCAAAAAGCCTTTCTTCTTTTACCTGGCCTACCTCGCGCCGCATACGCCGCTGATTGCCACGAAGAAATATCTGGATCGGTTTCCCGGCGACATGCCCGAGCGTCGCCGGACAGCGTTGGCGATGATGTCCGCGATGGATGAAGGTGTCGGCCGCATCACGGGGTTGCTGAAGGAGAAGGGCCTGCTCGACAACACCATTATCGTCTATCTCAGTGATAACGGCGCTCCTCTGGGCGTTCACACAGGCTCGACGCTGGAGGATATTCTGCCGACATGGGATCCTAAAGGCATGTGGGACGGCTCGCTCAATGAGCCGGCGCGCGGGGAGAAGGGCATGCTTTCGGAGGGCGGAATCCGCGTGCCCTTCATCATGTCGTGGCCGGCACGTCTCTCGAAAGGGACGGTTTTTCGCGAGCCCGTGATCGCTCTCGATGTGGCTTCCACGGTCATTGCGGCCGCCAACCTCCCGCCCGACCCCAACTTGGATGGCGTGAATCTTTTGCCCTACCTCGCCAAATCCGGCGCTGCGATGCCAGGCCGCGACATTTTCTGGAGATTCTGGAATCAAACGGCCGTGAGATCCGGAGATTGGAAAATGATCGTCGCGGCTGACTACAAGCTCCTGTTCAATCTCAAGGACGATCCTGGAGAGACGAAGAACGTCATCGCCGCGCATGCGGACATCGCGAAAGCGCTGGAGCTGAAGCTGGCAGCTTGGAACGCGGAGATGAAGCCGCCCGGAATCCCGAGGAAGCCCCTCAACCCACAGGAAGACAAGTGGTATCCCTATTACTTCAAGGATCCAAAGTCGCGGATTTCACCGGACGTTCCGCAGCTGCCGGATGGTGTGCAAGGTCATCGGCCCGGAAACAGGAACTGATGGTCGTATCGAGTCCTCCCGGCAATCACTTCCCGTGTTTGCGAGCATTCGGGCATCCGCATGGCCTGATTTGGCGGCGCTCCGGGCTGGGTTGGCACTTTGACGCTATCAATTGGCACATGCTTCAAGGCACCCGTCCGCCGGGAGAGTTAAATTTGCAGGCATGAAAAACTTTTTTGCCACTTGCTTTATTGTTTTCTCAGCTTTTTCTTTGGGGATACCCTCGTGCAAGGAATGGAGAACGGGCAGAATTTCGAGTTCGGGTCGGTCCGCGAAAAAGAGTGGGAAAAGATCTCCATCAGCTACAAGATCCGCCGCGAGGACATCGGCCAGGATTTGCGGTTCCTGGTCCAGGTTCAGTCCAGAAACGAGGTCCCCGGTTTGCCCGTCCTCGCGACCGCGGACTGGAAGGTGACGGTCACCCCGTGACCCGAGCGCTGTTCCGCTGCTGACCCTTCTTGGCCGGACTGCCCGATCCGGTGATGTGCCGGATCAAATTCCATCAAAAAAAACCAAAGACGAATCCGATGACATCGAGACACTCCCTCCGTGCGATTGCGCTGGTGTTCCTCTCTGCGCTGCCCGTGGCAGCCGAATCCCAGCCCCCGGCCAAGTCCAACATCTCGCTTCTTGAATATGGCGCGCGCTTCGACGGCGTGACCGACGACACCGAGGCATGGAAACGCGCGATCAAAGATGCGCTCTCCGGCCCGTGGGGAGCGGTGATCAAAGTTCCCGCCGGGCGCAGCGTGGTGAGCGAAACTCTCGTGGTTGAGATCACCGGCAACGAGGGGCTGGCCATCAACGGTGAGGGTGCCGACATCAGCGAAATCATCTGGACCAAACCCGTGGACGGGATTCGCGTGGAGTTGGTCGATGGTTCCGCCTCCACTCGGGACGAGGGCGGGACCGGCGCCAAGTTCAAGATGTCCGGCGTCTCGCTGATCCAAGGCACTCCCTTCGTCAAGGTCGACACCACCGATCCCGTGCCGGCGGGCAGCACGCAACTGCATCTGGCCACCACCGAGGGACTGCAGCCAGGCATGCACATCGACAGTTTCTGCCAGCGGATGTCCAACATCCCCCAGACCGCCACGATTGCCCGCATCATCGATGACAAGACCGTGGAGCTGACCGAAAAAACCACCGGCCCGATGCCGGAAAGGGTGAGAAGAGGCGAAGAGTTGACCACTGAGAATAAGGCGCTCTACGAAATCGTGTTTGTTCAATATGCCGGCACGGCCCTGAGTATACGCGGTCGGTCGAACCAGCAACTCGGGGTGGAACCGCCCGAACTCATGATCAGCGATGTCAGCATCCACGGAGGATCGGGTGGCAGCGCTTTGACCGCTGGCAGCTGTTGGCGAGACGGGATTGTCTTGAAAGACCAGACCACCTTGCGGATCACCGACACCGCGATCCGGTTCTCACGCGTTTCGCCCGTAGGCACGGGCATCACCATCTCCGGTGATCGGTCCAAGTCTCGATTGGTATCCGATCACCATCTGGAAAACGTCCGGATCCAGTGGGGCGAGGTCGGAATCTCGGTCTGCAACGGCGATGCCAATTTCGAAGGTTTGATGATCATGAACAGCACGATCGTGGGAAGCCGGCGCGCCGGAATCCTGGCTGACAATGGCGGCAGTTATTCCGGGCAACTGACCGTGACGGGCTGCCACATCAACGCCGGCGAAGCGGCCATTAAAACGAATGGCATACTGGAAGTCGGTCTGTGCAACAACTACATCATCGCCGGCCATTCCCCAAGCCCGCGCCCGCTGGCCGTCGGCTTCGATTTCAAGAACACAGCGTCCATGACCATCACCGGCAACCTGTTCAACTTCAACCCCGCCAATCCCGCGGGAGGCTGGGGGATCATCGTGGACTGCGACGAGAAATGGGGCGGACGGACGATTCCCGCGGTGATCGCCAACAATTCCATTTTCAACCCGCCCACGGGAGGACTCTCGTTCCGCAACCATGCGACCAATATTCTGGTCAACGGCAATTCCATTGTCACGGCCGGCAAACCGGTCGAAGTGGCCGGAACCGCCAAGGTGAACGTCGGCATCAACCAGATCAACGGGGAGATGGTCACCGGGCTTGAAAAGAAGTAGGAGCATCAAGATATGAAAAAGCGTCAAGATATGAACCACGTGGAAAGATTCCGGGCGGTGATGAATTTCCAACCGGTCGACCGGCTGCCGATGTGGGAGTGGGCGATGTGGTGGGACAAGACGATCAAGCGCTGGCACGGCGAAGGTCTGCCGCAGGATCTCGCCTGTCACCAGGTCTTCGACATTTCCGCCTTCTTCGGCCTCGACCCCTACCAGCAATTCTGGTTCAGCACGACCGAGGCGACGATCGAAGCGACCCAGCACCACGTCGAGGGAGCGGTCGAAACGATGGACGATTACCGGCGAATCAGGCCGGCCCTGTTCCCCGACCACGGCAGGGCGATTGAGACCATGCGCCCCTGGGGCGAACGGCAGGCCCGCGGCGAGGCGGTCGTGTGGAGCACCCTCGAGGGTTTTTTCTGGTGTCCCCGCACCTTGATGAACATCGAGCGGCTCAGCTACGCCTTCTACGACCAACCGGAACTTGTCCACGCGATCAACCAGGACTTGTTGGAGTTCAACCTCGGTCTGGTGCGGCAAATGACCAAGGTCTGCGTGCCCACCTTCATGACCCTGGCCGAGGACATGAGCTACAACCACGGCCCGATGATTTCAAAGGCCACCTTCGACGAATTCCTCGCCCCCTATTACCGCCGCCTGATCGCGGAACTCCGCGAGCACGACATCATGCTCATCGTTGATACCGACGGCGATGTCACCCAGATGGTGCCTTGGCTGTTGGACACCGGGGTGGCCGGAGTCCTGCCGCTCGAACGCCAGGCCGGTGTCGACGGGATGAAGCTGCGCGAGGCCTTTCCCGGGCTGCGCATGGTGGGCCACTTCAACAAAATGGTGATGAACTGCGGCGAGGACGCGGTGCGCGCCGAGTTCGAGCGCCTGCGGCCGCTGGTGAAATCCGGCGGCTTCATCCCGAGCGTCGACCACCAGACGCCGCCCGGCGTTTCGATCGAGGAATACCGTTCCTACCTGCGGATTTTCACCGAGTTCGTGAACAACCCGTGACGAATCGTGGCAATGTCTCCGGGCAACCGAGCCCTTCCGGCATGGCGCGTGGACACTACAGATGGGCACCCGCTTCAAGGCGGTGGCAATCGTGATAGAATACTCATGGTATCCGCAGAAGATCTTATCCTCCCATGAGCAAAACCCCATTCGCCCTCCTAGGCCTTATCGTCCTGCAGGCCGGCATTGCTTTTGTCGATGCGAAGGCCTGCGGCTTACGCACCTTTGAAGGCCAGAACCTAACGGCGATCGACTTTCCGGTCGGAGCACTGGGCGGATCGGTTATTCGCTTGGACGGCCAGGCCCAGCGGAGGTGGTGGCATATCTTTAACAACTTCGAGGAGCGCCCCGGGAGCGGATTTGTGCCCAACAGCTTTTTTGCGATCCGCACGCGCCAGGGAAATTCCACGGTGGTTCGCGCCCTGCAGACCGCGCCGGTGGGTCCGTTCGAGCCGATGCAGAGCTTGAAGTTCCGCTGCGCGTTTCCGTTTGCCTGGTATGATTTTGCCGACGGAAAACTCCCTGTCTCGGTCTCGCTGGAGGCCTATAGCTTCCTGATCCCGATGGATCTCAAAAGTTCGGCCATTCCCAGCGCTGTCTTTCGCTACACGGTGAAAAACACGGGGTCACTGGCGGTTCAGGTGAGCCTGCTGGCGGCCCAGCAAAATGCGGTGGGCTTCAATGGCTGCGATCCAGTAACGGGTCCGGACAATCGGCAACACGCGGGATACGGCACGAACAAAAACCGGATCATTTCAACCGGCGGTCGAACCGTTTTGCAGATGACCGGTGCGGCGGGCAGCATGGCCTTGTCTGCGGGCGAGACCGCCATGACTTCGAGTGCGGATTGGAAAGACCTCACGACGCTGCATGCCGACTTCGAGGAAAACGGACAGATCACCGGTGCGGCGGAAGCCGCCAGTCCGGCTAAGGACGAATCCGATCTGCGTGCGAGTGTGTTGTTTGAGGATTTCGAGTCAGAGAACTATGAAAACTGGACGGCGACAGGCACGGCCTTCGGCAATGGGCCTGTCGAAGCCTCAAAGATGCCCGCGTATCAGGGCAATGTGGGTGCGCATGGGAAGAGGCTGGTTAACAGCCACAATGCACGCCAAGGTGAAAACTTTATGGGCGCCGATGCCCATACCGGAACACTGACCTCCGGGCCTTTCAAGATTGAGCGCCACTACATTACCGCCCTGATTTCCGGGGGAAAAGATACAGGGAAGACCTCCCTGCAGCTTCTGATTGATGGCGAGGTGGTGGCCAGCGTCGCGGGGAACGATGGCAACAAGATGGAATGCAAAAGCCTGCCCGTTCAAAAATTTGAGGGGCAGACTGCACAACTTCGCATCGTGGACGATTCATCCGAAGGCTGGGGGAATATCGGGGTTGACCAGATTGTCTTCTCGGACAAACCGGAAGCGGGATCGCAAGAGCCAGGGGTAACGGTTGACGGCGCGCTGGCGAAGGAGTTCGAGCTGAAGCCCGGCGAAGAGCGCTCGGTGACTTTTGTCCTGAGCTGGCATTTCCCGAATGGCACTTTTGGCCTGAGAGACAACCCCGATTGGTTTTTTCCGGAGGGCGGTTGCCAGTATGAGAACTGGTGGCCCGACGCCATGGCGGTGGATGAATACGTGGCGGCTCATTTCGGCGAGTTGGACCGCAAGACGCGTCTTTACCAGGCCTCGCTGTATGAATCGAATCTGCCCGGCTATGTCATCGACCGAATTTCCTCAAACATTGCCGTGTTGAAATCGCCCACGGCGTTTTGGACAAGGGGCGGTTATTTCGGCCTCTGGGAAAGCACATCCAGCAAGGAAGATTGGTTTGGCAACGCCAAGCATGTCTACCACTATGCGCAGGGCCACGCCCGTCTTTTCCCGGAACTCGGCCGCTTGTTAAGAATCCAAGATCTGAGGACCTTGTCTCCGGAAGGTCTTTTCCCCGCCCGCGACGGGGACAAGTTCAATGCGATGGACGGGCATTTTGGCACGATCCTTGGCATTTATCGGGAACATCTCCTGTCGACCGACGATTCCTTTCTCAAAGGGGTATGGGAGAAGACGCGCAAGGCGATGGATTATGCCATCGCGACCCATGACAAGGACCAGGACGGGATGCTCTCAGGCTCGTTTGGCACGACTCTCGACTGCGCTATTTCCGGCACATCGCCCTGGATCGGTTCGCTCTACATCGCTGCGCTTGAAGCCAGCGCGCGCATGGCAGCGACCGTTGGCGATGACGGGGCGGCCAGGCGCTACACCGCTCTCTATCAAACCGCCCGTGTGAAACAGGACGCGGAACTGTGGGACGAGAAGCTCGGCTACTACAAGGAGAAGACGGAAAACTTGCCAGGCGCGCACGTGATGGGGGATGCCCTTTCGATCGACATGCTCCTTGGCCAGTGGTGGGCCAATCAAGTCGGTCTTGGGCAAATCTACCCCGCGGAGCGCACAAGGTCGGCATTGAAGAAAATTTACGAACAAAATCGCTTCACCGATGTGCAAGGCCTCTACCCCACGAAGTGGCGGGATTTCCTTGGAAAGGGCGACACCGGTTGGCAGATGTTCCACTATCCCGGCCCCGTGCCTGCCAACACGGTTCTTTATTACGATGAGGTCATGAGCGGCTTCGAATACGGCGCAGCGGCCGCCATGATCCAATACGGGCTGGTAACGGAAGGGCTCGACATCATCAAGGCGATCCACGACCGCTACGACGGTCGCCTGCGCGCGCAAGGGGAGGTCCACATGGAACACATGTCCACGGTGTTCGGCTGTGGAAGTCCGGTGGGCGAGGATGAATGCGGCGATTTCTACGGACGCGCCATGAGCAGTTGGTCGGCCCTGCTGGCATTGCAAGGCTTCCAATACGATGGACCGCAACAGTCAATTGCCTTCAAGCCGATATGGCAGCCGGAGGACCACACCTCATTTTTCACCGCCGCCGAGGGCTGGGGAGTCTTTGTTCAAAGCCGCAAAGACGGTATCCAAACCGAGCGCCTCGAACTCAAATACGGCCAATTGGAACTTCGCGAGCTGGTTTTCGAGGTGCCTGCCGCGAAGACTGATGCCAAGGCAACCGTGAAAGCAGGCGGTCGCCCGTTGGCCGCCAAAACCTCGGTCCACGGCACCGAACTCCGCCTCAACTTGGATCAGCCGGTTGAACTGAAAGCCGGTGAAACCTTACTCGTTGAAATCCGGTGAGCTTTCCCGATGGCAGCGCCATTAACCAAAAGGGAGGATGATGGTTGAGGGTTGAGGGACTCCGAGCGGCCTAGGTTTGACCCATCAACTCTCATCAATCAACCTTCAACTCTGTTTTTAGCACCAGATCGTATGATCGAATATGGGACGGCCCCTCTTCCTGACGCCACCAAGGTCGTCAATCCCGCTTGGCGCAAGCTCGATCAGGCGGTGCGCCGCGAGTCGGCCAAGCTCAAAAACCTGCAGTCCCAACTCGTTTCGCGCACCCTGCCCATGAAGGCCGACGAGGAAAAGGCGCGGCGTTTCGAGAGGGAAACCGGAGCGCTCCTCCTGGAGATCAAAGCCAAGGAAGTGCAACTCGAAACCGACAAACAATCGCGCAAAACCACCACACGACGCCCGCTCGCTCGTGCGCCAAATCCCGCGCTCTGCCGCCGATCTCATCCCCGCCCCATCGGCTCAAACCCTCACTGTTCGCCTGCACGCCCTGAGCAGCCCCATCCATGACGCCGCCCTCCAGCACCTCTGCGCCGAACTCAACGCCACCGAAACCCCATTCCCAGGAACTTCCCTACGCCTCCTTTTTCAGCCCGTAGGGCTCCCGATTCTTTCCATGGGATTCAGGAGCCCTGAGGCTTTGCCGAACCGGCCCTCGGGCAACGGGGGCATTGACGCCGGTTGTTTTTCCGTCGCGTTTTGGCCAAGGCAAGCTGCGGCATTGAGCCAGACCGTTGCGAGGAGTCGGGAAGCGGTCAACGGGGTAGGGTATAGGCGTATAGTGGGCCAACCTCCAAACAACCCCACTTACCCCAGTCGATTCCTGCGGCGCAGGACCACGACGGTCGTCAAGCTGAAGGCCAGGAGCGCCCAAGTCGCGGGCTCGGGGACGACGGTGAGGTCCCCCGTGACCTGGCTGAAGGTGAAGCTGCGCCCGTTGTTAAATGAGGAGGTCCAGATATCTCCAGACTGCCCCCATGTGACAGCGTAAATCCCGCCGGTCAGGTTGATGCCGGCGAAGTTCCCGGTCTTGGTGAGCGGGGTGAGGGTCGTCACGGAGGAGAAGAGGTCGTAGGTTCCTTCGGCAATAACAGCTCCGATGTTCAATGTCAGATTGCCGCCGTAGGTCAGCAACTGGCCATCGCCGATATTGATCCCGTCAAAGTTCGTTCCACGGGTTCCCGTCGCAACTTCCATCAGCGTGTTTCCCGCCAATGTCAGCGTGCCGTTGACCGTCAGCACGCCGGGGGAGTTGCCGGGGCTGAGGGTGCCGCCGGCGTTGACCGTGACAGATCCGCGGACCGTGCCGTTGCCGCCGAGCGTGCCGCCGGTTTGCACGGTGAGCGCGCTGGCTGCTGCCGTGGAGCCGTTGAGGAGCAGCGTTCCGGCGGTGATGGTGGTCGTGCCGGTGTAGGTGTTGGTGCCGGAGAGTGCCAGCGTGCCCGCACCATCCTTGATCAAGCCCTGCCCGCCTTGGATATCGCCGCTGAAGGTGTCGGTGCCGGAAGTCTTGTTAACCGTCACCGTCCCGTTGACGCCATAGAGCACGCCCGCACCGGTCAGACCACCGATCGTGCGGTTGATGCCGGTGGGGGCAAAAAAGCTGGTCAGGTTGACCGCCGCCCCGGAGGCGATAGAGACGGCGCTGTTGGTCGGGATCCCGCCGACGCCGCAGATTCTCAATGTGCCGCTGGTGACCGTGGTGGCCCCGGAGTAAGTGGCCTGCTCCCAGAGACGGGCATCAGCCGAAGAGGCCGTCAACCCGCTGGAACCGGCCAGCACCACCCCCCCGGCAGATGCGTAGCTTCCCGTGAGCACAAATCCACCCCCGTTGATGGTGAGCGTCGAGCTGTTGCCGGTCCCCAGATCTCCCCCGTTCACGGTCACCGTGCCGGTGCGCGTCATGTTCGCGTTCACATTCAGCAGCCCGCCGCTGTTCACCGTGACCGCTCCCGCCGCGTCGCCCAAAGCGTTGGCATGCGATGCGGTCAGCGTCCCGTTGTTGACCGTCGTGCCGCCCGCGTAGCTGTTGGAACCGGAAAGGGTGAGGGTGCCGGTGCCGCTCTTGGTCAGGCTGCCGCTGCCGCTGATTGCTCCCGAAAGCGTCTGGTTGGCCGAGGTGGCGATCCCCAGGACCGACGAAGAGCTGCTCAGCGAAACCGCACCGCTGTAGCTGCCGGCGTTAAATCTCCCCGCCCCGCCCAGTTCCAGCACGCCGTTGCTGACGGTCAAATTGCCAGGGAAGCTGATGTTGTTGTTCGCGTTGGTAAGACTCAGGGTGCCTGCGCCATCCTTGATGAAGGTCGACATGGCCTCAATGGTGCCGCCGTAGGTGTCGGTGCCGGAAGTCTTGTTCACCGTGAATGTTTTGGAGGCGTCTCCGATGAGCCTTCCCGTGCTCGCACCGGTCAAACCGCCGACCGTATTGTTCTGGTTGCCTGCGAGCAAGTTCCCCGAAAGTTCCAGCGCCGTATTGGTGGGAAGAGCGCCCCCTCCCATCAAGGCCAAGTCGCCGCCTGCATTGATCACCGTCGCGCCGGTGTAGGTATTAGCCGACCAAAGATAACTCCGCGCGCCATTGACCGTCAGGCCGCCGGAGCCAGCCAGGCTGGTGGTTATAACCCCAGCATTTTCAAGCACAAAGCCGGCCCCATTGTTGATCAACTGTGGAGACCCACCTTGCGTTCTCAGGGTTCCACCATTCACGGTAATAAGCCCGGTGCGCGTGACCGTGCTCCAGTCCACATTCAAAATACCACCGGTATTGATTGTGATCGCCCCGGCCCCGTCACCCAAGGAAGTGGACCGAACCGAGATCAGATTCCCGCCATTGATCGTGATGTTGCCGCTGAAGGTGTTGGTAGCGAATCCATTTCCCGGGTCGAGGTATACCGTGCCCGCGCCGCTCTTGATCAGGCCGTTGGTGCCGGCGAGAACGGAGTAGATGATGTTGATTCCGGTATTGGAGCCATTGATCGTCGGGCTGGAACCTGCCAGCGTGATGGTGCCGCCGGTGATGGTCGTCAAGGCGTCAATGGTGATGGTGTTGGCGTAAACCGTGCCGCTGACAGTCGGGGTCGCTGCCCCGCTGAACAGGGCGGTGTTTCCAGAACCGTTGGTGCTGTCCCACGGGGTTCCACTCACGCCGGACCAGTTGGTGGCGTTGATGTCCCACGTCGCGCCGCCGGCACCGGTCCAAGTGCCGGTGGCCGCCTGGGCCAATTGCGGCGCGAGAAGCCCAGACAGAAGGATGGAGATGCCTATGGCTGAGAGCAAGGTTGCAACTCGTGAAGTGTGAATCATGTTTTTCATAAGGGAGTGGTTTTGGGGTTCTGCGTTTAATTTCCTCGTCAACGGCAAGGTATGGTTTCCAACTGAGGATGACTATGGATCAAGAGGGATTTTCATACCTTCAATCACGGGCCATATATCTTTGAAATAGCGCCATCGCGCGCCGGCTCCCGGGCGTGATGCCGCAGCCGGCGGCGCCGCTTCGATGCGAATCCGTCGCGGGCGCAGGTGCAGGGCAAACGCATTAAAAATGGGCGTGCGAACCACGGCTTTCCGGGGAGCATACCCGTCTCGGGTGGTTTTCGGCGTCCCGCCGAAAAATCGTGTCGGCGGGACGCCAGCCCGAGCACGCACGCAGGCGCGCGTCTTTCACAGGCGGGACGCCTGCGCCCCCTGTTTTGAGCCGGTCGATTATCGTCTGATTATCTCCGAGAGATGGTGTCAGGGGGTGTTCCAGGTGCATTCATCGCTCAATTCCCTGTCGCCGAATCGAGCCTTCGCGGTGATCCGATTCGCGCCGGATGCCAGAGACACGCCTTTCCAGATGAAAATGTTTTTGTCGTCGCTGCTCGCCTTGCCGAGCGGCTTGCCGTTCACGGACAACGCCACCGTTTCCGCATTGGAGTAAATCTTCACATCCGTGACATTGCCGGTCCGTTCGGTGAAGCGGCGACTGGTGATGTAGACAACCGGCTGGTCACCCCAGCTGGCCTTGTAGAAATAGAAAGCGTCCTTCTTCAGCTTGCGGTCACTGGTCACGAGGCCCTTGTCGTTGCGGCACAGCACACCGCCTTCGTCGCGACCGGCAGACACGAAGTCGAACATGTTCCAGACGAAACTTCCCCAAATGAACGGGCGCTCCTCAATGGCCGCCCAGGCCTTCTCGTGAACGATGTTCTGCCACTCCTCCGGATGCCACTCACCGGCGGTTTTGAGCGGTTGCTTGCAGTTTTCCTCGTGGTGGAAGGGATTCGCCCCGGCGCCATATTCGCTGATGCAGATGCCACCGCTGCGGCTCGTGAAACGAATCTGGTCGAACATCGGCCCGGCGTCTTCCGGAGTGCCGAAATACCAGCCCGGATAGAGATTCCAGCCCAGCAGGTCTGGGATTTTAGGCAGTTCCGGCCGCTTCAGATAGACCCTCGGATCGGTGGGGCGCGGCAAGATTTTTTCAGCATCCCATGCATTGGAATCCTGCGCGGCAGTCGTCGGCCGCGTGGGATCCTCGCCGTTGGCGACGATCCGCAGATCCTGCATGATTTCATGGGTGTCCGGGGTCGTGGGTTGGAGCTCGTTGAAGAGTCCCCAGACGAAAATCGAAGGGTGGTTCACGTTCTGGCGGATGAGGTCGATGAGCTGGCCGCGCGTGGTTTCTGAAAACTCCGGGCCGGGCGTGATGTAAAGCACCAGCGGAATCTCCGCCCACACCAGCAGGCCGGCAGCATCGCACATCGAATAGAAATCATCGCTGTGCTGGTAGTGCGCGCAACGCACGGCGTTCGCCCCCATTTCCAAGATCAACGCCAGGTCCCGCTCATGATCGGCGCGGCTCAGCGCCCAGCCTTTATTCCAGACGTCCTGGTGGCGGCACACTCCGCGAATTCGATACGGTTTTCCGCTGAGGAAGAATCCCTTGTCCGGATCGATACGACAGGAGCGCAGGCCAATCCGCTGCTCGACGGAATCGCGGACTTCCCCCTTGTCCGAAATCTCCGCCACCGCCCGGTAAAGATAGGGATCGGCACGGCCACTCCAAAGGTGTGGCTTCGGCAATTTGAGCCGCATCCGATAGGGCGGAGTGATGCCGGGCTCGATGTAAACCTGGCGCGACTCCTGCACGGCGACCTTGCCCTGGGCATCCAACAGCTTCACCGTCAGCGTGCGTTCTGCCGCGGTCTTGCCGCCATTGGAAACATGCGCCGTCACGTCGATAACAGCCTCTTCGTCCGAAACTTGGCTCTGCAGCCAGGCCACCCCGGGCGAGGCGTGATCAACCGGTGTGAAGCACACCTCGTCGGTCATCAGCAGATTCACCGGGCGATAGAGCCCGCCAAACACGCAAAAGTCGCCGGCCAAGGGCGCGATGTCCGGTTCGGGAGCATTGCTAACGCGGACGGCCAATGTGTTTTCTCCGGCCGCGTCCAGCGCACCGGTGATTTCATAACAGAACGCGCTGAAGCCGCCACGGTGTTGTCCGAGCTTCCGGCCGTTGAGAAACACATCCGCCACCGATCCAGCCGCCTCGAAACGCAGGAAATAGCGCTTGCCGTTTTCAGGTTGCAATTTCAGTTCACGCCGATACCAGCCCGGGCCGCGATAGTAGTTCTTGGTGACCTGGGCCTCGTCCCAACCCCAGCAGTGCGGCACGGTGATCGGCTGCCATCCGCTTTCGGAGAATCCCGCTTCCGCGGCGCCTGTCACATCACCTTTTTGAAAGCGCCAGTCATCGGTCAAAGTCCGGCTCTCCCTCGAATATGCGTTCATGATCGCCAAAACAATAATCATCGGAGCGATCAAATTTAGCTTCAAAGTGCTGTTGTTATGCATCGGTTGAATGAGTAGCCTCGGTTTGGTGATTCCTTGCGGTCCGGCCGGCGAGCGCGGTGACATCAAAAGATGCCTCGCGCATTTTGCTGCTGTTAGGGCCGCTGACGCTTTGCACGACCTGTCCGTCCACCAGCAGCCGGACGGCGGTTTCGGCGTGTGCGCCGCCGCCGATCAGGAAGGTGATGAAGTTGCGTTCGATGGTGAACGGTTTGCTGACGAGTTTGCCGGTCGCCGCATCGCGGAGGCGCGAGTCGGTCGGGGGGTCGGGCGGCACGGCAGGATCCCCCGGAGCCGAGCCATGCGAGTTGACCGCGCGGTCGCCCATCATGCCGGTTTCGCCCACATGGGCGGGCATATTCTGTTTGGCGACGGGTCCCTTGCCGAAAGCCGTGCCCTCGACCTCCCAGCCGTCATACGCCGGTTTCTCGAAATCCTCGAACACGATGTCCGGGCGATTGGATTTCCGCTCCGCTGGATATTCCGCCCGGCTCACCAGCATGACTGTTCCGTTAGACGAGGTCACCGAGTTGGTGCGCAGGAGGCCGGGAAAGTTGCCGATGGTGTCGATGAGCACCGGGTTTTCCAGCCATCCGCCGATCTCGACTTCCACCGGCTTCGTGCCGGTGTTTTCCACGCGGTAACTCATGATGATGGCGGGATAGCTTGAGTCGTCGTAGTTCAGCGGGCTGAACGGCGAGTAACCTTCCAGGGTCACTTTAACCGGGCAGTCCGGGTCGGAGTAGCTAACTATACCGAAGGGATAGGCGCCGGTGAAAACAACGTCTTTCCAGCCCTTGCGGTCAAGGGTGCGGACCTGTTCCTTGCCGTCAACGGTGACTTTGAGCGCGAAGCCCTGCGCGAACGGGGATGGCTGGTCCCTCACCGGCTCGACATAGTTGCCGCCCTGCCAGGCACCGAGCCCCTTGGGAAGCCCGTGCCATGAACGATTCTTGTATTGGATCTGGCGCGGTTTTACGCCATTGAGCGGCCGGTTGAAAATGTCCCAGTTCCAGAGCTTCCCGTCGCCGCCGAGATAGACCAGGCCGCCGGTGGTGATGCCGCCGACCGGCATCCCGATGTTCATCAGGGCATCGCCTTTGTAACTTCTCGGGGTGCCTCGCTCGAACAACGATCTCTCCCATTCCGGGGAAAGCTTCTTGTCGGCGGGAATGACCGCCGACCAGGCTTCGGTCGGGAGCTTTTTGAACTCAACGGCGCTTTCAGCGGCAACCGCCGCTCGTATTCCCAAGAGACCGAGAAGGACAAGGAGGAGGGGTTTCATCGTGGTGCAGGCGGAACAGAAACACTAGTAGCGCAAACGACAAAGAAGCACTTCATAACGCCATAGCTCAGCACTCCCGGCCGGTTCGCGCCTCGAAACGGAGGCCAAAAAAGCAAGAGGTTTAGTGGCGTTCATAAAAGCAATGGTTCTGCACTTTACCGGTTCTGCTCGCACCCCACAGCCCGTCGCTCCAGTCCATTGCACTGCCAGCCCCGTTGAAGGTGAGCGTCAAAGCGGTTGACCCCGAAAAGAGCAGCGCCCCGGGTCACGGGGTGACCGTCACCTTCCAGTCCGCAGTCGCGAGGACGGGCAAACCGGGTGCCTCGCTTCTGGACCGGACCTGGACCGAGAACCGCAAATCCTGGCCGATGTCCTCGCGGCGGATCTTGTAGCTGATGGAGATCTTCGCCCACTCTTTTTCCGGGACCGACCCGATCACCCACTCCCTTTCCCGGACCGACCCGAACTCGAAATCCTGCCCGTTCTCCAATCCTTGCGCGAGAGTATCCCCCAGGAAGAAGTCGCAGGAAAGGGAGAGGTCGTTGCCGCGTTCCAGTTCACCCCCATACCATCCGAACAGCCCGCTGAACTTGACGGTTTTTCCCACGTCCTTGTCGGTGATGAATCCCAGAGGCCAGGCCACGCGACTGACGATGGTGCGAACGTAAGGATTGGTTTCGCTTTCGACAGGTTGCCATTCGCCCGCCTTGATCACCGCGAAATACTCCCCGCTTTTGTCCGACATCCCCTCGTCTCCCTTCATCCGCAACTGGCCCGGAGTCGCGCCCCATTGCATCATGAGGGAACCGGGACCCCACTGCACCGGTGCGGAAAAGTCCTGCTTCGCATCCTCCAACTGCCCGAGGCAATGCGATGCGGAAAAGGCCGAGGCAACAATGAACCAAGCGGTAAAGAAGTTTTTCATTGAGACAAACTTAGCTCTCCCGGCGGACGGGCACCTTGAAGCATGTGCCAATTGATAGTGTCAAAGTGCCAACCCGGTTTTCGGGTATATTACAGGCGCGTCCCTCCTATTTCTTTTCAAAGCCGCCCACCATCTCCCCGTTGATCTGGTTGATGCCGACGTTCACCTTGGCGGTTTCGGCCACTTCGACCGGTTTGCCGGCCGTGACAATGGAGTTGCCGTTGACCAGGATATTGGCCGCATGGTTCCGGAACGCCATCCCGCCCGTCCGCGGGGTCATAAAACTGTTGTGACCGATTACCGATGACCAGGTTTTGTCACCCCAGCCTGCGTCGTTGTCAACAATGACGCCCCAGCCGCCGCCGGCATTCTTCGGATCGAATTGGAGAAGGTTTCCGGTGAGGGTGAAACAGGCAACGTTCTTGAAATCGAACCCCACCGCCTCCGCGCCATGCCCCGCCCCGCAACCGACAATGACGAAGTTGTTGGCAAGCCCGACCTGGGTCATGCCGTTGACCTTGAACGCAGCACGGCCGGCATTGATGTGACACCCCGTGACGGTGAGCTCGTCGGTGATGCTGTTGCTGGTGTGTGCCCAGATGCCGTAGCGCTCGCACCCCACGAGGCTGCTGTTTTCGACAAACAATCCTTCAAACCCGGGGTTGCCGTTCCCCAAATTGATCCCGACGTCGCCAAACAGGACCTTGATGTTGGTGAGGTGATGGTCGTCGGAAAGATGCGTCGGATACTCGCCCTGGATGAGGATCCCGGTGCCGACGGTGCCGCATCGCGAAAAGGTGATATACGCGCCATCGATCCGGATGACGGTCTGGTTGTTGCAGACGATGCCATTGAGCCAGCTCCCTCCAGGCGTGAACAAGTCGCCGCCGGAAAATCCGTGGATGCTGGTATCGCGGATATAGAGTTCCGGGGATTCCACGCCGAAGCGCTGGTTGGAATCGCCGTTGATCCTCAGTGCGGAGTTCGCGATGTGAAAGAAGACGAGTTCCGTTCCGGCGGGAACTTCGCCCGTCACGTCCTCAGAAAGCGTCACCGAAGTGTCGGTGACAGCGGTGATGGCGGCCGACGCGGAAATCTTCGCCTTATTGACATGGCTGCTGACATACATCCCGACCGCCAGCCCCTTCGTGGATGCGAAATGCAGCGTGTTCCCCGACGGCGTGCCGGCGCTGGTGACGAGCTTGGTGAACGGCGCGCCATGGATCAACGACACGCCTTCGAAGCTGAATTTCCCGCCGGTTGCGAAGGCATCGCGCGCATGGGAAGCGTGATCCTTGAAACTGACCGTGATCCCATCCACCGGTTCGGTCCATACGATCTCGCTCACGTCCGCACCCATGCCGCGGATGGCAATCGCCTTGTTCCCCGTGAGCGGGATCCGCAGGGTTTCCCTGACGAGGCTCCGACCGGCCGGCACCGTGATCGCTGCGCCGTAGTTGGCCTGCAAGGCCTGGGCGATGGCGCGTTTCCATGCCTCGGTGTCGTCGGTCACGCCGTCGAAGCGGGCGCCATATTCGATGGGCGAGAACTCCGTCTTGACCGGCGGTGGCGGCTCGGCTGCCGCGGGAAGCGCAGAGAGGAACAGCAGCGCAATCGCGGGAAGCGGGAATCGAAATATCATGGCATTCAGCTTTGTCATGCCTACCATTATCCACGACACCGGCGGGCGACGCCTTGGAGCGGGTGCCATAAACCAGTGTTCAGGCGTCATCCCTTCCAGGGCAGCGAAGCCGCAGGCGTATCATCGCATGGCACGGCTCCGGTGATATCCGGCGCTGGCATCAAGGCGGGCGTTCTGCTAACCGGCTATGGGTCGTTCACAACCACCACTGAACCCATGTCAAAAAACGATAAAATTATTCACGAGTTTCCCCCGGGATTTCTCTGGGGCTGCGCCACTGCCGCGTATCAGATCGAGGGCGCATGGGATGAAGACGGCAAGGGCGAGAGCGTCTGGGACCGTTTTGTCCGTCAACCGGGCAAGATCGAAAGAGGCGAAACGGGAGACGTGGCCTGCGACCACTACCACCGCATGCCCGCCGACGTCGCCCTGATGAAGGAACTCGGCCTGAACGCCTATCGTTTCTCCGTTTCCTGGTCGCGTGTCATTCCCGAAGGACAAGGCAAAGTGAACGAGCGCGGTCTCGATTTTTACGACCGGCTGGTGGATGAACTGGGCCGGGCCGGGATCGCCGCCAACGTGACGCTGCACCACTGGGACTTGCCCCAGGCCCTGCAGGACCGCGGCGGCTGGCCCGTCCGCGAGTGCGCCGACTGGTTTGCCGAGTATGCCCGCGTGGTCTTCGATCGGCTCGGCGACCGCGTGGCGATGTGGGCCACGCACAACGAGCCGATCGTCCCCTCCATTCTCGGCTGGGGTGCGGGCTTTGTGCCCCCTGGAATGAACGACGACAAAGCCTCCTATCAGGCGGCGCACACGTTGAATCTTGCCCACGGCAAAGCGGTGCAGGTTTTCCGCCAGGGTTCTTATCCCGGGAAAATCGGCATCGTGCTGGACTTGCACGGCATGGTGCCCGCCACATCCTCGGAAGCCGACGTGCTGGCCTGCCAACGGACGCGAGAGAACGCGCAGGGAATCTTTTTCGACCCGATCTTCCTCGGCCGCTACCCAGACTACCTCATGGAATGGCTCGGGCCGCTGCGCCCGCAGATCGCCGGGGGCGACCTCGCTCAAATCAACCAACCCCTCGATTTCCTAGGGCTGAACTATTACTTCACGCAAGAGGTGAGCCACCTCGAGCAGGGGCCGCGCCGGGTGAACGCCGGGCTCGGGGTAAACTCCGGCCTCACGGAAGAGGTGAGCCACAGCGAGGATGGAGGGTTGCTCAAATCGTCCATGAAAATGCGCACGCTGCCCGCGCTCGGTCACACCAGCCTCGACTGGGGCATCTATCCCCAGGGACTGGGTGAGGTTCTGCGGCGCGTCGCCGAGGCCACCGGAAACCTACCCGTCTACATCACCGAGAATGGGTGTGCCATGGCTGATGAACCGGACGCGGATGGCTTTGTGGAGGACCGGGATCGCATCCACTACCTGCGCCGGCACCTCATCGAACTGCACCGTTCGATCCGCAGCGGGATCGACGTGCGCGGCTATTTCATCTGGAGCCTGTTTGACAATTTTGAATGGGGCGCGGGCTACCGGCCCCGCTTCGGGATCGTCCGCGTGGACTACCCGACCCAGCGCCGCACCCCCAAGCTCAGCGCACGGTGGTATCGCGAGGTCATCGCCAGCAACGCGGTGACCGAGTGACCCGGCAGATAGGCCAGGTCGAAGACTGAGGTTCACTTTTATTGCCCGGTGAGATTCGATTTGAACTGATAGTTGCCCGACTCCAGGGCCAGCACAACTCGATCACCTTCCTGTCGGAGAATGCGAACGCCCGCCGCGCGGGACAGGGGTTTTCCGCCTTCGCTTGCCGAATCGGCTGAGGCCGCTGGCAGCCAGGCGGTAGCGGTGGTGTTTGGTGGGACGCGGATCGCCCACTCGAAAGCGCCGTGCCGGCATTGCCAGGCACTTTCAATTCTGCCGTAAGGCGAGTCGTGCCACGCTTGCGCTTGTTCGAGTTGACGGAATCCATGAGGCTTGAGGTGGATTTGCTTGAAGCCCGGCGCAGCGGGACGAATGCCCGCGACGCTCTCGTGGAACCAGGCCGCGAATCCGCTGTGCATGGGATGATTCAGCGAATGGAAGATCCGTTCTCCGGCCTTCACCTCGTTGGCGATCTCGGGCCAGGTGGTGAAGCCCTGATTGATGGTGTAGGCGTGACCCGGCCACTGGTCCTGCTTGAGCGCGGTGATGGCGAGTTCGTCGTAGCCATGCTCCGCCAGTTGCGTGAAAAGCGGTCGCCCGCCGTGGATGCCAACCATGGCATGCCCTTTGTGTTTGTCGGTCACCTCGCGCGCGAGCGACTTCGCAACCGACTCGGTTTGACCGTCCGGCGGCAAATCAAAGCGTAATGCCATGGCATCGGCAGTTTGAGAGCCATAGCCGCCTGTCGCCGCGTTGAAAAACTTCTTGTTGAACGCGGTTTTCGTCTCCGCGGCGAGGTTCGTGAAATACTCCGTATCTGCGGTCTTGCCGAGTTGCCGCGCGAAGTCCGCCATGATGCGCAGCGTGCCATAATAAAAGGCGGTGGACGTGAGCGGAACCGGACATTCAATCTTTTCGTTGCCGACGGGCGGACACCAATCACCATAGCCACGCACCACGATGCCGTCCTCGCGCAGGCCCTTCACATAATCAATCCACCGCCGCAAATGTCCGTAGTGCCGCGTGAAAACCTCCGTGTCTCCGTAGTAGGTTTGCAGATACCAGGGCAGCAGAACGTAGGCCGAACCCCAGTCAGGCCGCGCCTCCTGACCAAGCCGCCGGCCCACGGCGATGTCGCAGGGGATCCCGGGCGTGGCCTTCTGGCCAAAATAGGTCTCTCCGCCCCGGCCCAGCACGGTCTCGATGTCGTCCACGAACTTGGTCCAGAGCTGCGCCATGTCGTAGTTGAAGATCGTCGTCTCGGCGACGGCGTGGGCGTCGCCGAGCCAGGCGCATTTCTCGCGGTGCGGGCAGTCCTCCATCACACTGTGCATGTTGTCTTCGATGGTCCAGAGCGAGGTCTGGTAGATCCGGTTCAACATCTCGTCCGAACAATGAAACGCCCCGCGACGCGGCGCATCGGTATGGACATGCACGCCCACGAGGAAATCCTTGGCTGGCTCTGCCGGCAAACCCGCCACTTCGACATAGCGGAAGCCATGATAGGTAAACCGCGGCTCCCATGTCTCCACGCCGCCGCCTTTGCAGACATAAACTCCCGTCTGGTCCTGGCCGGTATACATGATGCCCGTGGAGGCGTGGTCGAGGTGCTTGCCATCGGGCGCGAGCACTTCGGCAAACTTGAGCGTGAGGGTCGTGTCCGCGGGGGCCTCCAATTTGATCCGCGCCCAGCCGGCAATGTTTTGGCCGAGATCGAAAATCCATCTCCCGTTCCCGCAGTCGATGACGCGCGTGGGCCCGATGGTCTTGGTGCAACGAATCGGCGGAATCATCTGCGCCTGCAGGCGGGCCGTGACGGGTTTGACCACGAGCGCGTGCTGCCATTGTGAATCGTCGTAGCCGACGCGACCCCAGCCGGGTCGTTCCAGCCGCGCATCGTAGGTCTCTCCTCCATAGACATTATCGTAAAGGATCGGGCCTGTGGCCGCTTTCCACGAGCCGTCGGTGACGATGGTCTGGCTCGTGCCGTCGCTGTAATCCACCACAATTTTCGCAATGACCACTGGCGGGCCGTCGGCGAGACGATCCGCAGGGTAACCGTGGGCATGGTTCTGTCCGAAGAACCCATTGCCCACCATAAACCCGACGGCGTTCCGTCCACCGGCCTTGAGCTGATCGGTAATGTCATGCGTGACGTAAAACGCCCGCACGTCATACGTCGTCTGGCCGGGGTCCAGCACGGCGTCGCCGACGCGCGCGCCGTTGACATACAGCTCCGAGTAGCCCAAGCCGCAGACGTAGGCGCGGGCTCGGACGATGCCGGGCTTCAACTCGAACTCGGTCCGGAACATCGGCGAGGGGAACGATTCCAGCAAGCTCGGCTCCTTCATCGTATAAATTTGGATCGGGCGCTTTGCGAGCGGCGAATTCCGTGAATCCTTTTCAAGGCGGATCCAGCTCGCGTCCTGCCAGTCCGCCGGGTCAGGAAGGCCGATTTCCCACTTCGCCACCGGCGACCACTCGCTCGCCTGGCCGGCGGCGTCCCACACCTTTACCCGCCAGAAGCACTGCTGCCGCGCGACGAGAGGTTTGCCGGCGTAGCGCACCAGGATGCTCTGCTCGGACTCCACGCGCCCGGTGTCCCACAAGTCGCCCTTCCCGCGCTGGAGCAACTCCGGCGAACTGGCAGCGAGGACGCGATAGGCCGTCTGCTTTTGCCCGCGCTCCTTCGACTGCAACTGCCAGCTCAAGCGCGGCGTGCGGTCATCCATGCCGATGGGATTCCCGCGGTATTCGCAGCGCAAACTCCCTGGCGTGACTTCCGCAGGGCAGGTTGAAACCGCCATTAGGATCGCGGAAGCGGAGGCTGCCGCCCGGAAAACGGTGGAATTAGTAATGCTCATGCGATTTAAAATATAGCCCTGCCTCGAAACAAACCCTCAGCGGCAGCGCCATTAATCAATGGTGAAGTGACAACACGCCCGCAGGATCCGCGTTCCAAGCCTCGACGGTCGCGCCACCCGTGTTGTTCACTTCAACCGTGCGAGACTCGCCGGGGTCAAGCCAGAAGAAGTTATCCGAGGCCAGGAACGTGTCCGCGTGGCCCGGCAGATTGACGTTCACCGCCACCGCCGGCAGTTTCCCTTGGTTTGTGACCACCAGCGTGCCCTTCTTCGCCTGCATCGCAAGCTCCGTCCTCGGCAAGCGGAACAGGCAGCCTTGCACCGTTTCGAAATTCATCCAGTAAAAGGTCCGGTCCGCCAGGGCACCGTGCTCGCGCACTTCCACCACAAACAGCAGCGGCGTGGAGCGCGCCTGCTCCTTGGTTAAGGTGAATTCGCCCAGCTTCGCCACGCGGCTGATCGCGCCGACGCCCTTGTAGGATTCCCGTTTGATTTCGGCCAGTTGGCTGTCATAGGCCCGGGCCACCACTTCCCACGCCCCGCCGTCTTTGAGCGCATCGGCGTCGTCCAGCAAGAACACGGGCAAGGACGAGGCTGGCTGCTCGATGTAAACTTCGTCGTCGTTGTCAAAATGGAAGACCGCAAGGCTTTCAGCCGTTTTCGTCGCCGGCGCGTCCGGAACCACTCCCGCCAACGAATCCGTCCCCCGGCTGATGCTCAGCTCGTCCACCGCGCCGTCGCATCCTACAGAACCGTCGATGCGCCCCAGCCGCAACGGGTGCTCGTCAAACGCCAGTTCCGTCGGCGATGTCTGGGCGAGTGCCTTTTGACCGTCCACATACAATTCAAAGCCCTTCCGCTCCAAACGGAATGCCAGATAGTGCCATTGCCCGGCCTGCAGCGGCGTCGAAGACTGGAAATCGCCGACGCTGGGCATAAACACCGAGACCATCCCGCTGTTCGGCACTGTGTAGATGCTCCAGTGTTTCCCGGTTTTCGGCGCGACCGACAGGATGCTGTTGAAGCCAGCAAGAGTGTTCAGTTTCACCCAGCAGGCAAAGGTTACCGGCCGCTCCTTGAGGTTCCCCGGGATCGAGATCAACTGGCTGTTATTGGCCAAGTTGATGGCTTTCCCAAACCTGCCCGGAATCAAATCCGGCGCGACGGCGGATTCTCCCGCGAGGTTGACTGTGGTGAACAACATGCAGGCGTGAAGCGGGGCAAATGCCTGCCGGAAGAAATAATGCCCGATCTTGGGCGCACCGTAGTAATCCACGGTGGACCAGGTGGCCTGGGGCCACGCATCGTTGAGCTTGTAGTAGAGCGCCCCGGTGCAATCCGGCCAGCGGGTGCGGGCCCGCTCCAGCGTGTGGCGCACCGCGGTGACTTGGGCGACTTGCGACCCCAGCACCATGGATTTGAGGCTGTCGGGTTGGCCCATGAGGCCGGAGAAACGGAGCAGGAAATTCCAATGAGGACTTTCCGACCCGTCTTGCTTGCGCGGCTCCGCAGCAAGACGGTCGGGTGGAAAATGAAAGGGGGTGTGATGGATCAGGCTACCGCCGGGCGAGGGAGGCCAGACAGCCATTTCCTCTTGAGGCACGTAGCGAGCCATGGATTCGAGAACCGGCAGACTGTGGATGCCGAACTCCCCCAGGAAAGCGGAGGTCATGTTCATGTTGTAATCGAACGGGCGCGGCTGGAAGATACAGGCGTAGCTGTGCAGGCTGCCTCCCCATGGGTCGGAGCGGTGGAAGGGGCGCGTGCCGTCCAGTTCCACCGCGCATCTCCCCATCATGTCGATGGCCTCGCCGAAAGGCATGGGGGATTCATTTCCGCCGCCATACATCGCGAGAGACGGGTGGTTGCGGAGCCGCAGCGTGTTGCGTCGCACCGTCTCCTCAAGCACAGGGTAGGGCTGCACCGAGTGGCTGTTCCAAGCGGTCGGCCACTCCTGCATCACGAGGATGCCCTTGCGGTTGCACAGATCGTAGAACTCGTCGGTTTCCGGCATCCCGCCGCCCCAGGCGCGCAGCATTTGCACGTGCTGCAGTTTGGCGAGCGTGAGCAAGCGGTCGTAGCGCGCCCGCGAGAAATCCATGGCGTAATCCATGGTGCACCAGCCGGTGCCTTTGATGAAGGTGGGTCGACCGTTGATGACGAAGGTCCAGTCGTAGCGGTCGGAGCGCGGGCCGCCCGGCAAGGGCGCCATGGCGATGGTGCGCAGGCCAAACGTGGTCTGTTTGACGTCAGACACTCCGCTCTCCGGTTCAAAGGCGAGTTCCAGACGGTAAAGGTTCTGCTCCCCCAAGCCGTTCGGCCACCAGAGACGCGGGGACGGGATGTCAAACCGCAAGTGGACCGGTTTCGGCTCCGTTCCCTCACCGGCGATCGGCAGGACGAAATGATGGCTTTCGCCGCTGAAGTTCTCCGGCGTGACCGTGCCGACGAGCCTTCCGGACCAGCCGGCGGCGGGCCCTTGCAGTTCGGTCACCAAGCCGACGGTGCCTTTTTCAAGATCATGCGTCGCCACAAAAGGCGGAGTCATGCGGACGGCAGGGGCGCCTTCCACCCGCACCGACCTCCAGATACCCAGTGGCGGGATGCTGCCGTAAAGCCAGCCGAAAGTGTTGTTGAACACCACGGTCGTCCTCCAATGCCAGACATTCCAGACCCGCCCGTCACCGGGTGCTGGATCGAGTTTCACGATCAGCGTGTTCTGATCCTGAAGGAGGGCTCCGATGTCGAACTCAGGACCGCCGAACATCCCCTCGTGCTTCCCGAGCAATTTCCCGTTGAGCCAGACTGTGGCCCGGGTGGCCACGCCGTCAAAGATGAGCTTTTCCTCCCGGCTGCCGACCGGCCGCGGAAAACTGCGCTTAAACCACCAATGCCGGAAACTAGACTCGCGGGCGATGAGATCGTTTTTGCCGACGTTCGGGTCGGGAATTTTGCCGGCTTTCTGAAGGGCGGTGTGGACGCTGCCGGGAACTTCGGCGGGGATCGCATCCTGCCAATCCCCGGACAGGCGGTCTGCTTCCTCTCCTCCGTCGGCCATTTGCCAAGTGCCGTCCAGCGAAACAACGGGCACGCCCGCGACACGCTCAGCCTCCCCCTTCTGCAAGGTCACCTTGATGGCAGGGGAGTCCATCGGCGCCGGGCCGGGCTTGAAACTCTCCCGGTCAATCTCATCCATGGAGATTTTTTTCACCACGGCAACAGCCGGTTGGTTCAAGCTGGCGGCATCGTCGACCGCGCCGTCGGCGTTCAGGGCATCCATGCGCCAGAGCCCGAGCGTTTCTTGATCCGCCACCGGGGCTTGCCCTGGATCAGCTGAGACCGTCCGGATGCCGCGCGAGATGCGAAGTTCGTCGATCAGGCCAAGGCAGGTGTGCGCGCCGGCGTGATAGCCGTAGTCCCCCATGGGCAAACCGGCGTTGTAGCCGCAATCCCCCATGGGCAAACTGGCGGCATGGCGGACATAGCCGATGGTAAGCGGGCCCGCAGTCCGGGCCGGCTTGCCCAAAGGCGCAATTGCACGATCCGCCACCTGAACGCCGTCGATGAAGAGGCGCGCGCGCTGCGGTTCGAATTGGAAGACCACGTGGTGCCAGCGGTCGTCGGTGATATCCCGATCGGATTCGATGACGTTCGGTGCGTAGCCGGGCAGGGAAACCGCCAAGACCCCGGTGGTGACCTCCGAATAGAGACTCCAATGCCCGCCGGAATCGCTGGACTCGTTTGCCGCGATGATGTTGCGGGCCGCCGCTTTGCCGCGAAGCCGCACCCAGCATTCCACCGTCAGGGGCGGTTCACCGTAGGCAGGGTGCTCCCTGACGGCCAGAGTTGACTGGTTCGCGTCCAAGGCTTGGCCAAACCTGCCCGGTGCCAAGGGATTGGATTGCCCAACCGAGGTCATCGGGGCGATCAGCAGCGCCAGTGGCAGCGCTACGCGGAGGCATGGGAGATTTTTCATGAACAAGGCGGCTGACCGTATCCGGACGAAGCTTGTTTTCATGTCTTTTTCGCTTTCCCGTGTGAAGTCATTCGCTGCTGCTAGCGCGGGGTCAGGCTGAGCGCCGGGGCGTTCCACGCGCCAACGGTCAGGGTGGTCAACTCCCGGTCCGCGCCATCGGCGGCCGGCGTGCGATGCAATTGAAGCAGCCGCTCCTCGTTCGGCTCCAGCCAGAAGCCGCTGTCCTCGGGATACCAGGTGTTGGAAGCCTCGCCCGTTGACAACTCGACCCCCGCCGCCGGACGGTCGCCGGCGTTGCGGACGCGGACGGCCCAGCCCGCCCCGTCCCGGCGCAGTTCCGCCTCGAGCCGGGTTGCCGGGCGGTCAAACAGGCAGCCCGGGCGGTCGGCGAAGTCGAAGAAATAGATGTTGCGGTCGATCAGCTTGCCGCCGGCCGTCAGCTCCATTTTCAGGAACAGCGGCCGCTCGCATTTTTCCGGCAAGGTCCAGGATTTCTTGCCAAGGTCCAAGGCCCGCTCGGTGGGCAGCGTGACCTCCTGCGTCTCGTCGGCCAGCTTTTCCCACGACCCGTTGAGCAGCGTCAGGCGAAGGGTGGCGTTGACGGCGGCGGGCGAATCGTTCACCGCCGACAGATTGACCTGCAACTGGCCGTCGCGGGATTTCCAGTCCTCAAACGTGGCCATGGCGTGGACCGGCGCATAAGCGCGACGCAGGCCGTAGAGCGAAGCCTTCGGCACGCCGTAGAGGTCGATCAGCGCAAACGAGGTGCCCGGGTAGTTCTCGGTCAGCCGGTAGGCAAAGGTGGCGGTGGTGGCAGGCTTGCGGGCGCGCATCGCGTCGATGAGGGACGAGTTGGCCAGCGAATGGGCCAGTTGCGATCCCTTGATCGCGCTGGGGAGGTCCCGGGCTGAAGTGAAATCCTTGAGATAAAAACCCAACAGGCTGTCATGAAATGCGTTGTAGCCCGGATTGTGATGGACGGCCACGCTGTCCGCCTTGGGCGGCCAAGTCGCCCATTCGGATTCGGGGAAGATTCGTTTCCACGTTTCCAGGTTGGGCGGGGAACTCAGTCCAAACTCGGTGAACGCCACCGGATCGGGTATGGCCATTTGTTTTACCCATTTGAAATGTTCGGCCATCGGTATGTTGACTCCCCAGGTCAGATGCATGTGCACGTCCCCTCCGTAGGGATTGGCGCGGTGAAATGAACGGGTGCCGTCGTTTTCCAGCAATTCGCGCCCGAGCACCTCGTAGACGCGCCCCTGTCCGGTGGTCTCGTTGGCACCGACCCAACGAACCAGGCTGGGGCGGTTCCTCAGCCGTTCCGCCATATCGCGGGCCATCTCCGCGGTTTGAATACTGGGAATGTTCTCCAGCCGGCTGAACCCAAGAAGGGAAAACTCCTGCTGGGCCATGATGCCCGCCTCGTCGCAGACATCGTACAACTGGTCGTCTTCCACCGGCCCGGCGCCCCAGATGCGAATCAAGTTGACGTTGGCGTGGCGCGCCAGTGTGGAAAACCGGGCCTGACGGCGTCGGTCCAGCCGCAGCAGGGCGTCGGGATAGCACCAGTTCGCACCCCTTTCCCAGACCGGCCGGCCGTTGACCACCAACTGGAAGTTATAGGATTCCGGATCTTCCTTGCCGTTCACCGGACGCGCCTCCAAGGTGCGCGCGCCCCAGTTGGACTGATAGCGATCGAGCACCGTCTTGCCGTCCAGAAGTTTGCAGGTGAAGCGGTAAAGATTGGGCTCTCCCATGCCGTTCGGCCACCACAGCCGCACGCCCGGCACCTCGCCCTCGAAGCCCAGCTCGTTGCGGCCGGGCTGCAAGGTGACCGGCCGGCGCAGGGTGAACACGGGCCCCTGAAAATTCTTCGGCGTCAGAACGCATTCCAACGTCAGCGCGCGTGCTTCGGCCGATCCATTCCACGCGTCGGCCGACAGGCGCACCCGCGCCCCCTTGTCCGTGAGCGCGGCGGTCTGCAGGAAAGGCGCCCGCAGCTCGGCATCGCCCCGCCGCTGCAACCGCACCGGACGCCAGATGCCCAACGTGATGATTCTCGCGTAATACCAGCCGTAGGCGCAGCTGTTCTTGAAGGTGTCCTGATAGTTCGGCGGCGCCGGGTCCAGACAAACGATCAGCACATTTTCCTTGCCCGCCGGGCGCAAAAAGTCGCCGACCTCGTATTCGGGACCGCCAAACATCCCCTCGTGCCGGCCCAAGAGCCGACCGTTGAGCCAAAAGGTGGCCCGATAATCCACACCGTCAAAGCGCAACCGCAGGCGCTGGCCGGGGCCGCCCCATCCTTCCGGGGTGACGAACTTGCGGCGCAGCCACCACTCGCGCTCTGCGATCCACTGGATATCCAGATTGTTCTTCCCCAGATAGGGATCCCGGATCTTGCCGGCTTCGAGCAAAGCGGTCTGGATCGTGCCGGGAACCGGCGCCGGGAAGGAATCGGCCCAGGACTCCTCCCTCATCATCAATCGTTCCGAGCGTCCGCGCGCCGCGCCGGTCAGGACACCGCCCACGCAGTCCCATTTGCCGTGCAGCAGGATTTCCTCGGCACCGGCCGAGGCCGAGAACTCGGCCTCGGGCAAGGGACCCGCCGTCGCGCCGGCCTGCCATGGCGCCGGCTCCAGCGGGCGGTCGAACGGGTCGGTTGACACGCCAAAGTCGAGGCGGTCGGTTTCGTCCAGCGTCCGGCCGACCGGGATGACGCGGGCATGGTTGCCGGCGGGGGCTTCGTCTTGCCACCCGGTCTTTGCATCGTGGCCGTCGAAATGCCAGAGGCCGGCGGTCCGGTCATCCACGGCAAAGGGGGCTTCAGGCACGGCCTTGATTTCACGGAGGCCGCGCGAAATGCGCAGCTCATCGATCAGGCCGTCGCTGGTGAGGTTTTCAAAACTGAACGGGGTCAATTGCGTGCGCCTGCCGTGGTCCCCGCCGATGTAAAGCGGTCCCTCGGTGGCGATCTCGTGGCTGCCTTGCCGGGGAATCTCGTAAACGGTCGCCTCGTTGGCTTGCTCAGTGCCGTCCACGAACAACCGCACCCGGCCATCCTCCACCGTCATCGCCAAATAGTGCCAACGCCCGTCGCGCACGGCGGCCCGGGTGCGGATCACGTCGGGCTTGCGTCCCGGGAGCGAAGCAAAGAGCAGTCCCTCGCCCGCATCGGCCATCAGCCGCCACTCGTCGGTTTTCACCGTGAAACTGTTGATCGGATAACCGGCGCCGACGATCACGCTGCGACCGCCCCCGGGGCGCAGTTTGACCCAGCACTCCACCGTGAACGCGCGACTCATGTAATCGGGGTTCGGCAGCGCTTGGGCGCCGTATTTGCCACGCAGGCGCGGATGGAAAGCCCCGCCGAACCTCCCCTGCGCTTCCTCAAAGGTTGCTTTCAGGTCGGGCGTGGCTGGCGGTGCGGGCTGGCGGTATTGGAGAGGGTTTTCCGACGCGCCCGGTGCCTTGGAGAAATCGGCAAAGATATCGTTGTCAAAACGCCAAAGGCCAACCGTGTCGGCATCGGGCTCGAACGGCGTCCGGGGGATGTCCGTGATGGTCCGCGCCCCTTTCGAGATGCGCAGTTCATCGATTACGCCCCTGCAACCCAATTGGTCCGGCGGATAAGCGCCCACCACAAGAGCTTCGGCTGGCCGGGGCTGTTCTCCACTTGCAGTCAGCGGCTCGTCCTTGCGCAACGCGCCGTCCACATACAGGCGGACGCGCCCCGGTTCGAGGATCATCGCCACATAATGCCATTGATTGTCGGTGATGGAGGCCCCGCTGTTGATGTCCTTCCGGCCGAACGGGGGCAGATACGCGCAGAAAAACCCGGTGTGGGGGGGGGTGTATAGTTGCCAACACCCCGCCGAATATTTATTCCCGTTGGAGGCGATCATGTTGTAGGAACCAGAGCCGTCCAACTTGACCCAGGCCTCGACGGTCAGCGGGAGTTGGCCGTAAACGGGCCGCAGTTCCCCCGCGACGCCTTGCTGGCCCGTCTGCGCGGCATTGAACCCGGAACCAAACCTGCCCTCCGCCAGAAAACCAGTCTCCGCTCCCCAGGCCGGGGCGGTGAGTGTCAAAAGCAAGGCTAACAGCCGCGTAAGGCGCCATGAATTATTGGGAAACATACGGGTATTTGTTAGCGATGAGTTCCTTGACCTCATCCGGGTTGAGATTCCAGCCGAGGATGTAAAGTTCGTCGAGCGAACCGCCGTAGGGTTGGCCTCCATCGGTGGAAGAGCCGACGCCCAGCGGGGCCGTTTGATTCTTCATCTCCCCCCCGGCGATGTGGGTGCATGGTTTTATTTTTCACAGAGTTCGATTTCTGAAATCGTCGGTCCTTCGGTCGCGTCGAGGATGTTCAGGCGGAATTCCTGGGCCGTGACAGGGGGAAAGCTTTTCTCCATTTTCTCCCCGAGCGTTGTGCCGGTGAAAATGGTTTTCCACTCATCGCCGGCACGATATTGGAACTCGAACTTCTGCACCCGCTGACCGAAAGACTCCTTGATGCGAATACTCTGGACGACTTGCGGCTTGCCGAGGTCGGCGGCGATCCAGCATTGCTTCGTGCCTACGTCCGTAGCCCAGCGCGTTTCAGGATCGTTGTCGAACGCCGCCTGCGGGCCAAATTGCGACTCCAGATTGCAGTAGATGTTCGAAGCGGTGGACTTCTCCACCGCGAGCGAACGGGGGTTGCGCACGTTCAACGGCGCAATCCCGATCGCGGGCTGGTCAATATCGAGCGCAATCAGCGTGTCCATCGCGGCATGGCTGGCGACCGGGACAGTGAGCGTGATTCCACGGTCGGTCTGCTTGAATTCCACTGAACCGCCGGTGAGCACGCGGGCCGCCGTGATCCTGGCCGGGATTGCGGGCAGGTCGAGCGTGTCGCCATTAAACTCGAAGACGTGAAGGTAAATGCGGTTGTCTTTGCGGGTGCTGACACCCCAGTTGCCCGGCTTGAAGGGGCCACCACGGGTGCCGTAGATGCTCTCGCCGTATTTCGCGAGCCATGCGCCAATGCCCTTGATCGCGTTTGCCTGCTCGGGGTCAATGATGCCATCGGGCCGCGGGCCGACGTTGAGCAACATATTCCCATCGCCGCCCGCAACATTGATGAGCATTTTCAGGCATGTCTCCGTGGATTTCACGCCGTCGCCCGGGCCGCCCCAGGCCCACTGGTTGTGCGCGGAAACCGTCATGCAGGATTCCCACGGACGGCTCATGTCGAACGCGCCGATCTCCTGCTCAGGCGTGGCGTAATCACCGCCGTGCGGATAGGGTTCCGCAGCAGAACGGTTGTTGATGAGAATGTCCGGCTGAAGCGAGCGGACGAGCCTGATGGTGTCCAGGCCGTGCTTGCCATACCAGGGCACATCATTCACGGTCGCCAGATCGTTCCAGACGGTGAGCAGCGGGCCGTAATTCTTGATCAGTTCGGTGATCTGGCCCTGAAGATATTTTGCGTATGCATCGAGGTCGTATGTCTCGCGTGTATGTTTATCAAGCGCCGCTCTAAACTCGACAATGTTCTTATCGTAAGCGGCGCGGCTCAACGACCAATCTGCGCCAGCGCGGGGCGTAACCTCGGACGCGCCACGCGGACCAAAACACGGCCAGTTTTGATTATAGAAGTCGGGCACAGAATAATACGCACCGAACTCGATGCCCTGTTTTTTGCACGCGGCAGCCAGTTCCTTCACCACGTCGCGCTTGAACGGCGTGTTCATGATGTTGTAATCCGACAGCTTCGTGTCCCAGAGACAAAATCCGTCGTGGTGCTTTGTCGTGAGCACGATGTATTTCATGCCGGCGGCCCTGGCGATGCTCACCCACTCGTCGGCGTTGAAATTCGTCGGGTTGAATTGCTTGTGGAGGTTGTCATAAACCTCCACCGGCGTCTGCGCGCCGCGCGACCAGCCGAGCTCGTATCCGGTCAGACTCACCGGGCCCCAGTGGATGAACATTCCGAAGCGCAGCGACTGCCAATGTGCGACAGCCGCCGGATCCGCCTTCAGCCAGTCCTCCCCTGCAGGCGGTGTAGCCGCACTTGCTGGCAACAGACCGGCAAGACAAAGCAGCAGCAGATGGATTCCCGATCGTCTGACCATGACCGGGTTAAGGGTGATGGTGCGGTTTGAAGTGGGTGTGGTTGTCATGGTGTGATTACTTGTTGTTGAACAATGGGCATTGGTTTCCCATGAGTTCCTTGACCTCATCCGGGTTAAGACTCCACCCGAGGATGTAAAGCTCGTCGAGCGAACCCTGGTAGGGCAGCGTGCCGTCCACCAGGGAGCCGATGGCGAAGTTCTCGGTTTCCGCCGCGAAACCTCCGCCCGCCGCCTCGAGGGAGGTTTTCTCGCCATCCACGTAAAAGCGCACATCTGAGTTGTCGCGAACGACGGCCACATGGTGCCACTTGTCGTCCCGGACCAAATACCCGCTCGTCCAGACCCCGTCTGCGACCGAATATCCGGTCTTATGATGACTGATTTCGGGAGCGTAAAAACTGAGCTCCCCGTTCGGGTTCAGGAATACCTCGAAGTGCCCGTTATCCTTCGGGCCTTTGGCCAAGATCACCTGGTTCGCGCCGGTGGTTTTTCCCGCCTTGAACCAGAACGCGATGGTGAATTGGTTGCCGGGCTGGATGTCCGTCTTTCCCATGTCCACGCGCGCTGCGGCACCGTCAAAGGTCGCGGCCTGCCCGAAACGCCCCTCGCCATACGCCACGCCCGGCGCATTCCCGCGGAATTTGCCGTCGACCAGTTCGTCGGCATTGCCGTCGAAACTCCAATGGTAGGCCTTGGCCCCCGGCGGACGCTGCGAAGGCCGCGGCACCGGCCGGCCGCTGGAAGCCATGTCCGGGAAGGGCACTTGAATCTCCTTCAGGGGCGCAAACTCCACCGGAACGAGTTTCCCGTCTTCGGGCTTCAACACAACGTGGCGGAGCGAAGGCGCATGGTATTTCGCACCGTCGCAGGTGACCGTCATACCGCCGGTTTTGGACCAATCGACTGAAACAAGCCGGTTGCCGTATTGGAAGGGGCCCCATTTCATGTGGTCCCAATCCGCTCCCACGGCAACGGGGCGGAACTCGATCAAGTCATCCGTCCTCGGCCTGAATCCGGCGACATGACGGATGATCAGATCAACCAGCGGAATGTTCATCGTGCAGAGCGTGTGGTTTTGCTTCCGGCTTCGGAAAAAAGTGATCCCTTCGCCGGTGATCGGGTTGAACTTGATGGCGCTGCTGGCGCCCTCCAGCGTGTTCATCCTGACCTGGCGGCGGATGAGTTCGGCCGCGATGCCGGTGTAGCCGTAATCGACCAGTCCGTTGATCTGGAACCAGCCGCAGCTGATGGGCGGGATCGGGCCGTTGCCGATGTTCACGCCATCGGGCCGGAAGTCCGGCATGTCGATGGCAAGCCCGGGGATGGGATAAGGCGTCCAGAATTTCTTCGGATCGACCAGGTTCTTCACCAACTCCGCCGCCTGCTCCGGAGTGGGGGCCCCGCCGTAGAGCGGGGTGAAGGAGGCCGCGGAATGGAATGGCGAAAACGTGCCGGCGGCGAGATTGGCGTCCAGAAACAGCTTGCTCTTGGGGTCCCAGAGCAGGTCGCTGATCTTCTTCTTCAACTCCCGAACCCGCTCCTCCATGGCCTTGGCCTGCTCGGCATCCCCCAGCTCCTGTGCCATCCCTCTCAAGCTTTCGGCCGAGGAGAGCAGGAAGGTGCTGGAGTCGACCCACGTGTCATAAACGTAACTTCCCCACCGGGCGCTGGCATCCCACTCATCCAGGCCCCAAGGCGCGAGGCCCTGGGCATTCAGGGGTTGTTTCCTATCCGGAAACCCCCATTCCTTGATCCCGTCGCGCCCGGTGCAGGTGACCTCGTAGTGTTCCCGGCACGCGGGATAGACTTTCCGCAGCCAATCCTTGTCCCCCGAGACCAGGTAAGCGGCCCAGACGGCATCAAGGACAGACAGGTTCCAAAACTGTGGAAGGCGGCCGACCCCTTTCACCGGCAGCAGATCCGGGAATGAGCCATAATCATGAATCATGGACCGGCCGAGCCGGATGGGTTGGAGCACGTTGCCCTCGGCAAGGCTTTTGTCGTTCAACCAGCGCAGGCTCATGGTGTCGAAGAGCGAGTTCCACGGCCACGAATACTTCCACACCAGCTTCGAGGAACACGTGTAGGGATAGGCGACGGGCTCGTAGGGGATGTCCCACACGGCCGCCATCAGGTTGAAGAACGTGTAGTAATACTGCCGCACGTAATCGGGATCGCTGCAACTGAAGAAGGGCACCATCCGGGTGAAGAACTCGTTCCAGTATTGCGTCGCGTCCGCGAAAATTTTCACGGGCTCGGCGACCGCCGCCTTCATTTTCTCCTGCAGCTCGGCCATCTGGTATCCGAAACCGAAGGCGAGGATGATTTCATCGCCGCTCGCTCCGGCGAGAACGTAATCCAAAGGCTCCCCGGGACGGCTGATCTTGTTCAACTCCAGCGGCTGGCTGGACCACAACGCGAAGCAGGTGTTGCTCCAGGCCGTCTCCTGCCCCCACACGAACGTGGACGACGCCAGCTGCTCGACGTCGAAAGCCCCCGCAGTTGGGCCGAAGTCGCCCCGAAGCGAGAACCTGGGGGGCATCTTCCCGTCGACCGCCCTGATGCGGAGCACGAAGATGTTGTCGTGGTTGGCGATTTCCTGAACCAGCGTGGCATTGCCGACGCGGAAGTATTCGGTCTGCAAATTCGGCCGCCACGCGCGTTTGTCGAGGTCGTTGACGACCGCGATGGCTTTCCCTTCCGCGTCTTGGAAGGAGAGGATGGCCGGCATGATGTTCATCTCCCCTCCGACCCCCTTTGCCGCGGCCAAGGGAAAGAACTCGACGATCTCCAGGCCGGGATGGGCCGGGCCGGAGGTGATGTTGTAGGTGTCGCTCTTGATGGGCATGACACCGAGGGTGTGGATATCCCGGGCCGGCCCGTTCGGGGCCGGCGCAATGTGGGAGATGGTCTGTTTGCCGACCACGAAGTAGGGCTCCTTCAAGGTCAAAATCTTCTGCCAATCCACCGGTTGCGGAGGCACGCCGGGATTCGGCTTCCAAGGCTCCCGCTTGACCATGCCGTCGAACTTGGCAAACGGCGTGTTGAACCTCAGCGTGCCGTCCATGGGAGACGCTGCGTGGCAGGGCATGAGCATGCCCGCCACCAGGCCGGCCCCGCAGGCCAGGATGCCCGATAACTTGAGAGTCACGGTCTGTTTGCCGATTCGTTTCCCGAGGCCGGTCGCCGGCCCGGCGCTCCCGGAGGCGGCATCGCCGCAAACCAATGACGCAAAATTCGCTTTATTCGTTTTCATGTGACCCAAAGTTAGTTCCTGCGCATTTCCCGCGCCTTGATCAGGACGCCTCCCAAAATGACATTAGTGCCAATCACGGCCTTGAAGACATATTAGGGCATAAAGGCGGAACCCGCGACAGATAGTCGGAGTTTCGTGGCACCGGCCGTGCAGGCGACGGGTGCGCCCTGTTGGAGCAGCGTCCACGGCGCGGGGCTGTCCACCTGATAGACGATGGCATCGCCTTCGCGCTCCCACGCGATGTCGGCCCAGCCCACGCCGGGGAACGCAACGCGCCCCTCCGCGGATTTCAGGCTGCCCGGATAGACGGCGATGCGGATGACCGGCCGGCCTTCGTGCAGCGCGGCATCCGCCCCGAGGATGCGCCGGCTCATCTGCCAGGTGGGAGCGCCCGCCCAGTAGTGGCACAGGCTCCAGCGCTCGTCGAACACCTCCCACCAGGTCGTCGCTCCGCAGTCGAGCATCCAGCCCCAGGCCTTGCGCCAGATTTCGATCACCTCGTCCACTCTGCCTGCGCGGAGCAGCAGATCGATCGAGTAGTTCGTAAAATAGGGCGTGGCGACTGCGGGCGATGCTTGCGTCGGGTCACGCAGGCGTTTGCCCGCAGGGTTGCAGGGAAATGAGGAAAGCAGCTGACGCTGGGTCGCGACAACGGCCGTTTCGCGGTCCACCGCGCCGATCCGCTCGCCGAGCACCGCCGCGTGATAGGCATGCGGGTCTTCGGCCACCGCGCCTCTAACAATCAACCGCAGCGCGTCCGCTTTCTTTTTCGTTGCCGCATCGGCACCGTCGCGTGCGAGCAGTTTCTGCCAGCGGTCCCATGCATCGATTGCGGCCACGACGTGTGCCAGCACGGCCGGATCGACACGCTCCTTCGCGGGTTGTTTATATCCCCAATCGACAAAGCTCCACGGCAAGCGGTGGTGGCCGTCGGGCTGAATGCAGGCCAGAAGGGCCTCGACGTTGCGGCGCGCGGGGCCTTCCAGATCCGCCAGCAACTCCGTGCTGCCTTCCAGTTCGGCGCAGCGCACGCAGGCGTTGACCCACTGGGCCGCGTAGGTGCCCAGGTAGATCAGCTCGCCCGGGCCGCAACCGGAAACCATGCCGTCCTCGCGGGCCGAGGCTGCGGAGTGATACAGGGCGCGCCGCGCCGGAGCCATGTTGTCCCAGCCCACGCCCAGCAGCTCAATGGCGGCCAGCGAGACGTCGCCGGTCCACTCGCCGCGTTCGCGGACCGAATCGACCGCCGAGTCCTCGGTGGACGCGCGCATCGTGTCGAGGCCGACCGCCCAGATGCTTTCGAGGCGCCCGTCATGCAGGGTCAGGCGACCCTGCGGCTCGCCTAGGAAGTCCCGCTCGCGGAAGCGGACGTCGATCAGCTTCGCGCCCTTGTCGCAGGCCAGCCGCACTTCCAAATACCGGCCGCCGCAGCTCTGCAAGGGGCGGACCGGCGTGCATCCCGGGCCGAAGGCGAACTTCTGCAGAAAGTGCGTGGGCCCGGTCGAACCCGCGACGATCGGCACGGGCCTCCCGTCGGGCCCCAGTCTCTCCGCATAGGCGATTGTGGCTTCACCGGCGGCCTCGGCCTGCACATCAAACTCGAGCGTGCCGATGCGGATCCGGCCAAGATCAAAGCGCTGCCAGGTGCCGTCTGGCCCCGTCGCCGGGTCCGGTGCCGGGTCTGCCACCATGAAGGCCACAGCCGGATCGTCGAAGCGGTAGCAGAAATATGTGTCGCGATAAATGCCGTGCTCTTTGGCTTCCGGCACGACGGACGGCCAGACCGGCAACTGCAACGGCGAGGCGCAAGCCAAGCCGAGAATCTTTTCCACCTCCGGCACGGGCACGGTCTCGCGCCATCCCGGATCCCGCGAAGGATCCTCCGTCCGCCATGTCCAGGCGTGCGGGCTTTGGGTCCATTCCATCCACCCCTGCAGCGGGCTGACGCGCAGGCCGGTGGAAAGATATTCGTGAAGATGCCTTCCGAACCACGCGGGCGGCACCTCGAGGTCGCCCGCAACATCCACCCACGCGAACCCCGGCATCTGCGCCGCCAAGCGCGTGGTCAGCCCCTCGTGAATGACATGAAGGCTGGCACGGTGCGATCCGGCGGGGAGCGTGACCCGGCACTCCTGGTATTCGGGCATGGAGGGGGCAAAACGCAGCGGCCCCCAGGCCAGTTCCCGGTCATCGACCATGAGGCGGTAGGCTGCAGGGGCGATGACGCGCAGGCGCACTTCGCCCGGACGGGCCAGACGGAAGTCCGCGACGAAACCCGCGTGGAGATCCTTGTCCCGGGGCGGATTGGCAATCCAGAACGTTTCGTGCGCCATGCGGACCGTGGGAGGATGAGCGAGCGGGGCGGCGAGGCGCCCGTGCGTGCCGGGGACCCCGAACGCCTCGATCTCGACCTCGGATCCAGAGAGCGCCGTGAAGTCTTTGTGGTTGTCTGACATGGATTCGGTGGTAGTTGTGAATGACGTATAATCTGTTGGCAGAATGCCCGCCTTGGTTCCAGCGCCAGTTATCACCGGATCTGTGCCATCGATTCGTGCGCGCGCGGGTTCGCTGCAACGGACGTTAACGGCGTTCACACAGTTGGATTTGGCACTGGGGCGAAGGCGCGTTTCTTCCAGAAATGGAAATAGTTTGGGCATGAATCCAGTTCCCGGAACCGTCAAGAAACCGCATTTCCCATGGCTCTGAACACGAATCAACCTGTGGCTGCGCCGGAGGCACACCGGCCCGAGCATCACCTCACGCGGACCGAGGACCGCCTGCCGCTGGGGGAGAAGGCCGGCTATTCCGCGGGCGGGATGTCCTACACCCTGATGGGGAACGCGATCGGAAACATGGGCAACGTTGTCCTCAACATCGCCCTGGGAATGAACCCGGTCCTGGTCGGGCTGCTCATGGCCATCCCGCGTTTCGTGGATGCCTTGATCGATCCGATCATCGGCGCATGGTCGGACAATTGCCGGTTGCGCTGGGGGCGGCGCAAGCCGTTCATGTTCGTTGGTGCCCTCGGGGCAGGCCTCTTTTTCGTGATCCTCTGGATGCTGCCGACCGGTTGGAGCGAAATGGGGCAGTTCTGGTATTTCCTGGTCCTGTCGGTCATTTTCTACCTGTTTATGTCGCTCTTCGCGGTCCCTTGGGGTGCGCTGGGGCTTTCGATGACGGCCGACTACCACGAGCGAACGCGCCTGATGGCGACCAACACCTTCATGTGCGCCGGGGTGGCGATCCTGCTCTCGTGGCTCTACGCCCTCATCAAGCTCCCGGTTTTCCCGGACAGCATGAGCGGGGCCCGATGGGTATCGGTCGGCATGGCGGTCCTGATGACCGGTCTCGCGCTCGGTTCGGTTTTTCTCTGCCGCGAGAAGCAGATCATCGCGCAATCGTCCCACAAGCCGGAGCCGCTCTTTTCCCAGATCAAGGCCGTGATGGCGAACCGCGCCTTTCTGGTCCTTGGCGGCACGGTCTTTTTCATGTGCCTCGGGGTGTTCAGCATCAGCAGCCTGCCCGTCTACATTGCCATCTACTACATTTTTGGCGGCGACGAGAAGGCAGCCTCGATGCTCATTGGTTGGGGAGGGACGGTGTGGCAGGTGGGCAGCCTGTTTTTTGTTCCCCTGGTCAGCATGGTCGCGACGCGCCTCGGCAAGCGGCACACGCTGATCATCGCCATGGCCCTCGCGCTGGTCGGAAACCTGATCAAGTGGTTCTGCTATTCCCCGGCCCACCCCTTTCTTTTCCTGATTCCGCCGGCTTTCATCGCCTTTGGGTTCTGCGCGCTGTGGACGATCACCAGTTCCATGCTGGCGGATGTGTGCGACTTCCACGAACTGAAGACGGGCAACCGCAACGAAGGGGCGTTGAACGCCATGTATGGCTGGCTCATAAAAGTTGGCTCAACGATCGCATTCGCGCTTTCCGGGCTTCTGCTGAATATCACCGGCTTCAAGCAGTCCCTCGGCGCGGCCCAAGGCGAACAAACCATCCTCACCATGCGCCTGATGGACATCGGCATCCCGTCCCTGGCGGTGGTCGCCGCCATCGCCCTCGCCTGGATCTATCCGATTTCGGAAAACCGCGCCTACGAAGTGCGCGGGGAACTCGAACGGCGGCGCGGCACACTCAAGGGCGCGTAACACCGGACGAAACAAATCCGCCGCCTTTCCGGAACGGACTCCGTGCAAAACCGGGCGCTTATCCGGCGTCGCCGGTCTACCCTGCAGCTGTGTTTCTGCGGAATGCCCGACCGGGGTGACCCCGCGATCTCTTCGGCCTGCGCTTGGCGTTGCCGTGGTGTTTCTTGGCACCAGAACAAAGGTCTCTTTGGCGGATTCTGGTATAGGGTGCAGAAGCCAGATTGGTTTGGAAGGACGGGGGTGCCCACCGTCGTTTATTGATCGAAAATCACAAACAACATGAAAACATCCCATCCCCTCCTGCCCGCCAGATTATTTTGCATCGGCTTGGAGGCCTGCCGGGCTGAATCTTCGGCAGGGGCGCGTCCGGGATCGTCCCAGCGACGGGCACAGGCTCGCAAAGCACCCCACCTCGTGACCCAGACAGCATTCACCCTCATCGAGTTGTTGGTGGTGATGGCCGTGATCGCAGTTCTCGCGATCCTTGTTTTTCCCGGCATCAAGTCCGCCACCCTTGCCGCGAAGTCGGCCAAAACCGTTTCGCATCTCAGACAAACAGGCAACCTCATTATGATTTATGCCGGCGATCACGAGCGTCCGGTTTTAACTACCACAACATCAACTGGTTAGGATCTAATGGTTCCAAATGTCTGAAGTCGTTTTCTGTAAGTAGCTCATGCATAGTCATTTTCTCAAACGGGTGAACGCTCAAAAGTTGCAAAGTTCT
>JAPLTF010000052.1 GCA_026398275.1 Verrucomicrobiota bacterium
GCCCCCCGCACCCCCCGAACAAGACGAAGAACAAGACCAAGGAAGAAGAGCCTTGTGGGAAGCTTTTGAAGAAAACGCCCGCTCGGAAGTATCCGATTTTCAAACCGGCCAGATCACCGGACTTTCAAATCGGCGCCCGCATGCGGCGCTGGTATCGTTGATACTTTTTGTCCTCTGGCGGAGAAGGCTCAAAAACGCCGGGGAACCACACAACTTCCGGGGTCACAATAACCTCCTTACGCGACTTTTCTCCGGCGTGAGACGAGGCGGTAGGAGGCAGCGTAGGTGACCAGACAGAAGCCGAGCGTCACAAGGAGCGAGAGTCCGAGCGATGGCATGCCGGAGACCTCGGGCCCTCCGAGCGATTGGCGGATTGCCGAGACCCCGTAGGTCACCGGATTCAGCGCGCCGAGCCATCCGATCACGGAATTGCCGGAGGGCAGTGGGAAGAGGGCGCCGGAAACCATCCACATCGGCATGAGGACGACGTTCATGATCGCGTGAAATCCCTGAGTCGAGTCCATCGGCCATGCGACGAGAAAGCCGAGCCCGGTCATGCTGAAGCCGACCAGAAGAAACGATGCGGCCAGCGCGGGTAGAAGGTGGAGCGGGAACGAGACGCCAGCGAACGGAGCCAGCACGCAGAAGAGCAATGCCTGACCGGCGGCCAGCGTCGTGCCACCGAGGAATTTTCCCAGAACGATCGCACCCGGCGACACCGGTGCCACGAGCACACCCTGCAAGAATCCCTCGCGCCGGTCCTCGATCACCGAGATCGTGGAAAAGATCGCGGTGAACAGCATGATCAGCACAAGCGTGCCCGGGAAAAAATACGTGAGATACGAAATGTGCTCGCCATCGGCGGGATGAAACGAAGGGCTGAACCCAGCGCCCAGCAGCACCCAGAAGACCAGCGGGGTCACCAGGGCGCTGATGATCCGGTTCCGCTGGCGGAGGAAGCGCACCACATCGCGGTGCCAGAGTGCGGCGGCCGGTCTCCAGAGGTAGGTGTTATTCATGGGTGTGGTCGGCGGCGTGAGCACGCGAAGCGAAGGGAGCACAGGCGTCCCGCCTGTGTTTGGTTTGTTCGTTCACGGGCGGGGACGCCCATGCTCCCTTGTTATTCATTCAGTCGCTTTCCGGTTTTGAAGAGGAAGACGTCTTCCAGTGTTGGCTTCGAGATGGTCGTTGAGGTGACTGCGGCCGGCATCGCTGCCGAGAGCTGGGCGGCCACAGAATGGGCTTCGGTGGCAGAGGTGCGGACTTCGCCCTCGAGAGAATGAGGGTCCAGGCCGCATTTCGAGCGAAGAAATTCCACCACGCCCGGGACATCGGTGGTCACCACGCGCAGGATCTCCGGGCCGGCGGTTGCCAGGAGGTTGTCGGGGGAGTCCACGCTGACGAGATTTCCGGAGCTCATGATGCCGACCCGTTCGGCGCGCGCGGATTCATCCATGAGGTGGCTGGTGAAGACGACCGTCATTCCGTGCGAGGAGCGAAGATTGCCGATGAGTGCCCAGAGGTCCATGCGGGCCGAGGGGTCCAGGCCGGTGGAGGGTTCGTCCAGGAGCAGAATCTCCGGGCGGGTGAGAAGGCACTTCGCAATCTCCACCCGGCGCTGCTGTCCGCCGGAAAGCGTCTCGACCAGTGCGTCGAGTTTTTCTTCCAACCGGAGAGAGGAGGCGAGTTCGGAAATCCGTTGGCGGAGCGGTGCGCCGTGCATGCCGTAGAGGGCGCCGCCGTATTGCAGGTTCTCGCGGGCGGTGAGCTTTTTATCGAGGCTCGGCGACTGGAAGACGACGCCGATCTTTGCGCGGACGGATGCGGACTCTCGAACGACATCGCTGCCTCCCACCAGGGCGGAACCGCCATCCGGGGAAATCAGCGTGGTGAGGATCCGGAAGAGCGTCGTCTTTCCGCTGCCGTTCGGCCCGAGGAGGGCGAACAGCTCGCCGGCGGCGATCTCCAGATCGAGGCCGGGAAGAACCGTAAGGCTCCCGTAATTTTTAATCAGACCTTTTGTGACGACTGCGCTCATGATGATTGCGGCGGCACCCTCGCAAATCCTCCGGGCCGATGCGAATGAAAAATCAGCCGGGTGGAGTCAAAATCGAAGCTGAAGAGTTCCAGCCGAATCCCAGGGCCGCCCGGGCGGCGGTTCGAACCGCCGCTTCAGGGTGTGTGTTGCCCGTGCTTTTCGCTGCCTGCGGCATTTGGCTTTTTCGGGTTTTCCGCCTGTCCGGCGGTGATGCTTCCCACGAGATGGATTCCGAGGAGGATGTCGGTGGAATCCCGTGCATCTCGGCCGGAGACAATCCATTCCTCATTCAGGATTTTCAGATACCAGATCCCGATGGCCGCCTGTCGGTCGCGTTCGATCAGGTTGTGCATGGCCTCGTTCGGGTTGAGGGTGAGCGGAAGCCCGTGCATGAACTGGATCAGGTGCAGTCCCAGATGGAGCAGGCTCTCCGCGCATTTCGGGATTTCGCGATCCGCGAAGGAATTTTCGAGAACCCCGATCGTTTCGATTTGCCGGGTGGCTTTCGGGAAATATTTTGTCACGAATCTGGACAGGCGGTGGAGGGCCTTGGCGGCGCCTGTCCCATACATCTCGCCCTCCAGGATGAGGAGCTTGTAGAAGTGCTCCTTCTCGCCGAGGAGGTCGCCGACCGCCAGCGAGAGCGCCCGCTTCACCGCCCGGTTGTCGATCTCGCGAATCTGGGGGATGATCTGGTAGGCGGCGGATAATTCTCCGAGCGCGGCAAGCGCCTCCCCGCTGACCGCCACCAATTTTTTGTCGCGCGTGTCCCGGATGAGATCGAGGAGGTTCGGGATCGCGCGCCGGTCGCCGAGCGCCCCGAGTGCGCGCACGCTCTCGATCACCGTGTCCCGGTCCGGCGCGCCCAACTGACGCATCAGGGCGTCGCCGGCGCGGACATCTGCCGCCTGCCGGAGCGCGCGACAGATCTGGGGGGCGAGCAGGCTGGACGGGTCGTCGAGCTTGGCGATCAGAGTATCCACCGCCTCGGGGGTCCCGATCGTGCCCAGAGCCTCGATGGACTCCTCCTGGAGGTCCAGCGAGGGGTCGTCGAGCTTGTTTATGAGGTCCGGCACTGCAATCCGGCTGCGCGTTTGCCCAAGCTTTTTCACGGCTTTCACCCGTTTGGGCATGGTGTTGCCGGTGGTCATGACGCTGATGTTGTAAAAGTTTCGCAGGACCTGGAGAGGGTTTGTGAAAAACATTTCCGAGACGGCGGAGTTGAATGGCATCTCGGGGACGGGGGTGCGTGTGGCCAGGAGCAAAGGAAGGGCAACGGCCCATGTCACAAAAAAGAAGAGAAGGATCTGCGCATGATAAAACGAGAAGAGGCTGCCGCCGGGAAGGGTCAGATTCCATGGGTGCCCGGCGAACCGGTCCATGATCAATCCCCCGATGACAGGCCCCATGGCTGCGAGAAGGCCAACAAGACACGAATGAACCGCCATCCACATGGTGCGGCCGCTCGGGATCGACAACATCCCCATGAGCCTCATCTGGCAGAGCCCGATCCCCGAAAACAAAGCCCCTCCCACGATGCCGACGGAAAAAATCACCAGGGTGGCCTGCGAGATTTCGAAGGTTCCCCAGGAGATTTTGGAAGTGTTGATAAAAAAATACCCCAGCATCGTGAGCGGTGCTGCCAGAAAAAGAAGGGCCGCAGAGATGCGGGCGCCCAGCCGGTCAATCAACTTTCCCATGAAGTGTCCCGACACCACCGCGCCCACGGCCCCCGCAACCGTCAGGGCTGCAAGCTCGGAGTAGCTCAAGGCAAAATCTTTTTTCAGATAAACCACTCCGAAAGTGGCAACCATGGCGAAGCCCATGCTCCAGATGCCGATCGCGAGGGTGAGCTGTCGGAAGTCGCGGTTGCGGATCGGGGACAGCATGCGCTCAAGTTGTGAGGCCGCCTGGTCGGCAGGGCTTGGACGGGGCTCGCGAACCCCCAGATGCACGATCACATCCGACACGCCGAGGAACGCCGCCAGGCCGAAAACCACGGCGAACCCCGCCATGTTCATGGAGTCCGCCCCGTGGTTTCGATACTGGTCCAGAATGAAGCCTGCGAGCCAGAGTCCGAGCACGGAGACGGCCATGACAACGCTCTGGCGGGTTCCCCAGAATCGTCCGCTGGTTTTCGAGGGAACAAGATCGGTCATCCAGCTGATCCAAGGGGCGCCGCCCGCATTGCCAAGAAGTTCGCTGAGGGCAATGGCGGCCAGCACCGCCAGGGGAACCCAGTGCTGGTCCGGCACCCAGAGGAGGGCGAGAATGGCCGGCACGAGCCAAAGGGCGCGATGCGTGAGCACGAGCGTGGCCCAGACCCGCTTCCGCGAGCCCATGCGCTCGCAAAGCATCGCGCCGGGAATCTGCGCCGCCATGCTCATGAGCCGCACCGTGGCCAGCAGCCCGATCATCACCCCGCTTGCCCCGATCGCCTCCATGAACATCGTGAGCGGCAGGCCGATCGAGAGAGACATCCACAGCATGCCCAGGCAACTCGCGAGGATGCTCAAACGCATGGAATGAGCGAGCTCCCGTGTGGAAATTCTCCGCCCATCGACCCCCACCAACCCTTGAGTTTCAGACATGGGCACCCATCAACCACCGACATCGCCCGATGTCAATGACCATGCGGGAGGGCGGGGATTTCCGTTGAAAACCGTGCTGTTGCGACACGCGTTCCGGGCAATGCGAAAGCCGTGCCCCTATTCGATCCGGAGTGCTGTGATCGCCTCCATCACGCGGTCGCTGAGCATCTGGTAGGTTTCGCGGGTTGCGGATGCCATGTCCTTCCGGGAGAAATGAATCGGCTCGCCGATGACGACGGTGATTTGCGGAAAGTGGAGGCCTTTCGCATTTTTCGGAAACGCATCGTAGGCGCCGAAGATCCGCATCGGGAGGACCGGGGCCCCGGTCTTGGCGATGACCAGCCCGATGCCCGCCCTCGCCGGCTGGATGTTTCCATCCTTCGAGCGCGTGCCCTCGGGAAAGAGGACCACGCCGTTGCCCTCCTTGATTTTTTTGATGACCTCGCGAAGGGCCGACATGTCATTGCCGTCGCGCTCGACCGGGATGACGTTCATGGCGGGAAAAAGCGGTCCGAAGAACGGCCATTTGAGAAGGGTTTTCCGGGCGAGGTAATAGACTCCCCGCCTGCTGCAGATGCCGGCGAGCGGCGGGTCAAAAAAGCTCGAGTGGTTGACCGCGAGGATCAGGGGCCCGCTCTCGACCATGCGCTCGGGGTGCACGATCCGCATGCAGAAGAAAACCCGCGCGAGGAGTTTGGCCAGGTTGTAAAAGATGTTGTAGACGATCGTCATCGCGGGGTCAGGGGGAACGGGCGTCTCGCCCGTTTGGGTGCCGGCTCTGCAAACGCAAGCGGGTGTCTTTCACAGGCCGGACGCCTGTGCTCCCTTCTTTGCCCTGGCAGACCGACATCATTTCGCATCGTCTTGTCTTCATCGCGGCGTGATTCCGAGCTGGCGGAGGATGTCGAGGATCGCCTCGACGACCCCTTCGAGAGTCAGGTGGGACGTGTCCACAACGCGTGCGTCCCCCGCAATTTTCAGCGGGGCGGCCTTCCGGGAGGAATCCATCTTGTCGCGGGCCTCGATGGCATCCGACTGGCCTTCGTCCGCCCGGCGCTTGCGGCGGATTTCCGGCGAGGCATCGAGGTAGAACTTGAAAGGGGTTTCGGGAAAGACCGCGGACCCGATGTCGCGGCCCTCCATGACGACATTCCGGTCCCCGGCCAGCAGCCGGAGGCGCGCGGAAATGAGCTCGCGCACAGCAGGGACAGCGGAGATGAGGGAAACGTGAAGGTTGACGCGGCTGTCCCTCAAGGCGGCATCCGGGGCGGCGCTATTGATGTGGATGAAGGATTCGCTGTTGTCCCCGATGCCGCAATGGATATCCGCGCCATCCAGCGCAGCGGCAACGGCCGCAGGCGATGTGGTGTCCACCCCCTGCCGGAGGACCTCCCATGTGATGGCGCGATACATCGTGCCGGAGTTCACATAGACAAAGCCGAGTCGTTTTGCCAGCCGGCGCGAGACACTGCTTTTTCCCGAGGCAGCGGGTCCGTCGATGGCGATCACGCTCATGACTTTGTGCTCTTCCTCCTGCGGGATTTGGATTCGAGGGAGGAAATGACAGGAGTCCGCCTGCCGATCCCCTTTCCTTTTTGGATAAGCCTGAGGGTTTCTGCGAACCCGGGATACGAGGTCTGCACGCAGGCGGTGTCCTCGATGACGGTTTCCCCTTTGGCAAACAGGCCGGCAATCGCGAAGGCCATCGCGATCCGGTGGTCGCCAAAGCATTTGAGCCTGGCCCCCTTCAGCGGCTTGCCGCCGGTGATTGCCATTCCGTCGGGAAATTCTTCGACCTCGACGCCCATGGCCCGGAGATTGGTGGCGACCGCAGCGATCCGGTCGGTTTCCTTGACGCGTAGTTCGGCCGCATCGCGGATGCGGGTCGTGCCCTCGGCCAATGCCGCCGCCACGGCGATGACGGGGATTTCATCAATCACGTTCGGGATCTCGGCGCCCCGGATTTCCGTGCCGTGCAGCCTGCAGCCTTTGATATCGATTGTTCCCGAGGGTTCGCCGTGGGCGGAGCTGACGACGACCTCGCGGATGCGCGCGCCCATCCGGACCAGGACATCGATGATTCCGGTGCGGGTGGGGTTGAGGCCCACGTCCTTCACGAGGAGTCTCGATCCCGGCTGGGCGGCTGCGGCGACAAGCCAGAACGCCGCGCTCGAGATGTCGCCCGGCACATGGAAATCGCGGGATTCCGGGGTCTGTCCGCCCTCGAGCGAAATCCGCGTTTCCAGGAGCTTGCGGCCGACCAGCGAGGTTCCCTCCCACACATCCTCCCGGTGGAACTTGATCAGATAATATTCAAACATCCGCTCGGTATGATCGCGCGAACGGGCGGTCTCGATGACGGTGGTTTTTCCCTTGGCGAAGAGACCGGCCAGCAGGACCGCGCTCTTCACCTGGGCGCTTGCGACCGGCAACCGGTAGGTGATTCCTTCGAGCGGTCCCCCCTCGACGACCAGCGGCGGGCACTGGTTTTCTCCCTCGGCGAACAGACGGGCGCCCATCTCCTGGAGCGGGTCGATCACGCGGCGCATGGGGCGCTTCGACAGCGACGGGTCGCCGGTCAGGCGGCAGCGGAAAGCTTGCGGCGAGAGCAGGCCGGCCATCAGCCGCATCGTTGTGCCGGAATTCCCGCAATCAATATCCCCGGAGGGGGCGGTAAAAACCCCGCGGTTGCCCTCGACGATCACGGTTCCCGGTTCCGGCGTCTCGATGAGCACGCCAAGCTGGCCCATGGCTTTCGCCGTGCTGCGGCAGTCCTCGCCCTCCAAAAAATTCGTGATCGTGCAGCGTCCGTTGGAGATGGCTGAGAGGAGGATTGCGCGATGAGAGATGCTCTTGTCGCCAGGGACGGTGAGCTCCGATTCGATCGCAGGAGCGCGGCGGACCTTGAGGATGTTTTTTGCGGCGGACTTCATTCGTTCCCTTGTGCCCGCAGATTCCTGGCCTCCCGGAGAAAGGCTTCAATCGCCGCTTCATCTCCTCCCGAGATCGCAGTCTTCAACTTCTCGACGTGGGTTTGCATGTCGCTGATGGCAGACAGCAGCGCGTCCCGGTTGTCCAGAAAGATCTCTCTCCAAAGCGCCTCCGGCCCGATCGCGATGCGCGTCGTGTCCCGATATCCGCTGCCCGCGAGCGCGGCGACTTCCGGGTTTTTTGAGAGGGCCGCCTGCACGAGCGCTGCCGCCACCGCGTGTGGCAGGTGGCTGATCCGCGCGACCGCCATGTCGTGGCTCGCAGGGGACATCTCCGATACCCGGCACCCCGCCTCTTTCCAAAAATCTCGAACGGCCGCCAGCGCCTGCGGATCGGAGTTCGGTGTCGGAGTGAGGATGCAGACTGCGCCGTCAAAGAGGTCCGGCCTGGCTGCTGAGATGCCGCTTTGTTCCGATCCCGCCATCGGGTGTGCGCCGATGAACCGCCCACCGAGCGCCCCTTCCAGAGCAGCGACGATCCGGACTTTGACGCTCCCGGCATCGGTGACCGGGGTTGATGCGGGGATCAGGCCGGCGAGTTCACCGCCGGAATTTTCAATCGCGCGCGGGGAGGTGCAAAGCACGATGAGATCCGCCCCCTCGACAGCAATCTTCAAATCGCACGACACCCGGCATCCCGGCAGCGCCGCCGAAATGGCGGGAAGTGATTCCTCACGACGGGTCCACAACGATACCTCCCACGGTGAAGGACCGCGTTGCAATGCCATCGCAAGCGACCCCCCGATGAGACCGGGGCCAAGAATCGCGACGGAGCGGCTCAGGGCACCAGAAAGATCTTACCCGAGTAAGGGCATTTCACTTCTGTGCCGGGAGGAAACCCGCGCACATCCACATATCCGGCATAAGGCGAGTGAGGGCTCGTGACAAATCCAGGCTTCCCGGGAACCGGAGTTCCGTAGGCCATCTCGCGCGCAGGGCTCGCATTGGTCGGCGTCGGCGTTGCCGTCGGACCGGTCACCTTCGCTGTGTCCTCAACGGGAGGAGTCGGTGTCGCGTAAGGATCCGGCGTCGGTGTCGGCGTGGCGAACTTCGTGGAATTCGGATCCTCCGTGCCATGGTAGCCAAACCGGTTGCGCCCCGAGGTTGACGAACCCTGCTCACCCTGCTGGCAGGCGGCCAGGGCCACCACAAGAGCACAGCCAATAACGATCATGGAAGATGGTTTCATATATGCGTAGTGGCTCCATAGAAGCCACGGAAACCGCCGCGTTTCAATCCAAATCTGTGATTTTGGATGGAGGGGGCAGAGAAAGAGGTCATGCAAGAGGGGAGTGACTCCAGGAGTCCGTGTCTCAAAGCCGGGAGGTGAGGGTCGAAAGGATCTCATCCAGAACGGCATCCAGCTTCTTCCCGACATCGGACGCCAGAAACCGGAGGATAAAGAAACCGCGCCTTTGAAGGATCGCGTCCTTCCTGCGGTCGCGCCTCCAGGCCTCCTCATCGGCGAGGTGCTGCGGCCCATCAATCTCGACCACAAGCCTCGCGTCTGCGCAGAGGAAGTCCGCTTCCAGGCTGCCCTGCTGGTCGAACGGGATGGGCAGCCTGGCGTTAAGGCAGAACTTTCCATGTGTCGCCGGGAGCGATTCGAGGCGCCGGTAAAGAAAGGCCTCCGAGGCGCTGCGTGCGCGGGCGACACCTTCCGCGCCATGCGGGGGCCCGGCCGCAGCGCGGACAAAGAGATCGGCCAGCTCGTTGTCCACGCCGTCGCGGATCAAGCGGCGCACGCTGGCCGCGTAGTCGCGCTTCCATTCCGGATCGATCGGTAGCGGGACGCCCGGAGGCCAGCCGGGGATTGCGCTGGCTGGGAGCAGCAGGGAATACCCGACAGCCTCGTATCCGGCACAACGGCGGTCGAACATCCGTGAGAGCATAGGGACATTCAAATCGGCGTAGTCGTAGACGCGCACTTCCGCTTTTCCTTCATGGAGCCGGTGGAGCCGGCCGACGTATTGGGCGATCGTGCCCCTCCAGGAAACCGGCATGGCAAGAAACAGGGTGTCGAGGACGGGATCGTCAAACCCCTCTCCCACAAACTTTCCGGTCGCCAGTAAAACGAGGTTCGCGCGCTCAGCCGCCAGCCCGTCGAGCGCCACGCGCATGGACTTTTTTCCCATTCCTCCCTGCAAGCGGATGACCGAGGCGCCGGATTGCCCGAGAAGGGCGGCGAGAAGATCCATGTGTTCGGTCCGCTCGGTGAGCACGAGCGGATGCCTGCCCTCGCGGAGGCAGGCGGAGACATCGGCGCAGAGCATGGCGTTGCGGAGATCATCATGAACAAGAGTCCCGCAGAGTTGTTGAAACTCGACGCGTGCATCGGCATCCGGCTCGGAAGCCGCCCGGAAAGCCGTCGGGCGGACCATGACGTGGTGTTCGAACGGACGTGCCGCAGCCTGCGCTCTCGCATCCACACGGTGGCGGACCGGCCCGCACTGCATGAAGATGATCGGATGGTGGCCGTCCTTGCGCGCAACCGTGGCGGAGAGGCCGCTCACAAACCTGGCTTTGGCGCGCCGGGCAACGAGCTCAAAACTCCGCGCGGAAAGGTGGTGGCACTCATCCACGACGAGATGTCCGTAGTCGGCCACCACGTCGTCCACCGTCCCTTTGCGCACCAGAGATTGGAGGAGTGCGACATCCAGCGTGCCGGTGAGTTTCCTTCGTCCGCCGCCAAGGCGTCCGATGGATTTCGGCGGAACCCCGAGGAACTGAGAGAGCCGTTCGACCCATTGCTCCATGAGCTGTTGACGGTGGACGAGCACGAGGGTGTTGACCGCCCTGCGGGAGATGAGCCATGCCGCCAGAACGGTTTTGCCAAAGGCGGTTGTCGCCGCCAGCACCCCGGTGTCGTGCGCGAGCATGGCTTCGGCGGCGGCCTGCTGGTCGGGCCGGAGTTCGCCTTGGAATACCACGTCCAAAGCGGTTCCGGTCTGGCGTTCGTCCTGCAGAACGAGCCGGATTTTATGCGTCTGAAAAAGACCGTGGAGATCATCGAGACACCCGCGCGGGAGAGCGACGTGCCCGGGGTGGTCTTCCGCGCAGGCGATGATGCGGGGCTTGTCAAATGTCGGAAGCCGCATCGCCTGCGCACGGTAGAACTCCGGATTTTGGAATGCGGCGAGACGGACGATCCGGTTGCGCAATGCCGGCGGAAGGGCATCCTTCGGAATGTAGATCTGGTCGGCGATCACGGCCTCAATCGCCGCCGGCATCGGATCGGAAATGGGAGGATCTTTGGTCCGGCGCGACGGTGGAGCCTGCCAGGGAGTCAGCGCAAAATCCTCGTCCGGAGCCATGCGCACCCCGATCACACGGTTCCGCCGCTCGGCCTCGGCGATCAGCGTCGCAACTTGCTGCAGCGGGATCTTTTTCATCTGCCCGAGGAATTTCCACTGGTCGGCGTGCGGTTCCAGTTGTTCATCAAGGAAGGCGGCATTGCCCTGAACCCTCGCGGATTTTTGAAGGGGAAGCGCGATCAGGTTTCCGAATCCGCCGCGCGGGAGAGTATCTTGATTTGGAAACAGCCGGTCGTAGGAGCCGAGACCGAGTTCCGGCCGTGACTCCATTGTTTCGGTGAGCAGATGTGAACCGAGTTTGCGGGCGAGATTGGCCGGAATGGCCTCCTCGAAAAAGAACCAGGCGTGCCCGCCGTTGCCCGAGCGCGAACGTTCGATGGCCACCGGCAGTCTCTTCCCCCGGCACGCCAGCGCGAAGGCCGCCACATCATCACGCCATCCCTCCCCATCGAAATCCACCGCGAGAAAAAAGCAGGTCTCATCCCGCAGCATCGGATAAAGCCCCATGACAAATGGCTTGTCGTCCGCGTCACGTCCGGCCAGATGCCAGTGGATGGCTTCGTCGGTGACCCCCAGCCAGCATGGATTCGGGCAGTCCGAGCATTTGACCCGCGGCTTGTCGCAGAGCCCCCGCACCCATTCATTTCCACAAGCTGGCGAGTAGCCGGTTTTTCCGCTGCGCGCGTTCTCAAACCGCCGCGCATAGACATCATCGCGCCCGCGAAAGAGCGAGCGGAAACGCGCGATCTTTTCACTGACCGGGCTGGAATGGCTCAGATCGCCCACTTCAGCCCATGGCTGGCGCAGTTGAGTATCGTGTTGAAAACCTTGCTTCATTTTTCAGTGAACACCGTCCGTTAGCTGGTTTCTGGTAATTGATCGTGCAGCGCCCGCTCGATTTGGATCTCGGAGATGAAGTTGGGCAGGGGAATTCTTCGATTTAGCCTGCTTTGCCTCTCTGCCCCGCTTTCACGGACGGAACGGAGCTTCCGTGTCTGCCCGTTCGTGCCCGGTGCAGCCGCTCGGAGAATCCTCCTCCCGTTTCAAAATCGCGCGCTTGCCGGTCCAAAAGCCGCTCGGTCAGCCAATGCGCCTGGGTGGCCAAGATTGCCCCCAGGTTGGCGGCGCGTTCTTCGTCCGGCTCGGCCGCGCCCGGCTGGTTGATCCAGGCCGCCGCTTCCTCCACCGATTTGGGCCGGAGGTTGCGTGCCTCGGTGAAAACAGCCTCGTCTTCCTGCCAATGCCGCAGGCCGCGACGCGCGAGGTGCTTGATGTAGTCCTTCCTCGCTTCGTCCAGGCTGGAACGCGCTACGTTGGTCAGGTTCATTTCCAATTTTTTGCTCGTCGCGCTGTCCTCGCTGCCCTCGGCGATGTTTTGATATCCGCTCCGCGCCGCCTGCACCATCTGGTCGTGATGCCGGTCGCTCCGGGGCACGTAGCGGGCGCAAAACCGGCAGGTGAAATCATAGACCAACTCTGCCACCTGATACGCCTTGAGATTCCGATATCCGCTGTGTTTCCCATACACCCGCTCCGCCGCCGGCGAGGACATCGCCGCCCCTCTCCTCCCGCCTTGTCCGTGTGGTCCGTTCTGTCTGTTCATGCAGCCTCCGTTTCCTCCAACATGCCTAGTTCCGCGAGCGGCGCTATTTCTTTTCCGACTTCCGGTTTTGGAACCGGGAGAGGGTTGAGCGGGTGGCCATTTCGTGCCGGCGCCGGCCTTCGATCTGCGCGGCGCGGTCCGCCTTGTCAGCAGGGCTCGCGGGCTTTTTGGATTTTCTTGGCGGGCGGTGAGGCATGGGAGGCACGGTCGCAGAACGCCGTCGGGCTGGCGAGCAGGGAAATCCCATGGCAAAACGGGAAGTTTTTGTGGCAGGATACCGGGAGATGAAATCCTATCGCGAAGAGCTTTGGTTCCAGGTCCCGGCGCGGCGGGGGTTCCTGAACATCACCCCGCAGATCGACGAATGCCTTGCCAGGAGCGGGATCCGGGAGGGGCTGTGCCTCGTGAATGCCATGCACATCACCGCGAGCGTGTTCATCAACGACGACGAGTCCGGCCTGCACCGGGATTTTGAGAAGTGGCTCGAAAAGCTGGCCCCCGAAAAACCGCATTCCCAATACGCGCACAACGGTGGGGAGGACAACGCGGATGCCCACCTGAAGCGCTCGATCATGGGCCGCGAGGTCGTCGTGGCGGTCACCGCCGGACGCCTCGACTTCGGCCCCTGGGAGCAGATTTTTTACGGCGAATTTGACGGGCTCCGCCGGAAGCGGGCACTGGTGAAAATCATCGGGGAGTAGACTACTGGAACATTCCTCCGTGGCCGGGTTCGTAAAGCGCAAGCCCGGTCAGATCCTGGATCTTTTTGAATTGGTCGCCAATGGCGAAGAGGCGCATCCCGTCATGGAGGGCGATGGCCGCAACGAGAATGTCGAGCCAGGGGACCGTGAGTCCATCGTCGCGGAGCTTCGAGGCCAGGGAAATCGCGCGGTCCCAATCCTGCCCTCCGCACTCGCGGCAGGGGATCCCAGAGAAATGCTGCCCGAGGAGATCGCGCTCATCCGGCCGCGCTCCGGCAAGCACTTCCAGCCGGCCCGGGGTGCACCACTGCGCCTCGTCAACTTCCAAAAGCCCCTCGACGGCGAGCTTGATCTCGATCCGCCCGTTGCGGCGGAGCGCCTCGATCCAGACGGATGAATCCACGAGAACCATCTTACATGAAATATCTGGGCTTTGCAGCGACAAGGGAGAGCAGGCGTCCCGCCTGTTTGGGTGCCAGCTTTGCAAACGCGGGCGAGTGTCTTTCACAGGCGGGACGCCTGTGCTCCCTGTTTTGCTCAGATCGCATAATCGTCAACTTCAAGAAATGGTTTTACCAGAGCGGTGGAGGGTTGGTCTCCTCCGTGGGCGCCTCCTCCTGCGAATCCGGGTAATCAAATTTTCCTTCACGAATCAGGCGGCCGAACACTTTCGCTTTCTGACGCCGGACATACTCGGTGACTGCCTTTGCCAGAGCCGGACTCTTGCTCTTCTCTCCGGTCAAGCTCATTACCTCTTTCAAAATTTCATCATCAATGTCTACGCTTATCCTCATACGATTATATATAATGATTATAAATGCAGCATGTAAATATAAATAATGATGCAATATGAACTATTATTATAATCGAATTGCATCAACTAGCTCTTCTGCCGGGTATGCCCAGATTTCCGAAAGTGTTGGGTGGTAGTGAGGTGTGGTGGCTAGGTCGGCGGCCGTGGCGTGGAAGCGCATGGCGACGACGACTTCGTGGATGAGTTCGGCGGCATCGGGTCCGACGATCGAGGCGCCGAGGATTTCCCCCGAGCTGGCATGGGCGGTGAGTTTTACGAATCCGGCAGTTTCGCCCATGACGAGCGATTTTCCGTGATCGTCGAACGGGTATTTTGCGGTGCGGAACGGGATCCCGCTGGCGGAGAGCTCCGCCTCGCTTGCGCCGACGCTGGCGAAGCCGGGTTCGGTGAAGACGGCGAAGAGCTTGAGACGGTAGTCCATCTCCTCCATCGGTCCGCTGCTTTTCTTGAGCACGCGGGCGGCGTTGCGGGCGGCAATTTCCCCCTGTTGGATTGCGGTGTGGACGACATCCAGCGGGCTGCAGACATCGCCGGCGGCAAAAATGTGTGGCAGGGAGGTCTGCTGCGAGAGGTTCGTGGTGATCTTCCCGCTTTCAGTTTTTGCAGGGAGGCCTTTCGGGATCACCGCATGGCGGCCGAGAGAATTCAGGATTTCCGCGGCCTCGACAGTTTGCTCCAGATCCCCGTGCAGAAATACCACCCGCCGGGCGGTGCCGGCCATTTCGATGCGCAGAAGTTTTGTCCCGGTGAACACCTCGATGCCGTCCGCTCGCAACCCATCTGCCAGGGCATCGGCGGCATCCTTGTCCGAGCCGCGAAGGATTTGCGGGCTCCGCTGGATGACGGTGACTTTGGATTCGAACGCCCGTGCGTAGGAAGCCATCTCCAGGGCGACCGCTCCACCGCCGAGGACGATCATGGATTTTGGGAGGGATTCGCGGTCGAGGAGGTCGTCGCTCGTGAGGCAGCCGGCATCGGCGAGACCGGGGATGGGAGGAAGCGAAATTGCAGAACCGGTGGCAATCAGGATCGTTTTTGCCTCCAGCGGGATTTGCGAGCCGTCAGCTGACGTGACCAGAAGCGAGTTCGGGCCGGTGAATTCGGCCGTTCCGCGGACGAGGTCGAAGCGTCCATCCTGGAGTTGACCGGCGCGGTAGTCCGAAAACTCAGCGATGAGCTTTCGTTTCCGAGCGATGATTTTAGCGATGTCGAAACCGGGTTTGCCGGCGGAGAGTCCGAACTCAGCCGCATTCCGGATCACGCGGTAGCGGCGGGCGGATTCGAGGAGGGTTTTGCTCGGCATGCATCCGCGGAGAATGCAAAGGCCTCCGAGTTCGGGGGCCCCGTCGACGACGGCGGTCCGGAGTCCGAGGGCGTGCGCTGTCCGTGCCCCCGCGTAGCCGGCGCTTCCGCCACCGATCACCACAAAATCGCATGCATCCATGGTTTCCATTCAGGCAGATCGCAGGGGCCAACGGAATCGCAAAATCCGGCCAGCCCTATCGAGACGTCAAATGCAGAGTGATACCATATATGGAAACAAGCGGACTTTAGAGCAAATAATACTATAGCCACAAGAGGCGAACCAATTGCGGGCATCGGAGGCGGTGATACGGGAGAGCGCTTTGGCGATGGCAGCCAAGAGTTCTTCGTGGGTTCGGGCTTCAAAAAAGCGCAGTTATATTTTCGCCCACGGGTGTCCGGTTAACTGAGAAATGAGTTTTTGGAACAGTCATAAAATGAGCGTCTTGCAGATGAAAATGGATGTGACGCATTTGAAATTGGTTCACGCTTCCTGGCATGAATTCCGGCCGATTTGTGTTGACCCAGC
>JAPLTF010000090.1 GCA_026398275.1 Verrucomicrobiota bacterium
CCAGCCCTTCCTGCGCTGTCCGCAGGACAGCCTTCTCAAAGTTCCCCCCGAACGCCTGCCGCGGCGAGCGGTGCGGGGTTTGGGGGCGCACAACCCCCATCAAACCGGTTCTTTCCACCCACTTAAAACGACGAAATGCCCCCACCATTCGGGTTGGGGCCATTTGTCGTTCCATCCGAAAAAGATGAAGCCCCGGGCACCGCCGAGAAAATTGGTGATCGCATTCCTGACCATGGAGCTGCTTCCCGACCATTCATCCACGGCATGGTTCGGCCAGCCGGAAGGCACGTAGAAAGGCGGAGTGGCCTGCTTGATGAGCTCGCCCAAACGCTCCGGGGAAATCGGGCGATCGACGACTTCCCGCAATGCGACGAATGTGCCCGTCTCGGAATTGAACAAAGGCATCGGCTTTCCAGTGGACGCGATGATCTTGTTCACCTCCGCAATTTTTCCTGCGAGGTTTGCATCCTCCGGCATGGCCGGGGTGACATAGGTATGGATGGAAACGCCATCCATGCCCTTGTCGCCTCCCGCTGCAAAAACCTCGCGCATCCAAGGGATGAAATCTCCTGTGCCGCTAATGCCATAGACCTTGGCGCCGGGATCCACGGCATGGACCTCCTCGTAAACAGCCTTGGCGATCTCGGCGTAGTCCTGCGCAGGGGTGCCGCCCAGATATGCCATCGGCTCGTTCTCCACTTCATAGTAAGGAACATGCCCCTTATATCGCTCCGCCAGCGCTTTCACGAATTTTCTGTAGTGGGTCAGGTTGGGGAACCCACCAAGAGTGCCCCATTCCCGGACATCCATTCTTGCGGGAGGCGGAAACTCGCGATCCCTCATCCAGTCGTAAAAGGGCCTGGAGATCAGGCCGACCCATGGGGTGAGTCCTTGAGAAATGGCCCTGTCGATCCTCGGGTCCCAGGCCCACTCATCCTGCGGGGTTTCTGCCGTGATGCCCAGATCTTTTGTCCACATGGGCCCATGCACGTAGCCCCAAAAGGTGTAGAGATGACAGAAATCTATCGGCAGCGAATCCGGCCAGAACCCGAAAGTCTGGCGATCGGAATCATGGAGGCCAAATTTCGCCGGGCCTTTCGGCTCATCGCGCTTCCCGGCAAACAGAAAGTTTTTCTTGGCCGTGAAGGCCGCCTCATCCGATCGGACAGCCATGTGATAGACATCGCTTTTGAGCGGGGAGGGAAGCTCCACCGGGACCATCACGCCGGAGCGCCCAGGCACAGTGACCTTCTGGCTCCACTGCTGGGAGAGCCCGGTGACCTCACCGCGCAGACCAAAGTGATACGTCACATCGCGTGGCCCGGCGCTTCCGCTCAGAACCTGAAGCATGGGAAAGTCGCGCTTCGCGGCATCCTGTCCGATCACATAGGCATCGAATCCGAAGACACGCGACACGACATCCGTGGAACCCTCCGCCGGCTCCACGCCGGCCGCATAGCCATTCCCCCAATCCAGCGAGAACCTGCCTACGCCTTCGATCTTCAAATTGTCCGCCATGGCGGTTTGCAGGGTGATGGACTGCGGGTGGATCGGATCCGGCAGCGCCAGGCTGACGGACTCTTCGCCCGGGACGCTCAGGCTGGCTTCCTTTTCGTCCCACTTGATCTGAACCGGCGTCCATTTCCTAGGAAGAGGTTTTTTGAGCGTGGCGGAGGCGACCTCCTTGCCGGCTTTCGAATACACCAATAACGGAAGCCGGTCCTTATGTGCCGGGTTTGTCCGCAGAACCAGTTTCGCCGTTCCGTCGGCAAGGGAAACGATGTCCTTGGATTCGCGCCGCCCATTGTCGCGAACCTCGGCGGTCAGCCCTCCACCCTTCGGAAATGTGACGAGGGGGGCCAGCGCGTAGCGGAAGACGGCCTCCGCGTCCAGGTGGCTGCCTCCACCTTCCGCAGCCACTGCGGGAACGCACGGCAGGCGCGGGTTTGCGGAGGTCTCGCTATCCGGATAAACAGCAAGCGGCAAACGCTTCTCCGGAGCGGGAGTCGCCGGATTTTGGCCGGATGGTGCCGTCCGGTCACAGCCGGAAAGACAGAGGATCAGGGCAGGGAAAATCGTCAAGAGGAGAAGCTTGTTCCACATGGCCTAGTTTGTCGTCTCGGTCAACGATGGTTCTTTGAAAAACACCTTCACGCCGCCGTTGAAATTTACGCCCATACGGAATCCCATTTTCACGGCATCATCGGGAGCGGTGATCTTCCCCTTGATAAGCTGCCAGGTGTCCGACAGCTCCTTGACGTCGGGGATCGCCTGGTAGCTCAGGTATTGGCCGTTCGCATCCAGGAAATGGACCCCGACCTGGACGCCGCCATACTTGCTTCCCTCCAGGAGCTCCCCCTTGACCTTCACGCTGACCTCATAAGTATTGCCGCCGTTTCCTTTGACCATCTGCTCCCACCAGAGATTTGATTTGACGAACTCCTTGGTCGAGATCGCGAGGCACTTGGTGCCCTTGACGTCTTCCACGCCCCACTTGAGCTGCTCGGCAACCGCCGGATCGTCGCTGAACGGATACGCCGGCACCTGCCAGTCGGCGACCACGCCTTCCGCGTCGATGTCGAAATCCGCGTTCTTGAGCAGGTTGTCGCCCTGCCCGCCGAATGAGGACGGGAGCAGAAGGGCTAACGTTGCGAGGAGGAGTGCTAATGGTTTTTTCATGGTGTGTTATGGTGTTTGTTAAGGGATCCAAAATTTGGCATTGGCCGGGTCGGTCAACCAGGCTTGCGTCTCGGCGGTCACATGGCCGTCCACCCACAGCACATTGGCACGACCGTTGTGCCGGGCGGACGGATAGGCCAAATCCCAACCCCGGTTGATGTCTCTGGGATACCCTCCTGATTCGATGTTGCTGTCGGCCAGGTAGACGCATTGCGAAGGCTTTTCAACCGAAAGGAGGCGGCGGGGAATACGGTAGCTGCCAGGCACCTCAGGGTTATCGCTCAAATAGACATAATTCATGCCGTAGTTGAACCACCAGTTGCCACCGTCTCTTGCCGCCACCGGCTGGTAAACCGCATTGAAGGTGGTGCTGTAATCCGCGCTCGACCGCAGGCGGGTGGGGCATCTGGTGCCTGCTTTATCTGTGCTCATCGCAGCGCGTGCTTTGACCAGATCGCCCCCGAACTGAGTGTCCGCGATCAGCTTGTCCATCCACAGGTAGTTGTAGCTCCAAGGTGCCGGAAATTCGCCGTTGTTATCGGCGGCATAGATGGCCGTCAGCGCGCCGAGCTGTCGCAGGTTGTTCGAGCAGGCAGCCGCTTGGGCTTGGATTCGTGCGCGGCCAAATGAAGGAAAGAGCAAAGCCGCCAGAACCGCAATGACTGCGATGACGACCAGAAGCTCAATGAGGGTGAATGCCCTGTTCGGACGGTAAAGAGTCGGGGGGATCATCAATGTGATCTATTACAATAGTGCTATTACAATATTGCGTCAACGGAATTTTTAGTCAAAGCCGGTTGGAAAACCTCGATGGCCTGGATAGGCAGGGTCAGGCAGGATGCCCGCGCTCGGGTCGTTCGATCAGGTCAGCTTGGCGAGGAGATCCCGCGCAAACGGATCGCCTTCAGTCGCCAGTTCGTGCAGGAAGCGCAGGCCCGCCTCGCGGACGCGCGGGTCGGCATGTCGTGCGGCGGCATCGGCCACCTTCGGATTCAGAAACCGCGCCAGCATTTCCAGCGCCTCGTCCGGCGTGGTCTGCGGGAGGCGCTCCAGATACATCTCCTCCGCCTTGCCTTCGAGAAACTAGGTCGGCGGCGAGTTGCTGAGGCGCCATTTTACGATATCCTCCTGGATGCGGTCGGAAATATACAGGGCATCGGCGACCGAGTGGACGCCGCCGGGAAGCCATGGCTCGGAGTTGTCGGGAATCCGCCGGGTGCCGGGGGCCTTCGTTCTCCCCGACATGCGGCGGAAGATCTCCCTCGCCTTCATGCGCGAGTAAAGCTCCTTCTGCCTCTCCACGTTCGGACGGTATTGCTTCACAGTGCTTCTCCTATACCACCCGACGGCGGAGATGGCAAGACGGCCCCGGGGTCTCCTGATCGCGCGTAATGCCAACGATGGGAGGGCGAAGATGAGGACATTGTCGAAGTTGCTCGTCCCGCCACCAAGTGCCGAGGATCCTGTAATGACCGCTTGGTCGAAGGTATAGGTCAACACGTTGGCATGAGCGATGGAGAAGGCCGGTGCGGTGAAGGAGCCGAACCCAGCCGTGATATCCAGTCCCAGTGCTGTGCGTGCCAAAGTCAGCGTCACCGAATACGCAGCGGTGTTGGTGGCAGTGATCCCGCTGGATACAGTGTTGTCAACTGGCACATACTGGTTGAATGCGCCAGCGTTAGTTCCTGCGATTTTGAGATCGCTGGTCCCCGTATTCATAATTTTCCATGTCTGGTATTCGGCTTTTCTCGTAGCGGAGGTTGCCGGATGGAAGTCAACCGATTCAGAACTCATCAGCGTCGAAAAGCGTTCGCGACCACTCCTCCCCGCTTCATCACGGCATCCTGCGCGAAATGAGCGGCGACCTCATTACCGCGACTCAGAAATCATTTTTCATGAAGATCCATAATTTGTAATCGGTTTTCATGGATTATAAATGATTTTCATGATAGAGTTGAAAACTCAGCGGCAATCAATTTTCAGAAAAATGGCTCAGACCACCTCTTTTGCACAGACTGTCAGCAGTTTTCACGGCCTCGCTCTGCCGGAAGCAGAAATGTCGCTGGCGGGCTATAGCGCCCTCATCGGTCATTTTGGCCTGCGTTTGCCCTTGCCAGACCGCCTCGCTGCCATCAGCGCGAAACATCGCCGGTATGAGAAAGAACCCTGGCTCGTCTTTACTCCCAAGCACAAGCCGGAAGACACGCTCGCGGGCCACCTGACGTTTGCTTTCAAGCACGAAGGCATCGACCTTGCTGTCCTCAAGGCGCTGTTCGACACCGCTGCGCCTGCCGCGATCGCGCGGATTATCAAAGACGAGCCAACCGGAGCCTATGCGCGCCGCCTTTGGTTCTTTTACGAATGGCTGACGGGGAGAACGCTGGACATCCCCGACGCGATGCGGGCGCCGATCTGAAAGCCCGGTGATCTGGCCGGTTTGAAAACCGGATACTTCCCGGCGGGCGTCTTCTTCAAAAGCTTCCCACAAGGCTCTTCTTCCTTGGTTTTGTTCTTCGTTTTCTTCTGGGGTGGCGGGGGCG
>JAPLTF010000037.1 GCA_026398275.1 Verrucomicrobiota bacterium
AGTCCAGCCAGAGCTTGAGCTGCTTACCCTCCACGTCCATCTCGCTCTTGACGACCTTCCACCCGTTGCCAAGCCCCAGTGCCATTCCAAAAAGTGTGTTTGCATCCATAACCGAGAATATCTGCACCGATCATGCCAAGCTTTCCAGCCCTTCCCGCGCAGTCCGCAGGACAGCCTTCTCAAAGTTCCCCCCGAACGCCTGCCGCGGCGAGCGGTGCGGGGTTTGGGGGCGCACAACCCCCATCAAACCGGTTCTTTCCACCCACTTAAAACGACGAAATGCCGAAGTTTTACGTCATAGTTTTCTCCCGTGCGCTTCCAGGAAGACCGGATCGGGCCGAGTGGCGTGGGCACCGTGCATTCGAGCGAATCCCCGAGGAACGTGGGATCGAAGGCGATGCTCTTCCACCCGGGTGCGGTCTGGCGGATGCCGCCGAGGATTTGCATGAGGTGAAAGAGCGGGTGCGCCGACCAGGCGTGGGAGAAGCTTTCATTGCCTCGCCCCGGTTCGAAGGTTTCCCATGTGGTGCCGTGCTCGGCCATTTTGGTCCAGTGTTTTTTGATGAAGGCAATGACTTCGGATTGATAGCCGCGCCTGCTGAGTTCGGTGAGAACGTAGGTGACCCAGTAGGAACTGGGCATGGCCTCGAAAACTTCCTCGCCGCGAATGTAGGGTAGAAGCCGTTTTTCGAGCATGGATTTTTCCTGCTTTGGCGCAAGATGGGTGAGTAACGCCAGGGTCTGGGAGTGGATCGAATACTTTCTCACGACCTTGCCCTTGGCATCGTATCCATCGGCCAGCAGGCCGTCGGGACCGAGCAGGCGAAGGAGCGATTTGCGAAGCTGGGCGCTCCAAAGCTGCAAAGGTTTGGCTTCTCTTTTTCGACCACTTGCCGCGTAGAGCAGGACGAGCTTGTCGAGGGCTTCGAGGAGCCAGAGGCTGAGAACGGTGGGACATCCCTCTTTGTGGAGAGTCGTCCAATCGAGGAAGAGCCAATAACGCGGATCGTGGCGAATGAGCCCGATCTTGGCATCGGTCATTTCACGGAAATAACCGAGTATTCCCTGAACCGTGGCTTCGTGCGTTTCGAAGGCCTCGGTTGAGGCGGTTTGCCAGTAATGATCCCAAAGCGTGAGGATCCAGGTGAGGCTGAAATCCGGCAGGATGCACGAGTGGGCTTTGGTCGGCGCGTGGCCGTAGGTGAGCCCGTTCGGGATCGTTTGCGAGGCGATACAGTGAATGCCGCGCCGCAGAAGTTTGGCATCATTGCAGAAATGAAAGGTGTTCCAAGCCTGCACGCGGGCGTCGCCCCACCACTGGGCTTGCTCCCGCCACGGGGTATCGACATAGGCATCGAGGCTGCAGCACTCCTGCGTCCAGGCGCAGGATTCCCAGATGGCGTTCAGGGTGGCGTCCGAGGAATGGAACGATCCTTCCCGCGTGAAGGGGTAGGCCATGCGGCGGATGGAGAAATCGAGCTTCAGCGGGCCGGCCGAGTCGCGCACGGTCAGCACGGCGTAGCGGAATCCCATGGGATGGAAAAACGTGTGTGCGTTCGCTCCGGCGCGCAGGATCGCGCGGTTGCCCATGGCAAGCGCCGACCACGATTTTGGATCGACATCCGGCGTGAGTCCGGCTTTGCCGAGGGTTTCGTAAAACGTGATGTCCACGATCTCCCCGCCATTCGCGCCTTTTGTTGTTAGGATGGGCACGCCGACCACGGTTCGGCCAAAATCAACGAGGATGCTTTCCCAGCGATGCTCTCCGGTGGGTTGAAAACGCAGAGACTTGGTGGTCGCAGACATCGGTTGATGCGTGAGGCCTTCTTGAAAGCGCTGGAGAAAGACATCGCGTGGAGCGCTGTCGTTGGTTCGCGATTTGCCACTGGCCACCCCGATGGGCTTTCCGCGAAAGACCTCGTCTTCCCGCAACAGCGGAATCCCCCGGGACTCCAGCGAATACCAAGGCATGGCATTCCACGTGCGGCTGTCATAAGGATGCTCCCAGTCGGCGTCGCGGAAGTTCACTTTGAACCAATCCGGCGATTCCTCGCGCAGATCGACATGTTCCTGAAATGCCAACTGGGCGCTGTAGGGGACGGTGTTTTTGCTGATCCCGGTCTGTCGTCGGCACTTCCAGGAATGGTCGGTGACCACGCGGACTTTCCCTGCCTCCAAGGCAAGGAGCACGCCGGCGGTATCCTGGGACACATAGGAAAATGTTCCGCATCCCGGATGATAGGCGCGCACGGCCACGACATTGCGTCCTGGTTTGAGGTGCGCCGCCACATCGAGTTGGTCGAAGGGCCAGTGGGCTTGAAAGCCCCGCGCCGGGCCGCTGCACACGTAGGTGCCGTTGATGAACAAGCGATACGCCTGATCGGAGGTGATGGAAAGACGCGCCCGTTTCGGGACTGTCTCCAAAACGAACGCCTTTCGGAATACCGCGTAGCCGTTGTTCAGGTCGTGATTCTGCAACCCCGGCCAGATCCAACGGGCGCGTTTGAGGGCTTCCGGGATCGTGGTATTTTCGGGATCCCTGCTATCGCCCGGGACGGATTTGGATGATTTCATGGAGACCAATTTTGGAAACGCGCAGGCTGCAAATGAGAAACTCCGCCAGATCAATGTCCTCCACCGTGATCTGCGGAGAAACGAACCTCATCACACGCGTGAGCACCACACGTCCGTTGATCCACAGTCGAGCCGTAGGATCCGCAGAGAAAAACATCTTGGTCGGCTGACCGGAATCCCATCGGAACGTCTTCTTGACTGAAATCATTGATATTGAGTAGCTGCGTTTAAGTCAAAACTCTCCCGTCAAGACGCAGGGTTTCCTCTTGGACTAAAAGATTCTCCCCCGCAAGGAAACCCAATCGTGGCAATGAAGGGTGCTTTCATCAAAAAACCAGTGCCGCAAAGTTAAGCAGGTATTCACTGGATCAGGCGAAATCATGTTGACTGGACAGTTGAGCTGGAAAGTTGTATGGAAACACCATGCCATTGCCGCAAGCCTCCGTTCCCATAAACTTCCGGAAGATTGCTTTGGAGAGTGGTTTTTCTAAATCCACGTTATCCCTGGCCTTCAAAGGCGACCCTCAGATTCCTCCCGTCACGCGGCAGAAAATCCTCAAGATCGCGGAGCGGCTTGGTTATGAGCCATCCCCGCCGATGAGGAAGCTGATGTCCGAGATCCGGCGCTCGCCAAAGAACCGCTCTGTGCTCACGATCGCAATTCTGCACAGCATTCGCCGCCCGCAACCCACCGGGCGAGAGGAGCCGATTTATAAAATGTTCGTGGGCGCAACTGAGCACGCAGAAAAGCTCGGATATCGCTGGGAAGAATATCTCACCCACGACTCCTCCCACGACATCGTCAAGCTGGAGAAAAGGTTGCGGAGTCTGAACACGGACGGGGTGCTATTCCTACCGCCGATGGATCTGGATTTCGTGCCCGACTTCAAATTGCTGACGCTGCCTGCCATCCTGCTGGGTGTCGCACCCGAGGGAGTCCGATTCAGGTCTGTTCGGGCGGACCATTTTGGGAACGTGCAGAAAGCCTGCCGCACGCTTATTGCGCGCGGGTGCAAACGAATCGGACTGGTCGGAGAATCTCATATTTTGCGCCATGTGTTCTCGGCGTTTGAAGGCGCATTTTTTGCGACGATTTATCAGGCCGGCCTAGCCCATATTCCCCCTTTGATTACTGAAATGGACTCCATGAGCGTAATTGCAGAATACGTCGAGAAAAATGCCTGCGATGGAATTTTGACCGGCCCAAACTGCGATCCTGCATTCCTGGCTTCCACGCGGGGAAAATATTCTCGAAATGTTCGGATCGCAACCTATCCAGGTCAATACATCATGGACCGCTCGCGTAACATCTCAGGGATTGATGAGCAATGGGAACTGATTGGTCGCAGCGGCATGGATGAATTGGCTAGAAGCATCGAGATGCACAGGGTTCATTCTTTTGACCCGCCACAGCACCTTTTGGTTCCCGGGGTTTGGGTGGAGGGGGAGACGACGAAAAGTCTTGGAAAAAAATAACCTCCATTTCAAGAACGCCACTACACTGTCCAGTGAATAATGGGTTGAACAGACCGGATTTTGGTGAAAAATTGCGGGCAGGTTGAGAAAAAACTCAACCTTAAAAGAACATTAAAGCCATGAAAAAACCAACGACAACCTCCCCCCTATTCAGCCTGCTAACTCGCTTCGCGCCGTCCCTACGAGTCGGCTTCGTCTCGTCAGTGGCGATTATTGTTGCGATCAGCATGGCGCCTGCTCACGCCACAACCTTGCTCACCGATTCCTATCTCAATCCCAACGCGCCTGACAGCGGAGCAGAGCTGAATGACAATCTGGCAAACCGGCAGACTGGTTCGCTGAAGCCGGTGGGATATAGTTCGAGCACGCTGAACACGGGCCCCAGCGGTTCCGGATATGCCTATCTCAACGAAAGTTCCAATCTGGAAATCCTCCCGGATGCCGGCACATACGCAAAGGTTTGGACGACGACCGGCTTTGCAACGGCCGCGGCGACGACCATTTCCGTGGATATCTGGCCCACGGTCACGCAGCCCGCAGGTTCAGGGTTTGCCTCCTTCCTGATCGGTGGCGGGCTTGCCAACACGCAGGCGAATGATGGCGTGATATACGCTGGAGGTGCGGCAAACGCCATCACGGTCTCCCTGTATGGTAAAGGAACCCTCTGGATTAAGGATCAGTCGAAGTTCGACGGAGCTGGTGCCGAAACCATTTTTTATGCGGACAACTATTTTAACAACAACGGCTTTAAAACCCTTTCGATCGTTACCTCTGCCTTTGCTTCAGGTCCACAAACCCTGAGCTTCTACCTCGATAATACCGCTGTGCTGACCAACTACACACGCACAGTCGGCTTTACCTCGGATAACTACATCGGCTTCCAAGCCTACAGAAATCCAGGCGCCACGCAATCGGTCTTCGACAACCTCAGTGTAACGGTCGTGCCGGAACCTAGCACCTTTGCCAGTCTGGCTCTGGTCGCTCTTGTCATGGCGCTAATTCACGGTGGCCGCAGGGTCCGCAATCGAGTCCGCGCGAGCTAAATCTGGCCACACGTCACCTTTCTATGTCACAGATTATGATTTCCGCAACAGCACTCCGCAATGCTGTCTCCTTGCTGGTTGCCGCATTGACCGCTACCGGCTCCACCAATGCTCTGGCACAGGGTATCTTCATGGATGATTTCAATCTTCCAACCCGCCAAAAAGGAGAAATCAACGATTCATTGGATCGTCAGACTGGTAAGCTTGCCCCGGTTGCATACGGGTCAAACACCAGAAACTCGGGTCCCGGCGGTTCAGGCTACGCCTACATTGAGGAGAATCAGGCACTGGAGTTGAATCCCGACGAGGGAGGCACGGCGATCGTATGGACAGAGGCCCCGCTGAAAACCAAAGCGGGCTTTCAGTTGAAGGTTAATGTTTGGCCAACCGTTACGCAGGACTCTTCCACAGGGAGCGCCTCTGTTATTGTCGGAAGCGGTGCGGGAACGCGAACATTGAGCGAAGCGGAGCAGGAAAATGGTAATTCTGAGGGGGGCATTGGGATCCGGATATCCGGGAGCGGGCTTTTGGAAATCCGCGATTTTTCAAAGTCAGGTAAGGCCCAGCTTATCGAGAAGCCATTAGAGATTGGTCCGAAGAATACGTTTCGAAACGTGCAATTTCAAATCTCTCAATCAGCGAATGGAAGACCCAGCGTATCAATCTACGTTGACAAGCAAGCTGTCCTGGAAAATTACGTGCGCAGTCAAAACTTCAAAGATTACTACATCAGCTTTTTGGCCACCAAGGGACCGGGTGACAATCAATCCGTATTTGATGATCTTAGCCTAGAGGAACTCCCTTGAGATGACCGCTAAATCAGGATGGCTTGCAGCCACATGGGGATTATTGTTGTGCGTGCATTCCTTGGGAGCCGCCGGGGAACCGGAGAAACAGGTGTCAAAGCCCGCTCCATATCGTCCCGATCGCTTTCCGATCATGGCGTATAGCCAACATCTTGATGATTCAAAAAAGACGCAGAAGTGGTATCAGGGAATCGCAGACTGCGGATTTACGGTAGTGGGATTCTGCGACAATATCGCTCAACTCAACCGGGCGAAGGCGGCAGGTTTGAAGGCGTTTGTCGTCGATGAAAACCTCGCCCTCCAACCATGGGAGCAAGCGGACCCTGCAAAGATTGAGGCCGCCATAGATCAAGCTGTTGCGACTTTCGGAAGCGACAAGACGACGCTGGGCTTCTACCTGTGGGATGAACCAAAGGCGTCCCAGTTCAAAGGATTGTCATTAGCGGTATCGCGACTCAGGGAGTCCGCGCCCCGGCTGACAGAATTCGTCTGCATGCTGCCCAACTACGCGAAGCTGGACACCTCCTACCGAGAGTTTCTGACGCAATATGTTGAGACGGTTTCGCCCGCTGTCCTTTGCTATAATTTTTATGGCACCTTGGAAGGGGGGAAACTCAGGGACGGCTATTGGGATAATCTGAATGATGTTCAGTTCGTAAGCGCCAAGGCGGGAATCCCGTTTTGGACCACGGTTCTTTCCTGTCCTCATTTCAACTTCCGTGAGTTGAGCGACGCTGACATCCGCTTCCAGGTCTTTTCGGCCATCGTCTATGGGGCGAAAGGCATTGCCTATTATTTGTATCAGACGCCCACAATAGGAAACTACAGGCTTGGGCCGATTGATATCGACGGATCCAAGACGGAAACGTGGTATATGGTCAAGAGAGTGAACCGCGTTCTGAACGCGTGGGGCCCAACTCTCCTTCAACTGCACCTCAAGGGGGCATACCATCTTGATAAAGCTGAACCGGCAGCCGGAGAGCCCTCCAATCTCATCCTTACGAATCCGGGTTCCACGGAGCTTGTTGTCGGGGAGTTCGAGCATGAAGATGGCGGCACCTATCTGATCATCCTCAACAAAAACCTCTCCCAATCGGCCGGGCTGTGGCCTGTCTGGAGAAAAAAGCCTTCCAAAATCGAGCGCTTGAGGGAGGATGCCACGTGGGTGCCGTTTTCGGGAGAGGATATCTGGTTGGCGCCCGGACAGGCAGCTCTTCTACGAATCGAAGAATAGTGACAAAACCGGGCTCACCGATGATTGCGTGCCTCGCTGAAAGCCAAAATGCCTTTACGACAAAAGTTGTTCTGAAAACAACGCGACGAGTGAGAGAGGCGGCCTTCACTCTTATGGAGGTTTTGATCGTCGTGGCGATCGTTGCGATTCTTGCTGCCATCTTGGTTCCTGTCGCCGGCAAAATGAGTGAGGCGGGTAGGGCCACGAAATGCATGTCCAACCTGCGGCAGCTTCACAGCGTCCTCATGCTTTACGCGAACGACAACAATCAAATGCTTCCCTCTCCCGACGTCAATGCATCTCCAGACTCTCAATCGGCGACGCACTGGTTCCGGCGGCTTGATCCCTACATTCCTCAGCAGGACCGGATGAAGATTTTGACTTGTCCCTCGGCCAAGGGGTTTCAAGCCGGGGGTTGGGCGACTGCATACGGGATGAATTACTATTTAGGAAAAGACCAGGATTGGCAAACCTTGTCCGTGGAGCAGAAAAGCCAGGTGATTCTTTTGGCCGACGCGATCATCAACCCCGCCTGGCATAGTGCCGCATCAGCGATCTTCGAGGATGGAGGTCCCTTTACCAAAACGGTTGATCTGCGACATAGAGGTAAGGCCAATTTCCTGTTTCTGGACGGCCATGTGGAGGCGTCGGAAGAGTATTCAAAAAAGCCGGAATATTTTTATAAAAACTAATATGGCACTCAATACGGATGCGGTCCCTTTTCCCGGCGTCCGTTGGATGTCCCATTTCATCGGGACGTTTTCAACGAGATAGTCCGCACCACCCACGCACGGTTGCAACCTCAGATTTAACTGCCATTCGAAAATGACATCAAGAACCATGAGCCGACAGACTCCGCTGCGATTCGGAGTGAATTACATTCCGTCCAAAAATTGGTGGTATTCCTGGCAGGATTGGGATGAGAGATCTGTGTCGGACGACCTGGATGCCATTGCCGGTCTGGAGATGGACCATATCCGCATTCAGATCCTCTGGCCCGTATTCCAGCCGAATCGTCATTTCCTGAGCAACAGCGCGCTCGACCGGCTTTCGAGTATGGTGGACATGGCGCACGCGCGCGGGCTATCGGTTCAAATCGCGGTCCTTGACGGATGGCTGAGCGGGTTTTCGTTTTTTCCAGCATGGAAAGACGGGAGGAACATGTTCACACATCCTGACCTGATCGCCGCCGAGAAAGCCCTGTTCAAGGGGATTGCGGATCGGGTGGGAAGCCATCCGGGGTTTCTCGGGTTTGACCTTGGAAATGAACTGAGCGTGCTGGTGGAGAGGGGTGAGGCCTGCGGGTTGTCTGAGGGCGACCGATGGGCCGCCGATATGCTGGGCTTTTGCGCAGATCTCGCTCCGGGGAAATTCCACGTCAATGGCGTGGACCACTGCCCCTGGTTCTGGGATACGGCCTTTTCCCGACGCGGTCTGGCCAATACGGGTTCAGCGACTTCGCTGCACACCTGGACAAAATTCACACAGGCACTCGATCTTTATGGCCCACTCGGAACCGGCAGCGTCCACCTAGCCGAATACTGCGTCGAGCTCGCAAACGCCTATGCAGAGGATCCCGCACGTCCGGTCTGGATCCAGGAATTCGGCGCCTCTTCCTGCTGGATGTCTCACGAAGAAATCCCGGAGTTTGCAGAGAAGACGATCCGCCACGCCGCGACGTGCCGGAATGTCTGGGGCTTTACCTGGTGGTGTTCGCACGACATCCCACCGCATTTTTCAGACTTCGATCCCATGGAATACGATTTGGGGTTGCTGACGACGGCCAACGAGGTGAAGCCGGCCGGAGCCCGTGTTATGCAGCTCATCAGGGAGTTCCGGACTTCGCAGCCGATGGCAATCGATCGCCCGGACGCCCTGATTTTGCCGGACGGACTTCTGGGAGAGCCCCAGGCGGAGCCGCGCGGCTGGCAGTTTGCACGGCGCTACATGCAATGCCTCGACGATGGCCTTCGTCCAGCCATCGTTCTCGAAAGCCGCGCAACTGATTCCGCCTACCTTGCGTCACGAGGCATTCGGAACCTGATCGGCAACATGGAGGCAGGGCCGATTTTCTGTTTCTCGACGGCCATGTCGAGGCATCGGGAGAATACTCAAAAAATCGCGACTGCTTTTTGAACGATTAAACCCGAAAACGGCGGTTCCCGTAGCGGAACGGGGAACCCGTTTCGTAATCGCAGTTTTCGGGTTAAAGTAAAACTTAACAACCTGTCTGGATGATTTCCATTTTACTGATTGTAATGAAACGCATTGTGATTAGCTCGCCGGAACGCACCCGTTGACTTCGTCATTGAATTCCAATGAGTATCGCTTTCCACCTCTCGTTCATTTTTCGCGCCGGCAAAAATCACCCTGTTCCGAATACCTGGACGTATTTCAAGAAGACGTTCCGATGGGATTCCGGTCAGCCGACCAAGATGTTTTTCTCTGCGGATCCTACGGCTCGACTGTGGATCAACGGACGTGTGGTGCTCACGCGTGTGATGAGGTTCGTTTCTCCGCAGATCCATTGGTGGGGTGTGCCAACCTTTCAGCGTTCACGCGGAGGAGCCCCTGGCATCGCGATCCATGGCCACTTCCTCAAGACCGATTCCACGTGGCTGTGGCGCCCTGCGGATGAGTTTCTGAGTCATTCGCACCAAACCATTGGCGGCAACGCGCAGCGCATCCGTTTCCCGGTAATTCTGGATGCACGACTGATGGATTCAGATCAGACCAAATGGTCGAGATCCGTCGATGTGCGGTCCGAGGCCTGGTCGCGTCCTGTCCTTAAAGAAACCCCTCCACTTACTCGAAAGGAAGAATTTCCCGTGCGGGTGGTCGCTGTTGGAACAGTGACGCCTCCTCGAATAACTGAAGCCCCTCATCGCGATGCTCAGGTCAGTAGCCTGGTCAAGCACTCCCGCTACGAAATGGATGATGCGAGGGCGAAACATGACACCCGCTCGCTCACCCGGCTGCAACCAGGCAAGGATGGCTACGCCACTCTGGATTTCGGCAAGCCGCTGCATGGTTATCTGCGATTGGAAATCCTGGATGCGCCCGCCGGAGCTGTTCTCGATTTCACTTATGGAGAAATCCGCTATGACCTCCACGCCGAGAAGCGGGTCCTCCTTGACGATGGGTCTTTTGATCCCGAGTTGACCGTTGGCACCCCATTCGGCGATCGGATCACTCTGCGCGGAGGTGCCCAAACCCTGGAGATCCCGGAAGAGAGAACATGGCGTTGGTTGATGATCACATGGCGGAACACGACCGCGCCAATTGATATCGGCTCCATCTCCATCATGACCAGCCAGCATCCGGCTCCGGAACTGGGATCCTTTTCCGCCACTGGACAAAGGGACATACCCAAGCTCGTCGAACTCTGCCTCGACCATGCCAAAGTGACGATGTCCGATGCCTATGTGGACACTCCCGGGCGCGAGGATGCCCAGTGGCTGGAGGATATCCAACACCGTGCGCAACTGGCCGCCCAGTGGTTTGGCGATACCGCCCTGCGTCAGGTCACTCTGCGCCACACCGTGGAACAACAGACCGCAAGCGGACGCTTCCGGGTTTTTCCTCCCGAAGACTATCAGGAGCAGGGATTGCAGACTTTGGATTGGGGCATCGTCTGGATCGGGATACTTTACGATGACTGGATGTGGACCGGAGAAACGACGCGCCTCCGGAAATACTTTCCCAATCTGGTGCGATTCCTCGATTTGGCGCACTCGCAGACAAACTCCGAAGGCCTTCTCGTTGACCGGACATGCATGACGGATCTTCGCTGTGCGCTTCGCGCCAACCTGGATAACGGCGAAATTGAGAGTATCCCGAACGCCTGGTATTATGGATTCCTCAAAAACGCCATCGCTCTTGCTCGGGCCATCGGAAAACAGCATCCAGCGAATGAGTGGCTCCGTCGGGCAGAGCGCGTCCGCAAGGAGTTCCGGCGATTTATCAACCAAGCGGGCCCGACAAAGGGTCTGGTCTCGGAAGTCTGGTCGCCGGTTACGGGACCAAGAGGATTCGGACAAGCGGCGAGTGTCTCTGCGGTCTTCCATGGACTCCTCACACCCGGCGCATCCATCAAAGTTCTCGAAGCCGCTTTCGCTACGAAGGACGGTTCGCCACCACGCGGCGTTCACCGCTGGAACAATCCGACCTATGCCTATCGCGCTTTGCGCTGCCTCAGCGATCACGGGCTTGGGAAAAAGGCAGCCGCCCACTTTCTGGAGCGATATCGCCCCTATTTGCCCGACGGCCCCTTGCCGGAATATTTTGTACCCGGTGCCGGACAACCTGACGATCCGACAGGCTCACATGGCTGGGCGGCCGTCCCGCTCGTCTGGCTGCACGACACGGTGCTCGGTGTGCGGATTGCGAGTCCGGGTGGTGCCAAACTCACGTGGAACCCGGTGGATGTCGGATGGTCGGAGGCTCATGGAAAAACCATGACCCCCCGCGGACTGTGCACGGTGAAGGCCGATTGGAAACGGCAACGTTTTTTGCTGAAGCTTCCGCCCGGATGCACCGCAGACATCACTTTGTCAGCGAAAAATCGATCTGGAGCCAGGACTTGGAGAAGCGTCCGGGGATCGTTTGAGGTTTGAAAGTATCCGCTCCCGCTCACCTATTTGCAATAAGAAGTCTCTTTTCGGAATCGAGAATAAAAATGAGTCAAGCGATGAATCGGCCGTTTGTTTTCCTGAAATGAGCGGGTCCTCCCCAAACACAACATCGGGACCGAAGAGGTATTCGGTCGGCACCCTCACCTACACGCTGCCGGGTCTGGCATTTTTGATGGGGTGGCTGCTGTGGGGTGATTTTTGTTTTACGCTGATGGAGTCGGTGTTCCCTGCGGTGTTGCCTTTGAAACTCAAGCATCTGGACGCACCGAGTTGGGTGATTGCGCTCATTGTTACGGGGATTCCAGGTCTTTTGAATGCGACGGTGTGCCCGGCGGTGAGCTTTTTGAGTGACCGGCATCGCAGTCCGATGGGGCGGCGGATTCCGTTCATTCTCTTCACGATTCCGTTTCTGTGCGCGTTTCTGATTTTGCTCGGTTTCGCGGGTCCGATTGCGGCGTTTCTGGCCAAGCACGGGATTGTGTCTGACGCACGGTTTGCGGCGCTGATCATGTGCGGGGTGTTCACGGTGGGGTTTCAGTTTTTCAACATGTTCGTGGCCTCGGTCTATTACTACCTCTTCAACGATGTGGTGCCTCATGAATTCCTCGGACGGTTTTTGGCAGCGTTCCGGGTGGTGGGAACGCTTTCGAGCGCGCTGTTTTCGTTCTTCATTTTTCCCCATGCCGAGACGCATTTTACGGCAATCTTCACCGGTGCGGCGGTGCTCTATGGCGTGGTCTTCTATTTGATGTGCCGGTATGTGAAGGAAGGGGCGTATCCTCCAGCGCCATTGATGGCTTCACAATCCCGTTCCCACCTCGTGGCTGGCATAAAGACGTTTTTTGTCGAGTCGTTCTCGCGACGGTTTTATTGGCTCTTTTATGCGTGGGTCGCGCTTTCTGCCGCCGGCGGAACGATCATGGTTTTCCAGGTCTTCTTCGCCCAATCGGTCGGGCTGACGCTGACCCAGTTGGGACAGTTCTTGGGGACTGCGGGAATCGTCACGGCCGTTTTGTTGCTGCCCTGTGGCGTGTTCTCCGACCGATATCACCCGGTGCGCACGATGCGGATCGCCGCCACGGCCATCCCGTTCTTCAGCATCCTGCCCATTGTTTTTGTGGTGGTGCCCGTCCCCCCGGATTGGGTTTTCTTTGTTTGGTGTGTGACGTATGGTGCCATTGCCCCAGTGACAGCCCTCTACTGGGCATCCGAGTTGCCGACCTACATGCAGATCCTCCCGCGCGAGCGATATGGCCAGTTTTCCTCTTCCAACGCCATGGTTCGTTCGCTGGCAACAATGGCCGGAGGGGTGCTCGGTGGCGGATTTCTGGATTTCTTGAAAACCTTGTCGCCAAACCCGGACGACGCCTTTCGTTTCATCCCGCTGTGGCTGGCCGGGTTCCAGGCACTGAGCGCCGTGGCCTTCTGGCTTCTCTACACCGAATGGAAAAAACGTGGGGGTCGGGACGGATATATCCCGCCCGCAGTTGGTTAGGATTTCTGTGACAAAAGAGCCCTCGGGCAAAACCACTTATTAACAGCGTCCGCATTTTCTGATCGATCTTGTGGATCCCCGGGCCTCTCGGCACCGGACATCCTCGAAATGCCCGGCATTTTGAAAGAATTTCAGCCAGCCAGCGGGAGCTTGGAGGATTTTTGCGGCAATGGGCTCCAGGGTTTGCCAATATGGCGGCCTGACATGACGACACTTTCTTTTGAGCGATTGGGAGCCCGGATGTCCGGCGAGCTCGTGACTGGCGGGACGATGAGGAAGCTCTACGCGACCGATGCCTCGGAGTATCAGGAGATGCCGCTGGCGGTGGCATTTCCAAGAGACGAGACCGATGTGCGCGAGATCATCCTCTTCGCGAATGAGAACCGGGTCGGAATCATTCCGCGAACGGCGGGCACCTCGCTTGCCGGGCAGGTGGTCGGCGGCGGGATCGTGGTGGACCTCTCCCGGCACTTCGGGCGGATTCTCGACATCAACAAGGAAACGCGCAGGGTCCGCGTGCAGCCGGGGGTCGTTCGCAACGAGCTGAATTTTGAGCTGGCGAAGCACGGGTTGTTTTTCGGCCCGGAGACCTCGACGGCGAACCGGGCGATGATCGGAGGCATGGTGGGGAACAATTCGTGCGGATCGAACTCGATCGTTTACGGAAGCACGCGCGAGCACCTCGTCTCGGTGCGCGGATTTTTCAGCGATGGAAGCGAGGGGGTGCTCTGCGGTCTCTCCCCGTCGGAGTTTGGGGACAAATGCCGGGAGGATGCGACGATGGAGGGCCGGATCTACCGCTCGATCCGGGAGATGCTTGGCAACGCCGGGAACCGGGGCCTGATCACGGAGAATTTCCCACAGAAATCCATCCCCCGCCGCAACACGGGCTATGCGCTCGACCTCCTGATGGATGCGGATGTTTTCGATCCGGAATCCCCGCAGGAGTTTAACTTCTGCAAACTCATCGCGGGTTCGGAGGGCACGCTTTTCTTCGGTCTGGAGTTCGAGCTCGATTGCAGCCCGCTTCCCCCGCCGCATGTCGCCCTGGTTTGCGGTCATTTTCATTCGGTGGACGAGGCGCTGCGCGCGAACCTTGTGGCATTGGATTTCGGCCCCTCGGCCTGCGAGCTGATCGATCGTCACATCCTGGAATGCACGCGATCGAATCACTCCCAGGCCCAAAACCGGTCGTTCGTTGTCGGGGATCCTGGAGCTGTTCTGGTGGTGGAGATCCGGCGGGATCAGGAAGCAGAGATGGAGGCCGCTGTGGCGGCGCTGCAATCCGCCTGGCAGGCGGCGGGATTTGGCTATGCCACCCCCGTGCTGCGAGGGGCCGAAGGCAACAAGGTCTGGGAGCTGCGCCGTGCGGGGCAGGGGCTCATGAGCAATGTCGTCGGTGATGCCAAGCCGCGCGAGGTTGTCGAGGACACGGCGGTGGACGTCCACGATCTGCCCGCATATATCGCGGAGTTCAAAGCGATTCTTCAAAGTAAGTATGGCATCGGGTGCGTGTATTATGCGCATGCGGGAAGTGGCGAGCTGCACACGCGCCCGCTCTTTGACCTCAAGACCGAAGAGGGCCTGAAAACCTTCCGGGGCGTCGCCACCGACATTGCTCACCTCGTGAAAAAATACCGCGGGTCGCTCAGCGGCGAGCACGGTGACGGACGGCTGCGCGGCGAGTTCATCCCGCTCATGGTCGGGCAGGAATGCTACGACCTGATGAAGGCGGTCAAGGCCGCGTTCGATCCGAACAACGTCTTCAACCCCGGCAAGATCGTGGACACGCCGCCGATGGACACGCACCTGCGCCACAATCCGGGCGCACCCACGCCGGAATATGAAACGGTCTTCGATTTCAGCGATGTGGCCGGCGTCGTCCGCGCCGCCGAAAAATGCAACGGCTCAGGCGACTGCCGGAAGTCGCACATGGCCGGCGGAACGATGTGCCCGAGCTACATGGCCACCCGCGAGGAAAAGCACACGACTCGGGCCCGCGCGAACATCCTGCGCCATATTCTCAACCATCCGGCCGACGCGGCGAAGCCGTTCGACAGCGCCGAGATCAAGGAGGTGATGGACCTCTGCCTTTCCTGCAAGGCCTGCAAAAGCGAATGCCCTTCGAGCGTGGACATCGCGAAACTCAAGGCGGAGTTCCTGCAGCACTATCACGATTCGCACGGAGTTCCGTTCCGCTCGCGGCTGGTCGCGGGATTTTCCGATGGCGCGCGGCTCGCCTCGATTGCCCCCGGGATCTACAACGCCATCTTTCAGACCCCGTGGATCCGCAAAGCCTTCAACAGGGTTGTTGGGTTTCATCCGGAGCGCACGCTTCCAAAAGTCAACCGCGTGACACTGCGGCACTGGCTCAAGGGCCACACTCCGCTGCAGCCGGTCGGCCGGCGGAACGGCCGCGTGCATCTCTTCTGCGATGAGTTCACCAACTACAACGACCTCGACGCCGGGATCGCCACGGTCGAGTTGCTGGAGCTTCTCGGCTACGAAGTCGTTTTGCCCGCACATGTCGAAAGCGGGCGCGCCTCGCTTTCAAAAGGCATGGTCCGCCGGGCGAAATCCTTTGCCGATAAAAACGTGCGGCTGCTCGCCCCGATGGTTTCGGAATCGGAGCCGCTCGTCGGCATCGAGCCGTCCGCAATTCTGGGATTTCGCGATGAATACCCGGTTCTGGTGGACCCCCCGCTGCGGGAAACGGCGAGAGCCCTCGCCCCGCACTGCCTGCTGCTCGACGAGTTTATCGCGCGGGAAGCGGATGCCGGGCGCATCTCCGGTGAGGTTTTTACCGACCGCGCTCAAACGATCCACCTTCACGGACACTGCCATCAGAAGGCGACGGCCTCGCTGGATCCCACGATCCGGATGCTGACGCTCCCCAGGAATTACTCGGTAAAAATTATTCCGTCCGGCTGCTGCGGAATGGCCGGCTCGTTCGGCTACGAGGCCGAACATTACGACGTCTCCATGAAAGTCGGAGAGCTTGTCCTTTTTCCGGCCGTCCGAAAGACATCCGCCGACGCCCTCGTCGCGGCCCCGGGAACGAGCTGTCGCCACCAGATCCACGACGGCACCAAAAGAAAGGCGCTGCATCCCGCCGAGATCCTGAGATCGGCATTGTGCGGGGAGGACGGCACGATGCCTGCGCTCTAGCAAACGCATGCCTGCCGGAGCGCGGGCGCGGCTGGGGCCTGGCCGCCGGACTACTTCAGCAGCTTCTCCAGCTGGCTGTCCGGCTTGGCCCCGAGTTCCAAAGCCTTGGCGTAGAATTTTTTTGCGAGCTGCTTGGAGGCCGCATCCCCGGAGGCGTGGAGGACGGCGAGATTGAAGTGCGCCTCGGCGTAGGCCGGGCTGAGCTTCAGGGCTTTCTGGATCTCCTGGATCGCGCGCTCCCGGTCTCCCTTCTGCTCAAAGGCGACGCCGAGATAGTTGAAGGCCGAGGGATCGCTGGGATCGAGATAGACCGCGGTGAGCAGGGATTTCATGGCGGCATCGGCCTGGCCGGTCCGGAGAAGAATGATTCCGAGCGTCGTGTGCGAGAAGGCGTCGTCCGGGCTGATCGCGATGGCGTTGCGGATCGACTTCTCCGCGAGGCTCAGCCGGCCGAGCTCGAGCTGGACGGCGGCGAGGTTTGACCAGGCGAGGCTGTTGGTCGGTGCCCTGTCGGCGACCTGCTGGTAGAGGGTCTCGGCCGCCTCGAAATTTTTCGCCTGGAACTCCTTCTCGGCCCTGGCCTGAAGGATCTGCAGGGACTCCCCGGCGGGGAGGGCCGAGGTCGTCAGCACCGAAGAGGGCTCCGCGTTGTTGAGAAAGACCGGGGCCACCTCGTTCAGGGAGAGCGGCGGCGGAAGCGTCAGCTGGAATGCCTGTGCACCGGCCTCGCCCAGGAGCTTCTCCAGCTCGAGGATCTTCAGGTCCCGCGTGGCGAGCTCGGTGAATAGATTTGAGATTTTGTCGTTCGCGAGATCCAGATCGGATTGGAGCTGGGTGATGAGGGCCATCTTCACCGGCTCGTCTTTTTCCAGTTCGAGCGCCTTGGCCTCCGCGGCCTCAAGCCGTTCGGAGAGGCTGCGGTTGCGATCGAGTGTGAGCTCCGTGTTCTTCGCGGTCTGGAGGCGGAGCAGCGTGTCGTTGAGCTGGGTGGCAAGCTGGGTGTTCTGCTCCTTGAGCTTGTCGAGCAGCTCGGCGTTGTTCCGGACGGCGGCTTCAGTGGATTTTTTTGGAAAGAGCTGGATCGCCAATACCGCGAGCGCGCACACGGCGGCAACCGACGCGAAGGCGAGCGCTTTCCGCGAGGAGGGACGCCTTCTTCTGGAATCCTCGAGCGAATGCGATACCTCGGCAAGCTGCCGCGAGAGGACGCGGTTCTGCCTCCTGGCCTCGTCGAGCTCGGAGCTGTGACGATCCAGGTTCTCCTTCAAAGTCTTGGCGGAATCGGCCTCGATTTGGGCAATTCTGGAGCGCAGCGAATCCTCCGACTTCCGGAATTCCTCCAGGACCCGCTCGTGCGAGACCAGGCGGACCTTGAGGGACTCGGCGAGGGCCGCTTCGCCCCTGGCCTCCTCGAGCTGGGTGCTCAGATGTTTTTCCTTGGCGCGAAGTTCGGACAGCGACGCGGTCTGGGCGGCAAGCTCGGCCTGGAGCAACCCGACGCGGGCGGCATCGCGCCGGGCGGCTTCGAGCTCCACGGCGAGGGACTTTTCTTTCTGGCGAAGCGCCTCCAGATCCATCCTGCGGGCAGAAATCTCCTGGCGCAACGCCTCGGCATCCCGGCCCTGCACACGGGCGGCTTCCAGCTCCGCGAGCAGCGACTGCTCCCGCTCCTGAAGCGCCTGCAATGCGGCGCGCTGGTTACTCAAATCCTGGCCGAGCTTCTCCACCCGTCCGCCTTCGTCCCTTGCGGTCTCGAGCTCCCGAAGCAGATCCGCCTCGCGCTGGCGGAGCCCGGCAAGCGTCAGCTTCTGCCCAGAGAGCTCCTGTTGCAGCTGATCCATCTGCCCCAGCCTGGCCTGCGCCACATTCAAGTCCCGTTGAAGCGTCTGCTCGCGGGAGCGGAGCGCCTCCACCTCGGCGCGCACCGAGACGAGGTCGTCCGTCAGCTTCCTAACTTCCGCCCCATCGACGCGCGCCGAGTTCAGCTCCGCAACAAGCGAGGCCTCGCGTTGGCGGGAGGCTTCGAGCGCGGCCAGCTGGGCGGCGATTTGGATCTGAAGCCTTTCGGCAACAAGCGCCTGAGCACGGGCGGAATCGATCTCGGAAAGCAGCTCCGCCTCCCGTCCGCTCTGGAGCGCAATCGAGGCCTGCTGCTCCTCAAGCTGCTTTTGAATGGCCTCCGCGCGGGCCGCGCGGGCATTGGCGGCTTCGAGCTCGGAAACCAAAGCGCCCTCGCGCTGGCGCAGGCCCTCGACGACGGTCCGCTGCGCGACCAGCTCGGCGCGGAGCTTCTCCGACTGGCCGGCGAGGATTCGCGCACTTTCGAGTTCGAAGGAAAGATGTTGCTCCCGCTCGCGCAGAGCCTCCATCGACTCCCGGTATCCGCTCAGCTCATCCAGCAGTTTGTCGGAGTGCACGGTCCCGCGGGATTCGGCCAATTCGGCGGAAAGCGACTCCTCCCGCCCGCGCATCTCCTCGATCTCCGACCTCTGGGCGATCAGTTCGCCCTGCAGCGACTCGACAAGCTTGAACTGGTATTCTGCGGACTCCAGCCGGCTGGAGAGCGACTTTTCGCGCTCCTTCGAAACGAGGAGCTCCGAATGCTGCTGCTCCAGCTCCTCCTGCAGCTTGCGGGCCCAGACCCGTGAGGAATGCCCCCATTTCAGCTCTGCGCGCTGTTTGGCAAGCCGGCCCTCGAGCAAGCGGGCTCGCTCCTCAAATTTTTTCGCCGCGGCAAGCTGGTCCTCCAGCGCCTGCTCCCGCTTTCTGGATTCCTCCAGCCTCGCCAGATGCTCCCGCGCTTCCGTCTGGAAGGATTGCGCGAGCGCGGTCTCCACATGGGCCTCCTCCAGGTGATGCGCCAGTTCCTCCCTCTGCTTCAGCAGCGCTTCCATCTCGGCTTTTTGCGCGTTCAGCTGCGACGATAGCGCCTCCACCCGGGCGGCTTCCTTCTTCGCGGACTCCAGCTCCGACAACAAGGATTTTTCCCGGCTGTGAAACGACTCAAGCGCCTCCTCCTGCTGCTGCGCCAACTCCACCTGAAACGCAAACGCCTGCCCCGCCTTGTTCCGCGTCTCCTCGATCTGCATCCGCAGAAAATCCTCGCGCGACTTCGCTCGGTCCAGCTCCGCCTGGATCACAGCCAATCGCTGGTCCGCAGTCAGCGGATTTTTTTCCCCCTGATCCCCATGAAACAAACCCGAACCTTCTGCCGGGAAATAATCAGGATCTTTCTGCGAGTTCATAAAGGACATTAAGAATTAATACGCAGATCATGCGAAATATCGTAACCGACTGCAAGCCAATTGTGCAACCGGATGAAAAAAGGAGTTCTTGAGATTTTTTTTTGATAAGCGAAGATGCATGCTTGTCCGATTTGAAGCAAATAATCCCATATGTTCCAGTATCGTGAGCTTGGTTTGATTCAGCTGTATCAAATCGGCGTCACGCTGGTGATGAGCGTTTTGTTTTGGGGATATTTCCTGATCCTGGACAACTTGGTTCCGGGGTTTTCTCTGATGGGATTTTCGACGTATCTCGAGTATTTTCTGGCGATCACGCTGGGGTTTCAGCTCTCGTTCCTGAGTTCGAAGCAGCACGATATCTTTTCCGTGACGTCGGGGATCATGGAGAGCCACCGCTTCATCTGGCCGCACATGGTCTTTGCGACGGCGATCACGTTCATGTTTGCGTTTTTGAAGCGGGACGAAGCGATCTCGCGGCTGTTTCTTTTCACGTATATTCCGCTGACGTATGTCGTGCTGGTGGTGATCAACCGCTATTTCGCGCTGAACATCCTGAGGAGGTGCCTGCACCACCAGAGCCAGAAGCTTCTGCTCATAGGCCGGCCGGAGGAGCTGCCGAATGTCGAATCCCTGCTCTCGAAGGCGAAATTGTTCGGGCTGGTCACGGCCGGCATGCTGACGGAGGCGGACGAGCTGCCCGAGGGCATCAGGAAGCTCGGCGGGCCGGACGATCTGGAGCAGGTTTTGGACACCCACGACATCGGGAACATCTTCATCATCGGGAGCCCGAGAGACCGCCGGTGGCTTGGCGGGTGGATGCGGCTGGCCGAGGCCCGAGGGTGCAGAGTCTCGATGGTGAACGACCTGGATGTCTTTCTCCAGAGGCGGCTTTCCTTCTTCCGCTGCGACAACATCGACATGATCGAGCTCCGCGAGGAGCCGCTCCAGAACGCGATCAACCGCATGGTCAAACGGACGTTCGACATCTGCTTCAGCCTGGTGGTGGTCGTCTTTATCCTGCCGCCGCTGATCCTGCTGGTGTGGATCTTCCAGAAGCTGCAGGCCCCGGGCCCGCTCTTTTTCAAGCAGAGGAGATCGGGGCTGCACAACAATCCGTTCACGATTTTCAAATTCCGCACGATGTATGCCGACCAATGCGAGTCCTCCCGCCAGGTGACAGCAAATGACGGGCGGGTTTTTCCGGCGGGGCGCTGGCTGAGGAAATTCAGTCTCGACGAGTTTCCCCAGTTTTTGAACGTGCTGGACGGCCAGATGAGCATCGTGGGCCCGCGGCCACACATGCCGGAGCATGACGAGGTCTTCGAGGAAACCATGGCGGCCTACCGGATCCGCCACTTCGTCAAGCCGGGCCTGAGCGGGCTGGCGCAGATCCGCGGGTTCCGGGGAGAGGCAATGTCGAAGGACCACATCGTGAGACGCGTCGAATGCGACATCGAATACATCGAGACGTGGTCGCTGCCGCTGGATATCCGGGTGATCTGGCGGACGCTGATCGATGTCCTGCGGCCGCCGAAATCCGCCTACTGATCGAAGAGCAGGCGGGTCATTTTTTCCACAAAAGCCTCCCTGGAAAACAGCACCGCGTGAGCGCGGATGGCGTCCCGGTTCCAGGATGTCTGCTCGCACCGGCTCACGGCCTCAAGGAATCCCTCCTCGGATGCGTCGGTGAAAAATACGCCCGTGAGCCCGTCGACAACGGTTTCCAGCGCCCCGCCCCGACCGAGCGCGATGACAGGTTTTCCGCAGGCCATCGCCTCGACGGGCGTGATTCCGAAATCCTCCTCGCCGGGCAGGATGAGGCCGCGGCATTTTGAGTAGTGCTCGTGGATTTCCCGGTCTCCCATCCGCCCGCAAAACCGGATCGATGGTCCGGCCATCTCCTCGAGGCGCTCGCGATAGGGCCCCTCCCCGATCACCACTAGGCGTTGCCCCGTGCGGGTGAACGCCCGGACAGGCAGCTCGATATTTTTGTAGCCGAGCAATCTGGAGACCACGAGGTAGTAGCCTTCCTCGGCGGCGGACACATGGAACCGTGAGGTTTCCACCGGCGGGTGGACGACCAGCGAGTCCAGGCCGTAGCATCGCTTGACCCGCTCATGAACATTCCGGGAATTGGCGACAAGGACATTCATCCTGGATGCGGCTTCACGGTCCTTCTCGCGAAGCCCCGGAAGAACGCGGCGGGCGAACCCGTTCACCAGGCGCGCGCCGAACTCGTATTTCAGGTAGTCATCGGTCTGCCACAGAAACCTCGTCGTGTTGTGCATGTAGCAGACGGTCCGCGTCCGCGGCGGAAACCGGAGATACTTCGCAAACGTGCTGGAGCTGATCCAGGCGACATCCGCATCGATCTGCCCGAACGAGCGGAACGCGAGCGGATAGAGCGCGACGTATTTTTTGAAGTGGACGCTGTCCTGGACGAACGGGAGATGCTGCATCCATGACGTGCGGATATCCGCCCGGCGGAACTCCTCCCAGAGCCCGCTGTAGCGGCAGACGCTCGTGAAGATCGGCGCATCCGGAAAGCTCTCGTGCATCGCGGCGACAACCCGCTCGGCGCCCCCCATCTGGATGAGGTAATCATGTGCGAGCGCGAGTTTCATCGGGAAGTGATTCCGGACAAGACGATGTCAGTTTTTTGGAGCACCGTGGACAGGGAATAGTTTTTTTGGGCCATGTCCAGCGCAAGCATTCCCGCTCCCCGCCCGCGATCGGGGAGGGCGAGGACGTTTTGCAGGGTCAGGGCGAGGCTGGCGGCATCGCCCGGCAAAAACAGCCAGCCGGTTTCGCCATCGCGGATGATCTCCTCCGGACCGCCTGACCGGCTTGCAATCACGGGCTTTCCGGAAAGCATTCCCTCCACGACAACCCGTCCGAACGGCTCGGGCGCGACCGATGTGTGCACGATGATATCCGCAGCCTGCATCAGCCGGGGAATATCCTCCCGCTGGCCAAGAAATTCCACCCGTCCCGCCAATGCGGGAGAGGAGGCGAGCGCCCGCAACTCGCCGGCATAGCCGCGGTCGTCACCGGTGAAAAACGGGGCGCCGACAATCCACACCTTGAGCCCGGGAATTTGCGCCGCCGCCCGCAGAAGGACGTCCTGACCTTTCCAGCGGGCGATCCGCCCGAATACGGCGGCGACCGGCCCGGTGCCTGAATGAAATTCCTGCCGCGCCGCAAGAACCTCGCCAGGCGGAAACGGAGCAAATTGGGCAGGGTCAAATCCATTCGGGATCACATGCACCGGAGCTTTTCCGCCCGCAGCAACGCAGGCCGCCGCGGTGGCTGTTGAGTTGGCGATGACCGCCGTGCATTGGTTGGCGGCCTGGACAATCAGGCGGATGTTCAGCCGGCTGAAGTGCTCCGAGGTCAACAGATCATGCAGGTGGAAGACGGCAGGCTTGCGGAGCCCGAGCCCGGCGGCGACCCCGTAGAGGAGAGCCTTTGCCGTGTTGAGATAAACCAGATCCGCGTCCCGGATTTCCTTTCGCAGCAAGCCCAGAAACCCTGCCAGCTCGGGAAGCGCGCGGAGGTGGTCCCCCATTCCGGCCTCCTTCGTGATGGCGGACAAACTCCGCGGCGCGTCGATCACCGATACCGGGACGTCCCGCTCCCGAAGGATCTCCTCGAATCGTCCGCGGGAAAAAAGCAGAACCCGCGAGCGGCCGCGATAATTTCCGGCGATATCCGCCAGGCAAAGCTCCGCGCCGCCGGGCTGGCCGCTCTGATCCAGAAAGAGAATTCGTCCGCTCATCGGGAGGCGACCCGGGCATAGACGTCCGCAACCCGCCGGGCGATCGCGGGGAGGGAATAGTTTTTCTCCGCAAATGCGCGGCACTCGCCGGACGAGGGCAGGGACGACGGTTGACCCAGCGCCCGGAACAGCCCGCCGGCGATGGCGGATGGGCTTGTTCCCTCAAGCAGGAGCGATCCGCTCAGCTCGGCCACGGCCTCGGGAAGTCCCCCCACCGGAGTGACGAGCACCGGAACCCCGCAGGCCAGCGCCTCCAACGCCACGAGCCCGAATCCCTCGAGCTTCTGCGACGGCACAATCGAAAAGTCCGATGCCCCATAATATCCCGGCAGATCATCGTCAGGGATGAATCCGCAAAAAAATATCCGGCTTTCCAAACCGAGTTTCCGGACCTGATCGCGCAGCCCGCTTTCCATTTCCCCGCGCCCCCCGATATACAAATCCGTGTCCGCATGGGAAGCGGCGATGCCCGCGAAGGCCTCGATCAGCTCGGCGATGCCCATCCGCGCGACCAGGCGCCGGACGCAAAAAACGGCCCGCCGATCCAATGGCCAACCCAGGCGCTGGCGGATCACATTCCGGTTTTCGGCCGGGCGGAATTTCTCAACATCAACAGCCCCTGGAACAACCGAAATCCGCTCCGGCGCAACGCCGAACTTTTCGACCAACAGAGTCCGGAATGCCCCGGAGAGCGTGATGAAGTGATCGGCGCGGGAGTAGACCCTGCGCTCGATCGCCCGCTTGCAAAACACGGCTGCCGCGCCGGCACCGGACGCCGCAGCCTCCTCCGCCCACGGGCCATGAAAGTGGACGACGCGCCGTGCGCCGTTCAGATCTCCCGGCAGGAAAAACGAGTAGAGCGCAAAGTGGCTCGCAAGAATTTTCGGGGACGGTTCCGCTGTAACGCCCGCCCCCCATGTGCGGATCGCGGCACGCCGCTTCCAAATCGGCGCGGCTGATGCCCCGAGCGAGATCCGTTGGAATTTCCCCCCCCCTGTCGTGGCCCCGTCAAATGCCGCAGCCGTGAACGGCCTCCCGATGGCCTCAAGCCCGGCCAGCAGGGAATCGAAATATCGGTCGGCACCTCCGCCCGAAGGACGAAAATGCATTCCCAACTGCCAGATCGTGAACGCGCTCATTTTGCCGCCTCCTCCATCGCCGTGGCCATGCGCCGCGCGACAACCTCCACGGTTCCATTTTCAAGGACCCACTTTCGTCCGCGCTCTGCCAACTGTCCCCTCAATGCCGGCTGCCCAGCCATCGTCCGGATGCCGGCAGCCAGGGCCGGCGCGTCGCGCTCCGGAAAGACCAGCCCGCCGCCGCTCTTCGAAATCAAAACCGGAATTTCTCCGGAGTCCGAGCCCACGACCGGAGTCCCGCAAGCCATCGCCTCGACGATGACGCGACCGAATTGCTCCTTCCACGCAGGCTGGGTTTCCGAGGGGACGACGAGCAGATCCATCGCGCTCAGATACTCCGGAATCCGCAGGTGCGGAACGAAGGAATGGAACGTCACGCGGTCGCGGATTCCCCCTTGCGAAAGCAGTCGCTCAAACTCCGCCTGCCAGTCTCCGGTGCCGATGACATGAAGCTTCCACGCGCAATCTTTCAGCAGGGCCAGTGCGGATGCCAGCGTCCCGAGCCCCTTGGATTCCACAAGCCGCCCGACATACCCGATGACCGTCTCCCCGGCCGCGTGGGGAAATAGCGGCGCATCGGCCTTGCGCGGATAGCAGACCGTGGGATCGATCGGCAGCGGGCAGACGGTGCAGCGGGCCAGCGTGTTTTTTGCGGCGAGCACCGAGGCGACCGTCTCGCTCACCGGAAAGGCAAACCGGCTCGACCGGTGGACGAACCGCTCGATCCATGAAAAGGGAGGCGGGTAGGATTTTAGAATATTTTGTGCGGAATAATATCCGAACGCAGCCGGAGATTTGAGCCGGGAGTTGGCGAAACACACCTGCCCGGTCGCGGTCGCGTAGGGCTCGTGGTGCATGTAGATGACATCGAAACCTTCCCGGGCCAGATACGCGCCCCACGCCTTGCGGTAGCAATGCAGGATGATGTTCCCGTTGAACGCCACGGGGAACCTGTCCACCCTTCCCTCGAGCCCCGGCCAGTCGTTCTGATCGAGCGAATTCCCAAACTCATCCCGCCAGCCCGCAGGGATCACCAGCCGTAAATTCCACCCGGTCGCGCGGCGGATCTCCGCAAACACCGCCTGGTTCGCGGCTGTCGCACAGGGATGGCTGACGATCAGGACCTTCATCGCGCCAGCTCGTAAGCCTCCTCGGTCAGGCTCGCCACATGCTCCCAGGTGTAATTTTTCTCAACGACCTCCCTCGCGTTCCGCCCAAGGCGTTCGCGCAAATTGGAATCCTCGAACAGGATGGCCAGCTGACCCGCGATGCCCTGCGGATCGGAGTCCACGAAGAACCCCGTCTGCCCGGGCTCAATGAAGTCCTCGGTTCCGTTGATCCTTGTGGCCACAATCGGCAGCCCGCACGCAGCGGCCTCGATGGTGGCGAGACTGAATGCCTCGTAGTGGCTCGGAAAGAGGAACACGTCGCCCGCGGCGAGCGCGGTCGGAATGTCATTGCGAAAGCCCCCGAACCGAATCCTGTGTGCCGCCCCGACCGAGCGGGCGAGTTCCTGAAACCGCCCGCGATCCGGGTCATCCCCCGCCACAAAAAGGTTCGCATCCGGCAGGAGCGCGACCGCCCGTATCGCGGTCTCCAGCCCTTTGCGGCTCCACTCGCCTCCGCTGAACACCGCCACTTTGTCGTCGGGCTGAAATCCATTTTCCGCCCTCCACTTCCCCCGCTCCTCCGCAGTGGTGGGATGAAAAACCCGGATGTCCGCGGCGTTGGGAACGATCCGGACCGGGGCGGGGCCGATGGCATAGGTGTCGCGCAGCTCGCGCTCGACCCCGCGCGAGACCGGCAGAAAGACGGGCGGCTTTTTCCCCTCGCGCCACGTGTAGAGATCAGCCTCCGCGCGGCACGTCGCCTTCAGGTAGAGGCGGCGGGTCATGCGCCTCGCGAAAGACACCCTTTCGCCGGACGCGGTATTTTCCAGCACGCGCATTTTGACGGGCTGGATATTTTGAATGGTGACGACATTTGCGCGCAGCGTGTTGCAGCCGATCGAATGCACGATGTCATAGTCGTGGCGCGCCAGCAGGCGGTTCACCGCAAAGTGATAGGAGGCGAAGTCCGCCACCTCCGGCCAGCCGGGACCCGGCACGCGGTGCCAGCGGACGGCCTGCAAATCCAGATCCTCGACCTTGCGGGCATACAGATGCACGTCGTGGCCGCGCCGGGCGAGGATCTCGGCGACCTCATTGACCGCGCGGGCGCTGCCGTCCCGCCGGTTGCAGTTGATCATGGCAAAAGCGATTCGCATAGGTTCAGGCCATGGCGGGGCGGGCCCGGAGGGCTGCCGCCTGCTTCATTCGATCAAGAGCCATTTTCGGGTTGGCTGCAAACCCTGTGAAAATAAAGAAGACCGCCGAGCTCGGTCCGGCAAGCCAGTCTCCAACCATCAGCACCACCGCGCCGGTGATGAAGAGCGCCTTGAACATCATCAGCGACTCGTTCCTCAGACCCGCGCGCTCCATGGCCCTCACCCTCGCCCAGACAAGGTAGAACGCGTAGAAGAAGCAGAACGAACCGATCCAGCCGAACGAGAAAATAATGGAAAAATACCCGTTGTCCCCGATGGCGGATCCGGACTCCAGCGTCCCGGTATTGACGCGCCCGCCCAACCCGCTGGATCCAAGCCCTGTTCCGAGAGGGTTTTTCAGGGCTGTGGTAAGCCCGTACCCCGCAATTCCGATTCTCCCCTTGAAGGATCCGTCCTCGGTGATGTTGCTGAATGTTTGAAGCCGCTTGTTGACTTTCTCGGAAGAGAGTTTCCCAAGGAAGAAATTCGCCCCGAAGGCACCCACACAAAGCAACACGATGATCCGGAAAGAGTTTTTCCCGCCGTTCAAAAGCGGGTAGAGCACGGTCGCCAGGATGATCGTGATGATCGACGTCCGCACGAATGTCAGCAGGATGGTCGCCAGAATCAGGGCGACAGACGCCCAGCCGGTCACGTTGCGCCAGCGCTTTGAAATCAGCATCGGAATCACCGCAAACGACAGAAACCCGGCGAACGGCCCCCGCTCAGCCATTGTCGAGAAGACGACCATCTCCGTGGATTTCAGCTTCCCGAGATAGCCCTCAAACCCGACCGCCCTCACCCAGAACGCATCCCAGGGAGGGATCGTGTAATATTGATACCATCCGTAGATGCAGGCGACAACCGCCGCCCAGCCGATGGATTTGATCCAGCGATCCAGAACTTTTTCGTTCCCGCCTGCAAGCGCCGCGCAGCACATGATCGAGATCGGCGCCACATACTCGGCCAGCGCGTAAACCGCCGCGAGCCCGTTGCGGACGATCCCCACGACGAACGCCATCGCCAGCGCCCAGGCAAACAGCCGCATGATCTTTTGAAACGAGGGAGGGAACCGGTTGTAGTGCTGGACAACCATCAGGAAGACCAGCCCCGAAACCACCAGAGGGGTCAGACTGATCGGCGAGAACGCGTTGAAGGCTCCCTGCATCCAGTCGACATAGCGCCGGATCCCGCGGTTGAAGACCGTCACCCAAACCACGTAATCAATGATCCAGCTCGAATGCTTGAAATACAGCACGACCGCCGGAGCCACGATCAGAAGCGCGACGAACCAGTCCATCAGCGCGCCCTCCCCGCCACGGGCTCCCCCCGCAGGAGAATGCAAACGAGTGACTCCGGAAATCTGATCATTGGACCATTTCGGGATACCCTTTCCGGCAACCGGGTGCAATAACTACGGTTCGCATGGAGACCCCGCGGAGACGACTCGTTCTGTTTACCAGCCTGCCCAAGGTCGGCGGACATTCCACCCTCACCTACGGATTGTGCCGGCTGCTGAAGCCGGATTTTGCGCGCATCGAAATCTGGTGCAAGGTCATGCCGGAACACGGCCACTCGGAGCCGCTCGCAGACAAATTGCGGGAGCTGGGCTGCGAAGTGAACATGCTCTCCGATCTCCACGGAAAACTCCGCGCCGCTCAGGTGTTCCGGTTTTTTGTGCGAAATCTTTTGCGGCCGCCGGATGTGTTTTTTGCGCTGGCCATGCGGCACCTGTCGCCGCTGCTGGCAGTCCTGTCGCTCGCAAGGAAACGGATCTACTACCAGATCACCCATGACCTGAAACCCGGCACCGTCCGCATGCTGAAAACCTACGCGCGCTTCTTTTCGAAGATCGTATTTATCTGCCCGGCGACATTTGAGGATTTCACGGGGACCGCCACCGCCGGGCAAATTTCCGAAAACTCCCCCCCTGACGACCAGGCCCCAGGGGGCATGGGCGTCCCGCCCGTGCAGGCGCTCGTTGGACCGCGAAGGCCAGTCTCCAAACAGGCGGGACGCCTGTTCCCCCTGTTTGGCACGACTTCAAAAGTTGCGCCAATCGCTGCGCAACTTGAAAAATATTCCTGGATCCCGCAATCTTCCGAGATCCCCGTGACCGCGAAGGATCAGCTCCCCGCCGAGCGCTGCACCGCTGCCGCTGAGGGCTCGCCGCTCCGCTTCGGCATCATCGGGCGGCTCACGGAGGAAAAGGGCGCGGAGGTCATGCGGGAGTTCGCTGATTCGGCGGATGCCGATTGCGAGCTCCATGTCGCCGGGAGTGGACGCATGGAGCCCGCCTTCCGCGAACTCGCCGGACGCGATGCCCGCCCGGGCAAACCGGTCGTGCATTTCCACGGCGCGTTCGATCCGGCGGGACGAGAGGACTTTCTGCGGAAATTTTTCTGCGGCATCGACCACCTCGTCGTGCCGTCGCAGGACGAGTGGGAAACGCTCAGCATGGCCGCGCTCGAAAGCCTCCAGCACGGCGTGCCCTGCGTCATCTGCCGCACGGGCGGACTGAAATCGTTCGCGCACCCGGACCTCGGCCCAGCGCCGGATTCCGTCATTCGCCTCGTTGACGCTGCAGATCTCCCCGCCATGCTTGACGATCTTTCCCGACAGCCAAGGCCATCCTGGGAATCGACCGGCCAAGCCTGCCTTGAGCACTATGACCGGCACTTTTCCGATGCCGCCATTTTGAAACGCTGGCAGGATCTCCTGGTTCGTTAAGCCCGCCGGGATTCGAGGATGCCCATCATCTGATCCGCGACATCGCCGATCTCAAAATACTTCTCGGCCGCAAGCCTCGAGATCGTCACCGCCTCCGGCCCCTCCCTCCGCATAAAAACCTCGCCGATGGCGTCGCAGAGCGCTTCTGCGGATTCCGCACCCAACACGATATCGCGGGAGCTCAGATAATCGCGATTCCCGTTCGTGGAGCCGACAATCACCGGAATCCCGCAGGCCTGCGCCTCGGCGACGGACGAACCAAAATCCTCCTCCTCGCTCGGCTGGATGAGGACATCGTGCGCGCGAATCAGCTCCGGCACCCCGTCGCGGGGAACATGCTTCCGCCAGACAAGACGCTCCGGATACGGAAAGTCCTCGATCAGCCTTTCATACCCGCAGACCATCCGGACGTCGCCCGCGATCGTGAGCCGGATGTCCCATCCGCGGGAAACCGCCAGCTCCGCCGCGGAGAGGAAAAGATCGAGGCGCTTGCGGGGAACGATTCTTCCCAGCCAAAGGCAGCGGAGTTCCCCGGGCGTGCGCTGCCGGGTGCCGGGGTGAAATGCCTCCAAATCGACCGGATACGGAAGGGCCGAAACCTTCGCCTCCTCGAATCCAAACAAACTCACAAGCGACGTTTTCGACTGCCTGCTTCCGACGATCACATGGTCGGAAAATGGAAACGGAGGAAGCCCGGCGGGTGAGAGCCGCATCCGCGCGAGGCACAGCCATTTCCAGGCGGCGGCCGTGCCGGAAACATTTTTGATCTGCTTAAAGTGCCGCAAAACCGCCCGCGCATCCGTCCCCGGAGGCCCCTGGGCAAAGGCGATGTTGGGGAGCCCCGGCACACGGCCCCGCGCGTAGTCGCCCAGCCAGAGGAAGCGATCGAACGGCTCGCGCGAGTGCGCCGCAGAAACCGATTTCAAGAGCGCCCGGTGATAGGTCGCAGAATCCAGCCTGCAAGCCAGCGGCCCGAGCAATGGAAGCTTCTCCACCTTTCGCCTCAAACCATCGGCAATCGGGTTGACCGTCTCGTGAAACCTGAAAAGCGGATGATCTCCCAATAGCGGACGGGGATCGACAAAGCTGGATTTGGAGAAAAAATCCACCCGGCATCCACGGGCCAACATGGCCTGCAACAACAGGCCGTTCGCGCCAGCCATGCTCCCGGATGCGGACGAAACAAATCCTGTCACAGCAAGCTTGAGCTCCGGCATTTTCAGGGATCCTTTTTCAAATCGAAGAAAGAACAGAATGAAGTCTCAAGCTCCAAACGCAAGACCGGCTTCAGCCCTCTGGATGAATCGCCGGGCCGGGAGTTTGCCCGATGCGCCGGAATCTCCGGATCGTATAGCCATCCCCCGCGAGGACGACTTCGCCGGCATCGAATTCCGATTCAAACTCCGGAAACCACGTGTCCCCCTCGACCCGCATGTCCACAAGCGTGAGCAGGATCTCCCGGCACTGCGGAAGCAACGCCGCATACAGTTCGGCCCCCCCGATCACATAAACCTCGCGCCCGTCTCCAGGAGGAACAATCTCCGGGGGATCCCGAAAAACCCGCACCCCTTCAATCGAAGCGGTCCGCGAAAGCACCCAGTTCTCCCGCCCCGGCAGCGGCTTCCCAAGCGACTCGAACGTCTTCCGCCCCATCACGATCACATGCCCGAGGGTCGTGCGCTTGAAAAATTTCAGGTCCTCCGATAGGTGCCACGGGATCTTCCCCCCGGCCCCGATCACCCGGTCCCGCGACATGGCAGCAATGGCGATCATGGCGAGACAGCAAACCGGAAGTTGGTGATCGGAAAGATCAAACAACCGTGCCCCGCGCGGGAAGATTTGACTCTCCGCGCTCCGCTTTCCGCTCTCCGGTTTTCTTTCATATCGAAATCTCGGCCTTGATCGCCGGGTGCGGGTCGTATCCCTCCAGCGTGAAATCTTCGAATCGAAAATCTTCCAGATTTTTCACAGCCGGGTTGAGAACCATGCGTGGGAGCGGGCGGCATTCGCGGGCGAGTTGTTCGCGCGCCTGGTCGAGGTGATTGGCATACAGATGGAGATCGCCGAACGTGTGGACAAATTCCCCGGGCTTCAATCCGGTCACCTGCGCGACCATCATGGTGAGCATGGCATAGGACGCGATGTTGAACGGGACACCGAGGAAGAGGTCCGCGCTCCGCTGGTAGAGCTGGCAGCTCAGTTCGCCGTCCTGAACGTAAAACTGAAACAGCGCATGACACGGCGCGAGAGCCATCAGGTTGAGCTCGCCAGGATTCCATGCGCAGACCACCAGCCGCCGGCTGTCGGGATTCGCGCGGATCTGCGCGACCACCTCCCCGATCTGGTCGATCGACGAGCCGTCCGGCTTCCGCCAGTCCCGCCACTGCGCTCCATAGACGCGGCCGAGGTTCCCCTCCTCATCCGCCCACTCGTCCCAGATCGTCACCTTGTTATCGCGCAGGTAGCCAACATTCGTCTCGCCCCTGAGAAACCAGAGCAGCTCGTGAATGATCGACCGCAGGTGCACCTTTTTTGTCGTGACCAGCGGAAACCCGTCCCGCAGATCAAACCGCTCCTGCGCCCCGAAAATCGAATGCGTCCCCGTCCCCGTGCGGTCGGATTTGAAGCGGCCTTTCTCAAGGACCAGGCGGAGAAGTCGGTGGTATTGTTCCATGCCGGTGGGAGAGTATCCGGTGGCCGGCCCTCTTGGCAATTCCGGCGGATGAGGTTTCCGCATTCCGCCGCACCCGTGCCCAGGATCGAAAAACGCTCGCATTGCTCCCCCCTCCAGTGCAGAGGATGCACATGCGCGTCACCTTCGCCTCCCTCGGAACACTCGGGGATTTGCACCCGCTTCTCGCCGTGGCACGCGCGGTTCAAAATCGTGGCGATGATGTGACGATCGCCTCGTCGAAAGGTTTTGGCGGCTACGTCGTGTCGCTGGGTTTTCGCTTCTGCCCGATTCGGCCGGACCTCGAGCCCGGCTTCGGCCAGGTGAGCTGGCTGAGTGATCCAGCCCGGGGACCGGAGCGGCTTCTGCGCGAAGAGGTCTTCCCATCGGTGCGCCAGACTTACGGGGATTTGCTCGAAGCCTGCCGGACAGCGGACCTTCTGGTGGTCGGAGAGCTGGTCTATGTCGCTCCGCTTGTCGCCGCAAAAACCGGGATTCCGTGGGTGAATGCGGTCCTCTCGCCAAGCTCGTTTCTGTCCTCACTCGACCCCTGCGTGCTCGCGCCAGCCCCCGCATTCCACCACCTGCGGCATTTCGGCCCCCTGCCGCACCGGCTCCTCCTGGGCTACGGAGACCGCCTCACGTCGCGCTGGGCGGAACCGTTATACATGTTCCGCCGGAAGCTCGGGTTCGCCCCGGGCAGGAATCCCGTCTACCATGACAAGCACTCCCCTCACCTGACCCTCGCACTCTTTCCGAAGCTCTTCGCCGCGCCCCAATCCGACTGGCCGCCACAGGTCCGGCAAACAGGATTCCCGTTCTTTGAACAGCCGCCGCAAGCAACCGACAGCCTGCCGATTGAATCCTTCCTGGATGCCGGAAGTCCGCCGCTGGTTTTCACCCTGGGATCCTCGATGGTTGGGATCGCCGGTGATTTCTACGCTGAGGCGGCGCGGGCGGCCGCAGCCCTCGGACGCCGCGCGATTTTGCTCATCGGAAAAAACCCGCCGCCCACCGGTCTCCCGGACTCGATTCTCCCCGTGGCTTATGCCCCGCTGGAATCGATCTTCCCCCGGGCCGCGGCCGTCATCCACCACGGCGGGATCGGCAGCTGCGCCATGGCGCTGCGCTGCGGGGTTCCATCGCTGGTCATCCCGTTCGCCTACGATCAGCCGGACAATGCCGAGCGCCTCCGCAAGCTCGGCGTTGCCCGGACGCTGAAGCGCAGCCGGGCCTCCGCCGGTTCGCTCGTTCGCATGTTGAATCAGGTCCTCGATAATCACCGGATGCGGGCTGATGCGCTGCAGTTGGCACATCGGATCACACCGGACAAGGACCTGAGCCTGACAATCCAAGCTCTGGACAATCTGGTGCAGCCCGCGTGAGCCAGCTGAAAGCCCTTCTTGGCTTGTGGGGAAGACCAATCCCATATCCACTGCTCCTGCCGTAATGCCATGAATGAAGCCAGGAAACAGCCCGACCGCCGGAAAAAGTTCGAGGATGCCGCATTCGTTTTCCGGTATCTGCGCCCCTACCGACTCCCCTTCTGCGCGGCCATCCTCAGCCTGGTGGCCTCCACCTCGCTTGGCCTCTGCTTTCCGTATCTGACCGGCGTCCTTCTTGATGGTGGATTCTCGGGAGACAAAGCGGCCGCTGCACTCACGATCAACAGGACGGCCATTCTGCTTCTGGCCACGCTCGCAGCACAGGCCGTCTTTTCCTTCTTCTCGACATCCTGGTTTTACGCCTGCGGCGAAAAAGCCCTCACCGACCTCCGCCGCGAAACATTCTCCCGCCTGGTCGGGATGCCGATGGCGTTCTTTTCCCAACGCAGGATCGGCGAGCTGTCGAGCCGCCTCACAAACGACCTCACACTCCTGCAGGATACACTGACAATGACCGTCCAGCAGACCCTGCGCCAGAGCCTGCTTCTCACAGGGGGGATCTTCATGGTCGCGTGGACGTCGCTCCGGCTCAGCGGCCTGATGATTTCGACATTCCCCGTGCTCGTGCTGATCGGGATCGTCTACGGGCGGTATATCCGCCGCCACGCGCGTGAAGCACAGGACCGGCTCGCCGAAGCCGGAACGGTCGTCGACGAATCCCTGCAAGGCATCGCAAATGTCAAAGCCTTCGGAAACGAGAGCTTTGAGTTCTCCCGCTACTCGCGGCATCTGGATTCCTTTCTCCGCGTCATCCTTCGGACAGCCGTGCTCCGGGCTTCGATGGTCTCGTTCATTATCTTCGGCGTCTTCGGCTCGATCGTTCTGGTCTTCTGGTATGGGGCCCACCTGATGCTGTCTGGCGGGCTCACCTTCGGCGAGCTCACCCGCTTCGTGCTTTACACGACGTTCGTCGGCGGATCCGTCGCTTCCTTCGCCGAGGTCGCCGGACAGGTTCAGAAAACCCTCGGCGCCACCGAGCGGGTTCGCGAGTTGCTGTCCGAATCCCCGGAAATCGATTCCCGGGCCGCAGCCCCGGCCGCGCCCGCTCCGCGGTTTCAGGGAACCGTCCGGTTCGACGACATCTCATTCCGTTATCCGTCGCGCAAAGAAATTCCGGTGTTGCAGAACCTGACCATCGAGGCCGCAGCCGGGGAGAGCATCGCCCTCGTCGGCGCGAGCGGCGCAGGAAAATCCACCATCGTATCCCTGCTGCTCCGCTTCTACGAACCCGACTCCGGGCGCATCCTTGTGGATGGTCGTCCGGCTGCCGGTTTCACCCTCGCAGAACTGCGCTCCAACCTCGCGATCGTCCCCCAGGAGGTCATCCTGCTTGGCGGGTCCATCCGGGAAAACATCCTTTACGGAAAACCTTCGGCCTCCCCGGAAGAGGTGATGGCCGCATCCCGGCTGGCGGCCTGTCACGAGTTCATCGAGCGGTTTCCGGACGGATACGAAACGGTCGTCGGCGACCGGGGAATCAAGCTCTCCGGCGGCCAAAGGCAGCGCATCGCCATCGCGCGCGCCCTTCTCAAGGACCCGGCCATCCTGATCCTCGACGAGGCGACCAGTTCGCTGGATTCCGAAAGCGAACAACTGATCCAAAAAGCGCTCGGAGTCCTCCTCCAAAACCGCACCGCCATCATCATAGCCCACAGGCTCTCAACGATCAGGCGGGTTGATAAAATCTACGTGATCGAGCACGGGCGGGTCGTCGAGACCGGAACGCATGACAAACTCTTCGCAAAACCGGACGGCACCTACCGGCGGCTCGCGGAACTTCAGTTCCTCGACCCCGATTTCAAAAACGAAGAACTGCACCCCCCCGGACTCGAACCGGGAACCAATTGATTAAGAGTCAACTGCTCTACCATTGAGCTAGGGATGCGGAAATTCAGAGGACGTAGAGGAAACCTGCTTCGCGCCCCAATTTCCACACTTTTTTTCAAAAGGCCGAGGAAAAGCCGAGTGTCAAAAAATGGCTGGCCAAAGTCGAACCTTGTGCTATTATCGGGTTCTTATGCTTATGCAACGGAAAAGTGCTTTCTCTCGTCGTCTTCCTGATTTGGTGACCGAAGAGTTGGTTGCGGTGCTCTCCAAGAAGAGTTCATTCGAATTCAAGCAGTTATTCGACGTGGTCCACGAGCGCCTTCGGGCGCGCAACGCCGCCAGCGGCGGCGAGGAGATGCTGCGCCTCCGTGCTTACGAAAAACTCCAGAATCTCGTTTCCCGTGGCATGGTCAAGAAAACCGGAAAAAAATACAAAGGGCTTGCCTCGCTTGCCAAAGCGTTGACTCCGGCCGAGCCCATCCCCGTCGGGAAGTAGCCTTTCCTCTTTCAGGTTTTTTCTGGCGGCGCTACGCTGATCGCGTGGCGGGCATTTCTCCCGCCTGACGAATTTTTTCGAAGGGATAGGAAAAACTTGGATTGCTTTGCGTTGGCTGGTAAACGCATTCGAACGTGAGTCAGGAATCCCCCACAGTCGAGGTTGGCGAGCAGCAGGAAATCCACACGCTCGACCATGTCGATCAATATCTCATGATCGGCAAGGAGTCGGACGCATCCGACATCCATCTGAGCGTGAACTCGAAGCCCATCTGGCGGAGATACGGCATTTTGGAAGCCATCTGGAACCAGGCCCCGGTGCTCACAGCGGCGGATACCGAGCGGCTGGCGATGGGGTTTCTGGATGACAAGCAGAAGCAGCAGCTCGCGGAGCGCGGCGACGTGGACTTCGCCTACTCGAACAGCCTGGGCCGTTTCCGGACGAGCGTCGTGCGCCAGCGGATCGGGCACGATCTGGTTTTCCGAATCATCAACAGCCGCGTCCGCAACATGGACGAGCTCGGCCTGCCGCCGCAGCTGAAGCTGCTCACCCAGTATCAAAACGGGCTGGTGCTGGTCACCGGTTCGGTCGGCAGCGGAAAAAGCACCACCCTGGCGGCGCTGGTCGACGAGATCAACCGCCACCGGCAGGATCATATCATCACGCTCGAGGATCCGATCGAATACGTGATTCCCTCCAAGGGCTGCCACGTCACCCAGCGCGAGGTCCACACGCATACAAAATCCTTCGGCAACGCGCTGCGCGGTGCCCTCCGCGAAGATCCGGACGTGATCATGGTCGGGGAAATGCGCGATCTGGAGACGATTTCCCTGGCGATCACAGCCTCCGAGACCGGGCACCTCGTGCTCGGCACGCTCCACACCAGCAATGCCGCCCGCACGCTCGACCGCGTGCTCGACGTTTTCCCGACCGACCAGCGCGACCAGATCCGCATCATGGTGAGCGAGTCCCTGCGCGGGGTGATTTCGCAGCAGCTCATTCCCCGCGCGGACGGCACCGGGCGCGCCCTGGCCATCGAGATCCTCATGAACACGCCGGCTGTCGGCAACGTGATCCGCGAATCGAAGACCTTCATGCTCCCGGGCATCATCCAGACCGGGCGCAAGCTCGGCATGAGATTGATGGACGATTCCCTGACCGAGCTGTTTGAGGCAGGCATCATCTCCGCCGAGGAAGCGGTCTACCGGGCCGATCAAAAAAACCAGATGATGCAGGTCACGGGGCACCACTGATATGGCCTACATCAATCAATTTTTTAATGTGCTCATCGAAACCGGTGCCTCGGATCTCCATCTCGGGGAGGGGCAGCCGCCGAAGATCCGCCGGCACGGGGAGATTGTGCCCATCCGCGAGGAGGTCCTCACCCATGAGGAGATGAGCTTCATGCTCCAGGAGATCTGCGGCGAGCGGAGGTGGCAAAAACTCGAGGAGACCGGCGACCTCGACTTCGCCTACGAGATGGATGAGAACAACCGTTTCCGCTGCAACTACCTCAAGCAGACGAACGGCTACGGGGCGGTCTTCCGGATCATCCCCACAAAGATCAAGACGCTTGAGGAACTCGGCGTGCCGACGGTGATCAAGACATTCGGCCACATGCGGGGCGGGATCGTGCTCGTGACCGGCCCCACCGGATCCGGAAAGAGCACCACGCTGGCGGCGCTCATCGACTACATCAACTGCAATTTCTCGCGCCATATCGTGACCATCGAGGAGCCGATCGAATTCGTGCACCGCAACAAGATGAGCATCATCACCCAGCGCGAGGTGCCGGAGCACGCGCCGACATTTCCGATCGGCCTCAAGGCCGCCCTGCGCGAGGACGCCGACATCGTGCTCGTGGGCGAAATGCGCGACCTGGAGACCATCTCGCTCGCTCTGACCGCCGCCGAGACCGGCCTCCTCGTCTTCGGCACCCTGCATACGAACAACTCGCGCAAGACCGTTGACCGTATGATCGACGTGTTTCCGAGCGACCAGCAGGCACAGGTCCGCACGATGCTCTCCGCATCGCTCCGCGGGGTCGTGGCCCAGCTCCTCATGAAGAAGCAGGACGGCAAGGGCCGGGTCGCGGTCAACGAGATCCTCGTGGTCAACAGCGCCGTCGCCGCCATCATCCGCGAAGGTGCCACCCAAAAGCTTCAGGACGTCATCGTCGCCGGAAAAGGCGAGGGCATGCAGTTCATGGACGACGCGATCATGGAGCAGCTCATGAGCGGGGCGGTCAACGCCCACGAAGCCTACATGAAGTCGATCGACAAGCAGCGGTTCAAGCCGTTCCTCCCTCCGGAGGAGGAGGGGCTCGTCAATGCGGCGGGCGTTCCCGATGACGTGGACCACCACGACCTGGGGAAAAAGCTGGTCCTTCGTCCCAAAACCCATGTGGACGAAATCAAAAAAGCCCTGAAGTCGAAGTGAGCCCGCAGCTCCCGCGCGCAGCGAAGGCATCCTGCCCGTCGGGGAAGCAACAGATCCCTCCGGCAAAGCCGGAGCAGGGTGCCCCCCGCGAGGAAGTGCTCCTCGTCGATATCAGCAACACTTTTGTCAAGCTCGCCCTGGCACATGGCGGACAGATCGGACGCGTCCACCGGATTCCCACAAAAACCCTCACTGCCGCACAAATTCGCAAAATCACGCGCGGGCACCGGCTGAAAGGCACGGTCGCCGCCTCGGTGGTTCCGGAAAAAAAGCGGGAGGTCGACGAGGCGTGCGGCGAGGTCTGCTGGGTCGGGCCGGACATCAAACTCGGCGTGGGCATCGACTATCCCTCGCCGCGCGGGATCGGCCCCGACCGCCTGGCCAACGCGGCCGGCTGCCGCGCGCACTACGGAGTGCCGGCGATTGTCGTGGATTTCGGCACGGCGGTCACCTTCGATGTCCTCTCGGCAGAGGGAGACTACATCGGGGGGGTGATCGCACCGGGACTCAATGCCATGACAGAATACCTGCACGACCGCACCGCCCTTCTCCCGCTCATCCGGCTGAGCGAGCCGGTTTCGGCTGTCGGACGCTCCACGCGCGGGGCGATGATCTCGGGTGCCGTTTATGGCTATCGCGGACTCGTCTCGGAAATCATCCGGCAGGTGCGGAAGGAGGCATTCCCGCGGAAACGTCCGAAGGTGATCGCCACCGGCGGGGATGCCGAGCTCATCGCTGCGGGCTCGGCTCATTTCGATGCCGTGGACCCTCTCCTCACCCTGCGGGGGCTCCTGGTCGTGGCGGAGCTCAATCTGTAAGCAGGACCGCCGAGATATTTCTCAGCCTCTGATGGATATTTTTCAAACGCGCCTGTAGGATAAGCCCATGAACCGGCGCTCGCGCACTCTCGATCTCGGCTCTTCCAGCACCGGCATCCGGCCCTGGATTCTTCCCGCCTTGGTCCTGTCGCTGCTTCTGCACGCCCTTTTCTGGATGTGGTCGAACAAGGTGAACATCAACCCGCTGAGCGGGGTCGACTACGATCCCTCCCCTCCGCGCCGGTTCCAGCTTGCCAGCCCGGACCTCGACCCCCGCCTGCTCAACCCGGCACCGTCCGAAACCAAACATGTCGCCGCTTCGCCGGTCGCCGTGAAACTCCCCGACGAACAGGTCGCCATCGAGAAGTTTTCCGGGGACAAGCCCGCCCTCCCCCCGGCGCCGAAACTCGACAACGCCATCCTCTCCGAGACTCCGCAGCTTTCCCCACCGTCCCTCACCAGCGCCCTCCAAACCCTGCAGTCCAAGGATGCCGCATTTCCGGATGACAAAGCCCTGGCCAGCGAGCTGCTCTCCGAAAAACCTTCGCTGAGCGAAAATCCCGCAGTGCAGCTGCCGGGGCCGGGGTTTGAAAAAGGCGTGAAGTCTGCCGGGGGAGGGTCGCCCGGCGTGGCGAACGGATTCAGCAACCTCGATGACCTTCTCGCCCAGACCGGTCCGCTTACTCCTGAGACCGCCCCGATCCTGATGCCGACCGACCTGCTCTTCGACTACGATTCCCCCGGCTTGCGCATCGAGGCGCTCGAGAGCCTCCAAAAGCTCGGCCGCCTAATCCAAAAAAACCCGGGTGCCCGGTTCGTCATCGAGGGCCACACCGATTCCTTCGGATCGGACGAATACAACCTCGAACTCAGCCGCAAGCGCGCCGAGTCGGTCAAAGCCTGGCTCACCGAAAGCATGGGCCTCCGCGGAGAATCGATCCAGACTGTCGGCTACGGAAAATCCCGCCTTCTCGCCCCGGGGGGCGGAACCATCGAACAGCAACAGATCAACCGACGCGTCGAGATCGTCATCCGCGCACCGGAACCATGATTTCACCCAACGAACAAAAACTCCAGCGGACGGCAAGGGAACTCTCGGAACGCACAAGCCGGAAACGGGACGACCCGATCACGATTTTCAAGGGCTTCCGGAAGGTCGAAGAGCAGCGGCTCCGGATGTGGCACAATGCGGGCGGCGGAGGCCGGGAAATCACCCGGCAGCGGTCGGATCTCGTCGATATTCTTTTCGCCGAACTCTTCGAGGGCGTGATCACCTCGCTCGCCCCCAAGGGCCTCTCCGGCCGGCTCTGCGTGGCCGCGTTCGGGGGCTACGGCCGCCGCGAGCTCACGCCGTTCAGCGATGTCGACATCCTCTTTCTCCAGAGCAGCCCGAAGCAGGACAAGGAGGTCGAGGAGATCATCCGGCAAACCCTCGTCCTTCTGTGGGATCTCGGGTTCAAGGTCGGGCACGCGACGCGCACGATTCCGCAGGCGATCAAAAAAGCGAACGAGGACATGATCACCAAGACCTCGATGCTGGAATCCCGGTTCCTCGCGGGTGAGCGCGGGATCTTCACCCGGTTCAAAGACCGCTTCCAGGCGGAATGCGTGCAGGGGCACGAAAAGGAATACATTGCCTGGCGGCTGGACAATCAGGCCGAGCTCCGGATCAAACACGGATCGAGCGTCTTCCTCCAGGAACCGAACGTGAAGAATGGAATCGGCGGCCTGCGCGATTACCAGAGCCTCCTGTGGATCTCGCATTTCAAGCTGGGGCTGATGACGACCGCCAAGCTCGTCGAGGCCAAAGTCCTGCGCGAAACCGAGCGCCGTCCGCTCGAGCGCGGATACGACTTCCTGCTGAGGACCCGCACGGAGATGCATTACCTGAACCAGCGCGCGGTCGACACCCTCAACCTCCAGCTCCAGGGCAAGATCGCGGTCGCATTCAACTACCAGCAGAAAACGATCCTCCGCAAGGTCGAGGCCTTCATGAGGGAATATTACAGCCACACGCGGAACATCCATCTCCTCACCGAAGCCGCGCTCCAGCAGATGGAGGCGCGGCCGGTCAAAAAGCCGACCGGCCTGCTCGGGATGTTCGGGGCGAAGCCGAAGGCCGAAAAGTTCGATGGATTTCTCGTCCGGCAGGGCCGGATTGAGCCGGAGTCGCGCGAGATTTTCCACGATGACCCGTATCGCATGATGCGGGCGTTCCACCATGCCCAGGTGCGGCAGCTCGAATTCCACGCCGAGCTCTCCGACCTGATCCGGCGCAGGCTTCCCCTGGTGAACCGGACGTTCCAATATGCGCTGGCCGCACGGGAGACGTTCTTCGCCATCCTCTCCCGCAAGGGCGAAGTCGGCCCGGTGCTCCGCCTGATGCACAACCTCGGATTTCTCGGGCGCTACATGCCGGAGTTCGGGGCGTTGGACTGCCTCGTCCAGCACGAGTTCTACCACCGCTACACCGCAGACGAACACACCCTCGTCTGCATCGAAAAACTCGATGCCATGCTTTTTGAGGACTCCGAAAAGCTGAGCGGATACCGGAAGATCTTCCAGAAGATCGAGGACCCCGCGATCCTCTACCTCGCGCTGCTGCTGCACGATACCGGCAAGGCGGCGAACGAGCGCAACCACGAGGAGGCCAGCGCCGTCCTCGCGCACAAGGTCGCCCGGCGGCTCCAGCTTTCCCCGGAGCGCCGACGCATGCTCATCACCCTCGTGGACTCGCACTACGTCCTCTCCAAGATGTCGCAGTCGAGGAATCTCGAGGATCCCGCAACGGTCGAGGAATTCGCCCGCATCGTGCACAACCGGCAAAACCTCGACGCGCTCATGCTCATCACCCTCGCCGACGGCATGGGCACCAGCGACCAGAACTGGTCGGACTGGAAGGAGGGGCTCGTCTGGTCGCTCTACCGCAAGGCCTGCACTTACCTCGAAGGAGGGCCGGCCGCCGTGCTCGAACTCCAGCGAAACCGCGAGGAGCAGCAGCACGCGATCCTGCGCCGGCTCGGGCGCGATTTTTCCGACGAGGCCGAAGCCCATTTCCACTTCATGCCGGACCGGTATTTCCAAATGTTCGAATACGAGGAGATCGCCGCCCACCTCCGCCTCTTCCGCACGTTTTTTGAAAATCAGCGGAAGGAGGACTTGCTCGCGCTGGCTCCGGTCTTTCACTGGGTTCCGCGCCCGGAGCAAAGCCACAGCGAGGTCTGGGTGTGCGGATGGGACCGGCCGCGCCTGCTGGAGAGGATCGCCGGCGCCTTTCTCTCTGCGCAGATCAACATCCTCAGCGCGGATATCTTCACGCGGAGCGACAGCCTCGCCCTGGATATTTTCCGGGTCGCCAGCACCCAGCACCAGCCGGTCACCAACCAGAGGGACATCACCCGCGTCGAAACCCGCCTCGCCGACTCGCTCGCCGTTGAAGATTACGATTTCACCCCGCTGATCAGCAAGGAGACCCGCCTGCGGTCCTACCGGCTCTCGCAGGAGTTCGATCTGCCGACACGGATCACGATCGAGAACTCCTCGCATCCGATCTACACGCTGCTGGATATCCAGACCCCGGACCGTCTGGGCCTGCTCTACGACCTCCTGCGCGCGATGGGTTCGGCCGGGCTCATCATCGAGCTCTCGCGCATCACCACCGAAATGGATGTCGCGATGGATTCCTTCTACATCCACAACAAGGATGGGGGAAAAGTCATCGACCCGGCCGCGATCAAACGCCTCCAGCGGCTCCTCCAACGCGCGGCGGTCAAGGTGGAGGGATGACCCCGCGTTTCGGAGCCCTGTTCTTCCGGCAGGTCATCCGCCCGACGTTGCGGCATCCGCTCCTGCCGTTGCTGAATATCCTCAGCATCGGCCTCGGCGTGGCCGTGTTTCTGGCGATCCAGATTGCCAATCGCGGGGCGCTGGCAAGCTTTCAGAACTCCGTCGGCCTCGTCGCCGGCCGCGCGCATTTGGAAATCCGCGGCGACATTCCCGATTCCGTGCATCCCGCCGTCGCGGGCTTTCCAGGCATCCGCTCCGCCACACCTCTTGTTGAAGGGATTATCACCCTGCCGGACCAGCCGGGCGAATATCTCCGCCTGCTCGGGGTGGACCCGTTCACCGGCGACCGCCTCCGGGTTTTTGAAATCGGAGCCCCGGATGGCACATCGCTGGATCTGGAGGCGTGGCTGCGCGAGCCGCTGGCCGTCGCGGTTTCAAACAGCCGCAACGCGCCGTTCCGCGTGCTGGCCGCCGGAAAATCTGTCGAGCTCCACCCCCGCTTCGTCATCCGGACGGATGAAACCACAATCGAATCCGATGACAGGCTCGCGGCCATGGATATCGGCTGGGCGCAGGAACTTCTCGGCCTCCAGAACCGGCTGACCTCGATCCAGATCGAGCTCGACGACCCGCTGCAAGCGGACGCAATGATTCCTGGGTTGCAAAAGCTCGTTCCTCCGGATGTCACCGTGGCTCCGCCGGCGAGGCGGGGTGCCGAGACCGAGTCGATGCTGGCTGCCTTCCAGCTCAACCTCACCGCGCTGAGCCTCGTGTCCATGGTGGTCGGCGTGTTCCTCATCTACAACAGCCTGTCCGCAACGGTCGTCCGACGGCGGGTGGAAATCGGAATCCTGCGGGCGAACGGTGCGACGAAGGCGGAGATCTCGGCCCTGTTTCTCGGGGACGGCCTGCTCTGCGGGCTCGTCGGATCCGCCCTCGGAATCCTCATCGCCGGGCCGCTGGCCCATCTGCTCGCCGCCCCGGTGGGACAGACGGTGTCCTCCCTGTATGCGCTGGTCAGCGTCGGGCATCTCGCCATCACCCCCTCCCAGGTCGGGCTGGCGTTTCTGGTCGGCACGGGGGCCGCGCTGCTCGCCTCATGGCATCCCGCTTCCGAAGCCGCCGCCTGCAATCCCGTTGATGTTCTTCACCCGGGCTCGACCATGACGGCCTTCTCGTTCCGCTCAGGAAAATGGCTTCTGCCGGGTCTTGGCCTGCTGGCCATCGCTGGTGCCAGCGCATGGTCCGCATTCCAAGGCGGTGGAAAACACCTCGGCTTTGCCTCCGTCGCCCTCCTCATCGCCGGTTTCTCGCTCATTGTTCCGGCGGTGGTCGTAAGCGCGTGCCGGCTGATGAAGTTCCGGAGCTGGATGATGCGGTTGGGCGTCCAGCATCTCGTGCGATCGCTTCACCGGAGCGCCGTCACGATCGCCGCCCTCGCGGTTGCTGCCGCGATGACGGTCAGCGTTTCCGTGATGATCCATTCCTTCCGCGGAAGCGTGTCGGCCTGGCTCGAAAAAACTTTGGTCGCCGATCTGTTCATCGCGCCCGCGGCGAATGAAATTGCCGGCCTGCAAAGCTTCATTCCTGCGGACGCGGTGGAATGGGCCCGCCACAACCGTCTGGTCAAGGAAACGGGCACATTCCGCGAGATCCAGGTTCTCCTCAACGGCCAACCGGCCGCCATGGGCGTCGTCGAGGGCGGTGCCCGTGGAAAATTGGTTTTCCTTTCCGGGAACGAAGATGCGGGAACGCTCTTCCACTCTTCCGGCCATGTGGTCGTCTCGGAAAGCTTCGCGAACCGGCGGGGCACAAGGCCGGGCGATGTGCTCATGCTCGCATCTCCGCAGGGCCCGCTCACATTCCGCGTCGCCGGCGTGGTCAAGGACTTCACCCGCGACTCCGGGCTCATCATGATGGACCGCCGGAATTTCGACCGCGCATGGAACGACCCGCGCGTCCACTCGCTCGCAATCACGCTGCACGATCCGGCGCTCGCCGCATCCCTCGCCGCCGAATTCCGGAATCAATTCGGAAAGTCGGGGGAATATTCGATCTACACGAATGCCTCTCTCCGCCGGCGCGTGATGGATATTTTCGACCAGACCTTCGCGGTGACATCCGTCCTCAGGGCCATCGCGGTATTAGTCGCGGTCGCCGGGGTGGTCCTCTCGCTCACCACGCTGATCATTGAGCGCGAGCGCGAAATCGGCATCCTCCGCTCCCAGGGCGCGTCGCCGGGCCAGATCAAAGGCCTCGTCTTCACCGAGGCCGGGCTCATCGGGCTTTTTGCGTCCCTCGTCGGAATCGCCTGCGGCGCGGCCATGGCCATGGTCCTCACCTGGGTCATCAACAAGGCCTTCTTCGGGTGGACGATCGAGCTCCGCTACCCGCTCGATGTCCTCTTCGGGACCCCGCTCTGGATCATCCCCGCCGCCATCGCAGCCGCCTGGCTCCCCGCCCTCCGCGCCTCGCGCATCCCGCCCGCCCAAGCGCTGCGGTTCGAGTAGCCGGGACGCTCCGACTATTCCCCCAATTGCCGGTTTGTTTCCAAGAGCTGGTATCACGAGAAGCGTGGCAGGGACGCCGGTCGCGTAGCGGCGGCCTGCGGCTGATCTTTTGCGACAGCCCGCGCATGGGGGGAGGATTAGAGCGGTTTCCGTTTTACTGCCGCGGCGCTGTGCCGCCGCGCCGGGAGAACGCCCCGACACAGCGGGGCGGCTACAATTTCTGCGGCTACGACATTATTTAAACCGCTCTAGTCTCCCCCGCGCTTCCGCGGAAACATCCGGCGCTCGCGCAGGAGGTGGAGGAGCCCGAAGTAGAATCCCGCCAGCACTGTTTGTCCCGCGAAGATCAGCCCGATCTCAAGGAACGCCAGCAGCCCGGTCGGAAAGATGCCGGTTTCCGGTGAGCGGAACCGGACCTGCACGACGATGCCGGTGATGACGCAAAGCAGGGCGAGCAAAAATCCAATGATGACGAAGCGCTCGAGGGTTCCGCGGTTTTGCAGAAGATAGAATTTTGTGCCCGGCGGGTGAAGGCTCGACTCAATGGCGATAAACTTGGCAAAGATCGCCAGCAGGATCGCCTGGTATCCGAGCACGGTGGCGACGGTGGAAAAAATGTGCGCCAATCCCGTCCAGGCCGCAGGGATCATGTTCAGGGTGGCCGCAGCAAGCGCAACAAACCCTGCGGTGGCGAGGATGATGCCGGGGATGCCGAACGTCCAGCGGGGGCTCATCAGAAGATAGAGCCGGAGGCTTCTCCAGCCGTCGCGATAGGTTTTCAGGTGGGGCTTGCGGTTGCGGCCATCGGGCGAGAGCGTGGTCGGCACCTCGGTGATCTTCAGCTCGTAAAGCTCCGCCTTGATGAGCATCTCCAGGGCGAACTCCATGCCCGTGCTCTGGATGCTGAGCCTTGTCACGGCCAGCTTGCGGAAGCCGCGCAGGCCGCAGTAGAAATCGTGGCAAACGACATTTCCGTAAATCCTCCGCCCCAGGGCGCTGAGCATCGGATTGCCCACGTATCTGTGCATGAACGGCATCGCCCCTTTGGAGATTCCGCCCTGAAAGCGGTTTCCCATGACCAGGTCAAACCCCTCGCGGAGCTTGTCCACAAACGGCTGGAGGGCGAGGAAGTTGTAGCTGTCGTCGCAGTCGCCCATGATGACGAAGGTTCCCTTTGCCTCGTGAATTCCGGCGGAAAGAGCGGCTCCATATCCCCTGGCCGGGACATTCACGACACGCGCTCCGAGCTCCCCTGCGATCCGGGGCGACCCATCCGTGCTGCCGTTGTCGGCGACGATGACCTCGCCGTCGATGCCGCTCGATTGGAGAAACGCCAGCGCCTTTTCCACGCATGCAGGAAGCGTTGTCGCCTCGTTGAGGCATGGCATGACAATGCTGAGTTCCATGGGGCCTAGCGAATCAGAACAGATTTGATCGTCCGATACAATCCCCGATGGGCGAGCATGCCGGTTGAGGTTCCAGCGGGCGATGCGAGGTAGGGGCGGGCCTCCGGACCGACCGCGGAAAGAGACTTCGGCGGGCCGGGGACGTCCCTCCCTGCCAAAAAATGGCATTCAACCCCACCTCAGATTGGATCACACCTGCGGGTCACGGATCGATGTGGTAGATGACGACATTCGCGGAGGGCAGGAACTCCATCGTCGAGTTCTGCAGCCGCGGGAAGATGTTCAGGTTTTTTCCGATCCTCCCGTCCGGGTTGGCGAAGCGGTAGAAAAATCCGAGCCAGAAATCCTTCATCCGGGTGGCGGAGACGCCGCGGAAAATCGGGGAGCGCTTCGCTTCCTCCATGAATTTCACGCGGAATTCCATCAGCTGCATCCGCATTTTTCCGACGACGGGATCGAGGAAATCCGGGAGTGCCGGGGCGGGCGGGGTCGGGAGCCCGTCCTTGGCGAGTTCCTCCATCGCGATCTTTGTCCAGACGAGTGCGCGAAGTTCCTGCGCCTGTTCCGGCGTGACCGGGACGCCCGCCGCCGCCGCGGCGAAGCGGATGTCGGACTCGTCGGGAAACATCCACTCCATTTCGGACTCGATGAAAACCATCGGCTTTTGGAAGGAGGCGAAGAACGATTTCCGCACAGGGGCCACGCTCTGGACCGGGAGCCCGGTATAATACGTGAGGGTGAGGTGATCGTTGGGCGACGCGTAGAAGCGGGTGCCGTCGACGAAGGGATTTTTTTGCAGCGCCTCGATGACGGCGGAAATCCCCGGCCTGCTTCCTGACACCGAGGGATTTTCCAGGAGCGCCAGCCTTCCGCGGGCGGCGAGAAAGCCCGCCATCACCACGACGGCAAGCACCGCCGCGCGGCGCGGGGGGATTCCCCGCAGGAGGTCCGAGGTGAGCATCGCCAGCACCAGGACATACGGTGTCCACAGGATGAGCGAGAGCCGCTCGTAAAAGAAACTCGCCGCCGGGACCACGATGTGGAATGTGGCGTAGCCGATGGCGAGCCACGCAAACAGTGCGAGGTAGATTTTTCCGTGCTCCCGGACGACGGAATGGAAGCGGGCTGGAAACCATGCGGGCCGCAACCGGCCGAGGATCAGAATCAATGCCACGCCGGCCAGAAGGGCGAGCTGATCCGGGCGGTTGAGCGTGTAGGCGAGCCAGTCGGAAAACGAGTCGAAGAGCTTGTTGGCCTTGGGGACATGGGATGCGGTCGAGAGAAAACCCGAAAGCAGGATCCACGGAGCAACAAGACCAGCGCAGACCGCGCCCGCGCCCAGGGATTTGTAAAACCACTGCCGGTGCCGGATCACTGCGGGAACGGTCACGATCGCCGCAAGGGCAAAGATCATCGCGGAAAGCTGGTGCGTGTGAAAAAGCAGCGCCTCCGCAAATCCCAGGAGCAGGAAGTCGCGCCACCTTCCCCGCCGGACCATGCGCAGCAGGCACCACGCCGCGAAGGCGGTCATCAAAAGCGTCATGGAATAATACCGGGCCTGGTATCCGAAATCGACGGTCTTCGCATTGAACGCCATGAGGGTGAGCGCGGCAAAGCCGGCGGCCGCTCCGCCGAGTTCGCAGCCGAGCGAGTAGATGATCAGCATGCAGAGCGCGGCGCAGACGATGGCCGGGATTCTCGGGGCGACCGTCCTCAGGGCGATCTCGTCAGCGCTGTGCCGGACTGCGGGAGGCTCCGACGGATGATCCGGCCGCAGGCCGAAGAGCGCCTGGGAAGCGGCGATGGCGTAGAGCGGGAGCCAGCCGTGGTAGACGGCCAGCCCCTGCGGGGAGTAGCTGCTGTCGCGGAATTCGTATTCCGGGTTTCCGTCCCATGGCTCGGTGAGCGTGTTCTCGTAGATCGGGATGCCGAGGTATTCATTGAGCGGCAGCCCGCGATCGAGGATCGTCAGGGCGTTGATCCCCGACTCCGCCTCGTCGCACCACAGCCCGGTCCGGTTCATCCAATCGACCCGCAGCGTCACGCCTGCCAGGATGATCGCCCCCGCGAGGAGGGAAGCGAAGTGCCTGCGGAGAAACGGGTCTGCCATCGGCATGTCCCTCAGAATCTCATCCCGAGCGACATGCCGCTGGTGTTGCTCATGTAGTTGTTCCCCTGCGTGTCGTTCATCTTTTGCTGGAGGTTGTTGAAGAGCCTGAGGTTCACCTCGTCGGTGAGCATGTAGGAAACCGACAGGTTGGCCTGCACGAAATTGAACGTCCCGGTGTTCTGCCCCGACAGCGACACATTTTCCACCCGGCCGGCGGAGAGCCCGCCATCCAGCGTGGTGGTGTGGGACAACCTCCACGATGCCGCAGTTTCCACGCTGGTCGTGATCTGCAGGTTTCCCGAGTTGAAGGCATCCATGTCCACGCTCCGGAAAAACCGCAGCGAGACATAAGTTTTCGACGACGCTCTGTAGATGGCGGAGAGGTTGATGACCGAAGTCGAGGCCGAGGACGAGCCGCCGGCGGTCGAGCTCGACTGGCGGAACTCCAGCCCGCCCTCGCCCCGGATGACAATCTTCGATGTCGGATTGTAGAGCAGGCGCAGCAGGAAGGATTCCGAGGTGGTCATTCCCGTGGCCGAATAAAAATAGCTCAGGGCCATTCCCGCGCCGACAGTCGTCTTGCTGGAATACTTGTAGTCGACCGAGGCATTGAGCGTTCCCTGGAACTGCTTCCCGCCGGGGTTCGAGTCTGTCACTCCCCCGCTGAAGCTCAGAATCGCATCGGTTTTTCGTGTGAGCGCATAGCCGCCGAAGATCTGGACGAAGACCGCCTTTTGCTGCGACTGGCCCTGGCTGTTGAGGAAGAGTCCGCTCTGGGCGAGGTAGCTGGCATCGAGGCCGACCCGCAGCTTCGACCAGCGGTAGCGCGAGCTGAACATAAACGCCTGGTTCACCGAGTTGAGCTGCTTGTATTTGGCATACTGGAGGACGCTCGGGGACCAGAGAAATTGCATGGTCCCCTTTTTTCCGGTCTCCAGATAGACCGTCGGTTGCAGGGTCATGATCATGTCCGCCCGGGGATTCTTGCTCGCGCCGAAGACGTTGTTGTTGTAGGCGGCCGAGGCCTCCACCGACACGCCGTAGCGGACGCGGCTGTTGCCGATGGAAAACGACCGCTTGGCGTTGAGGAAGCGGGGGGCTCCGATGGTTCCGAGCGGGCGGTTCTGCGGCGATGGGCCGAAGGCTTCCATGGGCAGGCCGGTCATCGAGGGGCCTGCGATGTTTGGGATTTCGAGCGAGGGGAGCTGCTGGTTCGGCGCGGCGAGCGGGGCCGCCTCGAGCCCGGTTTGCAGAGAGGGAGCAGCGAGGTTTGGGGTGCTGAGGTCCGCCTCCAAGGGTTTCGTGTAGGCGGAACCGCTGCCGTCGCCAACCACTCCGGGAAAGGCGCGGCCTTGGAACAGGTCATTGCCGTCAATGATCGGCGGGCCGAAGTCCGGCTCCTTTGCCAGCTTGAGAGATTCAAGGCCATCCAGGACATTCGGAGTGCCGGGCGGGGGTGCGGCGGTTGACGAGGCGGTGCCGCTGGCATCCGGCGATCCGTTCGTCGTTGCGGTTGACGAGGCTGACGGCTGTTCCGGCGCAGCGGCCGACTGCGCGAGGGCGGGCACTGCAAACGCAAGACAAAGCGCCAGCGCAGCGCATGAGATCAGCAGCGCCTCTGTGCGGGCGCTACGGCCTTTGAGCGACAGGAAACACATTGCGTGTGCACGCATGGCCGGGTCAGGGGGCTTTGCGCCAGGTTTCCGCGGCGTGAAGCATTTTGGTGCTGGCCTGATCCTCGGTGAGGCCCGCCTGGACGAGGCGCTTGAGCAACTCCTGGAACATGCGGTTTCGCTCCTGGCCGGCCGCGGAGGCATCGTGCCGGGTATTGATGGAAAGTTCGTTTCGCCAGATTTTGAGCGTGAGCAGGAGCTGCTGCCGGGCCTGCTCATGGGTCATTCCTGAGGATTTGAGCAGGGTGATGAGCTCGCCGAAGATTTTCCGGCGGACGGCACCTTCGTCCGAGGCGTCCCGCCGCTCGTCGAGAGCGGGAACGAACACGCACCCGCAGGAGCATTTCCGCTTCATGTTTCTGACAGGGCCCACGGAGGTTCCGCCTTCATCTGTGGTCTGCGCCAGGCATGCGGAAAGGCTGGCGTAGGATTTGCCGCAGGCCGGACAGGAAATCCCGGAAGCAACGCTCATCGCGGGCTGGTAGTCAGGCTCCAGGCCCGCCAGCGGGCTATGGAAGGGCCGCGGGGCGAAATTGAGCACGACGCCCGAAATCCGCGCAGCGGAGCGACGCAGCAGCTCGAGCGCCCGCTTCGAGGCGGCCTTCGGGGTTTTTCCCGAGCGGATGACGAGGCAGACAAACGGGAACAGCCGGGCAAACGAGAGCGTGTCGCTTACGATTGCGACCGGAGCCGAATCCACGACGATCTTATCATAGAGCGGCTTCGCTTCGGTGAGAAAATCGAGAATTCCCTGCCGGGTGATCGTCTCCGCAGGGAACGGGCAGGGGGTTCCGGCCGAGACGATGTCCAGATTCGGCAGCGTGGTCGAGTGGATGGCACTGGGGAGTCCGCACTCCCGCTGGAGGAAGTTTGAGAGGCCGTCGCGGCCTCCGTTTCCGAAGACGATTCTCTCCAGCGAGGGCTGCCGGAGGTCGGCATCGACCAGCAGCGTCCGCTGCCCGGCCTGCGCCATGGCCACGGCCAGGTTGACGGCGCAGAACGACTTGCCCTCGTCCTCCACGGCGCTCGCAATCAGGATGAAATTTCCGGCCTCCTCCTCCTCGAGCACACGCAGGGCCGCGCGCAGCGAGCGGATCCCCTCCGCCGTGCTGGAGAACTTGTCCGTGATGGCGGGGCAATTTTCCCATGAGGAACCGGCGGGGTTGTCCTGCGGGGCGTCCTTTGTCGGAGAATATTCCGGGATGGCGCTGAGCACGGACAGTCCGAGGAGCTGCTCGGCTTCCTCGGGCGATTTGATGCTCGAGTCCAGCTGCATGAGGAGAAAAATGATGCCGAACCCGGCGGCGAGGGAGGCGACCAGGGCGGCCCCGAGAAGCTTGAGCGCCTTCGATCCGGAGGGGACTCCCGGGCCGGCGGGGTTGACAACCTGAAGGAGGACCGGCTGGCTGCGCGCCTGGCTGAGCTCCTCGGTCAGGCGCTTGATGGCGGAATCGTAGGCCTGGCGGTCGGCGTCGATCTGCCTTTGCAAAACGTTCGACGGAACCGAGAGGTCGCGGACCTGGATCACCTTCTCTTCCTGCAATGCCCGCTCCTTGAGGAGCCCCTCCTCCTTTTTTCTGGCCCCGGCGAGCGCGGACTCCGCCAGCTTCGGAGCCGAGAGGATCGCGGCCCGGAGTGAGGCCTGCAGTTCCTTGAGCTCGGACTGCGCCTGCCGCATGTAGGGGTTGTCCTCGCGGTAGCGGAGCGCCAGCTTGGCGAGCTTGTTGTTGCTCTCCGCGATCTGGGCGTTCAGCGAGACGATTGAGGGCATCCTCTGGACGCTGTCGATCTTGATGAGCTTGTCGGGGTCATCCTGGCAGCCCTGGATCTGGGCCATGTCGCTTTCAATCCGCAGCCTCTCCGTCTTGGCCTCGGTGCTCCGCGAGTCGAGTTCCTTGAGCTGGTTGGCAACGATGTTCATGTCCCCGTCGATCGATACGTTTCTCAGCGTGCGCGTGTAGGTATTGCGCTTCTCCTCGGAGGTCCGGAGGTTTTCCTCCATCTTTTTCACCTCGTCCTTGAGGTAGCGGATGTTGACGCCCACGGCCGAGATCCTCTGGTCGCGGTCGTATTCGATCCCCTGGTCCACGATCATGTTGCAGATCCGCTGGGCCATGATGGGATCCGGGTTGGTGAACGAGATCTGGATCAGCCGTGTGTCCTGGATGAGATGGACCGCGCTTTCCTTCATCAGGTAGCCCGCGATGGCGTCGTCATTGAGCTTGCTGAGCGGCCAGCCGCCGAGCGTGAGTGAGTCGAGTCCGGCGGATTTGATCTCCTGCACGACGCGTTTGATGAGCATCGGGTTGACGAAACTTTTCTCAAGGGTCTTGAGGTCTTCGGGATAGGGCGCTCCCTCCACCGTGAGGGGGCTGTTGCTGAGCGAGATCGCAGCAGTCGAGGAGCGGCGCTCAATTTTGAGGTCGGAGGTTGCCACGAATTCCGGCTTGGAAATTTTGACCAGATAGACGCCGACACCGATGCCGATCAGGAGGCAGGCGACCGGGATCCACCAGAGCCTCAGGGAGGTCCGCAGGAAGCCCGCCATGTCGAATGCCGCCGCTCCGCTTCC
>JAPLTF010000058.1:0-18950 GCA_026398275.1 Verrucomicrobiota bacterium
GTTTGATGGGGGCTGTGCGCCCCCAAACCCCGCACCGCTCGCCGCGGCAGGCGTTCGGGGGGAACTCAAGAAATGGCGCTTCGCGCCTGAAACCGCAACGACTCGTTACCTCAACGCGTCGCAGGCCCTCTTTTTTTTGTTTACCGATTCGGCTTCATAGCAGGGAGGGACGTCCCCGGCCCGCCGCGTGGGGAACGGACAGCCCGGAGGTCTGGTCCCTACCTGGTTCCCGCCCAGGAATCCTCGATTGTGCGGAGGCGGGTCTGTTTGACGCCGAGCCGGGGGACGCACGAGATGAGGGCCTTGGTGTAGGGGTGCTGGGGATTTTTGAGGATGCTCTCCGTGTCGCCATATTCCACGATTTCGCCGCGGAACATGACGGCGACGCGCTCGCAGAGGCCCCGGATGATGGCGAAGTTGTGTGTGATGAGGATGAGGGACATCCCGAATTCCCTGCGGAGGCGGCGGAGTTCGGCGAGGATTTGCGCCTGGATGGTCACGTCGAGGGCGGTGGTGGGCTCGTCGGCGATGAGGAGTCTGGGCCGGCAGCTGAGGGCCATCGCGATCATCGCCCGCTGCTGCATTCCGCCGCTGAGCTGGTGGGGATAGTCGTGCATGCGCTTCTCCGGGTCCACGATGCCGACCGCGCCGAGCCACTTGACAATTTCTGCATCGACGTCCGTGACATCCGGGCGGTGAAGGTGGATCCCCTCGGCGATCTGGCTGCGGATGGAGTAGACGGGGTTCAGGGAAGTGGCGGGCTCCTGGAAGACGTAGGCGATCCCTCCGCCGCGCATCAGCCGGATCTGGCGTTCGGACATTTTCAGGATGTCCCGGCCGAGGAACAGGATCTTGCCGCTGGCGTATTCCGCGGGCGGGGTCGGGATCAGGCGCGTGAGGGAGAGGGCGGTGACGCTTTTGCCGCTTCCGCTTTCTCCGACGATGGCCAGAGAATCGCCCTCCTTCATCGAGAACGAAACATTTTTCACGGCATCGACCGTCCCGTTTTCGGTGCGGAACCGGATTGAGAGGTTGTGAAGTTCGAGAAGGTTCATGGGAAAGATATTGCCCGGAGGGCGGGCGGGCATGCGGCTTGTAGCCATGCCCGTGCCGGGCGTGCCGAGGGTGGGGCAGGCGGCGAAACGACGGGGAGATCCGAGCGCCCGACACGGGCGCTGCTACAGCAAGCACCGTGAGCTACGCGTCTCATCTTGTGGCGGCCGCGCGGCGGAGGGCGTCGCCGGCGAGGTAGAAGGCGAGCGAGGCGGTGAAGATGGCGAGGCCGGGGAAAAAGATCAGCCACCAGGCGTCGAGAAAATAGGTTTTCCCGTCGGCGATGATATTTCCCCACGTCGCCTGGGGCGGCGGGACGCCAAAGCTCAGAAAGCTGAGCCCGGATTCCACGAGGATGGCATCGGGGATGCTGATGACGGCGGTGACGAAGATCGGGGCGAATGCGTTCGGGAGGATATGCCGGAAAATAATATTCATGCGGCTCTGGCCGAGCGCCCGGGCGGCGCGCACGTATTCGCTTTCGCGGAGGGTGAGGAACTCGGCGCGCACGAGCCGGGCTGTGCCGGTCCAGCCGACCAGCCCGATGACCGCGATGATGATCCAGATATTCGGCCCGATGATCGCGATGGCGGTCAGGATCAGGAAAAACGAGGGAAAGCAAAGCAGCGCGTCCACGATGCGCATCAGGACGTTGTCCACCCAGCCGCCGATGTAGCCGGAGACCGCGCCGACGAAGATCCCGATGCCGAGTGACACGGCCATTGCGACGAATCCGACGGTGAGGGAAATCGTGGAGCCGGCGACCAGGCGGGAAAGCACATCCCGGCCGAGGTTGTCGGTCCCGAGCCAGTTCACCGGGTTTGGCGCCAGCAGCTTCCGCTCCAGAGACGTGGCATTCGGCTGCATTGGCATCGGGAGGTTCAGCTGGGCACAGATGCCGGCCACGATGGCCACGGCAAAAAACACGACGATGACGGTGGTGGCGGCGAGGGCCAGCCGGTCGTGGAAAAACCTCCGGGCCACCCGGCGGAACGGGCTGTCCGCTATGACCGGTTGGGGAATGGCGTCGACGGTTGCTGTCACGATGGTTTTTGGCTCGACGGGGGAGGATGGCGAAGCGCTTGGTCCTTGTCACGTCCGAACGGAGAGGGCTGTCCGTGCGGGGCGCATCTCCGATAAGTGCAATAGCACGAGTCTTCCAGGGGGCATGGGCGTCCCGCCCGTGTGTGGCGTTGATTTTGCTGCGAGGCTCAGTCTCTAAACGGGCGGGACGCCCGTTCCCCCTGTGTTTGCACTTATCGGAGATGCGCCCGGCCGTGCTCGTATCCCGGCGCTTAGAACGAGGTAGTGGCATGGGCGGGGCGGCCATGCCGCAGGGCTGGTCGCCGGGCCTTTAGGCCAAAGCCTTGGCATACTGCTCTTCAACGAACGGCCAGTTCACGATGTTCCACCATGCCGCGATGTAATCCGGGCGGCGGTTTTGATATTTCAGATAGTAGGCGTGTTCCCAGACATCGAGGCCGAGCAGGGCTTTCTGCCCATCGAGCAGCGGGGGATCCTGATTCGGGGTTGAGACGATTGACAGCTTGCCATCCTTGACGACCAGCCACGCCCATCCGCTGCCGAAGCGCTTCAATGCGGCGTCCGAGAATTGCTTTTGAAACTCCGCAAACGATCCGAACGTGTTTTTGATCGCGGCGGCGAGGGCTCCGGAAGGTTCGCCGCCGCCCTTCGGGGACAGCATCAGCCAGAACAGGCTGTGATTCACATGTCCGCCGACATTGTTCCGCAGGCCGGTGCGGATGGATTCCGGCGCTTTGTCGAGTTGGAGAAGCAACTCCTCCGGGCTGAGCTTCGCGAGTTCGGGCTGGTCGGCCAGAAGTTTGTTCGCAGTGGTGATGTAAGCCTGGTGGTGCTTGTCGTGGTGGAGATGCATGGTCTCCGAATCGATCGCAGGTTCAAGGGCCTCGTAGGGGTAGGGAAGCGGGGGCAGGACATACGGGCCCGATGGTCCGGCGGGTGAGGGAGCTGCTGTCTGAGCCAGGAGACGGTCGCTGAAGAACGCCGTGACCGCCGAGGCGAGGCCGAGGCGGAAGATGCCGCGTCGGGTGAGGAATGGAGTGTTCATACCCGGAAGCTAGCCGTTGTTGCCGCCGGCGCAAGCGGCGTTGCCGGCCGAATGGAAGATCCCGCTTGAGCAAGCTGCGCGATTTGTGCAGCGTCCGCATCCGTGAGCACATCGGAACGCTGCCTTTCTGTAGTGATGCCAGTCTTCAATGAGGAGGGGACGGTTGCAAGGGTCATCCGCACGGTGCTCGCCCGGGAGGAGGTCGGGGAACTGATCTGCGTGGACGACTGCTCCGGCGACCGATCGCTATCCGTGCTTGAGGGGCTGGCTGATCCCCGGCTGCGGGTGGCCCGGCATCCGGCGAACATGGGCAAAGGGGCCGCACTCCGCACGGGGATCGCACTCGCCACCCTGCCGTTTGTGATTATTCAGGATGCGGATCTGGAATACGACCCGGCGGAGTATCCGAAACTGCTTGAGCCGATGCTTGAGGACCGCGCCGATGTGGTTTTTGGTTCCCGCTTCATCGGCTCCGAAGCCCATCGCGTCCTGTATTTCTGGCACTACGTCGGCAATCGCTTTCTGACCCTGGTGTCCAACATGTTCACCAATCTGAATCTCTCGGACATGGAGACGTGCTACAAGGCCTTCCGCCGGGAAATCATTCAAGGCATCCGCATCGAGGAAAACCGGTTTGGGTTTGAGCCAGAAATCACGGCCAAGCTGGCCGGGACGGGAGCCCGGATTTACGAGGTTGCGATCTCCTACCACGGCCGCACCTATGCGGAGGGGAAAAAGATCGGATGGCGGGACGGCATCAGCGCGTTCCGCTGCATCATAAAATACGGCGTGTTCCGGCGCTGATCAGGATTTCAGCCAGGAGATCACATCGGCAGCGTTGATCTGCTGAAGGCACGCGCCGGGTTCGCCTTTCGGGCAAGCGACTTTTTTGTTTTTCAGGCAGGGGCAGGGCTGCACATCGGCCAGCCCGCCAGGGTGTAGCGGGTGCCAGTGTTCGGCGCGGGATGGTCCGTAATGGATGAGCATGGGTTTTCCGAGCGCTGCGGCGATGTGCGCGGGCGCGGTGTCCGATCCCCAATATCGGTCGCAGAGCGAAATGGTGGCGATGAGACCGTGCCAGTCGAGCTCGTGAAACACGCGGAGTTTATCTGCGGGAAGACCTTCGGTGCAGAGGCGGACATGTTCGCGCTCGGCCGGATCTCGGCCGCCCGTCACCACCACGCCATTTCCGCTTGCGATCGCCGCTGCGAGGACATCCCGGACCACGCCAACAGGAATCGCTTTCTGCATGTCGCGCGATGTCACGTGCGCATGAAAGAGACTCGCTGGCAGCGCCTCCACCGCGCGCCGGGCGGCATCGAGGGCTGCGGGCCTCGGGACGAGCCCGAAGTGAATTCCCTGAGAGGGCACGCCGCAGGCCTCGAGCAATTCCAGGCGCTGGATCACCGCGTGCGGTTTTACCTTTTTCTGGCGCGGCCGAAAATGGTAGGCCGCCCTTCTCAGCGACCAAGCCGGCAGTTTCGGACGTTCGTAGGCAGCGCGGAATGGTGCCCGCGAAGCCAGCGCCACGAGCGCGCTGCGGTCGTTGCCGGTGAAATCAATGACCCAGTCGTAGCCGCTCCGGGAAATTGCCGCAGCCAGTGCCACCTCGCGCAGAACGCTGCGCCGCGGCCACTCGATCACCCGCGACACATCCGCGCAATCGTCCAGAGCGCAGGCGGTTCCCGCCGTCACCACCGCATCGAGTCTGGCCTCGGGATATGCCTCACGCAGCGCACGCAAGGCGGGGCGGAGCAGCAGCGTGTCGCCCAGATACCTGAGGCACACGATCAGGATCGCTTTCGGCTCGGGAGGCAGGGCGTTCATGCGTTGCGGAAATACAATTCTTTGAGCGCGGGAAAGACAGCCTCAGGAAGAAGGTCGCGCATCGAGGCGTCGGCTGGAGTGCGATATCCGGCCGGCTTCGGAAGCTGGATGACGGCATGCTTGTCCCGGTCCACGAGCGGCCCCACTCTCGCATCACCGGGCGTGCAGTGGAGCAACGCGACGGTTGGCGTTCCAATGGCAAATGCCAGATGCATGATCCCGGTATCGGTGGAGACGAGGCACCGGCTCCGCTCCAGCAGGGCCGCCGACTGCGGCAGGGGCAGGCGCCCAACGACATCGAAAAACGGGATCCCCCGCTCCCTGGCAGCCGATGCAAATGCTTCGGCCTTCGCCCGGTGATCCGGGCCACCGAGAAGAAAGATGGGGCCGATGCCCGCCGCATGAGCGAGTTCGGCCAGCTTGAGAAAATGCTCGACCGGCCAGTCGCGGTAGGGTCCGCCGCCGCCGCCCAGCTGAAATGTCACACCCGGATCCGCCGGAAAATTCCATTCCGACAGGTTCCGGTCCAGGGCCAGTCGATCCTCCGCAGCCACTTCGTAAACCATCCCCGCCTCAGGCGTCGTCGCCCCCGCTCCGGCCGCCACGCGCGCCGCCTGGACTGCGAGATGAGCGCGCCGCAGGCCGGGCTCGTCGATGTTTTTTGCGCAGAGCCACGGCATTTCGGTCCGCCACGCCAGCCCGACCGTGGCATCCGGCGCGAGCAGGTATCCGAGGCAGCGCGCTTCGGGATCATGACAACTGAGATAGAGAACCGCGTCCCAGGGACCATGATTCCGCAGTTGCCACCACAGCGCCAAAAATGCGTGCGGACCCTTCCGGAGGAAATGCAGCTTTTTCAAAAGCGGGTTGTGGCGGGCAATATCCGTCCGCCTGTGGTGGACGACCGCCTCGATGTGAATCCCCGGATACTCCGCAGCGAGCGCCCGGATGCCGGCGGAGTCGAGCAGCGCGTCGCCGAGGCCGGCGGTGGAAAAGACGAGCGCCCGGCTGTTCGGTCCCAGGCGAAGCGGCCTGTTCACCGGCGGCCGGAGTTTTGTCAGAATTCCGAAGACCGCCTTGTGCGCAAGGAGATTGGCGGAGGAGGATAGGCTGAGATTTCCCTTCCTTTTGCCAGGCTTGGCCACGGCGGCTATCGGACCACGGACTTGCCGTCGGAGGAGGAGGATCCGCCCGACACCGGCACAAGCACGTGGTGGTATCTCGGAATGCCATCCTTCAGCATGCGGGTGTAGGGTCCGTTCACCTTCTGCGGATTATACATGTCCCGGCGGTTTTCAAGGGTCGTGCAGGATGCCAGCAACAGGGCCGCCAATGCGAGAGGGACGAGGGAAGGTTTCACGCCCCCCACATAAATGCAGAACCCAGCCGGGTGTCAATTCCAGAGGGAAGACCGCCGCTCAATTCCACAAAACTTTGATGCGGCCGCATCAAAGTTTTGCAGGGTGTTGTTTTTTGCATATTGCTTTGGAGTTGTCAGGGCTGGGTCTGGCGGCAATGTTCTGCTCCTGTGTTTCTTGCCTATTACGTTCACAATCTGAGTCCGTTTCTTCTGGATTTCGGAAATGGCATGGGGCTTCGCTGGTATGGGCTCGCGTATGTCGCGGCATTTTTTGTCGGATACCAGCTCTACGCCCGCCTGACGAAGCAGGGCTACTCGGACCTTGCGCCCGCGCAGGTCGGCGATTTCATAACAGGGGCGGCCCTCTTCGGGGTGATCCTTGGCGGGAGGCTGGGTTACATGTTGCTCTACGACTGGGAAACCTTCTCATCCAACCCGCTGGTTTTCTTCAAATTCTGGGATGGCGGGATGTCCAGCCACGGGGGAATGGTCGGCATCCTCGTCTTCACGTTCATCTATTCCCGGCGCAAACACGTTTCGTGGCTCAACATCGGGGACAACCTGGTCGTCGTCGCTCCGATCGGGCTCTTCTTCGGGCGGTGCGCGAACTTCATCAACGGCGAGCTTTTCGGGCGCGTGTCGGGCGTCCCGTGGGCTGTCCAGTTTCCCAAGGAGCTTTACGATGCGCCGCCGGAGACCGTCCAGCTTGCCATCTCCGAGGCGGTGACGCTGAATCCCCAATGGACAACCATCGGGGCCGTGGTGGACAACGCGCGGCTCTCCCCGGCCCTGCGCGAGCAGCTGGCGGGCACGCTCTCGCCGCGCCATCCCTCGCAGATCTACGAGGCACTGCTCGAAGGCGCGTTCCTCTTTGCCCTGCTCTACATCCTCCGAACGCGCTTCCGGCTTCCGAACGGCGTGCTCACGGGCATTTTTTTTGTTGCGTATGCGATCCTCCGGATCATTGGGGAAATGTTCCGCCAGCCGGATGCGCCGCTGACGCTCGGGCTCTCCCGCGGACAGTTCCTTTCGCTTTTCCTTGTGGCCATCGGCCTCGGGTTCATCGTCTACGCGATCCTCAAGCCCACATGGGCGCCGAAATTCCGCAGATGAGGCGCCGCCGGATCCTGCTGGCGGTCCTCTCCGCCCTCGGCCTGGCCGCCTGGTTCGTTTTCCGGGTCCCGGATTTTTCGTCGGTCCCACACCCGGCGCGCGACTACGATGAGGCGATGGCAAAATTCTCGGCCATCGAGAATCGCGAGTCCTCCCTGCCGCTGCGGCCCGAGGGGAGGAGCCGGCTTTTCACGCACGGAAAAACGACGGACCGCGCTTTTGTCCTGCTCCACGGTCTCACGAACTGCCCGGAGCAATTTGTCCCGCTGGCCAATATCCTTTTTCAATCCGGCGCAAATGTCGTGATCCCGCGTGCGCGCTATGCCGGGTATGCCGATACGATGAATGATGTGCAGGGGCTTCAATCCGGCCAAGACCTTCTGGATCAGGCGGCGGAAGGGCTGGATATCGCGGCGGGCCTCGGCGGGCGGGTGACGTTGGTGGGCCTGTCCGGAAGCGCGGTGGCGGCCGCATGGATGGCGGAGAACCGCGACGGCATCGAGTCCGCGCTCCTCCTTGCCCCGTTCTTCGGCCTGAACGGCCATCCGGTCTGGCAGATCGATGCGGTGGCAGCCGTCCTCACCCGGATTCCCAACTCCTACAAATGGTGGAATGAGAATCTGAAGGAAAAGAACCCCGGCCCCTCCTACGCCTACCCCCGATACGGAACCTTCTGCATGGCCGATACGATCCAGCTGTCGCGCAATGTCCGCGCCGGGATCGGCAGGGGTCCTCTCAAGGCCGGACGGCTCGACATTATTACCACCGGCACCGAACAGGGCGCGAACAACGCCCTCACCAATCAGCTCGCCGCCGAGTGGGCCGCAAAAAATCCGGGGCGGGTCGCAACTTATGAGTTCCCTGAAACCGACGGCGTGCCGCACGACATGGTCGACCCGAACCAGCCGGAGGCCAAAGTCGGGATTTCGTATCCGGAAATCCTGCAGGTCCTCGGGGCTGACAGGTAGACAACGCGAGGGAGGGTGAGGCTCCGCCCGAACCCATATATTTCACGGCTCGGACAGCCGACCGCAGGGAGACAGGGTTGCCGAAGGCAAGAGCGAAGCGGTACAAAGCTCGCCCTCCCGCATCCGTTCTTGTCGCCCCGACCGGCTGCAGGTATGTTCCGAAAGTCCATGCACCAAGGCTCCCTCGCTCTCCTTCTTCATGCCCATCTCCCGTGGGTCCGGCATCCGGAGCATGACGAATTTTTTGAGGAGGACTGGCTCTACGAGGCGATCACCGAGACCTACATCCCGCTGCTGAAAATCCTCCGCCGCCTGGCGTCTGAGAAGGTGGCGGTGAAAGTCACGTTCACGATGACCCCCACGCTCTGCGCCATGCTGCGCGACCGGCTTTTGCAGGACCGGGCGGAGAGGTATCTGAACCGCGGCGTCGAGCTGGCGCGGCGGGAGATCGAGCGCACGAAGAACGACGGCGCGCTCAACGAGCTCGCCCGGTTCTACCTCGCCTCGCTCACTGAAGCCCGGGACTTTTACACGAAGGAAATCTCCCGCGACGTGGTCGGGGCGTTCGCGCAGCTGCAGGAGGAGGGGATGATCGAGATCATCACCTGCGCTGCCACGCACGGGTTTCTTCCGCTCATGGAATCATTTCCGCAGGCGATGCGGGCCCAGATATTTATCGGGAGGGATTACCACCGGGAATGTTTCGGCCGCGACCCTGCCGGCATCTGGCTGCCCGAGTGCGGGTATGTGCCGGGGATCGACCGGATCCTGCAGGAGGCGAACCTGCGGTGGTTCGTCGTCGACGCCCACGGGCTCATGTATGGCGAACCGCGCCCGAGGTTTGCGATCTATTCCCCGTATTTCACACCGGCCGGGCCGGCGGTCATCGCGCGCGACCGGGAATCGAGCAGGCAGGTCTGGAGCGCGCGCGACGGATATCCCGGTGACCCCGCCTACCGCGATTTCTACCGCGACATCGGAAACGACCTTCCCGAGGCTTACCTGCACCAGACTTTTCCAAACATCGGGCACCGCAGGAACACCGGCATCAAATACCACCGGATCACCGGATCGGAAAACAAGGAGGTCTACAACCGCGGGTGGGCGATGGGGGCGGCGGATTCGCATGCGGGGGATTTCGTGCGCAACCGCGAGCGCCAGATCGAGCACCTCCGCTCGATCCTGCCGGTCGAGCCGCTGGTGCTCAGTCCGTTTGATGCCGAACTCTTCGGCCACTGGTGGTTTGAGGGCCCGGAGTTCCTGAACCTCGTGCTGCGCAAGGCGGCCTACGACCAGAGCGTCTTCCGCCTCACCACGCCGAGCGTCTACCTGTCCGAGAACCCGACCCTCCAGATGGTCTCCCCCTCGCCCTCGAGCTGGGGAAACAAGGGCTACTGGGAGGTCTGGCTCGACCGCTGCAACGCGTGGATCTACCCGCACCTCCACGCCGCCGCAGCGCGCATGACCGCCGACGCGCAGACGCATGCGAAGACCCGCTCGAAATTCACCCAGCGCACGCTCAAGCAGATGGCGAGGGAGCTCCTGCTGGCGCAGTCGAGCGACTGGGCGTTCCTCATGAAAACCGGAACCGCGACCGAGTATGCCACCCAGCGCACGAAGGACCACCTGCTCCGCTTTACGCGCCTCCACGAAATGCTTGAAGCAGGCACAAAGGACGAGGAGCTTCTCGCCGCCTGCGAGGCCCGCGACAACCTCTTCCCGGACGTGAACTGGAAGTATTACATCTGAGCAATGTGAGGACGGCGTGGCATCGCAGCAATTTCTGGCGGATGGCGGCCGTGGGGCGACCGTCCCGGTTGCCTTTTTGGAACAGCAGGCGGGACGCCTGCTCCACATGGATGGCCTGCATCGCGCTCGCAGCGGCAGCACTGCTCGCTTTGCCTTCCTTGCAGGCGGGAGAGGAGCTGGAATTTGCGGTGCCGGATGACGGGCGCGTCACGCTCGGGGTATTCGACTCCGCGGGAAAACTCGTGCGACTCCTGCACAAGCTCGCCAGGGAGGAGGATTTCCGGATCGGCGACAACGGGCTCATCACCACATGGGATGGAAAAAACGATGCCGGCGAGCGGATGGCGTCCGGCCACTACTATGTGCGCGGCTACCTGATCGGAGATGACGTGCTCGTCTCGGGCGAAAATTTCCTCTTCAACGACTGGGCGGCGGATGACGGGTTCCCCGGATTCAACCGCATCAAGGACTTCGCCCTGCTCGAAAACGGCGACGTGATTCTCCTCGCGGGTGCCGACTCGAACCATGGAGGGATGGCCGCAGTGCCGTCCCAAATTTCGGACTCCGCCGGGAACAAATGGGCGCAGACGGCGCAGCGCCCTCCAGGCCAGGCTGATGGGATTCCCTCAGACAACTTGGCTCCACCCGCCCCATCTGAAAATCTGCTCGCGAGCTTCTCCCCGGAAAAGGGTTTCCTCTGGTCGAGCAGGATCAGTCCAGATTCCGGACTTTTGCGAATCCCAACCGCCCCGCGCACGGCCGACTCCGCTGGGCATCCACTGGGTGGCTCGGTGGTTACATTCCTTCCGCCATCCCCTCATCTCAGCTTCACGCCGCTGCTCGCAACAAACCTGTCGCTCGCCTTTGTCATCACCGATGGGGGAACCGGAATTTACTCTCTCGACGACGGAAAAAAAACCCGCTGGATCGCCCAGGGATCCGGCGTCCCGCCACTGGCGCTCGCGGCGAATGAATCCCATGTTTTTATCAGCTCAAATGGCACGCTGGCGGAGTGTTTGCTTCCCGAGCTTTCGAGCGAAACCATTTCCCCAATCCCATCCACATTCACCTCGTTGGATGCCGATGCCGCCACGCTTGTGGGTGCATCGCCGGACGGTGTTTGGATCCGGAAGGGAGCCTTCGCTCCGGTGAAGCTGCCGACGGGCGCAAAAAGCGTGGCGCTCGGGACGCCCGATACGTTCTGGTTCGTCGGGGTGGAGAAGGAAACTTCGTTTGTCGGCCAGGCCTCGTCCGGCGGCGAGATCCTGCGGCTGCTCCGTCCTGCGGATGGCGACCCGAAACCGGATAAAATCCGCGCCTCGCGGACATCGGAAAAATTTGCGGTCATCGAGTCGCTTCCCGGGGTCCAGCGCCTGCGCGTGATGGAGCGCGCGGAGAGCGGGGAGTGGACGATCGAATGGGAGCGGACGCTCCGCGAATCCGGAGCATTCGGATTTGCCGACGGCAAGCCGGTCGCGGATGCCGCAGGCGCACCGCAGGACAAATCCCTGCGCGTCCGGCTGAAAGAAAATCCGCTCACCGGGAAACACGATTTCCTCACCCTGCGCGCCGAGTTTGATGAATCCGGCTCCCGCCTCGTCTCGCCGGACGGCCTGCCGCTGGTCGAGGTCAGCACCCGGAACGACATCCGCCGCATCGCGATCCATCGCGGGGACAAATCTGACGCCCTCCGCCTCCTGCAGGGCAACGGATCGTTCGTTGAGGAATTTTCCATCTCCGGCCTCGACGACATCCTCCCCCTCGACGCCGGCGGGATTGATCTTCCGTGAGACCTTGCGGAGGAGTGAAATGATTGGGTCTCGCTCGCGCAGGAATGCAACAATCCCTTGTTGCTGCCCGTGACTTGCGTTCGGAGCTCTAAAACGGTAGTCTTCCCCCATGACCGACAAGCAAGCCGTAATCGACGCCCTCAACAGGCTGCCGGAAGTCGCGACGCTTGAGGAGATCACCGAGGAGTTGCACATCATGGCATCCATCCGACGTGGACGAGCCGTTACGGCGTCCGGGGATTCCGCGGCTCGCTCAGGGTCTGAAAATCAGCGGTCCGGGACCGGCTGGCGCGACTGGAGGATTTCCTGCTGGCTCGGCAGGGCGGGCGGCTTTCCACCGCCCCAGATGAGCCGGCTGGGGCGCTCGGAGAGATCGCGGAGAAGGATTTTCGAGTAGGTCGAAGTCACTTTCAAATTTTCGGCGGTCACCCGGAATCCCGAGATCGTGGAGGAGAGGTTCTTGGAGTTGTCCTGAATGAGGGCCTCGCCTTTTTTCGCAAGGGATTCCATCGAGCCGGCGGCGCTGTCGAGGCGGGTGAGCGCCCGTTCGATCCGCTCCTTGTTGTCCGAGAGGAGCGAATGGGCATCGGAGACGGCGACCCGGGCATCGGAAATCACGCCGCCGGCATCCTTCACCACGGGCTTCAACTCGGTGAGAAGGCCTTGCGTGTCCTCGACGATGCGGTCGATTTTCGAGAACAAATCCTTCGCGTTTGCCGACGCGTCCCCGCCCATTGCCTTCCGCACCCCCCCGAGGGCGTCGTCGATATTTCTTGCGAGCTTGTCGAATGTCGTCGGCGTGATGCCGTTGAGGATCTCCCCTTGCGCGAGCAGCGGAGCCCCCTCGCCCTCGTCCTGGATCAGTACGAACTTGTCGCTCAAAAGCGTGTCGGCCGCGATGCTGATCCGGGCATTTTTTGTGAGAGGCGGAACATCGCGGAGCAGGTTGAGGTCGATCTCGACCAGGTGCTCCGGGTCCGCCTGGCGCTCGGCGGAGGTGAGCATGCGTGCGCCCGCGACCGAACCCGCGGGGGCTCCGGCATATTTGACCTGCGAGCTGACCTTGATGCCGGTGATGTCGTGAAACCGGACGCGGACGGCGTGCCCGTCGCGCACGAGAACCCGCCCGCTCAGCCCCAGAGCGAGCGCGATGAACAGCACGATGCTGCTGGCAATCACCGAAATGGCGATCCATGCGTCGGACGCTTTTTTCTTCACTGCCTCGGCACCTCCATACCCGCGATGTCTAGGCACGGCCGGGCAATGCATCAAGGCTGAACTGGATTGAAATGCAGGAACCTGTGTAAGCTGCCCGGAATGTCAGAGGAGAAGTCCAAACCAACGCCCTTGCGAAAGCGGTCCCGCAAGGTGTGGATCGCGGCCGCACTCGGGGGGATCCTCCTGCTCTGGGTGCTGCACCCGTTCGTCTTTTCATGGGCGCTGACCAGGGCATTGGAAACGTGGTCGTCCGCAAACCACCTTTCGTTCTCCGCAGAAAAAGTCGTCGCCCGCCTTGACGGGCCGGTCACCATCCAGGGCGCGAAATTCCGTTCCCTGCCGGGAAGTGGACGCGCGACGGCGCTGGACATTTCTCTCGTCGAATGCCGCTGGAGCAGCCTCTCCAGCATATTCTCGGACAAGGAGGGATACGTCCGCGATCTGACCGTGAGGGGCGTGTCGGGGGTCTGGGATCTCTCTGCGGGCGAGCCATCGCAGGAGCCGGCCTTCCCCATGTCCCCGCAAAGGTGGCTGCCGGGGGAAATCACCCTTGAAGTTCCGTGGCTCGAACTGCAGGGAAAAAACGAAAAGTGGTCGGTCCGCGATTTTGCATTGAGCCTGAGCGAGAGCACGGCGGGGCAGATGGAGGCGGGCGCGCTGTCGCTCGACCTCGAGGGCTACTCCAAATCGCTCGGCCCGATCAAGGCCCGGACCGCATGGAAAAACGGCACGCTTTGGCTCGCCGGCATGGAGCTGGCGCCGGGGATCGCAGTCGAAAATCTTTCCCTGGATTTCCTTCACGACGGCGGGCCCGCGATTTCGCTGACTGCGGCGTGCTTTGGCGGCTCGCTCCGGAGCGACCTGACATTCCAGCCATCCGGCGGCATGCTGGATATGGCGGCGTGGGCGTCGAACATCCCGCTCGACCGCCTCGTGTCGCTGCTGGGAATCCCCGGCGAGATCACCGGCAAGCTCGCCGAAGGCCGGTTCACCTATCGCGGACAGCCGGACCGGCCGGCTGATGCGGAGGCCTCGCTGCGGCTGATGGCCGACGGATTCCGCTGGAACAAGCGCGGATGGGAATCCCTTGTCGTCGGGGCCAGCCTGATCCACCGCCGGCTCGTCGTCACGGAATTCGATCTGCGGCAAAAGGAGAACAGCGTGAATTTCAACGGGGAGATTTCGCTCGCCGAGGGCTGGTCACAGATTGCCCAGTCCCCGTTCCTCGTCAATTTCCACGCGGACATCCACCAGCTTGGCGCGCTTGCCGGATTGCTCGGAAGCCCGCTCGACGAGGCCGCGGGACGGATGACCGCCTCGGGCTCGATGACCGGTCACCCGGGTGAACTCGACGGCTACTTGAACGTCGAGGCATCGGACCTGGCATTCCGCTCGCTGCCCCCGAGCTCGCTGCGCATGGAGTCGGTCTTCCGGAAAAACGAGATCGATGTCGTGGTCTGCGATTTGTTTTCCCGGAAGGACACGGCCTCCCTGCGCGGCACGATCGGAATCGGGGCCCCGCACCAATACGCGGCGGAGCTCGACGCCCGGATCGCGGATCTGGCGGTCTACCTCGCGCCATTCCACGCGCCCGGTGCGGAAAAAATTTATTCCGGCGCGCTCGATGTGCGGTGGCAGGGGGATGGGAATTGGAAATCCCATTCCGGCGCGTTCGACCTGAAGTTGCGGGACTTTGTCGCCGGGATCACGCCCGCCGGCCTGACCGGCAGGTTCCTCGGCACCTACTCGCCGCAGAACCTTTATTTTTCGAAGCTGGAGATCGAGAACGGCCCGCTGAAACTCGATTCCCGCGCGACCGTCGCAACCTCCGGCATCACCCTCAAGGATGTTGAATTGAAATCTGGAAGCTCCTCCCTGCTGGAAGGATCGGCATTTGTTCCGATGGATCTCTTCGCAGTTCTCGGCGGCAAAGACTGGCGCGCCGCCATCGATGCCGAGCGGGAGGCCTACCTCCGATTGGCCACGCCGAAGGAGCTCAGCCTCCGCTCCCTGCTGCAGTTGGCCGGTCAGGATGTTCCGCTCGAGGGCCAGGTGAGGCTCAACGTCGAGGCCGGCGGGCCGCCGGCGCGGCTTTCCGCAAAGGGCGAGCTTTCCGCGCGCGACCTGCTCTGGAAGCTTTCCGGCGCCGATGTTCCCTCCTCCTCGCTGAACGTGAAATTCGCAGCGGACAACGGGACTGCCTCGCTGAGCGGACGCCTGGAGACAAAGAAATTTTCCCCCGTCAGGCTCTCGGCCACCATGCCGTTCGGCCTGGTCCGGACTGAGGCGGGCGACTGGCAGTGGACGAATCCTTCCGGGACATTTGCCGCTACTCTGGATTTCCCGCGGACCGAGCTGGCGGTCTTCCGGCCGTTCCTGCCCAAGCTCCGCCGCCTGAGCGGGTCTGTGTCGGGCAAGCTGGAGTTTTCCGGAACCGCCGGCGCGCCGCGGACGAACGGCCGGATCGAGCTGAAGGGAGGGGAGATTGAGTTGTCGCCCCGGATTCCCTCCGTGGGAAAAACCGAGGCTGTGCTCGCCTTTGACGGCCAGCGCATGCAGGTCGAGCGATTCACCGGCGAGGTCGGGGCGGGACCGTTCCAGATCGCCGGCGGCATCGGGCTTTCGAATCCCGCGAACCCGGTCTGGGACCTCCGGCTTCACGGAGAAAAAATCCTTCTCGCCCGCGACGCGGGCATGAGGCTCCGAGCCAATGTGGATGTTGGTTTCAAAGGGGACAATTCCGCGGGGGAGGTGCGCGGGGCGATCCGCCTGGTGGACGGCCGGATCTTCCGCCGGTTTGAAATCACCCCGCTCCTGCTCATCGCTCCGGAGGAATCTGCGGAGACGATTCTTCAGCCACCGTTCCCGCCGGGCACGATTCCGAAACCGTTCGCCAGCTGGGCGCTGAACCTCAAGATCGAGAACGAGACGCCCTTCCTGATCCGGGGAAACATTGCATCCGGGGAGATCATTCCAAACGTCGCAATCACGGGAACGCCCGATCAGCCGGTTCCGGTGGGCCGCGTCACCCTCAAGGACGTCCAGGCATTCCTGCCGTTCACCACGATGAATATCTCTGACGGACGCGTGGACTTTTTGCCGGACTCCCCGTGGATCCCGATGCTCGATGTCCGCGGCTCGGCGCAGACGCCGGACTTCGAAGTCCATGCCTTCGCGTTCGGGCCGCTGAACGAAAAAAAGCTGATCCTGCGGTCGGATCCTCCGCTCCCGCAGGAGGCGCTGGTTCTGCTGCTGACGACAGGGATCGCGTCCGGCGGGCGGACCTCCGGAGCGGGATTCGGGGAGGCGGCTGCGGGCCAGGGCGCGCTTTTCCTCCTGCGTTCATTTGCGCGGCAGCTCGACCTGCCGGGCGTCGATACCGATGCGCTGCTGAACCGCCTCCAGGTTCAGGCGATCCCGCCCCGCGCGCTCGGCGAGCGGACCACGATGCGCGGGAAGCTCCGCCTCATCGACAATTTGGATCTGGTGACAGAACGCGACGGATACGGCTTCTTCAATGCCGGCGCGACGTACACCTGGCGGTTTCGATGAAGCGATCCCTCCAGGTTCTGCTCCTGGTTCTGGCCGGCTTGTCCGCCAACGGCGTGGAGGGGGCGGACTGGGTTTTCGAGGGGAACGCGCTTTTTTCCAGCGCCCGCCTGCTCCAGGCGCTGAGCCGCTATGATGCGGGGCCGGCCTCCGGCGGCGATGTCACCGCCGCCGATGATGCCGCGTATTTTCTCCGCGAGTTTTACTTTTCGCAGGGGTTCCCGGATGCCGAGGTCACCTACGACTTCTCTCCGTCGAGAGTCGTATTTTCGATCACCGAGGGCGACCGGCTTTGGATCGGGAGGGTTACCTTTCAAGGCGGGGAGGAGATCTCCCGCGACCGTCTCCAGGGGATCTTCACATCCGCCATCCGGCAGGCGACCCGCTCGGCATTCGGACGGCTTCGCTACGTGGCGGCGGCGGTGGAGGACGCCGTGGAAAAGCTGCGCCAGGCCTACGTCAACGAGGGGTTCCTGGATGCGGCTGCCAGCGTGGTCGAGCAGCCGGCAGCAGATTTTAAAACCGTCGATCTGACGGTGGTGATTGAGCCCGGCGTGCAATTTCATATCGGTCGTGTGCGTTTGAGCGGAGCAGGATTTGAGGAGTCCGCGGCATTGCTCAAGGAGCTCTCGGCATTTGAAAGCCGTCCGTTCCGGCCAGCCGACCGGGTTCTCTGCCAGTCGCGCGCGCTCGATTTCCTCCGGGCTCACGGGTATTTTTTTGCGGCTGTCCAGGTCGAGAATGTCCCCGGCAGCGGAGCGGGAATCGTCGACCTTGTCGTCACGCCAACCGCTGGACAAAAGATGCGGATCGGAAAAGTCACAACCTCCGGCGCCCAGCGAACGGCAGAGCGCTCGCTGCTCGGGCGCTTCGGAATCCGCAGCGGCGCAATCTACAACGGGACCGCCCTCGATGCCGCAGAGCGGAGGCTCTGGTTCACGGGCGCGTTTTCCTCGGTCGATGTGGACGCCAGGCCCGGATCCAAAAATTCGGTGGATGTCGCGATCCATGTCGCCGAGCGCGACAGCAAGTCCTTCGCGGCCACCGTCGGCTACAGCGAGTGGTATCTGGCATTTGGCACCGCCACCTACACCGACCGGAATTTTCTCGGAACCCTCGACCGGCTCAGAATGACCGGCTTCATCTCGCAAAAAAGTTTTGGTGGGGACATCGAGTTTTCCGACCCCTGGCTGCTCGGAACCGACCTGCTCGGATCGGTGGCCGCCTTTGCTTCGCGAAAGGAACTCCCCGCGTTCAAGGCCACCGAGTTCGGAACCCGGATCGGCATCGGCCAAAAACAGAACGAGCGATTCGGCACGGGCTGGGGGCTCACCTACGAATGGAAGTCGGTCTCAAGCGCCTTGATCCTCTCCGGAAGCGAGCCGGACACCTTGGAGGATTACCGGTTGGGCCTGCTGACATTCCGCCAGGAGCTTGACCGGCGAAACGATCCGCTCACCCCAATGAGCGGCTACGATCTGCGCTACGAAGCCGGCGTCGCTGCTCCGCCATTGCTGGGCGAGCTCACATTCTTCAGGGCCACCGCCCAGGCCACATGGTATCTCCCGCTTCGGAAGATTGTCCCCGAGCGGCCGTTTGTCCCGTTCTTCACATTCAACCACCGCGCCGGCCTCATCCTGCCGTTTGGCGACACCGCTTCGATCCCTGTTCCGGAACGCTTTTTTCTGGGCGGACCGGATTCCGTGCGCAGCTTTCAATTCGACGGCATGGCGCCCCGCGACCGCTCCGGGATTCCGCTCGGCGGGCTGGCATTCTTCCAGGCCAACATTGAGCTCCAGTGGCCGGTGGGCCGCGGGTTTTATCTCGCGGCGTTTACTGATGCCGGAAATCTGGCCTCCAAGCTCGATGAGATGGAGCTCAGCCAGACCCGCATCGCGCCCGGTGCCGGCATCCGCTTCTACACACCGCTCGGAGCCCTCCGCATGGACTACGCCTACAACGTCATCCGGCGGGATGGCGACCCGCTCGGCGCATGGCAGTTCGGCCTCGGCGTCACGTTCTGAACGGTTGAAGAATAGATGTAGCCACGCCCGTGTCGGGCGTGTTGGCGGGGAGCGCAGTCAGGATGGCCTCAGAACCTGTGAAATAATTAGGAAAAGCCGCGCGAGAGTAGAAAAGGCCGGATGGCAAGGCGCTCGCGAAGGCGCATCCCCTCAGCGGGCTGTAACTGAGCGAGCAACGCCGCCAGACGGCCTTTTCTGCTCTCGCCCAGA
>JAPLTF010000058.1:18974-27620 GCA_026398275.1 Verrucomicrobiota bacterium
ACCGAAGGGAGACAGCCTGCCGCAGGCAGCCCGGAGGGCGATGCGAAGCATCGGCAACACCGCTGTGGGTATTGCCGCCGCCTTCGTGCCTTGGCCAAGCCAAAAATCCTCAGCAACGCGGCTTTTTCCTAATTATTTCAGAGGTTCTCAGAGGCGCGTCCGACACGGACGCGGCTACAGCGCGTTTCTTGCGATTCGGCCATAAAAACATTAAAGCGTTCTAAACGCCCTGCGGGGGGCCGTTATTTTACCGGCAGAACAAGCTGCGGCGATGCGCCTCCAAGCGGCACATAGACACGATCCGCGCCGCGGATGTTTTCCATGCCGAGATACTGGATATACGCGGGAGTGAGGACCGCGCTGATCGAGCTGATCGCCTTCGCGCGCTCCACGGCTTCCGCGGCGGATTTCGCTCCGGCGGCCTCTCCGTTCTTTCGTTCGATCTCGATCATCTTGGTGGCGATCTGCTCCTCGATCGCCTTCTGCTCAAGCGTCTGGTTCAGCGCAACTTTGGTGGCGATCGCGTCGATGACCTGCTGGGGCGGCGCGGCATTGCCCATCACCACGGAAAGGATTTCGAAGGGCGTCGACTTGAGCATCTCCTTCATGATGTCGCTGATCGCGGTTGAGATCTCGGGCAGGGATTCGTTGACGGAGAGCCCGCCGTATTTGGCGACGACCGAGCGGGTGACCGTCCGGAACGGCTCCTGGATGAATTGCGCATAGGCCTGTTTCGCGATCTCATCCGGCTCGCCGGTGTTCTCCCATCCGCCGAACTCCTCCATGAAATGCTTCACCGAGGCCTCGTCCGGCTTGAGCCTCCAGACGATGTGGGCCTGGCTGTTCAGCGGCAGTTTGTCCTGCGCCAGGATCGCCGTGTTGCCCTCGAACTTCTCGCTGTAGGTATACGGAGTGATCGAAACACTCTGCCCGCTCAGCCTCCAGCGAAGGCCCGTGGAAGCCGGGCCGATGAGCACGCTCTTGAAGACGCTGCGGCCGAAAATCGGCTTCGAGTAGACGTAGCTCGCATACCCGGCCGACACCCGGACATTCTGGGAATTGCCAAGGAAGACGACGCCCGCCAGGCCAAGGGCGATCACCAGCAGGACAAAAATTGCAGCAGGCATTTGTTTCATAGGAGAGGTTTTGTTGGAAGCAGCATCCTATCGGGGCGGCCGGAAAATGAAAGAGCTCAAACGGCACCCCTCCGCCGCACGCAGGGAGTTGCGCGCTTGCGTCGGGCTGGGAAATGCGGGATTCTCAGTCGCTTCATGGCCAATCGTTCGCGCAACCACCGGGCAGCCAATTTTTTCATCGGACTCGTTCTGGTGTGCGTGGGCGCGTATCTGTTTGTTTCGCTGGTGACGTATTCGCCCGGCGACGTTCCCAAATGGGCGAGGCTCATCTATACGAAGGCCTCCGCCTCTCCGGTCACCCACAACATGGGAGGGCTGTTCGGGGCACTGCTCGCAGGGCACGTGCTGTTTCTTTTCGGTGCCGCCGGCTACCTGCTTGCCGTCGGGCTGATCGGCTACGGGCTGGCGAAGTGGTTTGTGCCGAACTATTCGCTCAAAGACAAAACCGGCTGGGGGGGATTGATGGTGCTCCTCGCGGCTTGCCTTTTCCAGATCCAGCCGTGGGTGCTCCAGAGCTGGCCGAAGGATATCGGGGGCCCTGGCGGCTGGATCGGGCTGAACCTCGGGAAAAAGGCGATCCTGGCACCATTTGGCCCGGCCGCCGCCGTCCTGCTCGTAATCATCTATTTGATGAGCCTGGTTTTTGCGATTTCGAGCCATCCGGTCCGGGATATCCGGTTCGCCTGGAAATCGTTCCTGAATTGGATGGGGGCAAAAAAGCTGGAGCGGCTGCAGCGGCTCGATCAGGAACGCCGGGTGGAGGCCGAGCGGAAGCTCCTGGAGAAGCGGGCGCAGAAGCTTGAGAAGAAGCTCAAAAAGGAGGCGCCTGAGCCGGTGGCTGAACCTCCTCCTTCGGTTCCGGAGATCGAGCCGGAAATCATCGATGCCACGGCCCCATCCCCTCCGTCGAAAAAGCCGAAGCTCGCGGATCTCCGCACCGGCAAGGAGGAGACATTCAAACCCGGCCTCGAGGATGTGCATCTCGAAAACTATACCCTGCCGGGGCTGGACCTGCTGGATATCCAGGATGAGGGCGGACGCACGCCGCTTGACCGCGACGAGTTGCTGATGATCCAGGGCCTGATCATCGAGACGCTCGCGCAGTTTGGCATCAAGGCCACGCCGGGGACGATCACCAAGGGGCCGACGATCACGCGCTATGAGGTCTATCCCGATGTCGGCGTGCGGGTGGATAAGATCGTCTCGCTGGAGAGGGACATCGCCCGCGCCACCCGCGCCGAGCGGATCAACATCCTCGCGCCGATCCCGGGGAAGGACACCGTGGGGATCGAGATCGCCAACTCGAAAAAAGTCAAAGTCACCCTCCGCGAGCTGTTCGAGAAAGACGCCTGGCGTGAGAGCACCGCGAAGCTGCCGCTGGCGCTGGGCATGGACGTGTATGGCCACACGATCATAGGGGACCTCGCGAAGATGCCGCACTGCCTCGTCGCCGGAACCACCGGAAGCGGCAAGAGCGTCTGCATCAACTCGATCATCGCCAGCCTGCTCTTCCGGTATTCGCCCGAGCAGCTCCGCTTCATCATGATCGATCCGAAAGTGGTCGAGATGCAGATCTACAACAAGCTGCCCCACCTCATCACACCGGTCGTCACCGATCCAAAAAAAGTGCTGCTGGCACTCCGCTGGCTGGTTGATGAGATGGAGCTGCGCTACCGGATCTTCGCCAAATGCGGGCTGAAAAACATCACGGCCTTCAACGACCGCCCGCTGCCAAAATCCCAGGCGGAGCTGGATGAGGAAAAGGCGGCCGCGGAGCCGCCGGCTCCCGCCCAACCGGAAAGCGGGAATGAGGAGGATCCGCCCGACGAGGAGATGCCGCCGATCCGCGTCCCTCGATCGGACGACATCATTGTGCCGGACCGCATGCCGTTCATCGTCGTCATCATCGACGAGCTGGCCGACCTCATGCAGACGGCCCCGGCGGATGTCGAGAGCGCGATCGCCCGCATCACCCAGATGGCCCGCGCCGCCGGGATCCACATGATCGTCGCCACGCAGACGCCGCGCGCGGACGTGGTCACCGGAATCATCAAGGCCAATATCCCGAGCCGGATCGCGTTCCAGGTGGCGTCAAAAATCGACAGCCGGGTGATCCTCGACGAGAACGGTGCCGAGAAGCTGCTCGGGCAGGGCGACATGCTCTACCTGCCGCCGGGGACATCGAAATACACCCGCGCGCAGGGCGTGCTGGTGACCGAGGACGAGATCCACCGGATCGTCGAGTATGTCGCCGGACAGGCCGAGCCGAAGTTCGATGCCGGCATTCACGAGAAGCTGACCAGCACCGCGATCCCCGAGGAGGAGGTCAGCGATGACGACGAGGAGCTGGTCACGAAGTGCCTGGAGGTCGTCCGGCAGGAAAACCGCGCCTCGACGTCCATGCTCCAGCGGCGGCTCAAGCTCGGCTACACGCGGGCGGCGCGAGTGATGGATATTTTTGAACAACGTGGCATTGTCGGCCCGAAGGATGGCGCGAAGGACCGCGAAATCCTCGTGGATTTGAACGAAGAGTTTTAAAAATGGATACACCAGATTTTTTTGTGGGGGCCCGGCTGGGAGCGGCAAGGATCAAAGCCGGCATCTCCCTGGAGCAGGCGGCGAAGGATACGCGCATCCGCGTGCAGCGGCTCCGCGAAATTGAGGCGGATGATTTTTCCGGCTTCACGCACCCGACGTATTCGCGCCTGTTTCTGCTCGACTACGCGGAATACCTCGGAATTTCTCCGGACGAGATCCGTCCGCTTCTGCCCGACCGTGCCGGAGCCGCCGGAGGTGGGTTTCAATACATCAACGCCCTGTCCCGCGGACCCTCCTCGCCCGTGGTTCCCATGCGGACGAAGAAGCGCCCCAGCCTTCTCAGGGTCTTCATAGTCGCGGGCATCATTCTTGTCCTCGTGGTTGCCGCCTTTTTTGTCTATCTGACCGTCAAAAAGATCGAGCGGGTCACCGGATCATCTCCTCTTTCCGACAAATCCAGCGCGGAGCAATCCGCTGTCCCACCAGCTCCTTCCCCTGCCTTGGCGGCCACGCCCGAACCGACCCCGGAACCGGTTCCTGTGGAAAATTCCCTTCCCGGCGCAGCCGGGACACCGGCTGAGTCTTCGATTGGCGGCAGCAAGGGTCCGTCCACACCTCCGGCGCACTGACCCATTCGAGCATGAGCTACAAAATCGGGATGATCAGCCTCGGCTGCGCAAAAAATCTTGTCGACGCGGAGATCATGCTCGGCGGGGCGCGCGAGGAGGGGTTTGAAATCACCGCCGATCCGGACGAGGCGGACGTGCTGGTCGTGAATACCTGCGGGTTCATCGACTCGGCGAAGCAGGAATCGGTCGACGCCATCCTCGAGTCCCACCGCCTGCGCGGCCTGCGCACCCGGCCGGGGCAGAAGCTGGTCGTGAGCGGGTGCATGTCCCAGCGTTTCTCGGCCGAGCTCGTGCGCGACATCCCCGAGGTCGATGCCTTTATCGGGCTCGACCAGGTCGCGGATGCGGGGAAAATATTCCGCAGGGTCCTGAAGGAAGACGGCGGCGTGATGAACCTCGTGACGCCGAAATCGCGCTACATCCCCGACTACTCGACGCCGCGGTTCCGCCTGACCCCGCGCCACACGGCCTACGTCAAAATTGCCGAGGGCTGCAACCATCCGTGCACCTTTTGCGTGATCCCACAGATGCGCGGCCGCCACCGCAGCCGCACGGTGGATTCGGTCGTGCGCGAGATCCGGCAGCTTGTCGCCGACGGGGTCAAGGAGGTCAATCTCATCAGCCAGGACACCACGTATTTCGGAATGGACCTCTGGCAGGAAAAGGCGGGGCCCCGCCAGCCGGTGGACTCCGCGCGCGGAGCCTCCCTCGTGCAGCTCCTCGACGAGCTGGCGGACATCGGCGGAGATTTTTGGGTCCGGCTTCTCTACACGCACCCCGCACACTGGAGCGACGAGCTGATCGCGGCCATCGCGCGGAACCCCAAGGTCGCGCGCTATGTGGACATGCCGCTCCAGCACATCCACCCGGAGATGCTGAAAACCATGCGGCGCGAGACGTCGCGCGAGCACATCGAGGACCTCATCGCCCGCCTGCGCGAAGGGATTCCGGGTCTGGGCCTGCGGACCACGTTTATTGTCGGCTTTCCCGGGGAGACCGAGGAGCACTTCGACTCGCTGCTCGAATTCATCGAGGCGACGAAATTCGAACGCCTGGGCGTTTTCAATTATTCGCAGGAAGACGGATCACGCGCGGCAAAAATGGAGGGGCAGATCCCCACCCGTGTCAAGAACCGCCGCTACCGCGACGCGATGAAGCTCCAGCAGAAGATCGCCCTCGAATCCGCCTCGGCCGCCGCAGGAAAAGTTTTGAAGGTCCTCGTCGAACAGCCGAACCTCGGCCGCACCGAACACGACGCACCCGATGTGGACTGCCGGGTCATCCTCACCGAACCGCGCGAGCCGGGAACATTCGTCGATGCGGAAATCATCGGCGCGCAGGTATACGACCTCGTGGCCCGTCCGGAGTAACAAAATGGTCCGCCGCCTGATTTCAAGGAAGCACAGGCAGACCGATCACCACGTTGACATGAAGCTAAATTCCGCAGTTGAACCACTAAATTTCACTAATTGACAGCATGTTGCGAGTTAATCGACCATTCACCTGCGGGGTGAATGGCTCGAAATGTCCGTTCCTGTTGTATGTGCTTCTATCTGTGTAAATCTTGTTAATCTGCGGCTAAACCTTCTGCTGGATTTAGGATCATCCAAGTCCTGACTCAGCAGCCGGATTTCAAGGCCGCCAGAAACTTTTGTTTCATGGTTTTTCCGGGCTACTCCGTCAGCGGATTCCAGACGCGTGCAAACCCAAAATCCTTGAAGTGTTTCACATTGACGGTAGCCAGACGGTTCACCCCATGATGCCGCAATGTCAACGCCAGCCGGGCATCAATAATATGCCGGTATCCAGCCCGTGTTGAAGACGCGTATTCCCATAAACTGCCGGAAATCGCAGCGTCGTAATCCACGCATCGCCAGACCGGATTTTGCTTCAAGACGCGGCAATAATCGGACGCCTCCCTTGGGCTGTAGGGTTTTTTGAACACCGCAGGATTCCTCAGTTGCATGTAAAGCTCGATTAATACCAGCTCGCAAAGAACAAATTCCTCCCCGCTTTCCGACACCTTGAGAAAAAACCCCCTGGCCCGCACATGATGAATCGAATCGGGATCCGCTGCGTGGATCAGAAGATTCGTGTCGGCAGTCAGCATGTGGTCCGTTTCTCGATGGCTTCGGCCTCGACGCACATCTCAGCGGGATCCGCCAGATGTCCTCCGCTTCCCCGGAGGACAGGCATCGTCCACTTCTTCCGGCTTCCCGTCATCTCCGGGCACGTCTGGACATAGACCTCCATGCCGCGACGGACAAGTTCGGCAAGCGACCAATCCCGCTCGCCCGCAATGCATTTCAGGCGCCGGAAGAGCGGCTCCGGAAGTTGGATCTGGGTTCTCGTCATGATGGTATTATCATGCTGACATGAATCTCATGTCAAGCGGCATTCCCCGGTCTGCCCGGGAAAAGGTGGCCGGGGGCGACCGCGAAGAGGAAAACCAGCGCGGGAGCGCTTTGTGAATAGGGATGGTCGAATGTTTGGCCCAGGGAGGGCAACCGGAGCGCTAGGTGATGCGGAAACTTGAAAGCGGAGATCGGGGATCTCCGCGATGGCGCGATCAATCCTCACCGAGGATTTCCCGCACCAGCCACCGCGCATCATCGAGCGCAGTGTTCACTCCCCCGCTGATCTTCCGCAGCCGGAACGCCCGGCGCGGGCCTTTGGTGCAGAACCCGGCCGAGAGGGTAGCCTACTCCCTGGCCTTTATCCCGCTGCGTTGCTGCCAAGGCCAACGCCCGGTGACTTCAAGCTCAAGGGAAAAGCTCAGAAACGTGCGGATCACCACGATCAGGGCGAGAACGCTCAGGTTTTGGAGGGTGGGCGCGACGGCAACTGTTCTGATGATGTCCCCCGCAACGAGCAATTCCAGCCCAAGGAGAATGGCGCGGCCCAAATTTTGACGATATGCGGTGTAACGGTCGAGATGGGGAGGGGCAGCAAAAATGAGAGTTCGCACGGAAGCGACCAGAATGCCGCCGACGATAACCAGCACTCCTACGGCATCAACTGCCATGCCGACTTTTTCAACGGTGGATTGAAATGTGTCCATGAAGCAGGCTTATAGCACGTCCGCTCCAGCAGGACAGGGCAGAAGAAAATGCAGGCTCAAGTCTCTCCGCTTATGGCGCCAGCAGGTAGGCCTGCCAAGCTTGGGCGGTGGCCTCATCCGGCAGCCAGATGGCCTGGGATTTAGAGCCCTTGTATCCCGCGTAGGGAGCGATGTCGTAGGTCGTCGGATTTCCCAGCCAGCCGGCTTGGAGATTCAATTTTTTCAGGGCCTTTGCCGTTCCGGCGGCGGGACGCGATGAGGATCCGATATTTGGCAGTTCGCTTTTGAAGATGCTCGTGGTGCCCGGGGCTGGAGCGGCGGTGCCCAGGCGCTGTTTCACCGTTGCCTGCAGGAACGGAACGATGACATCCATGCTCTTGCCGATCCCGTGTCCCTGGGTTTTCTGTAGCGCGACCGTCCACGGAGCCTTGCCTTGGCCGCGCTGCGCGTTGTCGAGAGAACCTTTGACCCAATCGGGTTTGTCCGTCCCGCCAATCGCAAAGAACATCGGGATGTCCAGGTTCTTCGCGTTGATTTCTCCTCCGGGCCCGCACGTGCCGGTCGAACTCGCGAATGCGGCCACCCGCTCCGGAAAAAACACGCAGTAGCGCGAGGAGACGTTCGATCCGGCCGACAGCCCCCAAAATGCGAGCGGGGCCTTTTTCAGCTCCACCCTGCCGCTCAGCTCGCTGAGATGGTCCACGGCGGTGTTGATGCATTTCGCCACCTCCCCATGCGCGTCGCTCTGGTAGATGAACGGCTCCCCGTCGCTGAACTGGCACGCGAGGATGGCGAAGTCGAGATCCGTCGCCAGCTGCTGCCATTGCGGATCATCGGCCATTCCCCGGCCGTCGCCGTGCCGCCCGGGAATCAGCACCAGAGCACCGGCGAGCGGTTTGGACGTGTCGGGAATCCACCCGCGGAATGCCACGGTGTTGAGCTTGGATTCCTTCAATGGCTCCGCAGCCCAATCGTGCGTGGCCGCGAACATCTTGCCGCAGGGGGCGGAGCAGAGCGCCGCCATGCAAAACACCAGGAGGATGGATTTCATCGGATGCGAATCATGGGCTGTCCCGCCTCCCGCATGAAAGCAGGAAATCTTATTTTGTTCAGAATCCCGCCCGCGCGACAAAATTGTCACATGGGTGCAGGACAAATTTCTTCATGCATTTTGAATTCCGTCTTTTTTTGTGTTCAAGAGATATACTTTAGTATATCTTTTTTCCGTGAACACAGAAAAAAACCTTCTTCAGCAACTTGCCGCCTTCCAACAGATGGAGCG
>JAPLTF010000080.1 GCA_026398275.1 Verrucomicrobiota bacterium
CGCTCCATCTGTTGGAAGGCGGCAAGTTGCTGAAGAAGGTTTTTTTCTGTGTTCACGGAAAAAAGATATACTAAAGTATATCTCTTGAACACAAAAAAAGACGGAATTCAAAATGCATGAAGAAATTTGTCCTGCACCCTGAAAAGTTGGCGTGTGATCAAACGTGGGTGAACAAGGGAGAACAGGCGTCTCGCCTGTTTGGAGACTGAGCATCGCGGCGGAGCCAGAGCCATACACGGGCGGGACGCCCATGCTCCCTTACCAGCCTGACGCGCCAACCGCACCCACTTTTAATCACACCCCGAAAAGTTGGAGTGTGATGAGGAATGGCAGGCCACAAGGGCCGCAGCAGATTTGGAGTGCATATGCAATTTGATCCCTGTCATAATTGCCGGGTGAAGAAAGAGAGCAATGGGAGCGCCAAGGCTCCGGTCAGAGGCGCGGCAAGCCGGCCGCGCGTCCTGCTCGCCGATCGGGAGGCGATTTTTCTTTTTGGTCTGAGGGCGATCCTTGAACCCAAGAATTGCTTCGAGATCGTGGGGGAGGTCGCCACCAGCCAGGAACTCCTCACCCGGCTTTCCATCCACAAACCCCGCATTCTTCTCATGGGCTTCCGGCTCTTATGCGGGCGTGACGCATTGGGGCTGGCTCCGGAAATCCAGAAGCGCAGTCCCGACACCGCCATCATCGTCCTGCTCCCCGGTAATTCCGTGCTCCTCACCGGTCGCATCCTTACTGCCGGCGTTCGCGGGATCCTGGCCCGCTCAGCCCGGATTGAAGCCCTCCTGCCGACCATTGAGAAAGTGATGGGCGGCCAAGTGTTTGTGGATCCGGAGCTGTCCATTTCGCGCCCCCGCCCTGACTCCACTGCCGGGCAGGTGGACCCGGGTGTCCTCACCTCACGTGAACTCGAAGTCCTCCGCCTGTTCGGCATGGAAAAATCCTATAAAGACATCGCCTCGCAGCTCGGGCTCAGCATCAAGACCGTCGGCGCCCACCGCGAGCATATCAAAACCAAGCTCAATCTCGGCAGTAGCCATGCTTTTTTCCTCGTTGCGAAAGCGTATGTCCTCTGGGAGGCCAGTGGGGTTGACTACTTGATATAAGTCCAGCTTATAAACCGGCATAGCAAATAGGTAGCTATGCCTATAGACGTTTCCAAAGGCAGCCGGTAGCAACTCTCTTTGTGAGTTTTGTTGTATTTTCTCTAGCCTGCCTGTAGCCTGTTGAATGAAAGATCTGACGTTCGAGCAACTGGCTGCCCTTCCGATTCTCCAGCACTACGAAAAAGCCTTTCGCAAGGCGACTGGCGTATCCTTGAAGCTCCTTCCGCCGGATGAGAAAACGCGGCGCGCGAATCTGAGGCAGAGCGAGAACCCCTTCTGCGCCTTCATTTCAAGCACGGAGGCTGGCTGCGCGGCCTGCTTGGAAACCCAGCGCCGCATTGAGAAAAGCACCGTCACCGAACTTGTCGCACAGCAGGTCCATTGTTTCGCCGGCCTGACCGATATTGCCATACCGGTGATTATTGCCGGGCGGCATGTGGCGACCCTGCTGAGCGGGCAGATTTTTCGTCAGGAGCCGACGCGGCAGGATTTTGAGCGGATGATGAAGAAAATCGGCGACTTCCGCGACAGGGAGTGGGAAAAAATCGCCCGGAAGTCCTACTTTGAAACGCCGGTCGTCCCGCCGGATACGCTTGATGCCGTGATCCAGTTGCTTACCGTGTTTGCGCAGCATCTTTCCGACGACATCAGCCGGCACATGATGTCCACCCGCCCGGAGCTCGAGCCCGCGGTGGTGAGCGGTGCCAAGAAATTCGTCGAGGACCGCTCGCAGGAGCCGATCACGCTCGATCAGGTGCTGCGGCATGTGCATGCGAGCCGGTTCCATTTTTGTAAAATCTTCAAGAAAACCACGGGGATCACGTTCACCGAATATGTGGCGCGCGTTCGCGTCGAGAAGGCGAAAGTCCTGCTCATGGATCCATCGCTGCGGGTCTCCGAGGTCGTCTTTACCGCAGGCTTCGGTTCGATCCCGCAATTCAACAGCGTGTTCAAACGCTTCGTGGGAAAGTCCCCGACTGAATACCGGAGCGGGTCGGAAAAGAAGCCGCAAAGCCACGGGAGCCAGAAGCTGAACGGCGCGGAGCAGTCTTCTGCGCGGATTCTGCCGCTTGCGGATGAGGACGATGTCCCGGACAATGTGATCCGGGCGGCGGCGTTCCAGCGCAAGGCGGAACCCGGCAAACTTCCGGAGAACATCATCCGTCCCCGGCTCAACCATTCTGCCAGGCGGGCCGCGCGGGCGTGAGGAGATTTTCCGCCCGGTTTGGACCGGGGATGGGGCATCCCGCAACCTTTGGGGTTTACCTGCACCCGTTTTTCGCTTTGGCTCTGGGATTGCACTCCGCCAAACTTCCAACCAATCCCGAGACAATATTTTTCATCCGGTGAAGACCAGCTCCGAATCTCTCTCAGCCACGCCGCCCGCGGAACCTCCGACCGGGAACCGCGAGCGGTTTCTCGCCGCGTGCCGTTGCCAGCCGGTGGATCGCCCGCCCGTCTGGCTCATGCGGCAGGCCGGCAGGGCGCTTCCGGAATACCGGGCGCTGAAGGAAAAGCACACGTTCGTCGAGCTGGCCCGGACTCCGGAGCTCGCCGCCGAAGTCACGCTCCAGCCGGTCCGCCGGTTCGGTTTTGATGCGGCGGTGCTGTTCAGCGATATCCTCGTAGTGCCCGAGGCGATGGGGCAGCCGTATCATTTCCGGGAAAACGGCGGGGGCATCGAGATGGAGTTCGCGCTGCGGTCGGCGGCGGACATCCGCCGGCTCGATCATCGCGATGCGATCGGGCGGCTTCAATACGTTGCGGATGCCCTCGCGCTGATCAAGCCCGCGCTGGGCGGGCGCACGGCACTTCTTGGTTTTGCGGGTTCCCCGTGGACTCTGGCGCGCTACATGATTGAGGGGGGCAGCACCGGGGAGTCCGACCGGGCCAAGGAGCTCTTCTACTCCGAGCCGGTTCTGTTCGGGGAACTGATGGAGAAGCTCACCGCGGTGGTGGCCGGGTTCTTGCAGATGCAGATCGCCTCGGGCGCAGAGGCCGTCCAGATTTTTGACAGCAACGGCGACCTTCTTGCCGACAACGTCTTCGAGGCCGCCTCCGGCCGCTGGATCCGCGAAATCATCACCGCGCTGGACGGAAAGGTTCCGGTCATTCTTTTTTCCAAAGGGGTGCACGGGAGGCTCGGGCCCCTCGTCTCGACCGGGGCGAATGTGCTGAGCGTGGACTGGACGCAGCCGCTCGCGGAAATCCGCGATCTTCTGCCGGAGAATGTCGGGGTCCAGGGCAACCTCGATCCCTTCCTGCTCACCACGACTCCGGAGCTCGTCGCCGCGGAGACCTCACGGATCCTGCGCGACATGGCGGGCCGCACCGGCCATGTGTTCAACCTCGGCCACGGCGTGACGCCGTCCGCGAAGCTCGAGTGCATTCAGGCGCTCGTGGATACCGTGCGGAAATTCCCAAAATGAGCGCGCTCCACGTCGATCTGGATCTGGTGAAGAAATACAACATCGCCGGGCCGCGCTACACCAGCTACCCGCCGGCGACGAAGTTCACCGACGATGTGAATTGGAGCGAACTCGACGCGCGGATCGAGGCGAACAACCGCTCCGCCCGCGACCTCTCGGTCTATTTCCACATTCCGTTCTGCGAGACGCTCTGCTGGTTCTGCGGCTGCACCACCGTCATCACGCTCAACCACGACAAGGGGGCGGACTACATTGATTATCTCGGGCGCGAGGTCGCGAAGATGGCGCCGCGGCTGAACCCCGGCCGCCAGGTCGTGCAGCTCCACTTCGGTGGCGGGTCGCCGACATTTCTGCGCCCCGATGAAATCCGCAGGCTCGGCGGCATCATCCACAAGCATTTCACTTTTTCGCCGGAGATCGAGGCGAGCGTGGAGGTTGATCCCCGCCGGCTCACGCGCGACCACCTCGTGGCCCTGCGCGAGATCGGCTTCAACCGCGCCTCGATGGGCGTGCAGGATTTCGACCCGAAAGTGCAGGAGGCGATCCACCGCATCCAGCCACGCGAGATGACGCGGCAGGCGATGGACTGGATGCGCGAGCTCGGGTTCGGATCGATCAACCTCGACCTCATCTACGGGCTGCCTCACCAGACGCCGGATTCGTTTAACGAGACGCTCGACACCGTCCTCGACATGGAGCCCGACCGCCTCGCCATGTTCAGCTACGCCCATGTGCCATGGATCAAGCCGGCACAGAAAATCCTGGAGGCAAAAATCCTGCCCACGCCGGAAACCAAGCTGGAGGTCCTCAAGCTCGTCATCGAAAAGCTCACCGCCGGCGGCCGCTATGTCTACATCGGGATGGACCACTTCGCGCGGCCGGACGACGAGCTTGCCGTGGCCCAGCGCAACAAGCAGCTCCAGCGGAATTTCCAGGGCTACAGCACGCGCTCGGGCTCGGACATCTACGCGTTCGGAATGTCGAGCATCTCTCAGATCCCCGACGCCTACTGGCAGAACGACAAGGAGCTCCCGAAATATCAGGAAGCCGTCGATGCCGGCCGCATGCCCTGGCACCGCGCGTATTTTGTGACCGGCGAGGATAAAATCCGCCGCGAAACGATCATGCGCGTCATGTGCGACCTTTCGCTCGATTTTGCCGCGATGTCGAAAAACCTCGGCATCAATTTCGCGGAGCATTTCGCCGGCGAGCTCGCCGCCCTCGACCCGTTCCAGGCCGACGGCCTGGTGGAGCGCTCGCCCGGGGGATTCACCGTCACCGACAGCGGCCGCCTGTTCATCCGGAACATCGCGATGTGCTTCGACAACATGCTTGCGCCGGCCGGCGAGAAGCGCCACTCGAAAACAATCTGATGAAATCCGTCGCAATCATTGGTGCCGGCATCACCGGGCTCACCGCCGCATTCTACCTCGACCGCGCCGGCATTCCGGTGACGGTTTACGAGTCGGGGAGCCGGGTTGGCGGAGCGATCCGGTCGCTGCGGAAGGATGGCTATCTCGCGGAATTCGGGCCGAACACGATTTTAGAGACATCGCCGAAGATCGCGCAGCTTATCCGGGATGCCGGGCTGGAATCCCGCCGGCTCGTTCCGCCGGCGGAAGCGGAGGCGCGCTACGTGGTCCGCTACAGGCGTCCGATCGCCATGCCCGGCTCGCCGCTGGGATTTCTGACGACCGAGCTTTTCACCCTCGGGGCAAAGCTGGCGGTGCTGCGCGAGCCGTTTGTCCCGCCGCGAAGCAGCGGGGCTGAGGAGAGCATTGCCGGGTTTGTCGTGCGGCGGCTGGGCCGGGAATTTCTGGACCACGCGATCGACGCGATGGTGGCCGGCGTCTACGCGGGCGATCCGGGCCGGCTTTCCGTCCAGCAGGCCTTCCCGAAGCTCGCGGCTCTCGAAGCCAAATACGGCTCGCTCATCAAGGGGCAGATCTTCGGCGCGCGCGAGCGCAGGAAGCGCGGGGACATCGCCAAGGATCGCGCGCCGAAATTTTCTTTTGACGAGGGCCTGCAGGTGCTTCCGGACACGCTCTGTGAACGGCTCGGCGGCGCCGTGCACCTCAATGCCTCGGTGACAAAAATGACGCGGAACGACGGAGGCTGGGCGCTGGACCTGCGCACGGATTCCGGCAGCGAGCGCGCAGAACACAGCGCGGTGATCTATGCGGGCACGGCCTTCCAGCTCGCGGAGCTGCAGGTCGCGCCGGGGCCGCTGGAATCCAGCCCGGCGGTCGCGACGGTCGGGAATCTTCTCGACCTTTCGCCCTTCTCCGAGATCCGTCATCCGCCGGTGGCGAGCGTGGTGCTCGGATTCCGCCGCGAGGACGTCGCGCATCCATGCCAGGGCTTCGGGGCGCTGATCCCCAAGGTCGAGGGGTTCAAAATCCTCGGAACGATCTTTTCCTCCTCGCTCTTCCCGAACCGTGCGCCCGCCGGGCACGTCACGCTCACGAGCTACATCGGGGGCGAGCGGCGCTCGGACCTGGCCTCCCTCCCGGAGGAGGAGCTTTTTGAGCTCACGCGCCAGGATCTGGGCGTGCTCTTCGGAGTGAGGGGCCGCCCGACATTCCGGCACTGCGCGTTTTATCCGAAAGCCATCCCGCAATACAACATCGGCTACGGCCGCCACCGGGCCGCGATGACCGAAATCGAAGCCGCCGTGCCGGGGCTGTTCTTTGCCGGCCACTACCGCGACGGCATCTCCCTCGGCGACTCGATCGTCTCCGGCTGCAACATCGCGGAGCGGGTGGAAAAGTCACTCGCTATCGAATGAGCTGGATCCAGCGAAATCGAGGCGACAGGAAAGCGAAAACCCTGTAGATTGAGAAACGACTGGAACAGCCCATGCCAACAACCCTCGAATCCATCACACACGAAGTGCTTGAGCTGCCTGGCAGCCAGCGACTCGCGCTCGCCAGGATCATACTCGACCTCGACAGCGGTCCGCCCGATGCGGATGTGGAAGCGGCGTGGGATAAGGAAATCCGCGCCCGACTGAAAGCCTATGATGAAGGAAAGCTGGAGACCGTTTCCTACGAGGCGTTTCACGAGGAGATGGAAAAACGCTTCGGGCGATGCAATTGAAATTTCCCCGAAGGGTTCGCGAGGAGGCAAGGGAGGCCATTGATTACTACGAGGCGGAGCGCCCGGGGTTGGGCGACCATCTTTGGCAGGAGTTGGACATCGGCATTCGGTGGATTTTATCGAATCCAACCGTTCCGAGGCTGCGGTCGGGCGATTACCGCCGGGTGAACCTGCATGCTTTCCCTTTCTATATCGCGTATGCAATTCGAGGGGAATTCGTCGTTCTCCTCGCCATCGGACACGCCGCGCGGCGACCAGAATACTGGATGACCTCATGACCTTGCCGAAGAAATCCTCACCGCAGTCCGGGCTTCCCGGCGTCCTGTTGATCAACCTCGGTTCACCGGATTCCACGTCTGTTCCGGATGTGAGAAAATATCTGCGCGAGTTTCTTATGGACCCGCGCGTGCTCGACGCGCCGTGGCCGGTCCGCTGGTGCGTCGTGAACCTCGCCATCCTGCCCCGCCGCCCGGTGCAGTCGGCCGAGGCGTATGAACAAATCTGGACCAGGGAAGGCTCGCCGCTTGTCGTCACCAGCCGGAACGTGCAGCGCGAGCTCCAGCGCCGGCTTGGAACGTCCGCAGTGGTCGAGCTCGCGATGCGGTATCAGAGCCCGTCGATCGAATCCGCCATGGGGCGCCTGCGGGAGCAGGGCGTCGCCAATCTGTTTGTCTTCCCGCTTTTCCCGCACTATGCGATGTCGAGCTTTGAAACGGCTGTCGCCCGTGCCCGGGAGGTCGCCGCGCGGGTGGCCCCGGAGATGAAATTGAAAATCGCGGAGCCGTATTTTAACGACCCCGCATACATTTCGGCACTCGCGGCCAGCGCGGCGGATTATCTTGGTGCCGGCTACGATCACCTCCTCTTCAGCTTCCACGGCCTGCCCGAACGGCACATGCGGAAGGCCAACCCGGGCCATTGCATGGCATCCGCCAACTGCTGCGAGGCTCCGGGCCCGGCGCTCCGAACCTGCTACCGCGCCCAGTGCTTCGCGACCGTGCGCGCCTTTGTGGAAGCGGCCGGAGTGCCTGCGGACAAGTATTCCGTCGCGTTCCAGTCGCGGCTCGGGCGCGAGCCATGGCTCAAGCCCTACACCGACTTCGAGCTCACGCGCCTCGCGGAAAATGGCGTGAAGAAGCTGCTCGTGATCTGCCCGGCGTTTGTCTCGGACTGCCTCGAAACCCTCGAGGAAATCGCCATGCGCGGACGCGAAATCTTCCTCGAGGCCGGAGGGCAGGAATTCGCGCTGATCCCCTGCCTGAACGAGCACCCCCGCTGGATCGAGGCGCTGGAAACGATGACGCGCGCACAGCTGCTGCATCCGGCGGAATAGTTTCCCGAAGTGGCGGGCCGACCGACGTGTCTTCCGCCCTTACCGGTTGGTATTGCCGAAGCTTGGGAAACGGGTATTTCCCAATCCAGCAACATCCATCTCCAATCCATGAGCCCGCCCGGATTGGTCCACGCGGCGAGCGGGCCTTGGAATGTCAGCGCGGAAATGGCTGGGCGGCATGTAGTGCACCCACATTTGATCACGCCCGCTCATCTCTCTGCCCCATGGCATCAGAAAGTGACCGTCGCGCGGGCTCCGATCACGAGCGCGTTGCCGATCCCGGTGGTGGCACCGGGATGGATGATGTATTGGAGATCCGGCTGGACGACCAGCGAAGGGGTGATCGCGGCCTGGTAGGTGAACTCGACGACCATCTCCGCACCTGAGGGTGAGGCACCCGCATCCGCGAGCGAACTGCGTGCCCCGCTGCTGAGCCGGGCATAGCCGATACCGATGCCGATCGTGTCGTCATCGCGGGTCGGGATCAGGCCCTTGTAGCTCAGCCCGGTGTCGAAATAGAAGCTGATGAAGTTGCGGTCGGCAGGAGCAAATCCGGCACGCCCGAACCAGCCCAATCCCTGGTCGGATTTTTCGATGGCGACCGGGGCCTTGAAGCTCTTTGTGCCGCCGACCACCGACTTGCCATCATTGCCGGGGCATGCGGCCGGCTCCCCCGGTTCGCGGCAGAGCATCTGGTCGAGGACGAGATAAAATCCGGAGTTGCCGGAACTTGTGGATGCCGTCAGCGCGTCGGCGCTCTGACCTGTCTGGAACCAGACGCCGGACTTGAGCTGGCCCGGCAGCCCGGTCTCCTCATCCCGGTGGTTCCAGCGGACCTGCGCCTCGTTGAAAAACGTGTAGCCGGTTTGCGCGTCGAGCCGCCAGCGGAATCCGTGACGATTGACATTCTGCGCGAAGACGTTGCCCTGGAATGCCGCTGTCTGAAATGTCAGCCAGTCCATCGGATTCCATGCGATGCGGCCGCCGAGGGTCCCCATGGGGAATCCGGGCCCGCCATTCGGAAGGTTCATTGAGACGAGGGCGGGAAAGCCGAACGTCGAGTTGATGAAGAGCCCGGCGTAGTCGGACACCGCATAGTCGCAATCCGGACAGAGCTGGCCCACGCGTATGGAGATTTTGTCATCCCAAAGATTCTGCTGAAACCAAAGATCGAACATCCGCAGGGTGTTGAAGCCCGCGATGTTTGAAATCGTGAGGAAGTTGCCGGCCAGATCCTGGCTGGCATCCCTCCCGCTCAGCCAGGACCACGTCGTGCTCATGCTCGCGCCCTTCCATCCTACCGCCTTCTCCAAATCCAAAGTCGCCCCGAAGTTCAAAAGCCCGGTATAAACCGCGCCCGTCCTTAGTCCGCCGCTCGTGTTTCCCCACACCTCCGTCGTGTAATTCGCGAAAACCTCGAAGCCATGGTCGGAAAGAAGCGGACGCGTCCCGAACCAATCGCCTGTCACCTGCTCGCGCTCCAGAATGGGCTCGGCATTCGTTTGGGTCGCGGATTGTGCAAAACAATTCCCGACAACACAGAATGCTCCAATCATGGCCTTCCAAGTCCTCATAGCGGCGGATGGTTATTGAAGAGGCTGAGCACCGTCAATGAGAAAATGAGAATAAATCTCAATAGCGTCATCACGAACACACTCGTCCCTGTAGCTTCAAGGAAGCGGCACCGATTAGAGTGGTTTTACAAAAGATGTCGTTACGCCTGTGCCGAGCGTATTGGCTGGGAGCGTCTTCATGACTGGCCCTCATATCTGGCACTTTGGTTCAGGAGGCCACGGGTTGTAGCCGGGGTCTGTGACCCCGGGTCGCCCCGCAAGCCAGCGGGGATGGGCGCTCAGAGAGCACCCCTACAACGCGACCATGAGAGCGAAGGGCGAGAGGCGCGTCCCACACAGTTGCTACTACAATGCGCCGCTTGCGCGGCCCGCGGATTTTCAGACGCATTTCCGCCGAATGAGAAGCTGGAAAATCCCGAGACCGGCTGCAAGAGACAGAGCGAAAACCGAGGGTTCGGGGATCGCGTTGATGACGTCCTGGGAGTGCGCGGGCATGCTGACAAAATAGCTGGAGTCCGGCTGGTCACCGATTACTCCGGCATTCCGGTCGTAATACGAGGACCAGAGCGTGCTGACGTCGGTGCCGATGCCGGCCAGCATCCATTGGCTGTCCACATATTCGAACAGCCCGCCGCCGGAATCCCCGAGGGTCAGGCTGAACACGTCATTATTGTAAGCGGCAGGGCTGGCGAAGACTGCCCGGTTGAACTGGGTTTCCAGATAGGTGTTCGGATTGCTGACCTCGTTGTAATTGCTGCCGAGTGTAAAATTCCGGCCCCAGCGCTTGTTGGCGGTGCCCGCCTCGCTTCCCCATGTCCAGCCCTGGTTGGCCGGGTCGGTGGTCTGAGGGATTCCCTTGCCGACCCCCCATCCGATGTAGAGGGAATAGCTGCTCAGCGCGCTCTGCGTGCTGTTCATCATTTGAAGTGCGCCCAGCGCCGGCGGCGACTGGATTTTGACCAGCTTCAAATCCAGGCCCTGGCCCTGCGAGTTGGTGACTCGTTTGGAACCGGTGCCGTTGTAGCTTGTGTCCACGGCATATTCCGTTCCCTGGATAAAGTATCGGGTGCCGGTGACGTGGTTCGCGGTCAGAATAAATCCGTTCCCCAGGTAGACCCCGCTGGCATCGGGCGATGTGCCATCCGGTTTGCGGATTTGGACAACATGGTTCCAGAGGTCGGCGGTCGGGTCATCGATCGTGGGAGTGCCGGGAACGCTGATGTTGTAGTTGTTGGCGTTGCTGTTTGCGTCGTAGAGGATCAATGCCTGCGATGCCGTCGGCAGGAGGAGCAGGAAGAGGAATTCCAGAATGGGTTTTCTTGCGCTCATAGAAAGACTGTAGCCACGATAATATTAAACGCAAAAAATGGGGCGATGCAAATGGCCGGAGAGCATCACTGTGCCGTATCGATACTCCCTGCTGACCTGTGAGGCAATCGAATTTGACTTGAATCAAGTGAAGTGCTCCCGTATCTGTTCTGAAGACGTCCTCCAGCATGTTCAGGATCTCCATTCTTTGTGTTCAGATGCGCCTTCTGAAGCTGCCCCTGCTTGTCCTGATCGGTTGTCTGCTTCCGTTTCGCGCGGAAGCGGTGATTCTCTACGGCGGCAACAATTCTACAAATATCACGGATCCTGGGACCGGGTTGCCTTGGACGAATGTTGTCGAAATTGAGAACGGCTCCGGTTCCACCGTGGGTTCGGGAGTGTATCTGAATGATCAATTTGTTCTCACTGCCAATCACGTCGGCCCGACCTCTCAGATCGTCATCGGAGGAAGTATATTTTATGTGGATACCACCTTTAATGCGTCATTTGCCGGCGGTTCCTATACCAGCGGAGTCTCTCAAGTTGGGAATACCGATCTGAAGCTCCTCAGACTGACGCTGAATCCCGCTGCCAACGGCGTGTCCGGCCTGCGCCCGTTCAACCTGAACACCTCTTCAGCCCTTGATATCAACCCGGTGACGACAAATTACGTTTTGGGGTATGGATACGGGAAAGGGGCCGCTGTTACGGGCGGTTGGAGCTGGGACTCCGGTTCCGTGGGGGTCGAACGATGGGGCACGAACCAAATCGCCGGCACATATGCCAATGCCGCCAATGGAAGTTGGGTGACCAATACGCTGGTTACACGTTTTGACAGCAATGCAGGCAGCAACGAAGCTGCCATCACCCTGGATGACTCGGGCGGAGCCCTTTTCTTTAAATCGGGCAGCACGTGGTATCTCTCGGGGATTTCCTTGTATGTGTCCTCGTCCGGAACTTCCTATTACAGCGGCGATCCCAACACGGGAACGGGCAGCTATAATTTCTTCGGGCGAATCTCGGATTATGCGAACCTGATCACGGTCGCAACTGCCGTTCCCGAGCCTTCTGTTTATGCGCTGGTGCTCTTTTCGCTGGTCGCGGTGCTCATTGTTCGACGGACGTCCCGGCGCGCCATCCCTGCCAAGAACCGGTAGGGCGGCTTCGCCGAGGCTGCCGTGATTTTCCGCCGAGCGGACCGCGTAGTTGGCCTCATGCCATCTCTAGGAAATATGCAGACGGTAACTGAGGAGAGCAAAACAGGGGGCACAGGCGCTGCTTTACTTCGTTTCGGTTGTGCTCCCTGCACCAAACATTCGTCCTTCCCTCCTGGCGAGGCGCTATCGCGCTGGTTTTCCGCCTGTGAAAGGCTCCAATCCGCGCTTGCAGAGTCAGTGTCTAAACGGGCGAGACGCCCGTTCCCCCTGATCAACTGCTGAGTCCGCTGATTTCCAAGAGATGGCCTCACGCCAGCAAGCCGTTCAAATACGCTGACGGCTCGAACGACTCGATCAGCACCTGGGTTTCCCCGTTACGGAACATCCGGGCCTGGGTGACGAGGATTTCCGGGGTCTTGTGGGGGGCGAAGAGGATGTCGTCGTGGGTGGCGTTCTTGTGGTTTGCGAATTTGTCGGGCGTGAGCGATCCGCCGAGATGGTCGCTTCTTCCCGTGGCGACGTGGATGGTTCCGCGGATTTTCTCATCCTGGATATCGCGCCCGGAGACGGGGAGGATCTGGGTTCCGAAGCCGAGTTCGCCGAGTTCGCCGGTGACCGGATCGGAGGCGAGCTTTTCGTTGTGGGCCTTGACGGTGGCCCCGCTGCCGGAAAGCAGCGTGGCGCTCTGAATGCGGCCGCCTGTGACGTGCATCAGGCCGATCGTCCCGTCCTCGTATTTCATGGGGAATTCGCCCTCGGCTCCTGTGGGGACGAAATAAATCTCACCCGCCGGCAGGTTCGCGACATCGGGCTCCTGGCCGCGACAAAGCCCGTGGCTTTTCTGGGCCTCCTGCTTTCCGAGTTCGAGGTGGAGTGTGTGGGTTTTTCCGTCATGGAGAAAATCGATCTCGACCCAGTCGGCCCGCGTCATCCCGCGCCGCAGCTTTTCGGCATCCGCGCTCACCTCGTCGTAATCGACGGACAGCCCCGAGGAGAGAATGACCTGGTTGAGCCCGTGGAGCGTCGCCCCGCGAAACCCATGCTTCTTGGCGAATGCCGTCAGCGGCGCGGTCGCGGAGTAGGTCGAAACGCAGAGGATGATGTCGTAATTTGGATAGACATCGTGCTCCAGGCTGACTGCCTTTCCGTCCGGGGCCAACGCTTTGTCCGGGAGGTCGAGGTTGCTGCCGCCCGTGATCTGGTAGGCAAAGATCTCGCCGCCTGTCAGGTCGAGTTCCGCCATGGCGCCATTTTTCAATGCCTCGTAGATGAACATGTGCGCGTTGCGCTGGATCGGCAGGTCCGGATTGGTCAAAAAGGCAAACCCCTTGATGTCTTCTGGCCGCTCCAGATCGATGAGGACGCAGATTTTTTGGCCGGGTGAGGGAGCGAACGTCCCGCGCAGCAGGCGGGCAAGACTGAACGGCGGAAATTTTCTGGCGGAGGCTTGTTCGGAGATTTTCATGACAACCGAAGTCTAGATTTCCTCAGGGGATGCTGCAATCCCGATGCGCCGGTTTTTTTGCCCGGTCCGTCGATCGGGCCCCGCTTTCGCGTGACCCGGCGGCTGGATCATGATTTTCTGTCCGCCATGCGCGGATGGCACTTCTGGCGGACGATGACGGCGGCATTGGCCTGCACGAAATTCGGCTACCGCATGGATTCCGGACCGCTTGTCGGCTTGGGCGTGTCGCATGGTGGGCCATCTGTGGTGTCCGGCGAGGCCGCTCCAGCCAATCCATGAGGGCCAGGGGCAAGCGAGGTTTGATCAAATGTGGGTGAGGTTTCCTTGGTGCGCGAAAGGTAGGGTCAGACCTCCGGGCTGACCGTTCCCCACACGGCGGGCCGGGGACGTCCCTCCCTGCCAGGCATTGCGTCCAACCGCCCACAGTTTTGATCACGCCCGGGCAGGCGATCTCACTAGAAATATGATTGAATCCAATCACAAAAACTCGCAGTATACCGCGAGATGAGGGTTCCGATCCATGTTGTCGAGGCACGCCGCGAAAAGCTTGCTTCCCTCATTGAGCGCTACCGCTACCTGCCCATCGGGGAATTGTGCAGCCGGCTCGGAGTCTCGGAAGCCACCGCCAGGCGCGACCTCGCCGCTCTCGCCAGCAGAAACAAGGTCAAGCGCACCCACGGAGGCGCGCTCGCGGAATTTAATGAGCGATTTCCTTCATTTCATGAAAGGCAGGCCTCCGGTGCCAGAAGCAAGTCCAGGGTGGGGCGGAAAGCCGTCGGATTTCTCAAGCCGGGGGGAACCTATTTCCTGGATTCCGGGACAACGATTTTTGCCCTCGCGGAGGCATTCCGAACGGCACCGGTGGCCCCGATGACGATCGTCACCTCCAACATCCCGGTCGGCGAGCTTCTTTCGTCCATTCCGGAACTGAGCGTCCATCTCACAGCGGGGCAGATCCTCGGGCGGCAATCCGTCCTCCTCGGAGAGACCGCCCGCCGGAGTCTCGAGTTCTGGAGCTTCGACATCGCCTTCCTCTCCGCGGAGGCCGCAAATCAAGGCGGGATCTTCAATTCCCAAGATTCCATCGTCCAGCAGCAGCTGGTTGCCATCCGCCGCTCCGCCCATGCCGTCTATTGCCTGGATTCCTCCAAAATCGGCGTGGCGGCACCGTTCCTCCTGAAAAAATGGGCGGAGGTGGATTTCCTTCTCACCGACGCCCCGCCTGAGAAAATCGCCAGGGCCGGAATCGATCCCGGGCTGGTGAAAATTGTCTCCTGCACCCCGGATGCCCCCCTCCCGGACATCGCCCCCCCGAGCAAGCCGGCCTTTCCGGTTCATTATCTTTGAATCTTGTCAAAATAATCGTTGACGGTTCTCCAAAAAAATATATGAAGGATATCAGTCATTTAAATTTTCGCTTTTCTCCCGATGGCCAATCTTGAATCTCCCAGCCGCCCTCTCGTTGAATCTCTCGTCCGGGAGGCGTTGTCCCGCCAGCTCGGCCGTGCCGTGCCAACAGCTTCCGCTCCTGAGCTCGTGGTGAACAGCTCGGCGCGGCACATGCATATTTCTCCGGAGAATGTGGAGGTGCTTTTTGGAAAAGGAGCGGAGCTGACAGTCCACAAGATGCTTTATCAGGAGGGGCAGTATGCGTCGCAGCAAACGGTGACGCTGGTGGGGCCGCGCAAGCGGATCATTCCGAACCTGCGAATCCTGGGCCCGTGCCGGAACCTGACGCAGATCGAGCTGGCATTCACCGACGCGGTTCAGCTCGGCATTGATGTGCCCGTGAAGATGTCCGGGGACATCGAGGGAACCCCGGGCGCCTACATCATGGGGCCGAAGGGATTTCTCGAAATGAAGAACGGGGTCATCCGCGCGGCGCGCCACGTCCACATGTCGCCCGCCGACGCAGTATTTTACGGGGTCAAGCATCTCGACCTGATCACTCTCAAGGTCCGGGCCAAAGGCTGCACCACGCGCTTTGACGACCTGCTCGTCCGCGTGGACCCGAGCTTCAAGCTCGAGGTGCATATCGACACCGACGAGGCCAACGCCTGCGACCTCGACCATGCCGACAAGGTGGAACTTTTCAAATCCTAACCGTCAACCAAACCAAACAATAAAAAACATGAGCGAAGCAATCGGACTACTCGAAACCCGCGGATACGTCGGCCTGGTGGAAGCCAGTGACGCGATGATCAAAGCCGCGAACGTGCAACTGATCAAATCCATCCCCATCGGTGGAGCCCTGGTCACAACCATCGTCCAGGGCGATGTCGGCAGCGTCAAAGCGGCCGTCGAAGCCGGACGCGAAGCGGCAACCCGCGTCGGCAACCTCGTGGCCTCCCACGTGATCGCCCGCCCGGCCGCGGAACTCCTGAAGTTCTTCACCGCCTGATCCCAACAATTCACTGACTAATATTATGGCAAACCAAGCACTCGGAATGATTGAAACCAAGGGCCTCGTCTCGCAATTTGAAGCGACAGACGCGATGCTCAAGGCAGCCAACGTGGAGCTCATCGGCTGGGAAAAAGTCGGCTCCGGACATGTCGCCGTGTTTATCGGCGGTTCGGTCGCTGCGGTGAAGGCCGCGGTGGAAGCCGGCGCAACCGCCGCCAGCACGATCGGCGAAGTGATCGCCGTCCACGTGATCCCACGCCCGCACGACGACCTCGCCAAGCTCGGTAAATTCCTCGCCACGAAGGCCGCACCCGCAGCCGGCAAGTAGCCCGCCGGCGCGGAGCACGCTCCGCCCGACGGTTTTCGTCCGCACAAACTCATGTCCGCCAAGAGCAAGATCCTCGTCGCAAACATCGGGAGCACCTCGTTCAAGTTCCGCTTGTTCGAGATGCCCACCGAGCGCGTGCTGGCGAGGGGGGGCATCGAGCGGATCGGCTCTGCGGACTGCCCGTATTCCATTACCGTCGGCGATGGGCCTGCCAAAAAGGGCACTGCGCCATTTCCCGACCAGGCCGCCGCGATCCGGTTTATTGAGTCCGAGCTGGGAGGTTTTGACGATCTCGCCGCCGTCGGATTCAAGCCGGTGATGGCAAAGGGGATTTCCGGAACGCAATTCATGGAGGAGCCGGTGCTGCAGGCCATGGAGGATTTCAACACCCTCCTGCCCGCGCACAACCCGCCTTACATCGCGGGCGTGCGGCTCTTCAACGCGCTCTATCCCGGGCTCCCCTGCATCGGCACGTTCGAGACCGCGTTTTACGACCAGGTGCCGGTGAGCACCTACCGGTATCCCGTCCCGCTCGAGTGGGAGGAAAAGCATGGCGTGCGCCGTTACGGATTTCACGGGGCCAGCCACCGCTTCGTCACCGGACGCTGCGCGGAGCTCCGCGGCACCGACCAGCTTCGCATCATCTCCTGCCACCTCGGCGGAAGTTCCTCGATCGCGGCTGTCGTCAACGGCAAGGCCGTCAACTCCAGCTGGGGTATGACCGCGCAGAGCGGGCTTCCCCAAAACAACCGCGTCGGGGACTTCGACTGCTTCGCCCTCATCTACCTCGCACGCGACCTCGGGCTTGGATTGGACGCCGTCGAAAAAGCCCTCACCGCAGGGTCCGGGCTCAAGGGGATGTCGGGCCTGCCCACAGGCGACGTCCGCGACCTCCTCGAAGCGGCCAAAAATGGAAATGCCAACGCCCGGATCGCCATGGATGTCTTCGTCGCCCAGATCCGCAAATTCATCGGCCAGTTCCTTGTCGAAATGAACGGGGCGGATGTCCTCATCTTCACGGCCGGCATCGCCGAAAACAACGCCGACCTCCGCGCCGCCGTCTGTGCCAACCTCGATTTCTGCGGGCTCGAACTCGACCCCGACGCCAATGCCGCGACCGGCGCCACCGAGACCGTCATCTCCACCCCCTCCTCAAAAATCGAGGTCCGCGTGATTCCCACGAACGAGGAAATCATCATCGCCCGCAACGCCTGGGAGAAACTCAAAGAAAAGGAGGAAGGATGAAGTCAGAAGGATGAAACCGGGAGCCTTCGGCTCCAAGTGCCTGCGCCGGCAGGGACTTCATTCCCCAATTCAAATTTCGCGTTAACTAACCAACCAACAAAACCAACCATAATATTATGTCACAACAAGCAATCGGAATGATCGAAACCCGCGGACTCATCTCCCTCGTCGAGGCGACGGACGCGATGCTCAAATCCGCCAACGTCGAGCTCGTCGGCCCCATGACCCAGGTCGGAAACGCCATGGTCACGGCCGTCGTGACCGGCGATGTCGCCGCCGTCAAGGCCGCCACCGAAGCCGGGAAAATTGCGGCGCAGTCGCTCGGCGAAGTCGTCAGCGTGAGCGTCATCGCCCGCCCGCACAACGACCTCGGCGTCGTCCTGCCAAAAGCGAAATAATTTACTGCCCGCGAATCACGCGAATGGACGCGAATCCTTTCTTTGATTTCCATTCGCGATCATTTGCGTGATTCGCGGGCCAAAGACCCTTTCCCATGATCCTAGCGCGCGTCGAAGGCAGCGTAGTTGCCACCAAAAAAAATTCCAAGATGACCGGGCACAAGTTCCTGGTCGTCCGGCCGCTTGTCATCGACTCGCCGGCCGCGAAGGAATTCAAGCCCGGCTCCTCGACCCTCGTGGCGGTGGACAGCCTGGGGGCGGGCGAGGGGGAATACGTCCTCGTCGTCCAGGGCAGCTCGGCGCGGCTCGCTGCGGCTGACAAGGACTCGCCGGTGGATGCCGTGGTCATCGGGATCGTGGATACCGTCGATCTTGGAAAAACAATCCTCTACAAAGCTCACTAAAAATTATGGCAGCGATTGATGAAAAACTTGTGGCAAAAGTCGTCGGCGAAGTCCTCGCCCGACTGAAGACGTCCCAGCCGAAAAGCGCGGGTTCCGCGGCCCCTTCGGGCCAGCCCGGATTCGGCGTTTACGAGGACATGAACGCCGCGGTCGATGCCGCGCAGCGGTCGTTTGAAAAACTTCGCGAAGGCGGGATGACTGCCCGCAAGAAAGCAATCGCCGTGATCCGCAAGCTCTGTGTTCAAAAGGCGAAGGAGTGGGGCGAGATCGAGTTCAACGAGACGAAGATCGGCCGGCTCGACCACAAGATCGAGAAGCTCGAGATTTGCGGCGACCTTGTCCCCGGCGTCGAGATGCTCGACCGGATGGCCTTCAGCGGCGACTCCGGGCTCACGGTTATCGACTATGCGCCGTGGGGGGTCATCGGGGCGATCACCCCTTCCACGCACAGCGTTCCCACGCTGACCGGCAACGCGATCAACATGATCGCCGCCGGAAATGCGGTCGCCTTCAACACGCACCCCGCCGCCGCCAAGTGCGCCGCCATCGCGGTCCGCGCCTACAATGAGGCGATCTTCGCCGAGACCGGGATCTCCGATCTGCTCACCACCGTCGTCAAGCCGACGCTCGATACGTTTGACGCGCTGTGCAAGCACCCGCATGTCAAACTCCTCTGCGTCACCGGCGGCCCCGCCGTCGTCGCTGCAGCGATGAAGACCGGCAAGCGCGCGGTCTGCGCGGGTCCTGGAAATCCTCCCGTCGTCGTGGACGAAACCGCCGATCTCGATCACGCCGCCCGCTCAATCATCCAAGGGGCGTCCTACGACAACAACCTTCTCTGCATCGGAGAAAAGGAAGTTTTTGTCGTCGCCTCGGTCGCCGACAAGCTCATGGACGCGCTCCGCAGGGCGGGAGCTGTCCAGCTCCACGCGAAACAGGTCGAACTGCTCGCGGAAAAAGCGTTTGTCTTCCCGCAGGGCAAAGGTGCCGGATGCCCGCATCCGGTCGTGAACCGCGACCTGGTCGGACGCGACGCCTCCGTGCTCGCGAGGGCGATCGGCCTCGACGTTCCCGCCTCGACCCAGCTCCTCTTCGGGGAAACCAAGGAAGACCACATCTTCGTCGATGAGGAGCAGATGATGCCGTTCATTCCGATCGTCCGCGTTCCGGACGTCGCCGCCGCCATCAAGGCTGCCATCAAGGCCGAGCACGGATACAAGCACACCGGGATCATGCATTCGCAAAACATCCGGAACCTCACCAAGATGGCCCAGGATATCGACACGACGCTCTTCATCAAGAACGGCCCCTGCATGACAGGCCTCGGGCTCGGCGGCGAAGGATTCCTCAGCTTCAGCATCGCCACGCCGACCGGCGAGGGCGTCACCACCCCGATGACATTCACCCGCTCCCGCCGGTGCGTCATGGTCGAAAATTTGAATTTGTATTAACCCGCGAATCAAAAAGAACACTAAGAATTTGGCCCGCGAATCACGCGAATTAACGCAAATGGAAGAGAGTAAACAGGAGATTCTATTTAAGGCAGAGTCCTACGCAATAGTGGGGGCCTGTTTTGAGGTTTACAATGAACTCGGCTGCGGGTTCACGGAGCCTGTTTTTCAAGAGGCGTTGGAGATCGAGTTTGCGGTCCGCAAGATTCCCTTTAAATCTCAGGTTGATCTCCCGCTATTTTACAAAGAGACGCCGCTGAAACACAGTTTCAAGGCGGATTTTCTCTGCTGCGAAAATATCATCCTCGAGATCAAGGCGGTTTCGATTTTGACGGGCGAGCATCGCGCACAAGTCATGAACTACCTCCATGCCGGAAGGTTTCAACTAGGGCTTCTTGTCAACTTCGGCATGCATCCCCGCTTGGAGCATGAACGTCTCGCCAATTCAAAAAATATTATTCGCGCTCATTCGCGTGATTCGTGGGCACCTTCTTTTCAGTCATGAGAACGGCTATAATTCGCGGCTACGCGACCAGCACGGTGAAGCATCCCAGCCTTGAAGGCAGGACGCTGCTGATTGCCGAGCCGGATTCCGAGGATTTGGCGCCGCAGATCGTCATCGACGGCCTCGGTGCCGGCCTCGGGCAGAAGGTCCTGATCTCCAGCGACGGCAGCGAGGCGCGCAAGATCGTCGGCGACGAGCTCAGCCCGGCCCGCTGGACGGTGCTCGGCATCATCGATCCGGAAAGGAGCCTGGCCCTGTGAGAATGGGAACCGTCATCGGCCGCGTCACGCTCTCCGTCCGGAATCCGCGGTTCCAGGGGGAACGCCTCCTCCTCACCCTGCCGTGGAAGGCCGGAACTTTTCGCGGGGAGAATTCCTTCGCACCCGCCATCGTTGTCTACGACGACCTCGGGGCCGGTTTCGGCCAGAAGATTGCGATCAGCGAGGGCCGCGAAGCCGCCTGTCCATTTCCCAAACCCACACCGGTCGACGCCTACTGCGCCGCGCTCGTGGATGACCATTTTTACCAAGACTAAACTATGAAACTATTCGCACAAAAAGACGCCGAGGAATATTGCAAATCCGGAGCCGCCGAGTTCCGCTACAGCCGCGACATCCGGCTCACCCCGGGTGCCAAGGATGTTTTCTCCGAGGCGGGCATCAAGGTCGTGTTCGACGCGGAAGCCGTTTCCGCAGCGCCTGCGGCCGCTCCCGCAGGCGCGACCGACGACCAGAAGCTTTTCCACTCGCCTGAGGCCGAGCGGCTCAAAAAAGAGATTTGCGACATCGGGCGCCGGATCTGGGCGCGCGAGTATTGCGACGGCAACGGCGGCAACATCTCCGCCCGGCTCGGCCCGGACCGCTTCATCATCACCCCGACCGGTGTGAGCAAAGGGTTCATGACCCCCGAGATGATGAGCATGGTGGATATCAAGGGCACGCAGCTCGCCGGGACATGGAAGCGGTCCAGCGAGTTCACGACGCATGCCGCGATTTATGAGACCACCCCCGCAGCGGTGTCGGTCTGCCATGCGCACCCCTGCCATGCGGGAGCGTTTGCGATCAAGGAACTCCAGCCGCCGGCGCGGCTCATCCCCGAGCTGGAAGTCTTTGTCGGCACGGTCGCTGTGGCCGGCTACCAGACCCCGGGCTCGCCCGAGATCGCTGCCAGCATCCGTCCGCTCGCCCCGCAGCACCAGTCGATCATCATGGGCTGCCACGGGGTCATCTGCTGGGGCAAGTCCGTCGAGGATGCCTACTTCAAAATGGAGATCACCGACGCGTATTGCCGCACGGTCATCCTCGCGCAGTCGCTTCCGGGCGCCGCTTCGATCCCCTGCGAAAAGCTCGACGACCTCCTGAAAATGAAGAAGGGGATGGGGCTTCCCGACAACCGCTTCGAGCTGAAAAACGCGGAGCTCTGCGAGGTCGATCCCTGGGACCAGATGTGCGGACAGCATGGATGCTCGTCGCCGGTCACCCCGTTCAACCCCATGCCCGCTCCCGAGACCGGCGCGGATATGGAGGCGCTCGTCCAGAAGCTCACGGACGAAATCATCTCGAACCTCAACAAGTAGCAACCATCGGAGGCATGTGGCGCAGGCGTCCCGCCTGCGAACGCTCTCATCTCAAATTCTTATGAAAGTAGCAATCATCGGCGGTGGCGGGCGTGTGGGTTCCTGCGCGGCCTTCGCGCTCCAGTGTTCCGGCATCGTCAAAGAAATCCTTCTGCTTGATGCGAACCAGGCAACCGCAGAAGGCGAGGCGCTCGATCTTCTTCATGGCGCAGCCTACTGCGCGGATCAAAAAATCTCGGCGGGCACCTATGCCGATGCGAAGGATGCCGACCTGATCTGCATCACCGCCGGACTCCGCCGCAAGCCGGATGAATCCCGGCTCGACCTCATCAACCGCAACGTCAGCCTCTTTCTCGGGATCCTCGAAAGCTTGAAGGGCGCGGGGATGAAGAAGGAGGCGATCATCTTTGTGGTGTCGAATCCGGTCGACATCCTCACCCAGCTTGCCGTTGAGAAGACCGGCCTTCCTGCCTCGCAGGTGATCGGCCTCGGAACGATGCTCGACACATCTCGGTTCTGCTCGCTGATTTCGAGCTCGCTGAGCCTTCCGGCGACCCAGGTTCGCGCGATGATCCTTGGCGAGCACGGCGACACGATGCTCCCGATCTGGTCGTCCGCTTCGCTGGACGGGTTTCCGCTCACGAAATTTCCCGGCGTCACGCCCGCATTCCAGACACAGATCTTCGAGCGCACGCAGAAGAGCGGCGCGGAGGTCATCTCCCGCAAAGGCGGGGCCGGCTACGCGGTCGGCGTGGCCATCCGTGAGGTCATCGACTCCATCGCCCTCGACCGCCGCCGGATCCTCCCGATCTCCAGCCGGATCAACGGCGCCTACGGCATCCGCGACATCAGCCTCAGCGTTCCGACCGTCGTCGGCCGCTCGGGCGTGATCGAACACGTCGAACTCGAACTCTGGCCGAAAGAACTCCAGGGCCTCCAGGCATCCGCCAAAGCCCTCAAGGATACCCGCGCGAAGATTTAGTATATCCGGCGGTTGCCCGCGAATCTCGCGAAAGAACGCGAATAATACCATCTCTGGGAAATTATCGGACTCAGCAGTTGATCAGGGGGAACGGGCGTCTCGCCCGTTTGGGCACTGACTTTGCAAGCGCAGGCGAGCGTCTTTCGCAGGCGGAAAACCAGCGCGATAGCACCTCGCCAGGAGGGAAGGACGAATGTTTGGTGCAGGGAGCACAACCGAAACGAGTGAAGCAGCGCCTGCCCCCTGTTTCTTCGCTATTTCGCTTGCTGCGCAGAAATGCCCTCCGGCTGCGAACTTTTGCGAACTAACTTGTAGCAGCACTGAATCGCCGGCGGCGCATCACCGCGGCCGCACCGCATCCCGCGACAAGCAAACCCAGCGTCGATGGTTCCGGCACGGCAGCAACGTTGTCGATTCCCACCGTGTTGGTTGAAAGGCCCGCTTCGATGATGCCGCCGCCCCCCCCGTGGTAAGTAATCGCATTCGCTCCACCGAAGATTTCAAATCGCGTCACGCCTGATATCGTGTCGGCAAAAACGCCACTACACACCACTGCCGGATACGTAGGTGAAACTCCCCGCATCGAGCGAAAATGAAAGCAGTGTCCAATCGGCACCTCCGGTGGAATTGGTGATGGTTTGTGCGCCCGAATAGAACCAGCCGCCGAGGCCGTTGAACGCAATCCGCACCGCAAGGGGACTTCCCGCCCGGTTGTCGGCATACCTGCGGGGAGGTTGCGGAGGTTTCCGGGGTTCGATCCTCACCGGAATTGTGAGAAAATAACACGAAAAACGATACTGCAACCACGCCGATGATCAGTGGAATGGCGATAAACCCGCCGCCGACATCAACACCACCGGGCAGGGATTTGTGCGCACCATTGACGGGCAGGCTTTATCGGCCGCGCTTGCTGTCGTGGTATTTCAGTCACGGCATCGAAAACGGATCATCAAGCAGTGATGTCTCTTTTGAGATCGTAAAGCAGGACTTCAGCCAGCACGCGCCCCACTGGCGGGCGCTTCAGGATCCGCATGCCCGAGAGCCGGATCCCGATGGCGGGAACCTCGCGCCCTCCGCTATCCAAGGGCAGGTGCTCTTCCGGGAAGAGCGAGACTTGCTGCGGGGCGGTGTCCCATTCACGTGCAAAATGGTCGATGGTCTTTTGCCTGGAAGCCTCCTGCCGCGCGGCGGCCAGCCCCTGATGCCGGGCGAGAGTTTGGAGAAAGAAGGCGGATGGCTCCAAGCAGGGCGGCGGCGAACAGCAAGGCCCAGGTCGATGGCTCGGGGATGGCGGTCATGGTGAACTGCAGGGTGTTGCCGTTGACGATGTTGAAGTCGCCGGCGAAGCCGCCTCCGTTGGAGAAATTGAAATAGCTCTTATCGATGTCGGTGGAACTGAATGTGATGAGATTGTAGGTGGTGTTGGGGGACCACCCGGCGTCCACAAAATCGAAGGTGTAGGGCCCTGAGGGCACGTCGAGACCGAAAAGAGCCCCGTTGAGCACCAGCAGGTCAGAGGTGGGGCCGAGGTCGAAGAGGATGGTGCCGCCCTCCCAATACAGCGACCCACCCGTGAGCGTGCCGGCCGAATTTCCGGGTGCCAGCGTGCCGCCAGCGAGGGTGATGGCCCCGACCTTGCCGCTGCCGCCTAGCGTGCCGGAGGGAAAGACCCAGACATTCCCCAGGCCAAATCCGAGCGAGCCGTTCACGACCAGGGTGCCTTCGTTGACCCGAGTGCCGCCGGTGAACGAGCTGTTGCCGGAGAGCACCAGCGTGCCAACCGAGTTTTTTGCGAGCCCGCCCCACCCGGCGATCGAACCCGAGAAATTTCCTGAGTTCACGGCCAGCGTTGACGTGGTATTCGAGCCGGTGTTGACCGTGCCTGCGCCGAAAAGCGCATTGATCCCGCCTGCGGCCAGGTTGTCCTGAAAATCGAGCGTGGCTCCCGCAGCCACTGCGGTCGAACTGGCGGTGAGGGTGAGCTGCCCGAGGGCGTTGTTTCCTGCGACCAGGCTTCCGGTGGCGACGGAGATTTGCGTGACCGGCGACGAGACGGTGACGTTGCCCGGCGCGAAGACGACGCTGCCGTTGTTGCCGGCGCTCCCGCTGATCAACGAAGCCCCGGTGCCTATCAAAAAAGCGGAGGTCCCAACAGTGAATGTCTGCCCGGTCACGGCGGAGAATGTGGCACTTTGGTTTGCGGAGATCGCAATCGAGGGCGGGCTGCCAGGATTCGAATCTGAGAGCGTGACATTGCCCGTCGCGCGGAGCTCGCCTGTTTTCAGGATTGTCGGCCCCGTGCCGAGCACGCCGCTGGCCGTGATCTCGAGCGCACCGCCCTGGACGATGACGCCGCCGCTGAGGGAATTCGTGGCGCTCAAGCGCAGGCGGCCGGCACCGGCCTTGGTGAGCGAGCCATTGCCGCTGAGCACGGTGGGAATGATCGCATTGCCACCGCGCGTGTCCACCGTAAGCCCTCCATTGCCGATCACAACGGCGCCGGGCGCGAACCCATCAATGAGCAGGGTGTCCACCACCTGCACGTTGGTCGGGAGCTGGAGCCGCGCGCTGGAGAACGATACGCTCGCGCTCCCGCTGCCGGCGAGGAGGTTGACCGTCGTGACCGTCGAGTCGGCCACGACAAGCGATCCGTTCACGCCGCCGGATGCAGCGAGTTCGATCCCGTTTGCCGCCACGTTTGAGCCGCTGGTGAGGGTCAGTGATCCGTCGCCGGCGTCGCCGATTGTCAAGGTCTGCCCGACGGTCCAAGTGGAGTTGGAAAGCGAGGCCACTCCATGCGAGCCGGAGTGCAAACCGATTTGCCCCCACTCGCTGGAAATCATTCCGCCGTTCGCAGTGAGCGAGGCCGTGCCGTTCACACCGATGGCCAGCGTGTTGGACATCGTCCACGTGCCGCCGTCGAGATGGATCGCGCCGACGCCGGAGGCGTTGTGCCCGACATATCCGCTCTCGCTGGAGATCCTGCCTCCCGCGCCGATCCGGAGCGTGCCGTTCCCGGAGACTCCGACGAAGATCGCGCGCGTGTTCGTCCAGTTGCCGCCGAGCACGTTGATTTCGCCGGCGGCGTTCGAACCGAAACCGATGTTCGCGATGTCCGAAGAGACCGAACCTCCGTTCTCAAGCGTGAGCGTCCCGTTGCCGAGAGCACCCACATGCAGGTCCTGCGACAGAGTCAGGTTGCCGCCAGAGATGGTGGCGGTCCCGCTGGCACCCGCATTCCGGCCCACAAAGAGCTGGCGGGCCTGAACGATGGCCGATGCATTCGCCGAAAACGAAGCGGTGCCATTCATCCCGACGAAGATGTCCTCCGATGCCGTGAGATTGCCCCCGGTTAAAGCCACCGTCGCATTCACGCCGGACGTCGCAGAGAGCGTCAGATTTTTCAACAGGATTTGCGAGGAGGACGCCACGAGGCGGCCGCTCCCGCCCTGCGCAACAGTGAGATCGCCATAGCCGAAGATACCGCTGGATGCAATGGTCCATGAACTGTTGGCCAAAGACATCGCGCCGAACGAGAGGGGTTCGAACCCGAAGTAGGCTGTCTCGGTGTTCAGAATGGAGCCTGCGGAGAGCGTCATGTTTCCACTGCCCTGCATTCCGTTGTAGAGGGTCACGGTCGTATAGTTTCCGCCCGTCGAGATCAGCACGCCCTCCGAGCCGGGGGTCAGGCCGAAGTAGGAGTTGGCCGTGGAGGCATAATACTGCCACGTATACAATATGCCTTGGTTGCCAAGAATGAGCGTGCCCCGCCCGACGGCACCGACCTTGAGGTCGGCGCCGACACTGAGTCTGGCGGAGGCGTCGGATAGGAGTTCCACAGTGCTGGAGGAGGAAATCGAGGCGATTTCCGTCGTCCCTTCGGTTGTCGTGACCTGCGCCGTGCCCCCGTTCGCGACGGAGAAATTCGAGCCATAGGGCACCTGCCCTCCAGACCAGTTCGCGCCGTCGGAGAAACCACCGGTCCCCCCGATCCACTCGATCTGAGCCTGAAGCGCCGGGAGAGACATGAGCCCCAAGGCGGTCGCCAGAATCGAGCCTCGCAGCGTCCTGCAGACTCGACGACGAACGCTGTGCCGGAGATGGTTCGTTAACGAATTCATGAATCAGGTAGTGCGGTAATGGAAAAACGCGCATTGTCAACCGGTTTCCCAAGGAAAACTGGGGGGCCTTGGGGCATTGCCCGCATGATCAAAATCTGATGGGATGGGCTGATGCTCTTTCAATCCGGTCAGAAAGTTTTGTTTCAGGGCGACAGCATCACCGATGCGGGACGCAACCGTGAGGACGCGAACGGCCTGGGCGGTGGTTATGCGATGATGGCCGCCGCGCAGGTGCAGGCGCTGTATCCCGGGTTCGGGCTCACGTTTCTCAACAGGGGAATCTCGGGCAACCGCGCGGCCGATCTTGCCGGTCGCTGGCAGGAGGATTGTCTGGACCTCAAGCCGGATTGGGTCTCGATCCTGATCGGCATCAACGACTGCTGGCGCCGATACGATGCCAACGATCCGACTTCGGCGGAGGTTTTTGAAAAGCACTACCGGGATATCCTTGAGCGCTCGAAGAGCCAGGGGATCGGGATCATCATCTGCGAGCCATTCCTTCTGCCCTGCCCTCCGGATCGCATTGCGTGGAGGGAGGATCTTGATCCGAAAATCCAGGTCGCCCGGAAGCTGGCCTTGGAATTCGGCGCGAGGTTTGTTCCGTTCGACGGGATATTTGCCGCGAAGAGCCTGCTCCAGCCTCCGGCGTTCTGGGCTGCGGACGGCGTTCACCCGAGCCTCCCCGGCCATGCCCTGATGGCTGCAGAGTGGATCAAGGCGGTGGCTTAGCCGAGTGGAGGGACGACCGCCGTGTCGTCCCACGATAAATCCGGACCGGACGGGTCGATCAAAGCTGGGTGAGGTTCCATGGAGCAATACGAGGTAGGGTCGGGCCTCTGGACCGACCGCGGAAAGAGGCTGCGGCGGGCCGAGGACGTCCCGCCCTACCAAAAATGGCTTTCAACCTCACGCACATTTAATCACATCCATATCACGGGTGCATGACGGCAGAATTATAAAGAGCAGATACGAGAGGGATTTTTCTTGTAAATGTCTAGCGGCGAGACAGATTTTGCTTGTGAACGAAAAAATCGCACAGCAACGCCGGGATCTCCTCCGGGAGATGTCACTCATC
>JAPLTF010000023.1 GCA_026398275.1 Verrucomicrobiota bacterium
AATGATCTGATGCTTTTCAAGGCATGAATGTCGCTGGGTGAGAATGAGCAGGCGATCCGAAACGAACCGCCAGCTACCGTTGAGGAGGAGGGGGGATTTTCCGCCGCATAAATGCAGTCTCTCCGTCGGCCTTCGCTACGCCCCGGCCTCCTCCGAGACTGCATTTATGCGGGAGTCAACTCGAATATGGGCCTCCGAATGAGAATTCCACTTTTGCTCCGTCTCAGTTCACTTTTGCTCCGGCCCCGACAGAACTATTTTGTCACTGACGGGATTCGAACCCGCCACCTCAAAACCTGATCGTTGATTACCATTTACTTATGAAACTCCGCCCCTGGCGTCACGTTGTCACCCCGAGAGAAGACCTCCGCGAAGGAAAACCCCTTGATGCGGCGGAATTTGCCGTCCACCTCGACAAAGTTCGCGATGGCAACGCCCCGGATGTCTATACGATACCCGAACAATTCTTCGCCCGGACCTTCCTGACAAAGAACATGCTGGAGCTGTCGTCGCAGGTCGTGCGGCGGCTCAACGGGATTCCCACCGAGACCTCCGCCATCTTCAATCTGGCGACTCAGTTTGGCGGCGGAAAGACCCACGCGCTCACCCTCCTCTTCCATCTGATCAAGCATGGTCCTGCCGCGAAGAATTGGACGGGGGTCTCTCAAATCCTCGCCAAAGCCGGGCAGTCGGCCGTTCCGCTCGGAGATGCGTCGGTCTTCGTCGGCACGGAATTTGACTCGATCACCGGTCGCGGAGGCAACGACGGCACCCCTCTGCGAAAAACACCTTGGGGCGAGATGGCCTGGCAACTCGGCGGCGAAAAGGCATTTGCTCTTGTGGCCGAGCATGACGCGAAGGCGATGTCTCCGGGTGGCGATGTCCTGTCCAAAGTCATCCCTGATACCCCCTGCCTGATCTTGATGGACGAGCTGATGAACTACATCAGCCGGAACCGAAAGAACGGCTTGTCGGCACAGTTTTACAATTTCCTCCAAAACCTCACCGAAGCTGTTCGCGGAAAGTCCCGTGCGGTGTTGGCGGTCTCAATCCCAGCCTCGGAGATGGAGATGAATGCCGATGACCAGCAGGACTACGACCGGATCACCAAGTTGCTCGACCGTCTCGGCAAGGCGCTGACGATGTCCGCCGACACAGAGACATCGGAAATTATCCGCCGCCGGCTTTTTGAGTGGGATCTCAATGCGGTGAACTCCGAGGGCAAGGTCCTCCTGGACAAGGATGCATCGAAAACATGCGACGAATTCGCCCAGTGGACGGTTGATCATCGCCAGCAGATCCCCGGATGGTTCTCCGTGGACGATGCCCGGAAGGCGTTCCGCGATTGCTACCCGTTTCACCCCTCGGTTCTGTCTGTTTTCGAGAGAAAGTGGCGGAGTGTGCCAAAGTTCCAGCAGACCCGCGGCATCCTCCGTCTGCTCGCCCTCTGGGTGTCGCAAACCTACAAGGAAGGCAACGAGGGTGCCCAAACCGACGCGCTCATCACGCTTGGAACGGCTCCCCTCAACGACACCACCTTCCGGTCGGCTTGCTTCGAGCAACTCGGCGAGCGGAACCTTGAGGTTGCTGTGACCACGGACATCGCCGGGAGTGTGAATGCGCACGCCGTCAGACTCGATAAAGAAGCCACCGACGAGATCCGAAAGGCCCGGCTCCACCGCAAGGTGGCCACAACGATTTTCTTTGAGTCCAATGGCGGACAGGGCAAGGAAAAGCATGAGTCCACGGTGCCGGAGATCCGCATGGCAGTCGGTGAACCGCTCCTCGACATCGGCAACGTCGAGACGGCTCTCGATGGGCTCACCAGCTCGTGCTACTACCTCAACGTCGAGCGGGCAGCGTATCGGTTCAGCCTACGGGAAAACCTGAACAAGCGGTTCTCGGACCGGCGGGCAACAATCCAACACGCCGCTGTATCAGCCTCCATCAAGAGCGAAATCCAGACTCTCTTCGGAAAGAACTCGCTCAAACTTGCGCCAATCTTTTTTCCCGAGAAATCGATCCAGGTCTCAGATCGTCCAGCGTTGACCGTGGTGGTGGCCGATTTCCAGCAAACCATGGAAACCGAAAAGGAGACGCTCGGGCTGGTCGAGAGCATCATCCGCGAAAGCGGGAGTTCCAACCGGACATTCAAGAGCGCGCAAATTTGGATGGTTGCGGACTCCACCCGTATCATGCGCGATGAGGCGACGAAGTATCTCGCCTGGGAGGACATCAAGATTGAATCCGACCAGCTCAATTACGACGAATCCCAGCTCCGCCAACTCGGTGAGAATGCGAAGCGGGCGCACCGGGATCTCCGCGAATCCATCTGGCGGGCCTACAAATTTCTTGCCCTCCTCGGCAAGGATAACTCCCTGAAAGTCGTCGATCTCGGGCTTGTCACCTCCAGCGCGGGCAGTCCGGTCGATCTGGCACTCGCCCGCCTCCAGCAGGATGGAGATATTGAAAAGGGAATCAGCCCGAACTTTTTGGTCCGCAACTGGCCGCCCGCCTTGCCCGAATGGAACACGAAGGGCGTGCGCGACGCGTTCTTTGCGTCCCCCCAATTTCCACGGCTACTCTATCCCGATGAAATCAAGGAAACCATCGCGCGCGGAGTCACCAACGGACAGATCGCCTACGCTGGTAAGCGTGGCGATGGCAAATACGATCCATTCGTTTTCGAGACACCACTCAGCTCGCTTGATGTCGAAATCTCGGAAGACACCGTCATTCTTACGCGGGAATCAGCCGACGCCTACCGGAAGGTGATTCTCGCAGGTGTAGGAGGAGACCCAGAACCCAAGCCCGAGGGTGGAAAGATTCCCCCTGTCGATCCCCCAAAGGGTGGGCAGACGCCGAATGGAGGCAGCAGCGGAAATGGGGAGACCGGCCAAACCGGTCAAACGGATTTCTTCAAGAAACTCACTTGGACAGGCGATGTGCCTCCTCAAAAGTGGATGAACTTTTACACGAAAGTTCTCTCGAAATATGCGACCGACAAGTCACTCACCCTGAAAGTCACATTTGACGCAAACCCGGAAGCTGGGATTTCCAAAGAACGGGCGGACGAGACCAAATCAGCCCTCAGGGAACTCGGTCTCGATGTCGATGCGTTTCACAGCGAAAAATAAATTTCCAGAAACCATGACGGTCTTGGCAAACTATTGAGCAGCCACCTTTTTGTGGGAAAGGTTCCCGAACCGGTGTATGTTTGCACAACCATGATCCTCCGCCTGGTTGTTTTCCTATGTTTTGGAATTTCCCCGTTGCTGTTTGCAGGTGACGGAGAATTGCAGGCGATCACACTTAAGGACAACAGCGTGATCCGCGCCAGGGTCACCGAGATGTCCGGCGGGTTCTATTCCGTAAAATCCCCGACCCTCGGGGACATAAAAATTGCGACCGGCGAGGTGGTCTCGATCCAGCCGGATGGGGCTGCAGCCCAAAGCGCCGGAACTCCAGCAGCGGCGCTCACGACCGGGCTCGCCCCGGCGCAGCCGTCCCCTGCCGGGTCTGCCGGGGTGGAATCCCTGAAGGCGGCCGTCGTTTCAAAAGTCCAGAGCTGGGCGTCCACCCGCGAAGGCATGGATGCCGTGACGAATTTCTCACAAAACCCGGCGGTGAAAGCGATCATGAACGATCCGCAGATCATGCAGGCGATTCAAAATGGCGACTACCAGGCGCTCATGAAATCGCCCGCCATCAAAGCCCTTTTCGACAGCCCCCAGACCAAGTCCCTCATGCAAAGCATCCTGAAACCACAGGCCGCTCCACCGGCTTCGCCTGCCATGTCAGCCACCCCCGCCGAATGAAACCCTCACTCCTCGCACTTCTTCCCATCCTGATGATTGCCGCCACCTCCTCCGCTGACGACACGGCCGCGCAAGCCATCAACGAGGGCGGGCTCAGGATCTTCCGTGCCGTCGAAAAACAGGACCGAAACATCTGCCTTTCCCCGTATTCCATCCAGGCCGCGCTCGCGATGACCTACGCCGGCGCGCAGGGCACGACCATGAGCCAGATGGCGGAGGCGCTGGGCTTCCCGAAAAATCCCGCCGCCCTGGCGGATGGCTTTCAAAAGCTGGACACCGCGCTGTTGGCATCGGTGGAGCGCGGCGGCAAGGACACCTCGCTGCACATCGCGAACCGGCTTTTTGGTGCGGCGGGATTTTTGTTCCGCCCCGCCTTTTTGGAGATGCTCAAGCTTCAGTTCTCGGCGCCTTTGGAGGAGATGGAGTTCAAAAAAAATCCGTCCGCAGCAGGTGGCCTGATCAACCAGTGGGTTGAGAAGCAGACCGAGAAGCGGATCCGGGATCTGATCCCCGCCAACGCGCTGACCAGGGACACGACGCTCGTCCTCGTCAATGCGCTCTACCTGAAAATGCCGTGGGCCGAGGAATTTTTCGCCGGGGCTACGAAGGACCTCCCGTTTCTCGTGTCCGGCCGCGACAAGGTCTCCGTCCCGACGATGGCACGCACCGACAAGTTTGGTTACGCGGATCTGATGGGATTCCAAGCGGTCGGGGTCCCGCTCCGCGGGGGCCAATTTCAATTTCTGATCCTCCTGCCCGACAAGCCGGGCGCGATGGTCTTGCCGCCCGCCGCGCTTTTGGAGAAGTGCGCCGCCCTTCCCCGCCGGGACGTGAGCCTGTTCCTTCCGAAGTTCAAGCTCGAACCCCCGACCATCGCCCTGGGCGACGCCTTGAAATCGCTCGGCATCAAGGCCGCCTTCGACATCCCGCAGGGAAGCGCCAACTTCGACGGAATGGCCCCCCGCAGGCCGGATGACTACCTCTACCTCTCGGACGTTTTTCACAAAACCTTCTTCGCCCTCGACGAAAAGGGCGTCGAGGCCGCCGCCGCAACCGCGGTCGTCATGATGCGGGCGACCGCCATGCCGGTGCATGAGGACCCCATCGAGGTGCGTGTCGACCGCCCGTTCTACTTCGCCATCCAGCACATCCCGACATCCGCCTGCCTGTTCTTCGGCAAGATCACGGATCCGCGGTGAGCCGGGGTCTCCGAAAAACCCGTTTTGAGATTTGCCCGGGATCTGTTTAAGCTCGGAGCGAATGGCGTCCAAGACCTCCACCACCTACTTCGTCACCGGCTCCGACGAATCCGCCGTCAAGAAGGCAGCGGTCGCATTGGCGGCCGAGTTGGCCCCGGGAGCAGATGCGTTTGGCCTTGAGACCATCGACGGCGCGGTGGATACCGTGGATGCGGCTGCGGGAAAGATCCACGAGACAATGCAGGCCCTGCTCACCCTGCCATTTCTGGGGGGCTCGAAGCTGGTCTGGCTGAAGAGCGCGACATTCCTTGCCGATACCGTCACCGGTCGCTCGGAGTCGGTCTCCGATGCCTTGGAAAACCTCTGCGAAATTCTGAAGAGCCCGCTGCCTGAAGGCGTTGTCTTTTTGATGAGCGCCCCCGAGCCGGACAAGCGCCGCTCGGCCTACAAGCAGCTCACGAAACTCTGCAAGACGAGCCTCCACGACAGGCCCGCCCTCGGCTTCGGGGCCGGTGAGGAGGAGGTCATCACCTGGACCGCCGGAAAGGCGCGGGCCCGGGGGCTGCAGATCTCACACGAGGCCGTGGAGGCGCTCGCTGCAAGGGTCGGGCTTGATTCCGGCCAGCTCGATAACGAGCTGGACAAGCTGGAGACGGCCTTCGGGCCTGGCCATGCGATCGAGGCCGGCGATGTGCGCGCGCTGGTTCCCGCGACCCGGGAAAGCGGGATCTTCGATATCGGGAATGCCATCTCCGCACGCGATCTGCCGCTCGCATTGGAGACCCTCTCGCAGCTTCTCCGCCAGGGGGAAAAGGGCGTCGGTATCCTGCTCGCTTCCATCGTGCCGACCGTCCGGAACCTGCTTCTGATAAAAGACCTGCTGTCCCGCCACAAGCTTCAGCCGCCGGCCCAGCCGCAATTTTTCGGATCCACCCTGAACAAGCTCAGCGCTGCGGATATCGACCACCTTCCCAGAAAAAAGGATGGGACGCTGAACGCGTATCCGCTGGGAATCGCCGCGAGGAACTCGGTCCACTACACTGCGGCGGAGCTGCACCGCGCGTTCCAGGGCTGCGCCGATGCCAACCTTCAGATGGTGACCAGCCAGGCAAGCGACGAAGTCGTCCTCACCCGCCTGCTCGCAGGGTTCATGACTCGGGCCGCCTGACCGTCAATACGATCCCTCGACCCGGGCCGCCACGTCGCGGTATCCGTAGTCGATCTCGTAGATCTGCTTCATGCAGGCGATGGATTTTTCCTTGTCGCCCATCTTCTCATAGACGAGGCCCAGATTGTAGACGACGTCCTTTTTGACGGCGTCCATCAACGTGAGTTCCGCGACGGCATCCGAGAGGGTCTTCGCTGCGAGGTCATACATGGCGCGCGCCGTGAAGCACTGGCCCAGAAGGCACATGGAACGGATGCGGGCATTCGGGTTCATGCGCGCCTTCTGGAGCTCCGGGATCGCCTCCTGGTATCGGTGCAGGTTCACGAGAATCTCGCCGAGTTCGTAGCGGAACTGCAGGTCGGTCGGGTTCCGCTCCACGCGCCGGTTCGCCTCCTCGAGGAGCAGTTCGCCGCGCTGGGCGATCAGGGTTTCCAGCTCGGTTTGATATTGGGTGGCCTCTTCGGACGCGGGATTCGCATCGATAAATTCCTCGCGGGCCTTGATGGCGACATCGAATTGCTTGAGGCGGAGGTCGGCGGCCTTGCGGACGAGGGCCTGATCGGAATTTCCCGTGAGGCTGGCGGCGTAGGTATACCAGCTGCTCGCGCTTTCGAGGTCCTCCTTCTGCTCGCACAGCTCGGCGATTTTCCTTGCCGCATCCACGCTGTCCGGCTCCCGCTCGATTCTCGCGCGCAGCCCCTCGAGGAGCTGGTCGATCATGTCGTCGCTGCGGACAACGCGGGACTGCTGCTCGAGCGTGACCGCCTGATCCTCGTCCTTGAGGAGGTCGCGGTAGGTTGCGCCCTCGCGCTCCCATCCGCCCTTCTGCATCGAGGCGGCCGCCGAGGCGTCTTTTCCGCCCTTGATTGCGGCCAGATCGTTCGGCGTGATCTCGGTGATCTTGTTGTAAATTTCGACCGCCTTCTGGGGGTTCCCCTGCTGCAGGTGATGCCGGGCAAGCTCGTGCAGGATTTTTGTCTCGCGGGGGTTGCCCTCGACCATGGTCTCCAGCGCGAATGTCGCCACCTCCGGGATGTTCGCCGCCATGGCGGCCTCGCGGAGGAGCTGGTTGACCTGCGGGCTGAAGGGCTCGTTCTCAAGAATTTTTTCCGCGGCATCCATTGCGGCGATGGGATCCTTTTTGATGAGCCCCTGGACTTTCATCGTGCTGAACGAGGCGCTGGAGAGCCCGCTGAGAACGCCCTTCTTCCCGGACGTCTTGGCGATCGCCGCCTTGCGGGCCAGCTGGCGCCCGGCGAGGAACTCGGGCTGCGCCTTGAGCAGGGGCTGAAGCAGCTGGACCGCGTAGCCGAAATTCCGGAGCTGCATCGCACTCATCGCTTTGAGCCACGTTGCGCGAAACTGTTCAGGGAGGTCCTTCTCGGTCTTGACTGCCATACGGAATCGTGACGTTAGCGGCCCCCCGCCGGTTCATCAAGCCCCGCTGTTCGGAGATTTTTGAGGAGCTGCGGGGACGGGAGGGTTGGCAAACTCCATCAATTTGGAGAACTCCGCCTGTGCGTTTTCCAGATAATTGGAAGGCCCGTGTTCGAAAAGGACCACGAAACAGAATGTCATGGCAGCCACGAGGGCCAGGCGGATGGTGAATGCGAGCAGGGATGTGATCATTTCAGCAGGGATGGGTTGATGGAGAATCCACGTTTCAGGGTGCCGCCGGGAGGAATGACTTGAAGGCCGGCCTTCTTTTCAAACGGCACGGGCGGGTTGCTGTCCGGCAGCCCCCAGCAGGGCTCGATGCAGAGAAAATTGTCCGCATCGCTCCAGAACGTCACGTAGGGGACCTCGGAAAAATCGAGCGAAATACCCGCGCCTCTCAGCGGATCCTCGAGACGGAAGATCCGGCTCGCCAACCCCTCGATCCCGAGGAGGAACGATCCCGGAAGCTCGCTTTTCGGATAGGGAAATTCTCCCCCGGAAAAATCCAGCGTTTCCGTGACTCCGTCCAAAAAGTTCCCGGGCGCCATGTGGCGGACATATTTCCCCGGCGGAAGGATGACCCGCGCCTTCCCGACGCTCCCCACGGCAAAGCCGGGATGGAGGCCGAAGCTCACGTGCGCGTCCAGGACGGGCTCCTCATTCGTAAATTCGAATTCCACGCGCACGCCGGAGCCGGTCAGGCGGTAGCTCAGCGTCAGCGAGACCCTCAGCGGATACGCCTCCGGCGGAACCTGGTCCGCGTTCACCCGGTAAGCGAACCCGTCGGGCAGCCGCTCCGGCTCTGCAAAATCAAAGTGCCGCAGGAACCCGTGGTTTCCCCCGCGGATCGTCGAACCGCGGTAGGCCGACTGCTCCCTCCAGAGACGGTGGAGAAAATACCCCATGACCGTCGCGTGGTTCGCCCAGCCGGATTCGGGCGCAGTAACCTCCCCGTCGCGGTAGAGAAAACCCGTCCCGTCCAGTGAGATGCTCACCATCTCCGCGCCCTGCCGCTCGATGACCACGCGCAGGCCGCCGGACTCGATTACGTCCAGGGTTTTGCCGTCCTGCCGGGTGGTTTGAAAATTCATGGAGGCCGACATTCCATCACAGGCCTTGCGGAAATTCAAACTCCGCGTGAAACTCGTTCGCATGATCCGGCTCCGCGATGAAGATCTCGTGCAAATTTTCCACCGGTCCAGCGGGCCCGGCGGGCAGCACGTCAACAAGGTCTCGACCGCCGTCACGCTCAAGCACATCCCGACCGGGCTCATCGTCACGGCTTCGGATTCGCGCTCCCAATCCCAGAACCGCGCGCTCGCCCGCACGCGCCTCGAGGAGAAGCTGGCCGAAGCCGCGCGGAAGAAAAAGCTCGCAGCCCTGGCGGAGGCTTCCCGCGAACGCTGCAGAAAAGCCAAACGCTCCAAAGGACTGAAAGCCCGCATGGTCGAATCCAAACGGCGTCGCGCGGAAACAAAAAGCCTGCGGGGAAAAGTCCGCGGTATCGGTTGAAATGCGCGCGGACGGCATTAAGAACCTGTGAGATAATTGGGGAAAGCCGCTTCACTCTGCTGGGATCGCAGGGCAAGCGCATGAAATGATACCACCTCTCGGAAATCATCGGACTGCGCAGTTGATCAGGGGGAACGGGCGTCCCGCCCGTTTGGGCACTGATTCTGCAAGCGCAGGCAGGCATCTTTCACAGGCGGGACGCCTGTGCTGCCCAGCAGAAGAGCCCTGCCTCCCTACATTTTCCGCCGGACCTTTCGAAGCACGATCCGCGCGGCTTCACTCGTCTCCTCGACGCGAAGCAGAAGGCAGCCGCCCAGGTAGAGCAGGACCGCCACGCCCATGGTGACAAAAAGCACGAGGGCATTCTGCCAGAAAACAGGCTTGGGAAAAACGAGCGGAACAAAATGGATGCCCGCCCAGCAGGCGAATCCCAGCGGCACGGCGGCCAGGGCGCATCGCGCGAGCGCGAGAAGAAAGCGGCGGCTTTCAAGCGTGCCGGCCGGCCCGAGCATCAGGAAATAGAGCGCCGCAAAATTCAGCGTGGCACAGATCGTGGTCGAGAGCGCGAGCCCGCGATGCTGGAGGCCCATTTTGAAAATGAAGAGATAGTTCAGCGAGAGGTTGAGCGCGATCGAGGCGAAGCTGACGAGCATCGGCGTCCACTTCCGGTCGATCGCGTAAAATGCGGGCGAGAGCACCTTGATGCAGGAATAGGCGACAAGCCCGAGCGCATAGAACTGCAGCGCGAATCCGGTTTGCAGGGTGTCGCTGGCGCGGAATTCCCCGTGCTGGTAGATCAGCCCGATCACCGGATTGGCCAGAAACCACAGCCCGACCGCCGCAGGAAGCGTGAGGAATACTGCCAGCCGCATCGCCTTCCCGAGCGTGGGGCCGAACGTGCTGGTATCCGATCCCGCCGCGATCCGCGAGACCACCGGCAGCGTGATCGTTGCGACGGCAACTCCAAAAACCCCGATCGGCAGCTGCATCAGGCGGAACGCGCTGTTGAGCCAGGTCACCGCCTCCTTGCCCACGTAGGAGGCAAAGCTCGAATTGATCAGCACATTGATCTGAACCGCGCTCGCCGCGATCACCGAGGGAACCATCAGCACGAGGATCCGCTTGATGCCGGGGTCGCCCCAGTGGAAATCCGGGCGGAACCGGAACCCCACGCGCCTCAGGCTCGGAAGCTGGACGGCAAACTGCAGGAACCCTCCAACAAGGGTTCCAATGGACAGGCCGATGAGCGCCTTCTGTCCGAACGCGGGATCGATCATCCATCCAAAGAGCGCCCCGCCGACAATCGAGCCGATGTTGAAGAAGCTCGATGCCATGGCCGGGGCGGCAAACACGTTCCGCGAGTTCAGCATCCCCATCACCAGCGCCGCCAGCGAGACGAGCAGGATGAACGGATACATGATCTGCGTGAGCACGATCGTGGCGGCCGCGTCCTGCGGCGCAAATCCGGGCGCCAGCACGCTGATCAACTGCTTCGCGAAGACGATGCCCAGCAGGCTGACAATGCTCATGAAGATCGCGGCGAGCGTCATCATCTTCGACGCCAGCACCCACGCGGACGCCTCGCCTTCCTTCTGAATTCTTTGCGAAAACACCGTGACGAACGCGGTCGAGAGCGCCCCCTCGGCAAAGAGATCGCGCAGGAGATTCGGGGCGCGAAACGCGATCAGGAAGAGCCCCATCGAAGCCGTGCCGAAGAGTGAGTTGAAGAGCACCTCGCGCACGAGCCCGAGCACGCGGCTGCACATCACGGCGACCGCGATGATCCCGCTGGCTTTGGTGTTGAGCTTCTGGCTCATCGGGCCGCCGCCTTGCGCAGGCGCTCCATGATGGCCGCCCCGAGTCCGGTCTCGGGCACGGGCTCGGCGACGATGCCGTCGAGCCCCGCCTGATCAAGCCGCCGCATCGCTCCGTAGAGATTTGAAGCCGCCTCGCGAAGATCCTGCTTGTGTGAGAGGTGTTCCACTTCGGCGAAACCCTCGCCGGAGGAACTCCAGGAAAGTAGCCCGATGGCAGGGGCTGTGGGGCGGCCGTCCCGGCTGCCTTCTTGTTGAGGGAACAGCAGGCGGGACTCCTGCTCCACGGGAGCAGCGATCCGCATCGGCGTCCGCGGAGCATAATGGCTCAGCAGGCCGCCGGGCGCGGAGATTCCGGACACGGCACCGCGCACCTGTCCGAACGCAGCCAGCTCCTCCTCGGTCACCGGGCCATGGCGTAAAATGTGGAGCCCGTCCCCGGTGACGAGGACGATCGTGGATTCGATGCCGTGCCGGCAGGGGCCGCCGTCGAGGACGAACGGGATCCTTCCCCCCAGCTCCGCAAGCACATGCTCCGCGCACGTGGGGCTGATCCTGCCGAAGCGGTTCGCGCTGGGCGCGGCGACGGGTTTCCCGAACGCCGCCAGCACCGCCTGAAAAACCGGATGCGAACTCATGCGGATCGCCACGGTCTCCTGCCCGGCGGTCACGAGGTCGGGAACAATCGCCCGGCGCGGGAGCACCAGCGTCAGCGGGCCGGGCCAGAACTTCTCCGCCAGCCGCCGCGCGGCTTCCGGAACGATCGCCAGACGGTCGAGCCAATCGATCGAGGGAATGTGCACGATCAGGGGATCGCTCAGCGGCCTGGCCTTGGCTTCAAAGATCTGCGCGCAGGCCACGGGATCAAGCGCGTTCGCCCCGAGCCCGTAGACCGTCTCGGTCGGCAGCGCCACAAGCCCGCCCGCAGCCAGAAGCGCGGCGGCATCATGAATCCCCTCCCCGGCTGCAGCCACGCGCGTTTCAACTCTCACAGTGGAAAATTGGAATCCCGCGACCGCTCACATGGCATGGTTTTCATTTGTGACGAAATTGTTTCCTAACAGCCGTTGACTCCCGTCCGCCGGAATTTACCACTGCGGACGCGAGGTGTTGTTCTGCCCCGCAGAATTACCAGACACCGCATGCCAAAAGGAACAGTAAAGTGGTTCAACGACAAAAAGGGCTTCGGGTTTATTGTGGACCCCGAAACCGGAGAGGATGTCTTTGTCCACTTCAGCGTGATCGCCGCCGACGGCTACCGCTCGCTCAAGGACGGGGATGCCGTGGAGTTCGAGGTCGAGAGGGATCAAAAAGGCTCGCGTGCCAAAAAGGTCGTGAGATTATGACCCGGTGCTTCCCAATGTTGTTCTCATCGGTTTCATGGGCTGCGGAAAATCCTCCGTCGGCCGCCGTCTTGCGTTCCTGACCGGACACCGGTTCGTGGACACCGATGAGCTGGTCGCCCAGGCCGAGAACAAAAGCATCCCGGAGATCTTTGCCGCCGGCGGCGAGGAGGGCTTTCGCGCGATCGAGGAGCGGGTGATCGCCGGCCTGGTCGGGGTGGCGGGCATCGTTCTCGCCACCGGCGGAGGTGCGGTCCTGCGCGAATCGAACCGGGCCGCCATGAAAAAAATCGGTGCGGTGGCGTGGCTCGATGCCGATCCGGACGCGCTTTTTGAGCGCGCCTCCCGCAGCCAGAGGCGCCCGCTTCTCCAGACAGAAAACCCAAGGAAAACGTTCGACGAACTCCTCGCCTCCCGGCGGGCGATCTACGACGGCGTGGCGGATTTCCGCCTGGATTCGACCGGCCTCGCCCATGATGAGGTCGCGCAGAGTATTCTCGAGCAGACGATGCGCCTGCAGGCCAGGTAAGGGGCCCCGGGGATTCCATTGGCGGAGTCTCCTGCTCCGTGCCACATTCCCGCCATGAAACCCGCCGTGCTCGCCGCGCTCGCACTCACCGCCGGCCTGGCGCTTGCAGATGACCAAAAACCCATGCTGACCCCGCTCCAACAATATGTCACCGCCCAGTGCGGGACGGAACCACCGTTCAAAAACGAATACTGGGACAACCACCGCGACGGGATCTACGTCTCGATCGTTTCCGGCCAGCCGCTCTTCAGCTCGAAGGACAAATTTGATTCCGGCACCGGATGGCCGAGCTTTTCCCGCACAATTGACGACAAGGCCGTGGTGGAAAAGAAGGACGACTCCCATGGAATGGTCCGCACGGAAGTCCGTTCATCAAAAGGGGACTCGCATCTCGGCCACCTCTTCCCCGACGGTCCCGCCCCGACCGGCGACCGCTACTGCATCAACTCGGCCGCACTCAAGTTCATCCCGGTCGAAGACCTGGAGAAGGAAGGCTACGGGCAATATAAGCAATTGTTCGAGAAGCCGGAGAAGAAGTAGCCGGGAGGGCGAACCTCGGTGTGAGCCGAAATCTATGGGCTCGGACGGAGCCTCGCCCTCCCGCATATGTCGGGCACGCGCGGATCGGAGGCACGGCCGTGCTTGCAGTTCCCCTCCCGGAACCTGTAGACATTTTTTCTCCTGATGAATCTCGACGCCTTGCTCGCCGACTATACGCGGACCGTTGACCGCATGCTGAACCAGTGGCTCCCGAAGGAATCCGCCAAGCCCGCAACCATCCATCGCGCGATGCGCTACAGCCTGTTTGCCGGAGGGAAACGGATGCGGCCGGCGCTGTGCCTCGCGGCCGCCCAGGCCTGCGGGATCCGGCGGCTGGCGGATGCCCTGCCGGCCGCCTGCGCGGTCGAGTGCGTGCATACGTATTCGCTCATCCACGACGATCTGCCGTGCATGGACAACGATGATCTCCGCCGTGGACGCCCGACGTCCCACAAAGTCTTCGGCGACGGGGTCGCCGTCCTGGCGGGCGACGCCCTGCTCACCGTGGCATTCGAAATTTTGGCGAAAACCAAACCGACCGAGCGATACGACCTGGCAGACTCCATTTCCGAACTCGCCCGTGCTGCGGGCAGCCGGTTTCTCATCGGCGGGCAGGTGGCGGATCTCGAGGCCGAAGGGAAAAAATCCGATGCGGCGGGCCTGCGGTTCATCCACCGCGGCAAGACGGCGGCCATGATCATCTGCAGTCTCAAGCTCGGAGCCATGAGCGCGAACGCCACCCCGCGGACGCTTCGGATCCTCGAGGAATTCGGCGACCACCTCGGCCTCGCGTTTCAGGTCATCGACGACATTCTGGACGTCACGCAATCCAGCGAAAAGCTCGGCAAAAGTGCCGGAAAGGACGCCGCCGCCGGAAAGACAACCTACCCCGCCGTGCTCGGCCTCGAGGCCTCGAAAAAAGAAGCCGCACGGCTCACCGAAAAAGCGCTCGCCTGCCTCTCGCCGATCAGCGAACGGTCAGCCATCCTCCGCGCCCTCGCGCAAAAGCTTCTCGCGCGGCAGTCGTAGCCGCTATTGCGCTTCTCTCACGGTCACGTTGTAGGGGTGCTCTATGAGCGCCGACCCCCGTTTGCTTGCCAAGCGACCCGGGGTCACAGACCCCGGCTACAACCCGCAGCCTCTCAAACCGGAGTGTGAGACATGCGGACTATCCCGCCGCTTCCTCGAACTCCCGCAGGCACGCCCGCAATCCCCGCGGATCCCGCAGCAGCGAGGTTCCGACGAGCGCGGCCTGGAACTTTTCCCTCACGCCATCAAGCGTCGAGGGGCTGATCCCGCTCTCGGCGACCTTCAAGGCGGCTTTGGGCAGTTCGTCCACCAACCCGAAGACCCCGAGATCCAGGCTGAAATCTTTTGCCGAGGATCCGCCGGCCCCAACGAAGCCTTCGGAAGTTTTAAATTTCCGGCTGTTGATTCCGACCACCCGGGCCCCTGCGGGCAGCGTGTGGATTTCATCGGACGTATGAACCTCGAAGATCGCCTCCATCCCCAGCTCGCGCGTGAGGTCATAGAACCCGGCCATGCGAGCGGCATCGAGGACGTTCGCCATCAGCAAAATGGCATCCGCGCCGAACGCCCTCGCCTCGCGGATCTGGTATTCCTCAATGATGAAATCCTTCCGCAGCACCGGCTGCGGGACTTCTTTCCGGATCGCCGCAAGCCGCTCGATGCTCATCCCGAAATGGCGCTCGTTTGTGAGGACCGACACCGCACGCACGACCGGGGATTCCGCATAGGCGGACGCCGCTTCGCGGACATTTTCCGCGCGCATCGGGCCGACGCTCGGCGACCGCTCCTTGATCTCGGCGATCAGCCCGAACGAACCCGCCAGCGCCCCATGAAAATCCCGCGGCGGCGGCGCATCCACAGCCATCCGGCGCACATCGGCCTGCGGGCGGCTCAACCGGGCCGCTGTCACCGCCTCGCGCACATCCTCCAGTATCGTCTCAAGAACGGTCTTCATCCCTGGCAGAAAAATCGAAATCCCGACCGTTTGCCAGATTTCATTCCCGGGGCAACTGCCTTAAAACTACCGCTGGGTCTGGCTGATACAGGGAGCACAGGCGTCCCGCCTGTGAATGGCCCAGGGCGTTTTCATGCGTTTGCCCCGGGTCTTTTTGAGGGACGCCGCCGCATTAATCGTTCTACATTCCAACATGAGAAGAATTGCCTGCGCCCTATTTCTCTTCCCCGCCCTCCTCGCGGCAGAGACCCTGGATTTCGATCAGGCGCAAAAATTTGCTCTGACCCACAGCCCGGTCATCCAGGCCGCCTACTCGTCGATCGGCCAGGCGCGCGGCCGCCTCCTGCAGGCCGGCCTCTGGCCAAACCCCGAAATCGACCTGTCCTATCGCGCGGATCTGTTTTCCGGGGGGCAGGTCCAGGACAAGGCGATGGCCTCCCTCATGCAGCGCTTTCCGTGGAGCGGACGTCTGGCCCGCGCGCAGAAGGTTTCCCGTGTGGAGGTGGCGATCGCGCTCAGCGATGTCCGCGACGCCGAGCGCAAGCTGATCCTTGAAGTCCAGCGGATGTTCATCCAGGCCCGGGCGGCCGCGGAAAAAGCGGCCGCGCTGAAAAAATTGTCCTCCTCGATGGATTCGCTGATCGCGCTGAATGAGGCCGGGTTGCAGGCGGGGCAGACATCAGCCATGGCCGTCAATCTCGCGAAGGTCGAGCGGGAGGGCCTGCGGCAACAGTTGCTGTCCCTCGAGGCCGACGAGGAGGCCGCGCTGGCCGCACTCAAAGGCTCGCTGGGAATCACCGGCGCGCAGACGCTGAACCTGAGCGGCTCCCTGGCAGAAATCATCTCCCGTCTGAAATCGGCGGCTGGCACAAAGAAGCTCTACCGGCCGGATCTGGTTCGCGCCGCGCTCGAAGCAGATGCCGCAGCGGCGGAAATCGCGCTCGCCCGCTCGGAGGTCTGGGAGGACGTCACAGTGGGCGTGGAATACGAGTTCATGCGGACGCTCGACGGGCCGGATCTCATGAATGAAAATTTTCTCGGTGCGCGCGTCATCCTCCCGCTTCCGGTCTGGAACCGGAACCAGGGGAATATCGCGGAGAAGACCGCCGGCCGCGAGCGGGCGGGACGCGAGCTGGAGGCCGCAAAGCGTGGCATCGAATCCGAGATCGCCGCCGCGCGCGTTCGCGCCTCGAAGACCAGCTCCATCGCCACGCTCATCTCGAAGGACTCCCTCCCCCTCCTGGATGAAACCCGCGGCGTTCTGGAATCATCGATCCGGACCGGCCAGGCGAACACCACCGAAGCCATCACACTCACAAACCAGGAGATCAACCAGCGGCTGTTCTATGTGGATTCGCTGATGAACCAGGCGCAGGCGCTCAGCGAGATGGAGGCTGCGCTCGGGTCGAACCGCCATCTCAACCGCGACATTTTTACGAACGCGCTCCATGACAACAAACCGCCGGCAAAACACTGAGCGCCACTGCCGGTCATTCTTCATCATATGAAACGCCTGCTAATAATCCTTGCCCTCGCTTGTATCGGGCTCACCGGAGTTTTCCTCGCCCTCCACTCGTCCTCCGCCCCGAAGACGGCGGCTGAAAAGCAGCTCTACACCTGCGGGATGCATCCGCAGATCATTCAGGACCACCCGGGCAACTGCCCGATCTGCGAGATGAAGCTTCAGCCGGTGCTCAAAAAAGCCGAGCAACCCTCCGGGCCGGCTTCGGACAACGCGACGATCACCATTGATCCCGCAACCATCCAGACTATGGGAGTGACGGTCGGGGAAGTGACCGAGGGGCCGCTCAAGCGGTCCATCCGCACAGTCGGCGTGGTGGACTTCAACGAAACGGCGCTCACCGATGTCACCGCCAAGTTCAAGGGCTGGATCGAGAAGCTCTTTGTGGATGCCAGCGGCCGTGCGGTCAAAAAAGGCGAACCGCTTTTCGAGACCTACTCCCCGGATGTCTACAATGCCGGGCTGGAATTCGCCTCGCTGACGCGCAGCGGAAACACAGCGCTCGCGAAGACAACCCTCGAGCGCCTGAGCCTGCTTGGCGTGGCGGCATCCGAGCTGGAGAAACTGAAGCTGGAGGCCCAGCCCTCGCGCACGATCACGATGTATTCGCCGGCCGACGGCGTGGTGGTCGAAAAGACGGCCGTGGAGGGGATGATGTTCGAGCCGGGCATGACACTTTACCGCCTCGCCGATCTTTCCCTCGTCTGGCTCAAGGCCCAGATCTACGAGCAGGATATGGCGTTCGTTCAGCTCGGGCAGGAGGCTGTCGCCAGCATCGACTCTTTGCCCGGCCGGAAGTTCGTCGGCCGCGTGACCTACGTTTATCCCACGCTCGATCCCAAAACCCGGACCGCCCAGGTCCGCATGGAGTTCCACAATCCCGGCCTTCTTCTGAAGCCCGGCATGTTTGCCAAGGTGGAGCTGGAAGCCCGGATTTCTCCGTCCGCAACGCTCGTTCCGGAAAGTGCCGTGTTGAGAAGCGGCGACCGCGCGACGGTATTTGTCGCCTTGGATGGAGGAAGGTTTGATCCCCGCGAAGTTGTGCTGGGCCCGCGCGACAGCAGCGCGCGCTACCAGGTCCTCCAGGGGTTGAGCCCGGGCGAAAAGGTCGTCACCTCCGCGCAGTTCATGTTCGACTCCGAAAGCCAGCTCCGCGAGGCGATTCAAAAAATGCAGGGCGCTCATGCGGATTCCCGCCCCGCCGAGCTGCCTGCCGCTCCAGTTGCGGCACAGCACGCTCCGCCGGAGCCCCCGAAGACATTCGTCTGCCCCATGCCCGAGCACGCCAGCATCGAATACGATCACGGCGGGAAATGCCCCATCTGCAGCATGACATTGATCCCGGGCACCGCCACATCTCAACCCGCCGCCACGCCCGCCGACCATGCTCAGAGCAATCATTGATATTTCCCTCCGGAACCGGTTCCTCGTCCTGATCGGGACGGCCGCGCTCATCGTTGCGGGCTGGCTGGCGCTCCGCACGATCCCGCTCGACGCGATCCCGGACCTCTCGGACACGCAGGTCATCATCTACACCGAATGGCCGGGCCAGGCACCCCAGCTTGTCCAGGACCAAGTCACCTATCCGATCACGACCAAGATGCTTTCGGTGCCGAAGGCGAAAGTCGTGCGCGGGTATTCGTTTTACGGCTTCTCGTTCGTCTATGTCATCTTCGAGGACGGGACGGACCCCTACTGGGCGCGCAGCCGGATCCTGGAATATCTCAGCGGCCTGACATCCCGCCTGCCGCAGGGTGTCGCCCCCACGCTCGGGCCCGATGCCACCGGCGTCGGCTGGGCGTTCATGTATTCTCTGAACTCCAAAGACCGCAGCCTCGCGGAGCTGCGCTCGATGCAGGACTGGTATCTCAAATACCAGCTCTCGTCGGTGGAGGGGGTCGCCGAAGTGGCGTCTGTCGGCGGCTTCGTCAAACAATATCAGGTCACGGTCGACCCGGTGAAGCTCCGGGCTTACGACATTTCGATCCGTGACGTGGGCGACGCCATCAAGAAGAGCAATGGCGAGGTGGGCGGACGGTCTCTCGAACTCGCCGAAAAGGAATTCATCCTGCGGGTGAAGGGATATATCGAACAGATCTCCGACCTCGAAAAAGTCGCGGTCGGTGTCGGGGAGAATGGCGTTCCGATCCTCCTGCGCGATGTGGCCGCCGTGCAGCTCGGCCCGGATATGCGCCGGGGGATCGCCGAGTTGAACGGCGATGGCGAAACCGTGGGAGGCATCGTCGTCGTCCGCTACGGCGCGAATGCCCGCGAAGTCATCAAGGACGTCAAAGCCAGGCTGGATGAGGCGATGAAGGGTCTCCCGAAGGATGTTTCCTACACCGTCGCCTACGACCGCACGGCCCTGATCGATCGCGCGGTCAAAACGCTCGAGGAGAAACTGGTCGAGGAAAGCATCGTCGTCGCCCTGGTCTGCATGATTTTCCTGCTCCACTTCCGGAGCGCGCTTGTCGCGATCATCATCCTGCCGATTGCCGTGCTGGCTGCTTTCGTCATCATGCGGGCGCAGGGCCTGAGCGCGAACATCATGTCGCTCGGCGGCATCGCGATCGCGATCGGGGCGATGGTGGATGCCGTGATCATCATGATCGAAAACGCGCACAAGCACATCGAGCATGACGGCGGGAAGAAGGACCACTGGCAGATCATCCGGGACGCCTCGATCGAGGTTGGCCCCACGCTGTTTTATTCCCTGCTGGTCATCACGGTTTCATTCATCCCGGTCTTCACCCTGCAGGCGCAGGAGGGACGGCTCTTCAAGCCGCTCGCATTCACGAAGACCTACTCGATGGCGGCGGCCGCCCTCCTCTCGATCACGCTGGCGCCGGTCCTTATGGGATATTTCATCCGGGGAAAAATTCCTCCGGAGGAGAAGAACCCGGTCAACCGGTTCCTGGTCTGGATCTACCATCCGTGCATCGATTTTGTCATCCGCTTCCGCTGGCAGGTGATCGGCGCGGCGCTCGCGATCGTGCTCTGGGTCTTCGTTCCATGGGATTTTCTCGTGACATCCCGGCTCCCGGAGGGGCCGCTGCGGAACGCCTCCGCGGCGTTCGGGAAAGTTTTTCCGTTCCAGCACATCGGGTCGGAATTCATGCCGCCGCTCTACGAAGGGGACTTGCTTTACATGCCGACAACATTCCCGGGCATCTCGCCGACGAAGGCGCGGGAGATTGTTCAGGTCACGGACCGGATCATCAAAAGTTTCCCGGAGGTTCATCACGCGTTCGGGAAGATCGGCCGCGCGGAGACCGCCACGGATCCCGCACCTTTCGACATGATCGAGACGACGGTCATGCTCAAGGACGAGAAGGATTGGCCGGTAGTGGACATCAAAGACGTGTCCGGAAACCTCATCGCCCACCGGAGGCGCACGGTGGACGAGCTGGTCGATGCCCTCAACGCGGCGATCCAGATCCCGGGACTGACCAACGCCTGGACGATGCCGATCAAAACCCGCATCGACATGCTGGCCACGGGGATCAAGACGCCGGTCGGCATCAAGGTCGCCGGTCCGAACCTCGCGGAGCTGGAGCGCATCGCCTCCGAAATCGAATCGGTGGTCCGGAATGTCCCGGGCACATCCAGCGTGTTTGCGGAGCGCGTCATGGGAGGCAACTACATCGAGTTCAACATCCGCCGCGACGAGATCGCCCGCTATGGACTCAACGTCGGCGACGTCCAGGAAGTCCTCGAGGTCGCGCTCGGGGGCATGACGCTGACGACCACCGTCGAAGGCCTCGAACGGTATGCCATCACCCTGCGCTACGACCGCGATTTCCGGGAGAACCTGGACGCGCTGAAGGAAATCATCATCCCGACACCGGCCGGTGCCCAGATCCCGCTCGGCCAGCTCGCCGACCTGAAAGTCGTCCGCGCCCCCATGGGGATCAAAAGCGAAAATGCGGTTCCGAACGCGTGGATTTATGTCGATGTCAAAGGCATGGACATCGGCACGTATGTCCAGATGGCCCGGCGCGCGGTGGACGAGGCGGTGAGCGCCGGAAAAGTTTCCGTGCCCGATGGCTACAACATTCTCTGGAGCGGCCAATACGAATACATGCTCCGCGCCCAGCAGCGGCTGATGCTGGTGATCCCGGCCACGCTCCTGCTGATCATCCTCATCATTTACCTCAACACCGGATCTGCGATCAAAACCGCGATCGTCCTCCTGGCGGTTCCCTTCTCGCTCGTCGGAGCTTTCTGGGCGATCTACCTCCTCGGTTACAACCTGAGCGTCGCCGTCTGGGTGGGCATCATCGCGCTGGCCGGGCTCGACGCGGAGACCGGTGTCGTCATGCTGCTCTACCTCGACCTCGCGTATGAGGACTGGAAAAAGCGGGGCCTCATGCGGAATGCGGAAGACCTCCGCGATGCGATCTACCACGGAGCCGTCAAACGCGTGCGGCCGAAGGCGATGACCGCCTGCGTCATCATCGCCGGCCTCCTGCCGATCCTGTGGAGCCACGGGGCCGGAGCCGATGTGATGAAGCGCATCGCCACGCCGATGGTCGGCGGCGTCATCACCTCGACACTCATGGAGCTCCTCGTCTACCCCGCGATCTTCTTTATCTGGAGATCACGGGCGATGAGGAAATCCGATATGGGATGAGCGCTAGTCCTTCAGCCGCTCTTTGCCATGGTGGCTTACCAGGCGGCGTTCTTTTAAATTGCCGGCCGCTCGCCGCAATGCCGGCAACGCAACAGTGAAAGGGAGGAGTCCCGAACCGCCCGAGATCGCCGCCCCCAGAACCATGAATCCCGCAAAGATCAGGACATTGGGGGCAAGATCAAAGACCAGCACGAGGCCGCAGGAAATGAGGCCTCCGCTTACGGCAGCGATCCACACGGCCCTCTTCCTGACGTCCTAACGATCGCGTAGGGTTCGGCATAAAAAAAGTGAAGCAACCCAATGGCCGCCCCGGCTCCCATGCAGAAAGCCACCCACAGGCAGAGGGGAAACAGGTGCTCCTGAAAGAGATGAAGAAGGCGCCCTTGGAAAACCATTTGCCAGAACCACATCATTGGGGAAACCTTGGGAAAAAGCAGTAGGAAAAGAGCAGGATGAGACACCAGGCAAAGTTGAAAAGCGCCGTCGTGTGGCGGTCTCTGAGAATCGAGATAAACCCGATAAAACCGAACGCGGCGGCTGAGCTCAGGAAAATCATTGGATGTTGCGCTGGGTGGGATTTGAAGTTTGTGTGGCGGGACCCGATGGGGGTTCTCCGATTGCGCCCCATTGTTTCCCCAGGAAGAATTCTGCCCCCCCGCGGAGGCGGAATCAATCGGGAGCCGCCTGACCTCGGCGTCAGGAATCTCCTGATGCGAAAGCTCCGGCCATCGGCACGGAACACGGCGGCACATAATCGATATCCCACATGGTGTGCAGATAACCTGATTCAGCCCTTTCCTCGGGCCCGTGTTGATGGGCTTCGGCTCGCTCACTTTCGATGAGCGCGGGCAGCCACTTTTGATCACACCCGATTGCCATCGCGCAGAATCGCCGGCATGGCGCAAGGCGGGATTCTCTGCTAGGGTGGACAAATGTTTGAGATCAAGGCCCGGGACAAGATGGTCGAGCGCGCGCTGCTGGCCGGCGCGTATGGCGATCCTGCGCTGAAAGACGATGCGAAAGATCTGCTGGAGGAGCTTGAGGAGCTTGTCCGCACGCTGGGCATTCCCGTGATCGATCGCATGGTCGTTTACAACCGCGAACCCCAGGCGCGCTACCTCATCGGCTCGGGCAAGGCGGAGGAGGTTTGCGCGCGCATCGCCGAAACCGGCTGCGATGTGGTCATCTTTGACAACGAGCTCACACCGGCCCAGCAGCGGAACTGGGAAACGCTCTCCAAGGTGACCGTGATCGACCGGCGCGAGATCATCCTGGATATCTTCGGAAACCGGGCGCAGAGCCGCGAGGCCCGGATCCAGGTGGACCTGGCGCGGATGGCCTACTCCCTGCCCCGCCTCACGCGCGCGTGGAGCCACCTCGGACAGCAGGGCGGCGGGATCGGTGCAAAGGGCGATGGAGAAAGCCAGCTCGAGCAGGACAAGCGCAAGATCCGCGGCCAGATCGACCGGCTCAAGCGGGAGCTCGTCGGCGTGCGGAGCTCGCGCGCCACCCAGCGCAAGGACCGCAAGCGGGCCCCGGTGCCGAACGCGGCGATCGTCGGCTACACGAACGTCGGCAAATCATCGCTCCTGCAAAAGCTCACCGGCGCGGACGTGCTGGTCGAGGACAAGCTGTTCGCCACGCTCGACACCACGACGCGCAAAATCGCCCTGCCGAACAAGCAGCCGCTGCTGCTCACGGACACCGTGGGATTTATCCGCAAGCTCCCGCACGAGCTGGTGGAATCCTTCAACGCGACCCTCGAGGAGGCCGCGCATTCCGATTTTCTCATCCACGTCCTCGATGCCTCACAGCCGCGGGTGATCGAATTTTACAACACCACCATGAGCGTCCTCGCCGACCTCGGGGCCGACACCAAGCAAACCCTGGTCGTCTTCAACAAGATGGACAAGGTCGGCGACGATGGAACCCGCGAGGTGCTGCGAAAGCATTTTCCAGGCGCGGTCTACATCTCGGTCAAAAGCGGCGACGGCTTCGGCAAACTCGTCGAGCGGATCTCGGAGTTTGTCAGCAACGGCACAAAGAGGGCTGACCTCCGGCTTCCCCATGCCCGCACCGACATCCTCGCGCGCCTGCACCGCGAGGGGACCGTTCATCACGTCAGCTACGAAGGGGAATTCATCGAGGTTTCCGCGACCGTTCCCGGGCGCGCGATGGAAACCCTCTCGCCGTTCGTGGTCGATGCGGACGGGCTCCTGCTTGAGCCACTGGCGCCCTGACGTCATCGCGTCCCGCTGGACAACCTCTCCAACTTTCACTATTGATCCACGTCATGAGTTCCCCAGAACGAGACGCGCGAGACCTGACCCCGGAATCCGCAGCACCGACCGACATTGCGCCTTTGGGCCGTCCACAACGGAAGCCCGCCCATGAGCGGACGGGCGCGGAGGATGCGGCGCTGGCTGACTGGGAGGCGATCGAGGCGGATGCGGATTTTATCGCGCTGTTGAAATCGAAGGCGGCGTTTGTGGTGCCGGCGACGGCGGTTTTCGTGGTCTACTATTTTGCGCTGCCAATCGGGGTCGGCTGGTTTCCGAAGCTGATGGAAACACGGGTCTGGGGGGCGGTGAATGTGGCGTATCTGTTTGCGTTCTCCCAGTTCACCATGGCCTGGGTGCTGGCCGCCCTCTACGTCGCGGTGGCGGCGGGATGGGATAAGCGGGCGGCTGCGGTGATCGCGAAATTCCAAAGCAAGGAGGCCAGATGATCGCGGAAGCCCTTGCAGCGCCCGGCGACCGGACGGCACTCTTCATGTTTCTTGCGTTTGTCGCAGCGACGCTGGTCATCACGTATTTCAGCGCGCGGAAGTCCACCGGGGCGAGCGCGTATTTTGCGGCCGGCCGCCGGATCACGGGATGGCAGAACGGGCTCGCGGTCGCGGGCGACTACATGAGCGCGGCCAGTTTCCTCGGCATCGCGGGCATGATCGCCTTCAACGGATACGACGGGTTCATGTATTCGGTCGGGTTCCTCGTCGCGTATCTGACCGTCCTGTTCGTCGTGGCCGAGCCGCTGCGAAACGCCGGAAAATACACGATGGCCGACGTGCTGGCCTATCGCCTGAAACCGCGCCCGGTCCGCGCGGCGGCGTCGCTCAGCACGCTGACGGTTTCAGTTTTTTACATGATCGCCCAGATGGTCGGGGCCGGGACGCTGGTCCGGCAGCTGGTCCCCGGCGTGAGCTACGAGATGGCGGTCGTCGGAGTCGGGATCCTGATGGTCGTATACGTTGTGTTCGGCGGCATGCTGGCGACGACCTGGGTGCAGATCATCAAGGCGATCCTGCTGATGAGCGGCAGCGTGTTCCTGAGCATTCTCGTGCTCAGCAAATTCCATTTCGATCTGGGCGAGTTTTTCAGCTCGCTGACAGCCATCAAATCCACCGGCGCGAACGGGGAGGTGGTCACGCGGAACTTCCTGACGCCCGGGCTGCTCTTCCACAATCCGTGGGACCAGATCTCGCTCGGCATGGCGCTCGTGTTCGGAACCGCCGGCCTGCCGCACATCCTGATCCGGTTTTACACCGTGCCCGACGCGAAGACCGCGCGATCGAGCGTGGTGTGGGCGATGATCATCATCGGGCTGTTCTACATCATGACGACGTTCTTCGGATTCGGCGCGGCGAGCCTCCTCGGGCCGGACTTTCTGAAGGCTCACGGGGGAACGAACATGGCCGCTCCCCAGCTCGCTCACGAGCTCGGCGGCGAGGTCTTCTTCGCATTCATCAGCGCGGTCGCATTCGCCACGATCCTCGCGGTCGTCGCCGGGCTGACGATCAGCGCGAGCACGAGCTTCGCCCACGACTTTTTCACGAACGTCCTCCACCACGGTCAGGAGCAGCGCCCGGGCGAGGAGGTCCGCGTCGCGCGGGTCACGGCATTCGTCGTCGGAGCGGCGGCGATCGGGATTGCGATCCTGCTCGGTCCGACGGTGAATGTCGCGTTCCTCGTCGGCCTCGCCTTCGCCGTTGCTGCGAGCGCGAACCTGCCGGTGATCGTGTTCTCGATTTTCTGGAAGAGGTTCACCACGAGCGGTGCCGTGGCCGGATTGCTGGTCGGACTCGTCTCCAGCATCGCGCTCATCCTGGTGAGTCCGGACTTTATGAAGGACGCGTGGTTCCCGCTGAAAAATCCGGCGATCGTGAGCATCCCGCTCGGATTTCTCGGGGCGTTCCTCGGAACATTCCTCTCGCGCGAGCCGTCGGCAGAAAAACTCTTCGCCGAATTGAAAGTCAGGGCCAACACAGGTCTGGGAGCAGAAAAGGCCTCAAGCCATTAAGGCTTTCGGTGAAAAATGACTCCGCCCTCTTTTGCTTCCGCTTCGTGCGGCGCAGCGTGAGCCGTCTGCGGGTTTCAATCGTCCACTCCACGATCTCTCCCTTTTGAAAATCCATCCAGGACGACGATTCGCCGGCGATCGAGGAGTTCGCCGGCAAATTCCATTGACATGCTCGTTTTATAAAAAGACGATATAAATAAAACGATGTTTCAGCGATATATTGAGGCCGGATTGAAGCGAAGCCTGCTCAAGCCGTATGTGCATATTCTTTTCGGGGCCAGACAGACGGGGAAATCGTCATTGGTGCGGCATCTCGTTCCGACCCCATCGCTGGCTTACGACTTCTCGAATCCCGCAGAGCGGACCCGGCTCCTGGCCGACCCTGGAGCGTTCGTCAGAGAATGCGAGGCGCTTAAGAAGAAGCCCGGGACGCATTTTGTATTGGTGGACGAGGCTCAGAATGTCCCGTCCGTGTTTGATGCGGTGCAACACCTTTATGACCGGGAAAAGACGCGGTGGCGATTTGTCATGCTCGGCAGCTCGGCGAGGAAGCTGCGGCTGACGGGCGCAAATTTGCTCCCGGGTCGCGCTCTCCTCCACCGGCTCATGCCGCTCGTCCTTGAAGAGAGGCCGGCAGCCCCGGGCGCAGAGTGTCTTTCTCCTGTCGTCTTGCCCCCGGTTGGGGGAAATCTATTCCCGCCTGCAGGCTTGATCGAGAGGCTCTCGTATGGCGAGCTTCCGGGCATTGTCACGCTGCCGGAGGAGGATCGCGCCGGCATGCTGCAATCCTACGCAACCATCTATCTCGAAGAGGAGATCCGCCGCGAGGGCCTGGTCAAAGACTGGGGAGCATTTGTGAATTTCCTCCGCTTGGCAGCGGCAGAGTCCGGCGGAGAACTCAACTACGCGTCCATCTCCCGGCAGGTCGGCCTGAGCCTTCCGACGGTGAAATCCCACTACCAGCTGCTCGAAGACATGTTCATCGGCATCCGGGTGCCCGGCTGGTCTGGGAGTCCGAGGAAAAGTTTGGTGTCCAACCCGAAGTTTCTCATTTTCGACACGGGTGTGAGACACGCCGCGGCAGGGTTGCGGCCGGGGCCTGAAACCGTGATGGCCAATCCCGGACCGGTCTTCGAGCAGTGGGTGGGAATCGAGCTCTGGAAACGCCTGCAATATCTTGGAGGAACCCTGCACCATGTCCGGAGCAAGGACGGACGCGAGGTCGATTACCTTGCAGAAACCAATGGAAAGTTGTTTCCCATCGAGGTGAAATGGACGGATCGCCCTTCACGCAGCGACGCACGACATGTGGCGGCATTCCTTGCCGACAACGCGTCAGCCCGTGAGGGCTTTGTCATCTGCCGATGCACGCGGCCCCAGCTTCTTTGCCCAGGTGTCACCGCCCTTCCCTGGCAGAATCTGTGAACCCTCCGCGCTCGACTTCAGTTTCAGGACTTCGGAATTCTCGTGAGCAACCCTTCGGTGACGCGCGTAGAATACATATTCTTACATTCTTAAGAATGTTGGCATAACAGCCGAATAAAATGGACGAGGTGGTCAATTGGGGCTGAGGGTTGCCAGAGGGGGCATGGAGGGCAGGGATCGGAGGCCGGGAAGGGATCAGGAGGTGGGTAGGGATTGCAGGACGTCCTGCGGGCTCAGGTGGCTGATCGGTCCGGAGCCGGTTTGACAGAATGTCTTGATTGGAATAGTCATTTCATCAATGAAAGCATCCGTCATTGATCTTCGGTATAAAACCAAGGATATCCTGGAGTGTCTCAGGCGCAGACAAAAAGTGGAGCTGACCTGCCGCGGGAAGATTGAGGGGGTGATCATACCTGTTCAGGGGATTTCCGATCCACCCCACATGGCAGGCCACCCGGCAGTGGGCATGTGGAAAGACCAAAAGGAACCCGTCTCCGAGATGGTCAAGCGACTGCGAAAGCCGAGGCTCCATGCTGGTTGACACGGATGTTTTGGTCTGGTGCCTGAGAGGGAATTCCAAAGCGGCTGCCACCGTGGAACGACTCCCCCGGAGGAAGATCTCCGTCATTACCCGGATGGAACTTATGCAGGGTTGCCGGGACAAAAAGGAGCACCACCTTCTGCGGAGGTTTCTGAACGACTTTGAAGTTGAGGTCATTGAACTCTCTGCGGAAATCGGGTATCGAGCCGACACCTTGATGGAAGATTTCCATCTTGCCGGGGGTGCGGGCATCGCCGATTGCCTGATCGCCGCCAGCGCATCCGTTCTGGGGGTGTCTCTGCTGACCGCCAACGCCCGGCATTTCCGTTGTTTCCCCATGCTGGACGTTCACAAGTTCGTTCCCTGATCTGGCACCGTTGTCTTTCGAGCCCCAACGGTCCCCTTTATGGCGACGGAAATTGAACTCAAGACCACCGGCGAACATCTCCGGCGATTGACGATTGCTGGGCTCATCCTGAAACGTCACGAGGGGCGCGAGGTCAGACACGCGCTCACGCCACGTGCTCGTAATATTCTTACATTCTTAAGAATGTTGGTATAACAGCCGAGAAAGGGATGAGCGGGCAATTGGGGTGTAGGGTAGGCAGAGGGCGGTGAGATCAGAGGGTGGGAAGGGTTGGGAGGCTGCGCAAGACGTCCCCCGGGCGCAGGGCGCTGATCGGGCCGAACGTGTATCGTGCCTGCTTCGTGCTCTGGGGAGCGAGGCCGAGCAATGTGAGGTTTTTGTTTTTGTGCAGCCCGCGAAAGGAGTGCCTCCACACGGCCGAGGCTGTGAGCTGGGGGTAATCCGAGGTCTGGTCCGGGACGATCACCAGTTGCGGGATGTTCTTCCATCCGGCCACGTATTTCGACCAGGAATCCACAGAGATCAGGAGCGAGCAGCGCTCGACGAGACGGATCGCCTGCGGGAACGTCAGACGGTCCTGAATGATAATTCCCTTTCCTGCCAGTGATGCGCCCGCCGGATCGAGGACGTGGATCGCGGCTTCCGGGTGGCGGTCCCTCACCCCTTTGATCACCGCACGCCAGTTCTCCGCCGGCGAGCGCTTTGCAGGCAACCCTTCAAGATGCGTCTGGATCACGATGTGCTCCTTGGCCAGATCCATCCGCACCTCATCCTCCGTACGCCACACGAATCCCGGATCGAACAGCCCGGGGTGAAATGGCTCGACCAAAGCCCTCAGCCCCCGGGCCAGATACTTCTGGTATCGGGAGACCGGACCCACGCCATCCCAATGAATGGCCGGACAACGATCCAGCAGGGCCTTTACGGCCTCCTCAGAAGGCGCTCCGGCATCGACACGCACCCCGGCCAGCTCAGGGGTGCGGGCGCCGATCTGAAAGCCCGGTGATCTGGCCGGTTTGAAAACCGGATACTTCCCGGCGGGCGTCTTCTTCAAAAGCTTCCCACAAGGCTCTTCTTCCTTGGTTTTGTTCTTCGTTTTCTTCTGGGGTGGCGGGGGCG
>JAPLTF010000107.1 GCA_026398275.1 Verrucomicrobiota bacterium
ACCTCCTGATATTTGCGCGGTGCTCGCCGCGCTCGATCCGGTCTTGTCCGGCTTGGCTGATGAGTGATCCGTTATCACCCCAATTTTATCCTGCTCCGGTGCCTCGACGTGGAAGCGCTGAATCACACCATATTTTTCACCCATTTTTCGCGTTTTCCCGAAGTTGGCGCGAAAGTTGATGTGGTGGCAGAAACCGAAGAATTCGACTCGAATCCCCACTTATTGGATACAAGGAGGAAATAAATGGACAATTATTGTCCACTTTGTATTTTCTTATATCCAAGTGGATGCCATCACATCTCTACCCGATTTCGTTGAATCGCTCCAAAAGCGCGGCCGCTATGCGTTCACTCGCACGGAGGTTGCAACGGGGCTTTCACTCTCTGAGGGAGCATTGACGAAGGGCCTTCAGCGGCTCGTGGGGAAGGGCCGCGTGAGGATGCTGCGACGCGGCTTTTACGTCATTATCCCGGTGGAGTATATGGCTACGGGTATGATTCCTGCGGATTGGTTCATTTCCGAGTTGATGCAGTATCTCGGGCAGCCTTTCTACATCGGAGTGCTCAGCGCTGCGGCGCTTCATGGGGCAGCGCATCAGCAACCGCAGGAGTATCAAGTCGTGGTTCCGAATCCAGAGCGATCAGTGTGTCACGCCGCAGTGACGGTCCGCTTTTTCCGCCACTCGACGATGGGAATGATGCCAACAGAGTCCGTGAAAGGTTACACGGGGATGCTGCCGATTTCGACGCCCGCGGCGACCGCGCTGGACTTGGTGCGCTTTGCGGCACGCATCGGCGGACTCGACGCGGTGCTGACGGTGCTCACGGAACTGGCCGAAAAGATGACGCCGGAAAGCGTGATTGCAGCCGCACAGTCTGAATCGGAACTGGCGCAAGTGCAGCGGCTTGGATGGCTGCTGGTGCGAGCGGGTTGGCCGCAACTTGCGGACCCCCTCGCCGACTGGATCAGAATCCACCCCCGGCACAAAGTGAGACTCGACCCGCGTCAATCCGCGCTCGGCAAGCGCAAAGATCCGCGCTGGCAGATCATAGTGAATGCCGACCCGCAGAGCGAAGTATGATTCCCGGAGCCATCATTACCGAATGGAGGGAGCACAGTCCTTGGACGAGTGCTGCGCAAGTCGAGCAGGACCTCATCATCGCTCGGGCACTGGTGGAACTTTACAGTTCGCCGGAGTTTTCCGCGCACATGCTGTTTCGCGGGGGCACAGCGCTGCACAAACTCGTGATCCAGCCCTCCTCACGCTATTCCGAGGACCTGGATTTCGTGCAGATGAAACCCGAGCCCATCGGGCCGGTGCTCGATATCGTCCACGAGCGACTTGATCCGTGGCTCGGCCCGGCACAACACAAGCACACGCCCAGGGGCACGACGATAACCTACCGCATTCAGTCAGAGTTGCCGCCGGTGACGCCTCTGCGGCTAAAAATCGAGATAAACACACGCGAGCATTTTCAGATCTTCGGCGTTGAACGACACGCATTCGCAGTCAAAACACGGTGGTTCACAGGTGAGTGCGATGTGCCCACCTATCCTCTCGACGAATTGCTCGGCACAAAATTGCGCGCGCTTTACCAGCGACGCAAGGGGCGCGATTTGTTCGATCTCTGGATCGGCCTCGCTCAAGGCGGTGCGGACGCGGAGCGCATCGTTTACGCTTTTCTCGCCTATCTGGCAGCGGAAGGGGTCTCGATTTCCGCCGCACAATTGAGGCAGAACCTTTTGGCAAAAATGGGCGATTCGGCATTTCTCAGTGACGTACCATCGTTGCTGCGCCCCGGTGTCGCTTACGATGTCAGTGAGGCTCACCGGCTCGTTGAGCGAGAATTACTCACACGCTTCTAAACGCCGCCGTCCGCACGCGCTCATTTCGCCGCCTCCATCTTTGCGAGCAGCTCGCCCATGTTTGCTGGCACTTGCTTCCCGCTCTCCCACCTCGAACAGTTTCGCTTGATCGCCGCCCTCGCCCAGGATCGCCAATGCCTCCCGTTGGTTTAGCCCCCGCTTCCGCCGCCACTGGCGCATCTGCTCGCCGAAGCTCCGTCCGATCTCCTCGCGCCGGGGCTCGTTTTTCGGCGGCTTCTCCGCGAGCTTTTCAAGGAGGGCAAGCGGGCGCTTGGGCAACATCCTCTCCGTCTCCCACACCCAGACCGTCCGCGCCGTGGTGGCGAACCCCATCGCCTTGAGCGCATCGGCCGCCTGCCTGCGATTGAGCCTGTGGGCACGCCGCCACTGCCGCAACCGCTCGGCGACCACCCCCGGCTCGACCGGGCGTTGCCGCTGCTTGATTTCCGCCACTTCCTCTGCGTTCACAGGCTTGCGGATCTGGTGGAGGATTTCATCAACCGCGAGCGGCGTCATGCTGCCCGTCATCCCCTCGATGGACCGGAACATGCTTGGCGGCCACTGGAGCAACGCAGCGGCTTGGACTTGGGAAAGCCCGTTCTTCGCCCGCCAGATCTTGCACGCGGCGGCAACCTCGGATGGGCTCGCTTCCGCAATCGGCTCGCAGCCCCCGCGCATCCGGCGCAGCACCGCCTCCATCGTCAGGCGGCAGGGAAGGCCCCGCACTCGCGACAACCACCCGCAGAGCGTGCCGTAGGGAACGCCCAGCTCGGCGGCAGCGGCCCGCTGGTTGGAGAAGTGATGCTTCTCGCACCATCCGGCGAGCAGCGTGGAAAATTCCACCGGGCTCATGCGGCCTCCTTCCCGGCCATACAGCGGGGCGTCGGTCCAACGGTCCCGCGTGGCCACCGGCTCCGCGTCTCCGTCCTCCGGATACTCGAAGTCCACCGTGGGCACGCAGGCGTCGTTTTCAAACCCGTTGAGCGCGATCACAGGGCACCTCCTGATATTTGCGCGGTGCTCGCCGCGCTCGATCCGGTCTTGTCCGGCTTGGCTGA
>JAPLTF010000010.1 GCA_026398275.1 Verrucomicrobiota bacterium
CCGAAAAAGTCCTCGCTTTCCGTTGCATCAACGCGAGCCGCAGACTCGATTCCTTCTGGAAAGACCGCCTCAACTCTCAGGCCGCGCAGAACCACTTGCTACCCCTTGCTGCCTGACGGAAGATTTTTGTCCTGCACCCAGAAAGTTCCCCATCCAGAAGTTTGTCTTGCATCCCAGTCAGATCCCGATAGATTGTTCATTCTAATCGCGGGGTGGAGCAGCCCGGTAGCTCGTCAGGCTCATAACCTGAAGGTCGTAGGTTCAAATCCTACCCCCGCAACCACTTTCAATAAACAACTTACGAAAAGTCAAAGACTCGGATTTTCCGAGTCTTTTTCATTTTGGAACACTTTTGTGACAACTGGTTCCAAAGTTTTGGTTTTGTAGCTCGCTCCACTCGGAGAAACTGGCTGTCCTCTGCACCCTCTTTGCACCCCCCATTAAATGGACTTCGGCGTGGTCAGGCTGGCAGCTTTGGGAGAAATGGATTCCTCTATCTTTGACACGCCGGACGACGGCATGCGTGAAGTCAGATTTTCCGTATGGCCGCACAACCAGCCAACTGGCAAAGGACCCTTCCAACAAGTCAAGGTCGGGCAGGTTGTGATTCCCATCTACCGCTCGGAGGCACAGGGCTTCCCCCGCTTCTTCGTTGTCTATTACGAAAAGGGATTCCGGATTCGCCGCAGTTTCACCGATTTTGAGGAGGCGAAGCGGGAGGCTCGGCTGGCCGGGGAGCGTGTGGTCGCCGGTCGGACACACCCACTTGCTGCGCACGACGCTGCGTTCCGTGCCGATCGCGGAAAAAAGCAACGAGATCCCGGCCATCACCCCTTTGCTCGCAGGCATGAAGCTGGAAGGTTCTCTCATCACCGCCGACGCCATGCACTGCCAGCAGGAAAGCGCCCGCTTGATCACTCAGGACCATGGTGCCGACTACAGCCACGGAGAAATCAGATGAAACGGCTCTGAGTTGTTCCTAGGTTGAGTTGGATTAAGGCTCGACAATTCCACATTTTCATCTTTCCGCACCCTTGCAATTCAGCCTGCTTGCAAAAACGAGACATCGCTTGCAAAAACGAGACATCGCTTGCAAAAAACGGACATTGGGGGGCGTTTTCGGTGGTTGGGACCGGGTGCGATCAAAACTGGGTGAGGTTGGACGCAATGCCTGGCAGGGAGGGACGTCCCCGGCCCGCCGCGTGGGGAACGGTCAGCCCGGAGGTCTGCCCCTACCTTTCGCGCACCAAGGAAGCCGCACCCACATTTGATCACACCCGGTTGGGACCGGGTCACGCCTGTCGGGCGGCGTCCCGTTCCGGGTGTTCGAAGGCCTCGGCGAATTGCTCGAGATCCCGATCCGACATCCTGAGTGCGCGGCCTGCCTCGCGCCATTTTGAAACAGCGTTTTCGACCGCGCCCAAAATTTCCCTGGCCCGCGCGGGCGTGATTCGGAAGTAGGCGATGACCGAGAGGAGTGCTTCAATCGTGGCCTCGGGGCCGGTTTCTTCGGAGATCCATGTCTTGAGCTCCCGCACGCGTTCCGGGAAGGGGTTGATGTCAAAGGCTGGTGCCAGGCGCCATTGTCCACGGTGCGAGTGGAGGAATCCGTGGTTGTGCAGATGGTCATCCACGTTGGAGATGAGGATGGAAAATGCCATGCGCCGCCAGAGTTCCTCGATGTCGGCCCGCGTGTCGGCACCATGCACCCGGATGGCGTCCACGATTTCCGTGTAGAAATGATCCCGCGTCCCGCCGGAATCCGCGCCCAAAAGCGTGGCGGCCGAAATATACATGAGCCTTCCGCCATCGGCCGTGCGGTCAAAACGCCGGATCAAGGCGACCGGCAGCCCGTTGCTTTCCACCAGGCGGGTCTCGGCCGCGTTGATGCCGGCGGCCCTGGCAAGGGTCATGGCGAGCACCTCGCCCTTGGTCACCGGACGCTCATCCTGCACGCTGGGAAACTTCCCGATCGCCAGCCATCCGTCGAGATCGACGACGGTGCATTTCGGTCGCATTCCCCCCAAAGAAGTGCCGCGCCCGCGAAGGTAGGCGAGGTCGGCGGCGGTTTCACTTTCCGTTTCGACCGCACGGGTCGCGGACAGCAAGTGACCGAGTTCCACCAAAGGCGGAACGCTGCGGCGGCCTGCTTCGAATGCCTGACAAAAAACACCGGCCTCGTCTTTGAAACGCAAGGCGCCGACGCGGCTCGAATCGTCCACCGCCAACAGGAAATCCATGCCGTTGAGCGGAATGTGCCCGGAATCCTGCCCAATCCTGCGCGCCTCCTGGCGGCGCTTGGCATGATCGCGAAGAATCACCCGTTTTGCCCATCCGTCGGGCTCGGTGTCCGCGATCGCTGAGGGAAAAATAGATCCTTCGCTGGATTTTCGATGAAACTGCGGACCGGCCACCAGCGGAAGGGCGGGATCGATCGCGAAGCTGTCCGCTGCCTTCAGCCAGGAATCGTCGTAGGCGAAAGCGGAATGTTCCCGGGCACCGACCGCATCGTAATGCAGGGTTCCCACCCGCCTTGCGTCAGTTCCCACATAGACCTCGATCGTTCGTTTCACAGCGAGGCGGGGGATTTCCTGATTCTGACCCGCTTTGGCAGCCGTTCCTGGTCGAGAAGAAGCCCGTGGTCGTCGCGACGCATGTCCGCCAGATCGCCCAACGGATCTCCCAAGCCCAACACAAAAAGCGCCATCGCATAAGCTCCCATGGCAACCGTCGGGTCGCCTTTTTCGATTCGGGCATAGGTGCCCTTGGCCACACCGATTCGCTCGGCCATCATCTCCATGGTAAGATGGCGTTTGCGGCGCGCTGCAGTCAGATCCGCGCCGAATTTGGACAACGAACGACGCACGGCAGAAGGCAGAAGGTCATGAAGAGCTGATCGCATAGAAATCAATATATGGATTCTTATTTAAGATTAAGAATCAATGCATGAGTATCTATGTAATGTCAACCTCTTTCTATATCTCTCAAAAAACCAGCCTCGTTCCGTCAGCGGACGACTTTGCGTGCGGCATAAACGCTGGGCGAGACGCCTTGGCTTTTCTTGAAGGCCGATGTGAAATGCGAGGCCGATGAGAATCCGCAGTCGTAGGCAAGCACCTTGATCGGGGTTGCGGGTTCCTTGTCGAGGATCGCTCGTGCAGCCTTCAGGCGCAGCCGCAAGACATAGCTGTGGGGGGGCTCACCGTCATGCTGGATGAAAATTCGCGTGAGATGCCGGAAACTGACCCCGGCCTGAAGGGCCAGTGCGCGGGCATTCAAGGAATGGCCCAGATTGCTTCTACGCTCCCGGCCGCAACCGCATCAAGGGCGCCCTCGCCCCGCAAACCGAAGCGGATTTTGCGCGCCGCTGGGCCGAGCTTTCTCGGGTCGGCGCCGTGCTGCGCGAACTCGAACCCTTCCTCCTCGCAGACAAGCCCGCCCCGGAACTCAAATTGGAAGTCGAGAAAGGCGAGGTCGTAGCCCGCGAGTTCCGCGATACGGAGGGCAACGTGCGCATCCTCATCGCCGGCGTCGGCCCGGGCGAAAGCCAGGCTCTCATCACCACCTCCGCTGAGCCGCCGCTCAAATCTTCCGGCACTTTCTGGAGCCGGTTTCTCTCCTTCCTCTCCAAACCCGCGCCACAGCCGCTCCAATCCCGCTACGGCAAATGCCTCCCGCTCGGCGACAATAAATACCGGTTCACCGGCACCGGCATCTGTTCGGATATCCTTGCAGGGGGAAAATAGAGAGGTTTGAACGGCATTGCCTCCAGCCGATGTCTGGCCGCGCGTATCTATCCGAGGCAGATGCAAGATTGCATGACTTTTATCTACAAATTGCAGATCAGTTAGCAACATCGCCCAATATCATGAATCAAGATCGTCACCAGCTCCGCTACCGTCAAATCCACCTCGACTTCCATACCTCCCCGCACATTCCGGGCATCGGGCAGAAATTCAACAAAAAGCGCTGGCAGGAAACCCTGCAGGCGGCCGCTGTAGATTCGATCACGCTCTTTTCAAAATGCCACCATGGCTGGAGCTACCATCCGACCAAAGTTGGGAAAATCCACCCGCACCTTTCCTTCGACCTGCTGCGCCAGCAATACGATGCAACCAAAGAGGCGGGGATCAACGCGCCGGTTTACCTCTCCGCAGGCGTGGACAACCTCGCATCCTACGAACACCCCGAATGGCGCGAGGTCAACAAGGACGGCACCTATACCGGTTGGGCCCAGCGCTCGCTCCAGGCCGGGTTCCACATGATGGATTTCCACAGCCCCTACCTCGACTATCTCTGCGAGCAGATCCGCGAGGCGGTGCTCCTGTTCCCGGACTGCGATGGCATCTTTCTCGACATCATCAGCCAATACCAGTCCTGCGGACGCTGGAGCCTGGACTTCATGAAGGCCAACGGGCTGGATCCCGAGAAGGAGGAGGACCGCAAGGAGTCCTCCCGGCTTGCCTTGGAAAAATACTACCAGCGCACCACCGAGGCGGCAAAGTCGCTGCGTGCGGATATGCCGATCATCCACAATGCCGGCCATATCCCGCGCGGGCGCCATGACATTTTTCCCTTCTTCAGCCACCTTGAACTCGAATCGCTACCCACCGGCGGCTGGGGCTACGACCACTTCCCGATGTCGGCCAAATATGCCTGCAACCTGCCGCTCGACTTCCTCGGGATGACCGGAAAATTCCACACGACGTGGGGCGAGTTCGGCGGCTACAAGCACCCGAACGCCCTGCGCTACGAGTGCGCGGCGATGCTGGCCTATGGCGCGAAATGCAGCGTCGGCGACCAGCTTCACCCGAACGGCACGCTCGACCCTTCGACCTACGAAATCATCGGCGAGGCCTACCGCGAGGTCGAGGCCAAGGAGCCATGGTGCCAAGGCGCCGAGCAGGTCTTCGACCTCGCCATCCTCTCCAGCGAGGCCGAGAGCCATACCCACCGCGATGCGCCCTCCGACGAGGGCGCGTGCCGCGTCCTGCTGGAAGGCCATTTCCTTTTCGGGCTCATCGACCGCACGATGGACTTCGCCCGCTACAAGGCGCTCGTCCTGCCGGACGACATTCGCATCGACGCGGAACTCAAACCCAAACTGGACGCCTACCTCGCCCAAGGCGGCAGGCTCATCCTCTCGGGCGACAGCGGGCTCTGGAAAGACCGCGCGGAATTCGCCTTCGATCTCGGGGCCGCATACGACGGGCTCAGCCCGTATTATCCGCCGGACAACGAGCCCAACCGCGGCCACGACTACCTGCTGCCCGTGCCGGAATTGCGGGTGCCCTTCGTCAACATGCCGCAGGTGATGTATGAGCGCTCGCACCGCATCCGCGTGACGAAAGGTGAATCGCTCGGGCAGATCTTTGACCCGTATTTCAACCGCACCTGGGATCATTTCTGCAGCCACCAGCACACGCCGAACCAGGAGCAGCCCTCCGGCTTTGACTGCGGCGTGCGCCATGGAAACATTCTCTACTTCGCTCACCCGGTTTTCCGCCACTACCGCGCCTACGGAGCCGTGGCCTACCGCGAGTTCATCGCGAAGGCGATACGCGCCTTCCTCGGCAACGCGCTGACCCTCAGCACCAACCTACCCTCGACGGCACGCCTTTCGCTCACCACCCAGCCGAGCAAGAACCGCCACATCCTCCATCTGCTCTACGCGCCGACCGTGAGCCGCGGCGGGGTGATGCAGCTCTCCGGCGGGAACACCTCCGGCGGCAAGAGCGTGGAAGTCATCGAAGAGCTGCCGCCCCTGCATGAGGTCGAGGTCACGCTCCGCCCGCCCGCCCCGGTCAGCTCCGCTCGTCTTGTCCCATGCGGAACTGCTTTGCCGCTTGAGCGCCAGGGAGACCGGGTGACAATCCGCCTGCCCAAGTTCTCCTGCCACGCCGTGGTCGAGATTTCTTGAGGCGAGAGGCGAGAGCTTTGATCTCAAGCTCAAGGGCGACCTGATCCCTGAATGGGCAGCATCCCAAATTAGCGATTCATGGGGGTGAAGTGATATGCGGACACTTTTCTTTGGGGAGGGGTGTCTGCTGGGGCCGCACCATTTTTCCGAGCGCCGAGCACCCGTGTCAACTGGCAGAGCGAAAAATTGGGCGTGACGAGCAAGGAAATCTATTACTATCAATGACTTAGGCCATGGGGGGAGCGACCACCCCTTAATTCCATGAGAACCTGTTTTTTCAGCTTTACACTATTTTTCGAGGCACCCCCTCAACCCTCATGATTGTGCTTGTGCCTGATAATGAGCATCCTAAGCTCACAATACGCCCGATTTTTAACCCTCCAAAACCCCTTTTTCGATGTAAAGTTGGGCCGCAACTATACATTGCTGAAGGGATTTCAGGCAGCGCGAGCGAATGACGGGATTGAGACAATCGTCTCCCGAAAAACTGGGATTTCGGACTATGGCTGTATGGGCGTATGGCGATACATCCACTTGGCGAGGCAATCTTGGTGACCGGCGAGAAAATCGGCTCGCTTTTGGTGCCGTCAGACCCGTGTTTCGGACATGAAGAATGGGAGGCGCATGGAGCCTGGGCATTGCCCGGAGCAGCAACGCATTGGCAGGATGCCGTTGCCACAAACATGGATGGAGGAATGCCAAAACATGTGGCGAATCGGAATAAATCAAGCGCTCGACTTTTGCATTTGGTTGATGCAGATTGAAGCTTAAGTGAGTTCACTTGCTGAAATCGAAAGAGCTGCCGATGTCCTCCAGACTGAGGAGAAACAGGAACTGGTGATGTTCCTGCTCACTCGCCTGCGTGGCGAAGGTGGGGTTCTTCCCCCAGTCCGGGACATCCCCAAGGAGCAGATCGAGAAGTGGGTTGCGGAGGATGAGGCCGGATACCAGAAGTTTCTGGCCGGAGCGTGAAGCTGTTTCTTGACACAAGCGTTCTGTTGGCTGGATGCAATTCCGCGAGTGGGGCATCCACGGCCATCTGCAGTATGGCCAGCCCATGGGTCCTGGAGGAGGTGACGAGGAATCTTCGGAAGTTTTCCGTTACGGCAACCATCACATGGGCCGGACTCAGGCAGAGGATTTCCGTGGTGGATGATGTCGTGAGCTTGGATCGTGCGCTGGTCTTTCCTGTCAGCAAAGACCGACCGGTTCTCATCACCGCCCTGGCTTGGGCAGACGTCCTTCTCACGCTGGACAGCGGAGATTTTATGGGGCTCCTCGGTTCCTCCTGCTACGGGATGCCGATTCTGTTGCCTTCCGATTTTTTGATTCGCGAGCGGGCCGCTGGTCGCCTGGGGTAGAAAACCCTGCGAAGCGGATTTATTCCTGCCGGAACGATTTCAGCAGCCCCACGGAATCCAGCCCGCCGAAGCCCTGGGATTCGAGGTGTTCGCGGAGCGACTTCAAGGCGGCGTCGGCAATTTTGTGGACGCCCTGCTTCGTCATGCCGAGCTGGTCGCCGATTTCCGAATAGCTGTGGCCCTGACCGTAGGCGGTGAAGTCGCTTTTCGGGATCGAACTGGCGGCCAGCGGCAGCGAGCGCCTCCATGCGCCTACCTTCCAAGCGAAAGCCGCTGGGCGGTGAAGCGGGGGAGTGCGGCGCGGATGGTTTTTCTCTTGGTTCGCTTGATGTCGTATTCGATGCGGCGGAACTCGACGCCTGCGGTGGCCGTATCAAGGCGGAACGAGTTTCCATTTCTCCGGTTCCGGCAGCTCCGGGCTGTTGTTCCGGCGCATGATTTTCTTCCCTTTTTGCGACGCTCATAGAGCGCCGCTACAGCCTGACCCCATATCCAGGACCTGAAAGGCTTCGCCGGCTTCGGCAATTTGGCTGTCGAGAGCCGCTCGCGGGCATTGCGAGCGGATGAAACCGGTCAGGGAGGAACGGTTGATTTTCTTCCAGCCGAGCCCGTTTCCCCAGTTTTCCAGATCGGTGAAATTGACGTCTGCCGTGATGTCGCGGTGGCCGAACGATGCGTAAACATCAGCACCAATGAGGCGTTGGTGGTGGGCGTAGGCACGCAGAGTTCCTGCGGGCCGGCGGTGATAGAGGCCGGGCATGACGGACCCGTAGTCGATGGTGAGCATCCGTCCGCGTTTCCAGGATCCGGCCCAGGAGCCGAGCCATCGGCGATAGGACTCATGGACCTCGACGCGCGATCCATCCGGCGGGTCGCCCTGCAGAGAGGAGGAGTCCGGAAGCTCGCAGTCGCACAGCACCTCGCGGGCGGAGTTACCGTCGATCTTCAGCCCGAGCTCTTTCCATTGGCCGTCGGCGCGAACGAAGACCCGGCAGGGGAACGCATCGGGAAGCTCGTTGGAATAGATGTTCGCGCAGCCGTCCGCCGCAGCCAGCGCCGCGTTCATATCGCGATGCCATCTCACGCGTTTTCCCTTGAGGAGCTTTTCCTGGGCGGCACGGAGGACCGGGGAGATTTCCACGATGTGCAGCGTGGTTCGGAGCCGCTGAAAAAAGCCGAGGTGTTTCAGGACGCCGGCGGCGAGTTCCCCGGTGCCGGCACCGGCTTCGATGACATGCCTCGAGGGGCTTGCGCGAAGCCATGCGGCAATCGCGCGGGCTAGCGAGGAATGCAGCTCCGGCCACGTCGAGAAGTCGCCCGCGCGCCCAATGCCGCGCACCCGTTTCGTGTAGTAGCCGAAATCCGGATGGTAGAGGGCCGCCTCCATGAACCGCTCGAACGGGATGCTCCCGCCGCATTCCAGACTGCGCAGGAATTCCCCGATCACAGCTTCGTCAGCGACTCATCCTGCTGCACGAGCGCCTGCCAGGCCTCTTTGTAATCGGGCTCGTAGCGCTGGTCCTGAAAATCCGCCATCTGCTCGCGGTGGAGCACGATTTTTTCAATCCGGGGAAGCAGCTCGCTGTAGACCTCCCGCAGCAGCCGGAGTGCGCCCGGCTCCTTGTCCCAGAGGACGGCATACGACTCGACGAATTCCGCGGCGTAGTTCGGCTCCGCGCGATCGTTCGGCAGATACAGGCTCCGCGGCGGCTCGTCGAGCTCCAGCAGCATCGGAGCCAGGTAAATATTTTTCAGGATGCCCTCGCTGTATTTTGCGCGGGCCTCGGCCTCGCGGCCTTCGAGCGAGTAGGTGAGCGCCCAGCCAAAGAGAAACGAGGGCTCGGAAAAATCGCGGGGATACTGCCCGGCATACTTGTCGAAATACGCCGCAGCCCGCTCGGGGGATTCCGCCAGCAGGTGGAGCATGGGGATGAGAAATCGGGCGCCCTGGTTGTCCTTGGGGTTGAGCCGGAGCAGGTCCTCGAGCGTCTTGGCGGCGGGGGCAAACCGGCCGAGATGCCACTGCGTCATGGAGCGGCCGTAGATTGCGCGCAGGTAGGGCCTCGTCTCGCGGTCGATCCACCATAACGCCTGCTTCGAATGCCACCGCGTGGATTCCTTGTCGGCAAGCTCCTCGTAGGCCTGCAGGCAGGCTTTGAAATTCCCGGCCTGAAAATCGAGGTCGGCGAGCTCGATCCGGGCCTCCGGGCAGTCGGAATCCTGCGCGACCGCGAGCCGGAGAAGGGCGGACTTTTTGGTCCGGGACCGCACGCGCAGGGCGGTTCTCACGAGGCCGCGTGCCATCTCGCGGGCATGGACCGGCCCCTGAGGCTCGCGCCCGACCCTCATCACCAAAGTCTTCGTCAGCGCCCGGAGGTCGTCCGGCGTCCGCTTGTCAAAATTCTGAAACCGGATGTCGAGCTTGCAATCGGCCGAAAAGCTCTGCCATGCCTCGGAATCCCAATCGTCGCTCGCCGCGATGGACAGGCGGTCCGGGGTGCCGATCTGGTCGAAGGTCTTGTAGAGGTAGTTCTCCACGCGCGTCTGATCGAGCTCCTCAAGGATCTCGGGCGGGGCGACCGGCGTGCCGGATTGGTCGCAGACGATGACGATCGTGGGAAGGAACCAGTCCTTGCCGGACGGGAGCGGCTCCTCGAGATCGACCCAGTAGAGGAACCAGTTGTTTTTCGGGGATTTGAGCGGCTGGATCATGCGCTCCACTGGATTTCCAACCGCTGCTTGCGGCCGAAGCGGTCGTTGAAAAACAGCTCCTTGTTCGCGGCAGCGTATTCATGGACGAGCTTCGTCACCTTCACATCGAAGCAACAATACTCCGCGACGTCCAGCACCCGGCCCTCCCGCCACCAGCGGATGGCGTCGAGCCCCTCCGCGATTTTGCCCACGCCGAGCGTCCCCTGCGCGACGTCCTCCAGCTTGAGCCGGTGGCCTGCGGATTTTTCGATATCGACAAGGAGATCGAGCGTCCGGAGCTGCTCGGGCAGCGAGAGAACCGTGTAGCCCATCAGCACCTCGTAGTCGAAGCGGATCACGTTGTATCCCACAACCAGATCCGCACGCTGCAGGCGCTTGATCAGGTCGTCCACCCGGCTCTCCGGAAAAATCTCATACTTGTTCTCGGCCGAGCTGAACGTCACGCCGACCGACATCCCCATCTCGTGCTTTTTGTCCCAGCCGCCGACATCGTTCGCCGTCCGCTGGGTCTCAAGATCGAAATAGACAATATCCATGAATGGCGAAGGATGCCGTGAATCGCTGGAATTCTCAAATGAAACCGCAGGGGGGATCCGGGAGAATTTTTCATCCCGTTGCTCCAAAGATGGTTGCGGACCGGCAGGAAAGATGCTTATTGGATAACCACAATCCTTTCAAATCATGGCCAACCTCACCAAACGCGATCTCGTGATGCAGATCAGCAAAGACACAGGGATCATCCAGCAACAGGTTTTTGCCGTCCTCCAGCAAACCCTGGATCTCATCACCGATGCCCTGGCATCCGGCCGCGATGTCGAGCTCCGGAACTTCGGGGTTTTTGAGGTCCGGCTGACGAAATCCCGGGTCGGCCGCAATCCCCACAAGCCGGAGAAGGACGTGATCATTCCGGCGCGGGCAACGGTCAAATTCAAATCCGGAAAAATCATGCGCCAGCGGGTGCTGTTGCGCACGGACGAGCTCCGCGCCTCCACAAAAAACTAAGTTCTGAAACCGCTCGTATCTTCGCGGGTGGAATCCATTCGTATTCGCGGCGCGCGTCAGAATAATCTGCGCGGCATGGATTTGGAGCTGCCTCTTGGGCAACTCATCGTCGTGACCGGGCCCAGCGGATGCGGCAAGTCGAGCCTGGCTTTTGACACCGTCTACGCCGAGGGCCAGCGCCGGTATGTGGAGACGTTCAGCCCGTATACCCGGCAGTTTCTCGACCGGATGGACAAGCCGCTTGTGGATTCGATCGAGGGGATCCCGCCAGCGATTGCGATCGAGCAGGCGAACAACGTCCGCACCACCCGCTCGACGGTGGGCACGATCACCGAGATCAACGATTATCTCAAGCTCCTCTTCCCGCGGATCGCGCGCGGATTCTGCCCCTCCTGCTCGAGAGAGGTCCGGCCAGAATCCGCGACCTCGATCGTGGAGCTGGTGCTGGGCCGGTTCCAGGGCGCGACCGTTCTCGTGACCTTCGGCGTCCCGGTCCCCGCCGGCACAAAACCGGCCGACTTTTTCGCGTTTTTGCAGCAGCAGGGATACCTGCGTGTCTGGCTCGATGGAAAAATCGTCCGCACCGACGAAGCGCCCCCGGTCAAGCGGCTCCCGGCGCGCGTGCCCGTGGTCCAGGACCGCATCGAAGTCGAGCGATCCCAGCGCTCTCGCCTGGCCGAGGCGGTGGAAAACGCGCTTCGCCTCGGCAGCGACAAGATCGCCATCGTGGTTCCGGACTCGCTGGAATCGCATCCGTTTTCCTCAGGCTGGCACTGCGCGCATTGCGACACGGATATCCGTCCGCCGTCCCCCGGCCTCTTCAGTTTCAACAACCCGCTGGGAGCCTGCCCGGAATGCCGCGGGTTCGGGCGGATCATCGGCATCGACTATCAGCGGGTCATGCCGGACCGCTCGCTCTCGATCTCCGAGGGCGTCGTCAAGCCGTTCCAGGGCGGACAATCCCGCGAGTGCCAGGACGATCTGATGCGCCACGCGCTGCGCAACGACGTGGATGTCAGCACCCCGTTCGAGGAGCTTCCGAGGAAGGATCAGGACTGGGTGATCAACGGGGAAAAATCCGGGACCGCGCAGGAGGCCTGGGACAGCGGCCAGTGGTATGGAGTGAAGGGGTATTTCGAGTGGCTCGAATCGAAGACCTACAAGATGCACGTCCGCGTGCTGCTCAGCCGCTACCGGAGCTACCAGCCATGCCCGGCCTGCAATGGCGGGCGGTTCCAGCCGGAGACGCTGAATTTCCGCATCGAGCCCGCCGACCTCACGATCGCGGATGTCGCCTCGAAGTCGGTCTCAGAGCTGTCCGGCATCTTCTCGGCGATCTCGCTTCCCAAGTCGGACAGCAGCGCGCATCTCGTCCACGAGCAGGTGGTGGCCCGCCTGCATTATTTGAAGGAAGTCGGGCTCGGCTACCTGACGCTCGACCGCCCGACCCGGTCGCTTTCCGGCGGCGAGCTCCAGCGCGTCAACCTCACCACCTGCCTCGGGGCTTCGCTGGTGAACACGCTTTTCGTCCTCGATGAGCCGAGCGTCGGTCTCCATCCGCGGGACACCGGCCAGCTGCTCCACGTTCTTTGCGGGCTGCGGGACAAGGGCAACACCCTGCTCGTGGTCGAGCACGAGGAGGCGGTGATCCGGACGGCTGACCACCTCGTGGACATCGGGCCCGGGCGCGGAGCGGATGGAGGCCTGCTTCTCTACAGCGGCCCGGCGGACAAATTTAAAAAAGTGGATTCACTCACGTCCGACTACCTCGATGGCCGGAGGTCGATCCCGGTTCCGAAGAAGCGGCGGAAGCCAACGAACTTCATCGAGCTGCGCGGCGTCCGCCACCACAACCTGCGCGGGCTGGATGTCAAATTTCCCACCGGCGTCCTCTGCGCGGTGACCGGCGTCTCCGGCTCCGGAAAAACTTCTCTCGTCCGCGACGTTCTCCACCGCCACCTTGCAGGCCATGAGCCGGGCGAGGACGAGGCGGCGGGGTTTGTAAAATCCATCCGCGGCGACGAGGACATCGGGGACGTGGTCATGGTTGACCAATCACCGCTGGCCCGCAGCCCGCGCTCGACGCCGGCAGTTTACCTCGGCGCCTATGACGGGATCCGCGAGATGTTCGGCACGACGAAGGAGGCGCTCGCCGGCGGTTATTCGCCGGGCTCGTTCTCGTTCAACTCCGGCCAGGGCCGTTGCGAGCGGTGCGGCGGCCTGGGATTTGAAAAGGTGGAGATGCAGTTTCTCAGCGATCTTTACCTCCGCTGCCCGGAGTGCGAAGGCAAGCGGTTCCGGACGCCGGTCCTCAACATCAAGGTCAAAGGCAAATCGATCCACGATGTGCTGGAGATGACCGCCGGGGAGGCCATCAAATTCTTTGATCCGCTCGACGCGCGCGGGGCGATCACCCGGCCGCTGCGGCTCCTGTCGGAGGTCGGGCTCGACTACCTGCGCCTCGGCCAGCCGGTGAACGCGCTGAGCGGCGGCGAATCCCAGCGGCTGAAGCTCGTGCACCATCTGATCCAGAAGCACGAGGACGGCGCGCTTCTGATTTTCGACGAGCCGACGACCGGCCTGCATTTCGACGATGTGGCCCTCCTGCTCAAGGTCTTTCACCGTCTCGTCGAAGAGGGCAACAGCGTCATCGTGATCGAGCACAATCTCGAAGTCGTCAAATCCGCGGACTGGGTCGTGGACCTCGGACCCGAGGGCGGGGACGAGGGAGGAAAAGTCATCGCCACCGGAACCCCGGAAAAGATCGCCGCCTGCGCGGCCTCCCACACCGGGCGGTTTTTGGTGCCGCTTCTCGAGGGCCGCGCCGCCCGCGTCGCGGACGCCCCCTCGAAACCATTTGTCGCGCGAAAGGACAGCGGAGTCATCGCGGTCCGCGGCGCCCGCGAGCACAACCTGAAAAATCTTTCGGTCGACATTCCCCGCGACGGGATGGTCGTGGTCACCGGCCTCAGCGGCTCGGGAAAATCGACCCTCGCGTTCGACATTCTTTTTGCCGAAGGCCAGCGACGGTTCCTCGACAGCATGTCCCCGTATGCCCGGCAGTTCGTCGAGCAGATGGAAAAGCCGGATGTCGATTCGATCGAGGGACTCCCCCCAAGCGTCGCGATCGAGCAGCGGGTCACCCGCGGCGGGGGAAAATCCACGGTCGCCACGGTCACCGAGATCTACCATTTCCTCCGGCTTCTCTTCTCGAAGCTCGGCACCCAGCACTGCCCGGATTGCCATGTGCCGGTCGAAAGCCGGACTCCGACGGCCATCGCGGAGGAGGTCAACAAGCTCGCCGCGAAAGGGTCGGTGAAGGTTTACGCGAACCTCGTCAAAGCCCGCAAAGGCTTCCACACCGATGTCGCCCGCGCCGCAGCCAGACACGGGATCGTGACGCTCATCGTGGACGGCAAGCCGGTGCCGGTCGAAGGGTTTCAAAAGCTCGAACGCTTCAAGGAGCACACGATCGACGCCCTCGTGGGAGAGCTCGCGAAGCCGGATTCCAAAGCCACCGACGAGGTTGTCCGCCGCGCGCTCGCGCTCGGCCGCGGCACCGCGCGCATCGTGGATGCCAAAGGCCGCGCATCGGTTCTCAGCACAGAGATGAACTGCCCGTCGTGCAGCCGGGCCTTCGAAGCGCTCGATCCCCGGTTGTTTTCGTTCAACTCCCCGCACGGCTGGTGCCTGCACTGCCGCGGATTCGGGGAAGTCTGGAGCGAGCTGGGGGCCGCCGGAAAAGAATTTGATTCCCAGATCGAGGCCGAGCTCGATGAGGAGCGCCGGCACGAAAACCTGGAGGACACGGAGCCCCGCCAGTGCCCGGTCTGCAAGGGTTCGCGCCTGAATGAGACGGCCTCGAATGTTCTCATCGGCGACCACTCGATCAATAATTTCACGCGCGCCGCCGCCGCGGATTCCCTCGGGCTCACAGAAAAACTCCGCTTCACCGGACCGCGCGCCGGGATCGCGAAGGAGGTCGTCTCGGAGATCCAGCAGCGGCTCAAGTTCCTGGCGACGGTCGGCCTGGATTACCTCTCGCTCGACCGCAGCGCCAAGACGCTGAGCGGCGGCGAGGCCCAGCGGATCCGGCTGGCCGCGCAACTCGGCTCGAACCTCCGCGGGGTTCTCTACGTCCTCGATGAGCCGACGATCGGCCTCCACCCTCGCGACAATGCGCGCCTGCTCGACGCGCTCGAAGTCCTCACCAAAAAGGGCAACTCGCTCGTCGTCGTCGAACATGACGAGGAGACCATGCGGCGGGCGGATCGGATTCTCGACCTTGGACCGGGTGCCGGACGGCGCGGCGGAGAAATCGTCGCCTCGGGCACCCTTGAGGAAATCATCAACTCGCCCCAGTCGCTCACCGGCCAATCCCTCCGCGCGCCGGCCAAACATCCCTCGCGCGGATCAAGGCGCCCTCCCGCGACCGACTGGCTCACCGTTCGCGGCATCACGCTGCATAATGTCACAAATGTCGATGCGAGGATCCCGATCAACCGCCTCACCGCGATCAGCGGCGTCTCCGGCTCGGGCAAGAGCACGGTCCTTCGCGGGGTCGTGGTGCCGGCCGTTCGCGATTCGCTGTCGCGCACGAAATCCAAGACGATATTCGACCACTGCAAATCCATCGAGGGGCTCGAATGGCTCGGTGGAGTTCTTGAGGTCGACCAGTCACCGATTGGAAAGACGTCCCGATCCACGCCAGCGACATACGTCAAGGTCCTCGATGACATCCGCGCCCTCTTCGCGACCCTCCCCGCCTCGCGGATGCGCGGCTACACGAACAGCCGGTTTTCCTTCAACAACGAAGGCGGACGCTGCGAGGCCTGCCTCGGGCAGGGAGTGATCAAGCTGGAGATGAATTTCCTCCCGCCGAGCTACATGCCGTGCCAGGACTGCCTCGGCCGCCGCTACAATCCCGCCACGCTCGAGGTCGAATACAATGGCAAGTCGATCGGGGATGTCATGGACATGACGATCGAGCAGGCAGCGGAATTCTTTTCCGCGCACCCGAAAATCAAGCGCCCGCTCGCCCTCCTTGTCGAGACCGGACTCGGATACCTCCAGCTCGGCCAGCCGAGCCCGACGCTCAGTGGCGGCGAGGCCCAGCGGATCAAGCTCGTCACCCAGCTCGCCCGCCGACCGACCGCCCGCGCGGAGGAGGTCCGAACGACCCGCCGCGGCAAGTCCACCCTCTATGTCCTCGAGGAACCGACGATCGGGCTTCATGCCCACGACGTCGCCCAGCTCATCGCCGTCCTCCACCGCCTCGTGGACGAAGGCGGAACGGTCGTCGTCATCGAGCACCACCTCGACGTCATCGCCGAGGCGGACCACGTCATCGACATCGGCCCCGAGGCCGGTGCGGCCGGCGGAAAAATCGTCGCCGAAGGCACCCCCGAACACATCGCCAAATCCAAGACCAGCCGCACCGCCCCTTTTCTCAAGGGGTTGCTGCCTTTTTAGAAAAGGGCTTCATGTAAAATTTCACGATGGCGGACACCAGCCCCGGAACGTCATGCGACCGGGCCTCGACATCAACTGCCAGGCCGAGCTTTTGCATCGTGCGGGAGGTGACCGGACCGATGCTGGCATAACAAACCCCCTCCGGAGCCGGGAGCTTCAGCGCGTGAAAATTTTCTGCGGTTGACGAGCTGGTGAAGACGACCAGATCCGCCCCCTCCTCGCGGAACCTGCGGATCCCGCCGGACACATCCCCGGTCTCGGGGACCGTGCGATAGGCGGGGATGTCGTCGACGATCGCGCCGAGCCGGGTGAGCTCGGTGGCCAGCACATCGCGGGCACCCTCCGCCCTCGCCAGCAGGATCTTCAAATTCTCCACGCTGGTTTCCTTCTGGAGCGCCTTGATGATCTCCTCGGCCACAAACTTTTCCGGCTGCACATCGACCTGAAGGTGGTAGGAGCGGACCCTGGCCGCCGTCTCCGGCCCGACGGCGGCGATGCGGGCGGCACCCAGGTCGCGGGCATCGTGGTAGATCTCAAAGAACGCCTTGAAAAATGCATCGACACCGTTCGCGCTGGTGAAAACGATCCATTCGTAGGCATGGCTGTAGGCGACGGCCTCGTAAAACTCCCGCTTGTCCGGCGCGGGCTCGATCCGGATGGTCGGCATCTCGAACGCCTCCGCCCCGAGCGCCCGCAGCCGCGAGATCAGGTCTCCGGATTGCTGCCGGGCGCGGGTGACGGCGATGCGCCTGCCGAAAAGCGGAAGCGCCTCGAACCAGTTCAGCTTGTCCCGGAGGTCCACTACGGACCCGAAAACGGCAACCGCCGGGGGCTTGAAATCCACCGCCGCCGCCTTGGCCGCGATATCATGGAGCCTTCCCGCAAGCGTCTCCTGCCGGCCGGTCGTCGCCCAGCGGATCAGCGCCACCGGCACTTCCCGGTCCATGCCGGCCGCCATGAGGCCGGTCGCGATGTGCTCCAGCCGCTTGATCCCCATGAGCATGACCTTGGTGCCCGGCGCGCGGGCGATCGCGGAGTAGTCCACGGAGGTCTCGGGCTTGGAAGGGTCCTCATGCCCGGTAAAAATTGTGAGCACGGTGTTGTGGTCGCGATGGGTGACCGGGATGCCCGCGTAGGCCGGGCCGGCAATCGCGGAGCTCACTCCGGGAACAACCTCGAAGGCGCAGCGGGCATCGGCCAGCGCAACCGCCTCCTCGCCTCCCCTTCCAAATAAAAAGGGATCGCCCCCCTTCAGTCTCACGACAACTTTTCCCGCCTTGGTTTTTTCCACGAGGAGCGCATTGATCTCCTGCTGCGGCAGCGTGTGCGTGCCCGCTGTCTTGCCGGCGTAAAGAATTTCGGCCCCCTCTTTCGCGTATTTGAGAAATGCCGGGTTGCTCAGATAGTCATACACCACCACGTCCGCGATCCCGAGGCACTGGCGGCCTTTCAGGGTCAGGAGAAGCGGGTCGCCGGGACCGGCCCCGACAAGATAACAGATTCCATGGGTCATCCGCAGAGGATGCAGAGAAATCCGGCGGGGATCAAGGCAAGGCAGGGCGAGGCTCCGTCCGAGCCGTTATATTTGGGTTCGGGCGGAGCCTCACCCTCCCGGCTACAGCAGACACTTCTCGCCCTCGGCGTTCCGGGCGAGCCATTCGATCAGCTCGTTGATGGGGGCCGGTTTCGCGAAGAAAAACCCCTGGCCGAACTCCACGCCGAGATTGCGCAGGTAGTCCACCTGCGCGGAGTGTTCGATGCCCTCGGCGATCAGTTCGAGCCCGCAGGCCCGGCCGATGGAGACGATCTGGTCAACGAGCCCGGAGCTCTTGGCTTCGTTCGTGATGCCGTCCACAAACGCCTTGTCGATCTTGAGGAAATCGAACGGGAACAGCGAGAGGTAGCGGAGGTTGGAGTAGCCGGTCCCGAAGTCATCCACCGCCAGGCGGATGCCGAGATCCTTCATCACGCGGAGCTGCCCGAGCGCCGCGTCGGTCAGCGACGTGCTCTCCGTGAGCTCGAAGGAAATATTCTCATAGCTGAACTTCCCCTTGATGAGCCGGTCGACGTGCGCGGGAAAGGACGGGTTCGTCAGCGTCTGCACCGGGATGTTGATTGCGGCATGCAGGTGGGGGAATTCCTTGAACACCGGCACCAGCTCCTCAAAAGCGCGGACCATCATGCATTCGGTCAGCTCGGTGATCACGCCGGTGCGCTCGGCCTCCGGGATGAAGGCGAGCGGAGGGACAAGCCCGCGCTTGGGATGCTGCCAGCGCATGAGCACCTCCAGCCCCTCGCATTTTCCCGTCTCAAGATTCAGGATCGGCTGGTAGTGGGCAACCACCTGCCGGAGGCGGGCAGCCTCACGGAGCTCGGACTCCAGGGAGAGCGACTGCGCGTTCGCCACCCAGGCGGCCACAAAGAAACAGAGCGCCAGCACAAGCGCCAGGCCGCCGTAAAGCGGAAGGCTCTGCCCCCAGAGCGCCCAAAGCGCACCCTTGGGCAAAACGGCGACCACCGCGTAGTTGTATCCGGGAACAATCTGCGAATACACAAGCTCGCTCTCGGTCTCGGAAAGTCCGGGGGGCGGCACCTTGCCGGGAGGGGCTGCGTTGATCGAGGCATTCACAGAGCGGTCCAGAACCACCCCGTCCTGGCGCATGAAATAGACCGCATCGCCACCTTTGCGGTCCCCGTATCGCATCAGCTCACCGATCGTCTGCGTCGGGATCGAAAGCCCGTAGAGATAGTTTTTCCCGGAGTTGTAGTTGATGATCATCGCATCGGCCCGGTCCCCATGGCTGGGACGCGGGAGGAGCCGGACCTCGCCGACCGGACCGAGCTGGCAAAGGGCGGGATCCATGGGGGACGGCGGCTCGATGAGCCCGACATCCGTGCAAACAAGCTGCCCGTCTTTGACCATCCACGCCTCGCGGAAGATGGTGCTTTCCAAAACCAGCCGCCTCAGCGCCGCAGCAGTCTGGGTGGAGACAGCCCCCTGGTTTGCCTGGTCCAGAAGCTGCAATTTGGAGCGCGCGCCGTTGACGAGGCGGCCGATCGCATCGGCCCACAGGCCGGTCTTTTCCGCCATCGAATCCACGGCCGTCATGCGGGTCTGCCGGTAGGAAAGCGAGGCCGACCCGCCGATGGCTGCCAGGGCGCCCAGGATGGCAACACCCATCATCAATATCCGGAAAGTGCGGTTCTGAAGGGCGGGCAATGGCATGGCAAATCACGGGGAGGGCAAGCTCGCCGCCCGGCAGTTCTATCACGATCATCGGTTGCTGAAAAGCCCGGAGAAAGTAAGATTCCTGCGTTTACCAATTGCGTGCGGAGCTCTGGCGTGGAAAATATGCCCCATCAGCAAGAGATACTACAGTTGGGAGAAAAGGAAGCGCCGGCCAAGGACCCCGCTCTACAAGCGCAAGCTGCTTTGGATTCCGCTCGGGCTCCTCTGCCTCGGAGCGTTTGCCGCGTGGGTGGCGTTCGGGGTTCTGACCTTCAATTTCGAGAAGCGCGCCGGGGAGTTCGATCTCACGAAGGTCGGCAGCATGGAGGCGGCCTCGATCCTCTACGACCGAAACGGACACGATTTCGGAAAGATCTTCATCCAGAACCGGCAGCCGGTGCCCTACGACCGGATCGCCCCGATGCTCACGAAGGCGGTCATCGCCGCGGAGGACAACAAATTCTACGAGCACGACGGGGTGGATTACTTCGGAATTGTGCGGGCCATGATCGCCAATTACCGGCGGGGCAAAATCTCCCAGGGCGCCAGCACGGTCACCCAGCAGCTCGCGCGGAATTCCTTCGAGCTGCACGAGCGGACCTACCAGAGAAAAATCATGGAGATGTTTCTCTCCTGGCGGATCGAGAAAAATTTCTCGAAGGAGCGGATCATGGAGCTTTATCTGAACCGGGTTTACTTCGGGAGCGGGTTTTACGGGGCCGAGGCTGCGGCGCGCGGGTATTTCGGCCGGCCCGCCAAGGATCTCGACATCGGCCAGTGCGCGATGCTCGCGGGCCTGCTCAAAAGTCCGCAGGCCCTCTCGCCATGGAACAACATCGAGGGCGCCACCGACGTCCGGAACTTCGTGCTCAAGCGCATGCGCGAGATGGGGTTCATCACCAAAGACCAGCTGAAGGAGCAGACCGAGATGAAGCTCTACGCGGTCAAGCGCATGAACCCGTTCAAGCTCTCCTATGCGGTGGATATGATCCGCCAGCAGGCGATCAAGGCGCTGGGATTCGACCGCGCGATGAACGGCGGATACCGGATCGAGACGACGCTCGACTCGGAAATGCAGCGGGCCGCCGAGCGGGCCACAAGGGATTTTCTCTCGCAGCTTGAGTCAAACCCCGGCTACACCCACCCGACATTTGCCCAATACCGCGACTCCACAAAGAATATCGAGGACGCGATCAACAAGGGGAACATGGCGGCCAAGATGCCGGAGCCGAAATACATCCAGGGGGCGGCCCTGGCCCTGGACAATTCAACGGGCGGGGTCCTTGCTGTGGTCGGCGGACGGGATTTCAAGCACAGCGAATACAACCGCGCGTTCCAGGGCACCCGCCCGATCGGCACCGCGTTTACGCCGCTTGTCTTCGCCTCCGCCTACGAGTCCGGACTGTTTCCCGGCGAAATTGTCCAGGACGCCTGCATCGACAACCGCTACGTGATGGTCGGCGGCGAGACCGGCATCCTCGGAGAGTGGGGGGTCGAGAAGGCGGACAACGAATACGAGGGCCCGATGACGACCCACGACGCCCTCGTGAAGGGGAAAAATGCGGCAACCATCCGGCTCGGGATGAAAACCGGTCTGGAGGCGCTGAAAAAGACGGTCGCCGCCGCAGGCATCACCTCCCCGCTGCGGGACTATTCAAACAGCTTCCTGGGAAGCAGCGAAATCACCCTGGACGAGATGACGCTCGCCTTCACGATCTTCCCGAACGGCGGGCAGCGCCCGAGCGAGGCGCACATCATCAAGCGGATTCTGGACGCCGACGGCGGCATCATCTACGAGGCCCCGCGCTCGATGGTGAAGGCGATTTCCCCGGCGGCCGCATTCCAGGTCCATGCGGCATTGGAAGACATCATGAAACGCGGCGCGGGCGCTGCGGCGGCGACGGAGTTCGGGCTCGGCGCGTTCCCCGTGGCTGGCAAGTCCGGCACGTCCTACAATTTCATGGACACCTACTTTTTCGGCTACACCAGCGCCGTCACCTGCGGGGTGTGGGTCGGATTCGACAAGCCGACCAAAATCTACCGCGGCGCGTTCGGAAAGGACCTCGCCCTCCCGATCTGGTCGAAAATCATGAACGTCGCCGCAACCGCATTTCCCCCTCAGCCGTTCCCGAAGCCGCCCGACATCCGCGACGTCGAGATCTGCCGGACATCCGGCCTGCTCGCCACCCCGCGGTGCAAGCTGGATTTTACCGACGCCTCGGGCGGGATCTCAAGCTCGCAGCCTCTCTCCTACACCGAATACGCCACCGAAGCCGAGGTGCCGCAGATCCGCTGCGACATCCATGGCGGCGGAGTGAGGAACTATGCAAAGCAATACGACGAAGCCGAATGGCCGCGCGCCGCGGCGGCGGTGGACTCGGCAACGATCCGCCCGATCGCGGTGATCGCCCCCACCCTGCTGGGCTTCAACGATGTTTACCAATCCATCCGCCCGGGCATGGAAACGCTCGACGACGGCTCGATCCCGGTCGCCAAGGCGATCCCGGTCACCCCGGAGAACAAGGAAGCAGGCCAGGATGCCGCGCAGAATGCGCCCGCGCCCGAGGCCACGCCGCTCCCGCCCGCCGCAGAGCCCGAGGTCCGGAAGGCCGAGAGCATCGCCCCGCTCGACTCCCCGCTGGACAAGCCGGCCATCCAGCTTCCCCCACCCGCATCGATGGATTTCTGATGCAACCCGCTTTCCGCATCGCCCTCGCCCTGTTCGCGGCCCTCGCCGCCGCGTCGGCGAACGACACCCTCTCGCTGAACCTCCAGGACGCGATCCGCATGGCCCTCGGAAAAAATTTCCAGATCCGGGCCGAGCGCTTCACCCCCCAGATCGCCCGGGCCAAGCAGCTCTCGGCCTCGGGAAAATTCGATCCCATCGCCGAGGTATCGGTGACCTACGACGAGAACAACCAGGAGCAGCGCACGCTCAACAGCGAGCTCAACACGCCGACCGCCGTCCCCGGCGGTGACACGCCGCTCCTCTTCGCCCGCACCTCGGGCCTCGAGGTGGATACCAGCATCGCCGGCCTGACCCCGTGGGGCCTCACCTACGACATCGGAGCCTCGACCACAAAAAACACGGACAACCGGCTCACGAATGACAAATACAATTCGTTTCTCGGAATCAATTTCACCCAGCCGCTGCTGAAAAATTTCGGGACGGACGTGAACCTCGCGCAGCTCCGGATCGCGCGGGCCGACCGGGCGATCTCGGAGTGGACGCTGCGCGAGAGCATCATCCGCGTGGTCACAGACACGGTGAACATCTATTGCGAACTCTATTTCACGAAGGAAAACCTCGGCGTCGAGGAGCGCTCCCGCGGGCTCGCCGCGCAGCTCCTCGCGGACAACCTCAAACGCGCGGAGATCGGGGTCATGTCCCCGCTCGATGTCATGCAGGCGCGCGCCGACCTCGCCGCCCGCGAGGAGCGCGTGCTCGTCGCCACCCGCAACATGCTCGATAACGAAAATTTCCTCAAGCAGCTCGTCACGAACGAGGTCTTTCGCGTCCTCCAGACCCACATCGAGATCGCCAACCTGCCGGATCTTCCCAATGTCAAAGCCGACCGCGAAAAGGATTTTCCTCTCGCGTTTCAGATGCGCCCGGACTACCGCCAGGCCCTCCTGGATCTGCAGAAGCGCCAGATCAACGTCGTCTTCTCCCGCAACCAGGCCCTCCCGCGCCTCGACCTTGTCGCGAGCTTCGGAGTCAACGGCATCGACACCTCGCTGGCGGACAGCTTCCAGCGCGTCTCGGGCCAGGCGAACAACAACTATTCCTGGACGACGGGCGTCGTGGGCAGCCTGCCGATCCCGAACCGCGAGGCGCGAGGCCAGCTCGAAGCCAACAAACTCGAAGTCGCCAAGGCCCTGGTCGAGCTCAAGCGACTCGAGCAAGCGATCCTCATCGAGGCGGACAATGCGGCCGGCCAGATCGAGACGACCCGCAAGCGCATCGAGGCGACGACCGCCGCCCGCGATTTCGCCGCGAAGACGCTCGAAGCCGCCCAGGCGCGCCTCGCCAGCGGCACCACCACCACGTTCGAGGTCCTCCAGTTCCAGCGCGACCTCGCCACCGCCGAGATCAACCAGATCCGCGCGCGCGCCGACCACATCCGCGCGATTGCCGATTATGCGCGCGTCACCGGCCTCACCCTCGCCAGGAACGGCATCAGCATCGAGTGATGGCCGCCTACGACAAGGCCTACTTCGACAAATGGTATCGGCATCCTGAGCACCGCGTCATCACCGCGGCCAAAACCGCGCGCAAGGCACACCTCGCACTCGCCGTGGCGGAATACTACCTCGAGCGCCCGGTCCGCACCGTCCTGGATGTCGGATGCGGCGAAGGTCAGTGGCAGCCGGTCCTGAAAAAACTCCGCCCCCGCCTCCGCTACACCGGCATCGATCCCAGCCCGTATGCCGTCCGGCGGTTTGGAAAGCGCCGGCATATCCTGCTGGGCTCGTTCGGCAACCTCCCGGACCTTGAGGAGTCCTACGACCTCATCATCTGCAGCGACAGCCTTTACTACATCCCGGACGACGAACTGATCATGGGCCTCCATATCCTGGCCCCCCGCCTCGCCGGCGTCGCCTTCCTCGAAGCCTATCCGCAGGAGGCCGACCTCCGCGGCGACACATCGGGCATGCACCCGCGCTCCGCCGCCTTCTACCGGAAAATCTTCCGCAACGCCGGCCTTCGCCCGTGCGGCTCCCACTGCTACGTCGGCCCGCCCCTCCACGGTGCCGTCACCGCATTGGAATACGGAGCGCTGTAGAACGGTCCTTGCCGGCTCTACTTCTTCAGCGGTGTAAAATTCGCCTGCGGCTGGATCGTGGTGACGGATTTCACAGTCGGGTAGGCCTTGATGATTTCCGCAAATTTTCCAGCTGAGGGCTTGAAGACCCGGTCGTAGGTCTTCGGGTCCATGGTGGACAGGCCGAAGAGCGCCTTGTATCCGAAGTGCCACTCGTAGTTGTCCGCGAGCGACCAGGTAAAGTAGCCGCGCATGTCGTAGCCGTCGCGGATCGCGCGCCCGATCGCGGCGATATGGTTGCGCATATACCAGACGCGCTTCGAGTCATTCTTCGTCGCGATGCCGTTCTCGGTGATCATCATCGGCTTTCCGTAGCGGTCCCCGACCCGCCGGATCTCCTTGTAGAGACCGCCCGGATCGATGCGCCATCCCATCATCGTGAAGTTGTGGCCGCGGCGCGCGTTCTCGGAGAGCAGGGAGATCGGACCGGGCGCCTGCGAGTAGTAATAGTTGAAGCCGACGATGTCGCACACGTCGTAAACCCGGTCGAGGTGGTCCACATTTCCGTGGATCATCGTGTTGTAGATGAGCCCGCCCGGATCGAGCGGAGCGCGCTCCCACCAGGGAAGGGCCTCGACGCTCACAACCTTCGCGGACGGCTTGATCTTTTTGATCCGGGAGGCCGCATCGCGGAACATCCCGGTGCTCGCATCAATCGCTTTCCAGTAATGCCCGAAGGCCAGTGTCATGCACGGCGGCCATTGCGCGACAATGTAGGCGGTCGTGATCTGGCCGTTGGGCTCGTTTTGCGGGGCGTAGTAGTTTGTGTAGGGAGCCGTGGCCCGGACCATTTTGTTCACGTAGGCATTCCACCTCTCGCGGGCGAGCGGGTGCAGCCAGTTCGAGTTGCCGGGGTTCTTTTTGTCGTAGAGCCAGGCCGGAAACGTGAAGTGCCACAGGCAGATCACCGGTTCGATGCCCGCCTCCTTCAGGCGCCTGGCCATGCCGACGTAGCGGCGGATGACTTCCTCGTCATAGACGCCGGGATTCGGCTCAACCCTCGCCCACTCGATGCTGAACCGGTAGTGGGTCACCCCGATTTTCTTCAGCGCATCGAGGTCCTTCTCAAATTTCGTCCACGTGTAGAGCGCGTTCCCCTTCTCCGGCGCCTTCTTCTGCGAAACCAGAATATCCCAGTCCGTTGAAAAATCATCCTTCTGCCCGGGCTTCACCGCAGGGTCTTCGTATTGGTAGCTGGCCGTCGAAATCCCCCAGGCAAATTTGTCCGCAAGCTGCGGCTTCGACCGGGCGGGGCGCGGCACGGGCCCCTTGCCCACCGGCCCGAGCGGGTCGATCGGATTGACGCAGCCTGATAGCAGGAGGGCAGAGAGAAGAATCGACGGCAGAAATTTCAATTTTGCGGAATGGCTCATAAGGATCGGCCTGCCATACAGGATTCCTGGCGGGATGGCCAGCGGGAGAATCGATTTTTTCCGCTTTCCGGGGCAGATTGGTATTGCGAGTCTCAACCCCATGCCGACCTCCCAAAAAACCATCCTCGGACAGGAAACCTCACTCATCAAAACCCGCGACGTGGAGGCCGGGTCACGAGCCTCGGCGGCCAGCTCTGGCCGGCAAAATTCCGCGTGGGCGTCATGTGGATCCCCCCGCTCTCGGCGGCTCCGTGGGCAATGGAAAAACAGCCTCTGCCGAACATCCTCAAAGTCCCGCTGGATTTTCTCTTCAATCGCTAGCCTGCAGAAATCCGACCACGGCCTTGTGGATCGCCGGTGAGATCACCGGCCACGCATGCGCGGGAACCGGGCTTTGAATCGTGGTCGTCGCAGCCTTCCAGCAGGCGGACTGGCCGGGCACGACGACCGCATCGAGCGCGCACCATGTCGCAAGCGTGGGGATGTTCCACGGCCCCTCATTCAACCTTGTGAGAAATGCGCTGCCGGGCCGCATCTCCCTGCAGGCCGGAAGATCGTAGGCGTGCGCGAAGAGCGATCCCCGGTGCGGGGAGTGGAGGAAGACGGCGCGCCGCACAGGAAGCTCGTGCGGCATGCGCAAGGCCTCGCGGATCACCAGCCCACCCATGCTGTAGCCGACCACGTTCAGCGGGCCGCCGGCCGCGTGCAGTTCCTCGCGCAATCCCGCTCCGAGCGCTTCCAGCGAGGTGTGCCCGGAATTGTCGTAACGCCAGATCCGGCAGGGGCCGATGGATTTTTCGATGCGGCTCCGCAGGCGCTCCCAGCGCGAGTGCCCGCCCCAGATTCCATCGAGAATGAATGTCGTCATGCCACGGCTGCGGCATCATTGACCAGGGCCCGACAGGCGGCAAGATCGAGCTTGCCGGTGATCAGGATCGGGAGGTGGTCGAGGTGAAGGACATGGCGCGGGATCCAAAGATTCGGGACGTCGAGCTCGCGGCACAAATCCTCGCGCGTCAGATCGCGGGTGGTCAGCAGCACGAGCTCCTCGCCTTTCTCAATGCTCGGGCGGCCGAGAACGCAATCGTGGGCGCGACCGGTGGAATCCGGAAACGCCCGCGCGATCGCCTCCTCAACGGCCCCGTGCGAAACCATCTCCCCGCCGACTTTCGAAAACCTCGAAAGCCTTCCTTCGAGAAAAAGAAACCCCTCGGCATCCACGCGGACAATGTCGCCGGTGACCAGCCATCCGTCGCGGAACTTTTCCGGCGACTGGCCGTCGAGATAAGCCGAGATGATATTGGCCCCGCGCACCGCAAGCACGCCCCTCGAACCGCCCGGACATTCCTCGCCGGTCTCGGGATCAAGCAAGCGCATGGCAACTCCCGGCAGGAGTCGTCCGGTGCTGCCTTCGCGCCAGCCTTTCTGCAACGAGTCCGCCCCGAACCCGCGCGCCGGATCGGGCATATTAAAGCTCATCACCGGCGCGGCCTCGGTGAGCCCGTAGCCCGCAAAGACCTCGCATCCGAAGCGCGACCGGAACGCCGCCGCAGTCTCTGCAGGAAGCCGCTCCGCGCCTGTGGCTGCCAACCTCAGCGTGCCGAACGCATCGCGGGGGATCCTACGCGCATACGCCCGCAGGAATGTGGGCGTGGTCAGCAGAACGGTGGCCACGCATTCGCGCGCGGCATCGGCCAGCTTTTCGCAATCCAGCGGCGACGGGGATGTGATCAGGGTGCGCCCGCTCATCAGCGGGGCGAGCATGCCCATCGTCAGCCCGAAGCTGTGAAACAGGGGCAGCGCGCTCAGCAGGCGGTCGTCGGGACGAAGGAATCCGGTCTCGCAGACCTGATGGAAATTTCCCATCACCTGGCGGTGGCTCAGGGAGACACCTTTTGGCAGACCGCTGGTGCCGCTCGTGAAGAGGACAATCGCCTCATCGTCAGGCTTCACCCGGGGCAGGCGCATGCGACGCTCGATCAGAAACGCGTGAAGAACGAGGCCTTCCAGCCATGTCCAGGCACGGCTCACGGAGGAAATCCCCTTCAGCTCGCGCTCGATGAAGACCAGGTTGTCCGGCCACGGAAAGTTCGGGATCTTCTTTACGACGGCCTCTGCGGTGATCACGGCCTGCAATCCGGCCAGCTCCAGGCACGAGCGTGCGGCTTCGGGCGTGAGCGTGGGGTTCAGGTTGACCGGAACTTTTCCCGCGAGGATAACGGCCAGATTGGCGAGCGTCCCGGGAATCCCCGGCGGCAGCAGGATCCCGATGCGCCGCTGCGGCATGCTCCGGAGCCGGCGGGCGAGCAGCCGACCTCCCGCAAGAAGCTCGCCCCTGCGCAACATCTTCGGCCGCGAAACTGGATCGTGGATGGCAATTTTCCACGGCTCGGAATCCAGAGTGCGGATCAGGCAGGATGCCAGCGTGCGCTTGAGGGGGCGGGCGCGGAACGCCTGCTCGCCGAGTTCCAGCAGGGTTTCACGCACGCGGGATGCCGTGGCCTCCGCGACGCTGAGCGGCTTGGCAAAGGAAACCGTGACGTTGCGGCGGAGCCGGTGCGGGCACTTCGTGAAATACCGCCCGCCCTCGAACGAGTAGATCGATCCCCACAAGCCGTCGAGATGCGCGACCACCACCGGGCACTGCGCCCGCCGCGCGATCAGCTCGAACCCGCTCTTGAGCTCCATCAGGCAGCCGGTGCGGGTCAGCTGGCCCTCGGGAAAAATGCAGACCACCTCGCCGGCCCGGATGCAGTCGGACGCCCGGACGATCGCATCCCGCGCCTTGGTCGAGGACACCGGGATCGCGCCGAAGATGCGGAGGATTTTCCCGAGGAACAGCGCCTGGAAAAATGCGTCATACGAAAGGAACCGGATCGGCCGCGGAGAGGCGAGCGACAGGACGATCGTGTCCACATACGTCACATGATTGCAGACCATCAGGACGCCGCCCTTGGACGGAATGTTTTCAAAGCCGGGGTTCCTCACGTCGTAGCGCCAGCGGGCGAGGAAGAACGTCACGATCCGCAACACATCCTGCGGCAACATGCTCGTGGCGAATATCGCGGTCAGAAAAAAGAGGACCGAGAGGCACAGGAACTGGCCGTGGAGCCCGAAGTGACAGACGCCTGCCACCAGCGCGTGAAGCGCCACCGCCAGAACGCCGGCGATGCTGGAGAGCATGCTGGATCCCGCGAGGATGGACCCGCGGTGCTCCTCGGGAGCCCGGTCCACGAGAAACGCGCCGAGCGGCACGAGATACAATCCCCCGCACACGCCAAGCGCAAAGAGCCCGGCGAAGGAAAAGAAACCGCCGGCCTTCAGGTTGGCCAGCACGAAAAGAACCCCTGCAAGCCCCATGGCGGAAACTGGAACCAGCCCCATGATGATCCGGTAGCGGCAGATGCGGGCGGCGGAAACGCTCCCGACAGCAATCCCCGCTCCCATCGTGGCCAGCATCAGCCCGGTCATCCTCGCCGCCCCCAGCCCACCGGGAAACAAGGCGCGGCCGGCCTCGGAAAGCGTCAGCAGGAGGAATCCCCCGGCCAGGTAGAACACCGCATCGCCCCACGCGGCACGACGGATGCCCGGATCCCGGCGCAGTGCCTGGATCAGAGCCCCGTGGCCGAAAACCACCCGGAGCCCGAACGGCACCCTGTTGGAGGAGGCATGCGCGGGGACCCGTCGGAAAAACCAGATCGCCACCGCGCAACTCACCGCAAGGAGAACAAACGAGATCCCCGCCGCCTGCCACGGGCCGCCGGCGGATGCAGCAAGACCGTCGATCAACTGCCCGCCCGCGAGGCTCCCCGCAAGGATCGCTGCGATGCAGAACATCTCCATCCACCCCACGACCTCGCCGACGGACTCGCCGGCCAGCTCTTTGATCATGCCGCGCCGCGCGGGCGACATCAGGCTGGATTGGATCCCCAGCAGAAAAAATCCCCCCACCGCAACCGGCAGCGAGCGGATGGCAGCGGCGCCCACCAGCGCGACCATCACGGCCAGCTGCAGCCAGAGGCTGGCGGACAGCACATTCCGTTTGGGAAAGCGGTCGGACAGCCATCCGCTCACCGGCGCGAAGAGCACGAACGGGGTGACGAGCAGAAGCGCGATCAGGCTCACCACCCGGGACGCCGCATCGGCGGGAAGCAGCATCTGCACCAGGCCGATCAGGGCGAGCTTGGTGGCGTTGTCATTGAAGGCGACCTGCGTCTGCGCAAACAGCAGCCCGCCGATGCCTTTGTGTCGAAGGATTGTTTTCATCACGGGCGAGGATGGCTCGGGATTGAGAATTTACATAATCGATAATTTTTTGTCATATATCGATTTTATGAATGTTCACCATCTGGAGCTTTTCTACCATGTCGCACGCCACGAGGGGATCGTCGCCGCCTGCCGGCAGATGCCCTACGGAATCCAGCAGCCGGCGGTCAGCTCGCAGGTTGCCCGCCTGGAGGCGGATCTCGGAACCACCCTCTTCGAACGGCGCCCGTTCCAGCTCACTCCGGCAGGGCGCGCGCTTTATGACTTCATCAGCCCGTTCTTCGGACGGCTCGGGGAAATGGAGGACGTGATTCGCGGAAAGGTGGCGAATGTCATCCGGCTGGCCGGATTGACCGAAGTGATGCGCGAGCACGTCCCCGCCTTGCTGGCCGGGCTGCGCGGGAGGTTTCCCGGACTCAAGGTGACGTTGCAGGAGATCGACCAGCGCGGGGCCGAACGCCTGATCGGCCAGGGCGAGGCCGACCTTGCGATCACGGTGCTCGAGTCCCGGCTGCCGGCCGGTTTTCATTCGGTCATCCTGGCGCGGCTTCCGCTCTGCCTTCTGGTGCCTGCCGCGAGCGGCCACCGGCGCGCGTCGGAACTGCTGAAAGCGGGAGCGGCGGGCCACGTGCCGCTCATCAGCCTCCCTCCCCACGAGATGCTGCCGCGGATTTTCCAAAAAGAGCTCGCCCGCAGGGGCGTGCAGTGGCGGACGGAATTGGAAACCAGCTCGCAGGATCTCGTCGCCATCTACGTGCGGAATACCCTCGGCGTCGGCCTGGCGGTGCGCACCCCCCAGCTCGAAAGCGATCCGACGCTCCGCATGCTGCCGCTCCGGGGATTCCCCACCCTCCCCATCGGCGCCTTCTGGCGCGGCAAGCCCGGCGAAATCTCCCGGGCCCTGATCGATGACCTCGTCCGCCACTCCCGCAGGTTTCTCGATGCGCATCAGGATGGGCCACCTAAAGCCGGGTTACCTTCAAGCGCGCAAACTTCCGGTCGCCTGACCCGAGCGACACGGAAGCTTTGACCTTCTGAAAAACGGTCGCGCCATCCAAAACGGTGATGGCCGCAGGCTCAACCACCCAGTCTCCCGCCCGCAGCGTGGCGGAAGTCTCCACTTCGACTTTGATGTCGGTTGTTGAGGCCAGACGACTGTAAGTGAGAACAAGATTCTCACCCTCGATTGACGCGAGGGGCACCCCCTCCGTCGATCGGATGGTGGGATTCAGACCCAGCGCATATTCCATCAGCAGCGGAATCCCGTCGCCATCGGAGTCATCGGAGTCCGCCGTGGCCTGCGCAACGACATATTTCGCCTTCCAAGCGTCGTAGCGCAGGACCCAGGAATACTCGCGCAGCCGCACGAAGTAGGCCGTGTCGGAGGGAAAGTATTTCGAGGAGTTAAGAGTCGAAACCACAGTGGTTATCCCGCTCAAGGCCCATGTTCCAGACGAGGACTGGAAAAGCGCGCTACCGGAGTCGCCGAGCGTCGCCGTTGCCTCACTTGGCCCCTTGCTGGAATTGAATGCCACGCTGAGCGCCGTGTAGCCCATCGTGGTGTTGCCAACAGCATATGTCATGGCAGATGTGAAAAGGGACGTCGTGTTCGTTCCCCACCGAAATGCCCGGCTCGCGTCATCGCCCCAATTCCATCCCTGGGCGCTGATCACAGTCCCCTTCCCCACTCCCCATCCGACAAGCACGGAGGAAGCGGATGTGTCAGCAGTCGCAGACTGGGCGAGAGGCAGTAAGCTCAAGCCCGGATCTCCCGAGATTCGCTGAAGCTGAAGATCCACATTGATTGCAGGCTGTCCCGGGACAGTGATGGGCAAAGGCGAAAACGAGGTGTCACGATTGTAAATCGTCCCCTGGATGAGAAGCCCCGTGTCCGAGGTTCCCACATGCCTTGCGGTGAGAAGATAGCCGTTGCCAATGTAAACGGCCGATGCATTGTTCGCGCCGTAACGAACAACATATTGCCATGGGACGCCGAGGGCGGGCGATACCGGATATGTCGCAGAGTTCGCCGGATCGATGACGTTCTTCGTGTTGCCGGTCGAGGCTGCCGTATCGTAAACGATCAGCGCCCTGGCATTTGCCGAAATGACGAGGAGGGCGGAAACAACGAAAAACTTCAAGCGGTTTGCGTGGGCCATTGCCGGAAATCCAGTTCGGAACCATGCACCGGACTGCGTCGTCATGCAACCGGCGATGTGCTATTTCCGCGAGGGATCGAGCAGCCGGTTCAGCAGGGCGGCGATCCGGTAGCCTGCGAGCGTGATGCGCTTTTCGGCGCAGTCCCGCGAGGCCCCGACCTGTCCGTCCTTGAACTCCCGGCGGCAGGCACTGTCCCAGAAAAAGTGGAGGTTCCCGCCCTTGGAAAAAAGCAGGTCCACCCCCGCGTCCCTCAGGTTGGAGATCTTCGTCCGGTTGCCGCCCGTGTCGCTGTGCTCGGTCGCGTGGAGCGGCTGGTGGTGAACCGCGCGATCGCCGCGTCCAACTCCGCGCGCTTTCGGCGTCAGCTCCCCATACGCAATCCTCATTGTCAGCATGTGCCCGAGAGGATCCGACGCCCTCGCAAATGGCATGATGCAAAGAAAAGCCAACACGGCAATCAGATGACGAAACATGCGCGGAATCTGCTCCGCGCCCCGCGCTTTGTCGCGGACTTCGTGGAAAATCTCAGAACCTGTGAAATAATTAGGAAAAGCCGCGCGAGAGTAGAAAAGGCCGGATGGCAAGGCGCTCGCGAAGGCGCATCCCCTCAGCGGGCTGTAACTGAGCGAGCAACGCCGCCAGACGGCCTTTTCTGCTCTCGCCCGCCCAGAGGGTTGCGTGTCTTTTTGGCTTGGCCTGCGTTGCTCAGGCGGGGCAGCCGACCGATGGGAGACAGCCTGCCGCAGGCAGCCCGGAGGGCGATGCGAAGCATCGGCAAGACCGCTGTGGGTATTGCCGCCGCCTTCGTGCCTTGGCCAAGCCAAAAATCCTCAGCAACGCGGCTTTTTCCTAATTATTTCACAGGTTCTCAGCGCATTCCGCGGAGCTGAAGCGATTGGGCGCTGAGCGGGGGGGCGCTTGCCGGGGCGGAGAAAATTCAAATTCCGTCGCCATTCAGGCCGGCGATTTCTGCATCAGCGACCGGCGCCCCCTTGAGAACATCTGCAAGCGTCGCCGTATCCATGAGTTCGGCCACGGTATCGCGGGCCTGGAGTAGCACCCGGCGGAAGCGACAAACGGATTCCTGTGAGCACCGCTTGTAGTCGGTGACCGAAACGCAGGCAATCGGAGCAAGATACCCGTCAAAATGCCTCACGACTTCGCCCATCGTGATTTTTGCCGGGTTTTTCTTCAGCATGTAGCCGCCCCGCTTGCCCGGGAGGCTCTGCACCCAGCCGCGCGCCTTGAGGTCGAGCATGATGTGCTCCAGAAACCGCTTGGGAACATCATTTCTGCGAGCCAGCTCGCCGATCGGGATCGGTTTTCCCCCGTGATGCTCCACAAGGGTAAAGAGCGCCCGCAGGGCGTAATCTGTTCGCATTGAGAGCTGCATAGACGACAGGCTAGGGCGGGATTACGCGGAGATCAAGAGCGCGGGTTGCCGCAGAGTCGTTTTGAGAAAGTTAAAGAGCCTTCTCGAAAATTTTCCAGATCCTCTCCCACTCCCCGCCGACGATCTCGCAGTTTCTCAGGATCTCGGAGTTTGTGTCCTCCATCCAACCCAGTGTGGCATTGGCATAGCGCTCCTGGGCTCGGACGAACTGCTCGTGGATCAGCCATGCGTGAAGCCCGCGATCCCTGCAGCCCGGGACGACCCCGAGCACGGTCTGGCGGCAGGAGTTGATTTTGTGTGTCTTCATCAACAAAAAGATATGGGGAAGACGGAGCCAGTGGGGCGTCCTTTTCACCCTGGCGAGGATTTCGTTGAAATTCGGAAGGGTGAGCGCCACGCCGGCATCCCTGCCATCCATCTCGGCAATCAGGAGGAGCTTGGGATCGGCGATGGCGCGGATATCATCGGCGGCACCAAGCAGGTCTTCCATCGAGATCGGAACGAACCCCCAGTTCCGCTCCAGGGTCGCGTTGTAAACCTCCCGCACGATCTTCAGCTCCTCCGGCAGCCGGGAAATGTCCATCGTCCGCATCTTCAGGTGCGAGCGCGAGGCGACCCGGTCGACGATGCGTGCCAGCCGCGCCGGCTGCGGCAGGCGGTGCATCGGGAGGTTCATCCCGTGCAGGGTGCGGACATCGGCGAACCCCTCGCCGGCGAGCAGGCTCAGATAGTATTCCGGATTCCAGGTCAGTCCGATCACCGGCGGAAGGTCAAACCGGCTGGCGAGCATTCCGCACTCGTCGTTGATGCTGGGATTGTAGGGGCCGCGGACGCGATCCATGCCGGAGGCCTTCAATACCCCGGCCACCTTCCCGAACAAAGCTGCGGCGGTTGCGGGATTGTCCTCGCATTCAAAGAATCCAAAGAATCCCGTCCTGTCCGAGTAGCGCTCGTTGTGCGAGCGGTTGATGATCGCGGCGATCCGTCCGACCGGACGGCCGTCGCGGGTGGCGATGAACCCGGTGATTTCTCCGTGCCGGAGGAGGAACGCCGACTTCGCGGAAAGGTATTTTGCGACGCTACCGGGAAACGGCGGGATGAATGCCGGATCCGTTCCGTGCAGTTTCTCCGCCACCCTCTCGAACAGCTTCCTCTCCCGCGGAGTGCGGCAGGCGGAAATCAAACACGTTTTTTCTGCGCGTGGGGTTGACGTAGGCGGGATCATCGAAGGTTCCAAGCTCGCGCGCGAGTTTCTCAAAAATCTCAAGCACGCGATCGAGATCGGAGTCCGTGTGGGTGGCCATGAAGCTGGTGCGGACGATCGCTTCGCCGTAGCGGACTGCCGGATAGATGGCAGGCGTGGCAAAGATCCCCTCCTCGTAGAGCCGCTGGGTGAAGACGAATGCCTTGGCCTCGCTGCCGATGAGGATGGGGACGATCGGGGTCTGGGTGGTTCCGATTTTGAAGCCGATGCGCTTGAACCCTTCGTGCATTTTGCGGGTATTCCGCCAGAGCTGGTCGATCCGTTCGGGCTCGGCCTGCATGATCTCGAGCGCTTTGAGGACCGCGCCCGCGACGGCCGGCGCAAGCGAGGCGGTGAAGATGAAGCACCGGGCCCGGTGTTTCAGGTATTCCACCATCTGGGCGTCACCCGCGATAAATCCCCCCATGGACCCGAGGGATTTCGAGAACGTGCCCATGACGATATCCACCTCTTTGTTCAAACCAAAATGATGCACGGTCCCCCTGCCCTGCGGCCCGAGAACTCCGAGCGAGTGCGCCTCGTCGACATAGAAGAGCGCGCCGTATTCCTTGGCGGTCTCGATGAGCGGAGGCAGGTCGGCAATGTCGCCCGACATGCTGAAGACCCCGTCCATGACGACCAGCCGGCCCGCATCCTCGGGCAGACGCTTCAGGCGGTTGCGGAGCGAGTTCGCGGAGTTGTGCCGGTAAGGAACCAGCTTCGCATCGGCAAACTGGCAGCCATCGATGATGCTCGCATGGTTTTCCCGGTCGCAGAGAATGGCGTCGCCCTCCTCGGTCAGGGATGCCAGCGCCCCCTGGTTTGCAAAAAATCCCGTGGAGAACAGGACGACCGACTCCCTCTGGAGAAAGGCGGCCAGGGCTTCCTCCAGCTCGACATGAAGCTTGATGGTGCCATTGAGAAGCCGGGATCCCGTGCAGCCGGCCCCGTAGCGCCGGGTCGCCTCGCAGGCGGCTTCAATGACACGGGGGTCCTGAGCGAGCCCGAGGTAATTGTTTGAGCCGATCATGATCTTCGGCTGGCCTTCGCAGACCACATAGTTTCCATGGGGTTCCTCGATGCAGCGGAAGTAAGGGTAAAATCCCTGTGCCCGCGCATCCGCGCTATCCCGGTATTCCCGGCATTTTTGGTATAAATCTCGTGCCACAGCAGGCTGGTTCCTTAAACAGTTCAGATTTGCAGGTGTGCTTTTAAAGTAAATTCTTTTTACAGACTTCCGAAGACGACACAATCCTAGGCCATGCCGGGTGAAATAGCTTCGACTATTTTTCGGCGCTTGAAAGAAGGCGGGTATTGGAAAGACTGCCCGCATGAAATGGCTCCTGCCTCTTGTCCTGACCGCAGCGTTCTCCGCCTCGCTGCCAGCCTGGGAAATCACGGGAACCGGGGACCTGGGAAGGCTCCCCGGCGGCGGCTTCGTGCGGCGCGCGGAACTCACTGACAACGGGGTCAGCGCGCAGCTCACCGCCATCGTTTTCTCCTCGAAGTCGTATTCGCTTCGCGTCGTGGACAGCAGTTCCCCCGGGAACACGAAGGTGGCGGCCGCCCTGCCGGAAGCCGGCTGCGTGGCGGGCGTCAACGGCAGCTATTTTCAGGCGGACTACCGGCCTGTCGGGCTCATGGTGGCCGGCGGTCAGGAAATCCACCCGTTTGAACAAGCCAGGCTGCTGGCCGGCATCCTCACCGCTCGCGGGGCGAAGTTGGAAATCGTCAGGTCCTCGAAGTTCAGCAAATCCCCGGACATCCGCGAGGCGGTCCAGTGCGGGCCCATGCTTGTCGATGGGGAACATCCCACCACGGGCCTGAACTCCGGGCGCTCCGCACGCCGGACGATTGTCGCCACCGACGGCCACGGCCGCTGGGCCTTGATTTATCTGACATCCGTCACGCTGGCCGATGCGGCCCGGATTCTCACGACCCCCGGTGCCATCGGCGACTGGCTGCCATCCACGGCGCTGAACCTCGATGGAGGATCGTCGAGCGGGCTTTGGGCGGCAACCAGCCCGGCCCCGGTATCGCTTCCGGAATTCGGCCATGTGAGAAACTACATCGGCATCGTGCCGCGATAGTCCCGATTCCAAAGCCGCAGGGATTGGATGAGGGCGGCCAGGCACAGGAGGAGGGCCCCGCCCTGGCCCACCGGGGCGAACGCCCACGAGGCCTTCTGGCCGAACCAGGCAATGATCCCGGCTGTGATCGTGCCCGCGACGAGGCCGCCTGCCATCGAGGACAGGGCGTTGAGCATCGCGAGCGAACCGCAGAACTGCCCGTATTGCTTCGCCGGCAACACATACATATGCAGAGGCATGGCCGCGCCTTGGAAAACGCTCAGGCCAACAGTGGTCACGACTACAGCGGCACCCATGATCGGAAATGCTGCGGGGCCGCACGCCGGAATGAACAGCGGCATATAAAGAAGCTGCCCGGCAATGAGCAGCACCATCCCGCCAATCGCGACAACGAAGGGGCGGAAGCGATCCACCAGCACTCCCACCGGATACGAGCTGGCAAAGTGTCGCCGGGCCGGATCTTCCTCCCGGGCGATTTCCCTGCCCAGGGCGGTCAATCGATCCATCGGGCTGACCGGGCGATTGCCCGGATCAAGCCCCCTTGTTTTGAAATTTGAGCACCTGGCGGATGATCGGGATGTGGGCCAGATCCTTCGGACGCGCGACGGCGGTTTTGGTTTTGATGAGCGATTCCAGGGGAAGCACGGGAACGCGCATGCCCTGCCACCGGATGATTTTTGCTCCGCGAAACTCCTTGTCGAAGTCGCCGAGCCCGTCCACGCGCGGCAGGAAATTCACCAGGGAATCGTCGGCGAGAGCGCCGACCGTCGGGGCCAGCATCACCCCTCCCTGGGCGAGCACGATGGCCGTGAGTCGCCCGAAGCTCCGCACGGGCAGATCGACCCAGATATCGGTATCGATGGTGGTGGCTGGGACCCCTTGCAGGATCGCCGCCGACATCCCCGCTATTTGAAACCGAATGCCTTCCTTGCGGAGTGCCCGAACAAGCCGTGCGAGCGGAGGAAGTTCTCGTGGCGCTGCCACCGTTCGTCGGGCGTCGCGCTCAGGCTCATCGCGAACAATACCCGCTCGTCCGCAGACAGCTCCGGAAACTTTTCCAGACGCCGCCACTCGAGAAGATATTTTTTTTTATCCACGCAGCCAGCCTACCCCGGCCGGCTCCCCCGAGAAAGCCCATTTTTCTTTCGTCGCTTACTCCCTGCGAGCTTGCCACAGCCGTTGGGAGCGGAGCAGGAGGGTCAGGCAGACGGCGAGCGAAGCCAGCATTCCGATCGGGGCGAAGGCCCAGGCGCATCGCTCTCCCCACAATCCTTGAACCGCTGATGTGAGGCCGCCTGCCACGAGTCCGCCGAGCATCGAGGAGAGGGCGTTGAGCATTCCGAGGGCACCGCAGAACTGTCCGTAGCGATCCTTGGGAAAGACATACATGTGCAATGGCATCGCCGCTCCTTGGAACACACCCAGCCCGAGTGTGGTCACCAAAACCGCGACACCCATGACCCAGAAAGCCGAGCCGGCGGGCAGCCGAACAGCAAAAAGGGGAAGGTAGAGGAACTGGCCCGCCGCAAGCAAAATCATCCCCGCAATCGCGATGGCAAATGGACGGAAACGATCAACCAATGCTCCCACGGGATAGGATGCGAGCGCGGAAACCCCGCTGGCAACGCCCATCAGAATGCCGATGTCTGCGTAGCTCAGGCCGACATTCACCTGCATTACCTGCATAAAGGCATTCCACGCCATCGCGAAGGTGAAGGCCCCGTTGAAAAGAGCATAGGTTCGAAAAAAGCGGGTGCTGAAGCATTCCTTCAGAAGCACGAATGCCATGTGGGCTGGATGCCGTGCGTCGAGGGATTCCGGCTCGGGATATTCGCCTTCGCGCACGTTCAGGCACATGAGTCCGAATCCCGCACCGTAAAGCAGTGCGCTCCATGCAAAGATTGCCGGCGCATGCTTGTCGGCATGGGAGAACACAAAGAAGTGAAAGCAGGCTGCCGCCGCGATGGAAACGATCCGGAACAAGCCGAGAAAGCGCCCCATGCGCGGTTCGGGCACCACATCGTTGAACAGGTAGTAGTAGATCGAGGAGACGATCATGTTGGCGATCTGAAAGGCCACGATCATCACTCCCAACACGAGCATGCGGCAGGCATCGAAGGTCCAGGCCTCTCCCGCCAGCCGTTGGATCAGGTGCGCGACATGCTCGGTCCCGGCGATCCCCAAAAGAAAAAGAACAACAAACGGCGTGGGGATGAGCAGGAACGGAATCCGGCGCCCCCATTTTCCCCGGTGACGGTCGGACCAGACGCTCACGAGCGGGGTGATCAGGAAATTCAAGAGGGCCGGGATTGTGGTGACGAAGAGTCCGATGAAGATGGCAGGAGCTTTCCATTGCGTCATCAGGAGCGGCAGCACGCTCGCCACGACGACCCCCATGAACTGCAGGCAGAAGTCGCCCCAGAGAACCCAGAAAAACAACGAGAGCAGCGTCTTTTTGTTATAAACGAGGGTGCCCCGGGTGAACCCGGAATCCGGGCTCATGGACGGAACTCCGAGCCGGCGCAATTCACGCCGCGCCAGCGGAGGCGCAGAGATTCCGGCGGCAGCGAATGCCTGGGGCGGATTTTCAAAGTCGTGCTTTCATTTGGCAGGATGCTGATCCAGTTCTCATCAAAGTGGTAGGATTCCGGCGGAACATCCTCCAGTGAAAACCGCGTCCACAGGCTGGGCACATCGGAAGTGTTCGTCACCCGGCACGTAAGTCCGTCCCACGCGACCGAGAGCTGCGCCTGCGGCAAGGCGCGCACGTCTTCGCTGTCGTGCCACGCGAAGTTGAAGGGGTAAAATTCCCGGCTTACCAGGCGATCTTCTGCATCATAAAGCGAAGTGATGATGCCAAAGAATCTCCTGTCCGGTTTTTGCTCGAAGTCGAGGTCGCAGGGAGTGAGGCCGCATTGTTCGAAGAGCGGAAAAAGGTAGCCGACCCCGTTGAGGTCGATCGTTTCCAAGGATGATCCCGTCACTATAGGCCGGTTCGAGGTGGAAAGTTTGACCCTTGCGCCGGAGCGGATCGTCGTCCCATTCTCTTCAGGCCCAATCTCCATGATCGGGCGAAGATCGCTTCCGTAGATAGCGACCCGGACGGAGTAATCCCGGAGCGTCTGGCCGGACTCGTTGACGACCCAGACTCCCGAGCGGATGCGTTCGCGGAAATCGAGTTCGGGCGTGAGGTAACGAAAATTGACGGCGACCGGCGCGAACGCCCGCTTGAGGAAATAGTAGAGCGCCCGGGGCGCGCCGAAATAATCGACCGCCGCCCATCCGAACATCGCCTGCTGGTCGTTCCAGCACCAGATCAGCGCGCCCGCGCAGTGGAAGAGCCGGCTCCGCCAGTTGCCGATCTGGGCGCGGATGGCAAAGCCATTAAAGAGATCCGAGTAGTAGGAAATCTCCTCCCAGGAACGATACGGGGAGGCAGCCGCATTGACTTCGCGCGCGGGCAGTGAGCCGGCCTTGAACTCTTGGGACCAAACGGAGGTATTGATCTTGCGGAGGTGGACTTTTGCTGGCGGCGGCCATGCCTTCACCGTTTTAGGGAACAGTTTTTCCGCCAATCCTCCGGAGGCAACAAATGCGGTGTGCAACCCGCTGTTGAACTCGACGCTGAATTTCGGCTCCGATGCCAGTGGGCCCACCAGCGCATCCAGTGCCTCCGAGTTCCTTCCGAAGTGACCATATTCATCTGTCAGTCCCCCGCTGAGCAGGTAGGAGCTTGCAAAGTATCGGCGCCCCGGGTCCTCCTGTCCTGCAATCTCCCCGCCAAGAGTCGTAAGAACATCCATGGGGCTCGCAGGAATCTCACATTGGCGGAGTTCATTGCCGCCGATCCACGCTGCAATGCATGCGTGCGAACGCAGTTGACGGATTAGCGTCCGCACCTGGCGGGAGTAGAGCTTGTGGTCCACATTCTGCGCCTGAACGGTATTCGACACTGGAAAGTCGTGAAGAACGAGTATTCCGAACCGGTCGCAAACAGTGTAAAAGGATTCGAGTTCTCTGGCGTAACCTCCCCAGAAGCGGATGACGTTGACATTGGCTTCCCTCGCCAGGCGGAGTCCCCATTCGTAGCGTTCCTCGGCATGGGTAAAATCCAGCGTCTTATCCAATGTGGGCCAATTTCCCCCGCGGGCGAAAATCGGATTCCCGTTGACGACGAGCGTGAGTTCGACATCCGTGCCCGGGTTGCGCCGCCATTCGACCGTTCGGATGCCAACGTGGCGATGAACAGGTTCTCCGGTTGCGCTTACTGCCGCCAGCCGGTAAAGCGGCTGTTCGCCTGAGCCATTGGGCCACCAGAGCTGCGCGGACTGGATGGAAGCGGTCAGTTGGAAATGCCCCGAGGGATCTGTGGTGGCGACTCCCTCCCAGGACATCCTGCCATCGGGATCATGGAGTCGAATGTCCACCGGTTCATCACCGAGGGAGCCGTGCAGGGTTCCCCGAATCAGCAGATCCGCCGTTTCTCCCTCAATCCTTATCGTCTCCATCCAGACGTCCGCCACAGCCTCAGCCGCACGCACTTCTACGCGCACCGGCTGCCAGATGCCTGCGGTGATGACCCGGGGAAAATCATTTCCGCCCAGTAGTTGCGCCGGCTTCAGATAGTTGTCACCCAAGGGATGGTCGAGTTGTTTCGGGCAGCCCGCGAGGAGCGATTGCCGGGTAACTTCGGTCGCGACCTCCTCGGGCAGAATATGCACCAGAATTTCATTCGGGCCCTCTTGCAAAATATTGGTCACGTCAACACTCGGGCCACCAAACATCCCGCGATACGAAGCAACCAAACGTCCGTTCAGGTGAATCTCACAGAGCGGATCAACCCCTTCGAAAACCAGCCAGACCGGATCAGTGCCATCGGTCGCCTCCCAGTCGAACGTCCGATGCAGCCACTTGTGCTTTCCCTCCCATTCCATCGCCTCGATAAACCCGAGTTCCTCGTTAATGCTGACCAGCTTTCCGGACTTCATCAACGCCGCGTGAATTCCCCCCGGCACCTGGCAGGGAATCGCGCCGTCTTGACTCGGGCAAATACCATCATCGGAAAACAAAAGCGCCCACTCTCCGCACAGACTGAGGGTTGCGATGGGGACGTGTCGCCGCAGGCGCGAACTCGGACGCGGTCGCTCCGCACGCCCCGGGGCGAGTTCAGTGGCATTCATTTCGATGGACATGCAGGGAAGTGGACGGAGACCGGTTGGTGGAGCGCTCGATGTTGACGTATGATGTGGCGCGGTTAAGATATCAGCCATGTTGCAGGCAACAGCTCTCGCCACATTCTGATTTGGAGTATTGTTCAGCACAATGATTACGTCAACATTTTCTCTAAGCGGAGCTGCTTGGAGGCTTTCCTCGCCATGAAATCGCGCCCGACAATCCGGGATGTGGCCGAGCTGGCCAAGGTTTCCGACATGACGGTTTCCCGCGTCCTCGCGGGGAAAGCCAAACATGGCGTGGCGACCACAGAACGTGTGCTGAAGGCAGCGGAGGTTCTTGGTTATCGTCCGAACGGATTTGCCCGGCAGCTCAGGAACAAGGACCAGCCTATTGTGGGCGTCATTTTTACCCGGATGCCGGACAGTTCGGCCACCCTCGATCTAATCGAGTCCAAAATCCTTGGAGCATTGGAGGCGGAACTCATCCGGAACCGCGTCCCCGTCCTGCTTTCCTCGGTCAGTGCTGAAGAGATCGAGGCGGGCACGATGCCCGACATCGTGAGTCAGGGCTACGTGGACACGGTTGTTTGCCTATTTCTTGAGAACCCTGCCTATGTGGCGGCTCTGAAAAGCCGGACGCGACACCTCATCCACATCGGGCGCACCGACGCCTCGGTCGCCCAGGTGGACACGGACAACCGCTCCGGTGCCCAGATGGCGGCCCGCCATCTCCATGCGCTCGGGCACCGGGACATCGTGCTCGTGCGCCCGAAGGAATATGTGATCGACCACATCGAGCGCATGGAGGTTTTTGTTTCCGAGTTTGTCGCGCTGGCCGGTGCCGAGGGTCGCATCCGTTTTGCCGAGTGCAGCGTCTGGAACGATGACTTTACGGAATCGGCCCTGGAACAAATCCTGAATCCCAAATTGCCCGACGCGATTTTTTGCACCAACGATTTCCTCGCCCTCCAGATCCTTCGCGGATTGAAGCGCCATGGGGTCGCCGTCCCGGGCGACGTCTCGCTCATGGGCTTCGACGACATGGAGCTCGCGGCATATTCCGACCCGCCGCTGACGACCATCGGGATCGACAAGTTAGCCATCGGAAAGAAGGCAGCCGAACTCGCCCTGGGCTGCCTGAGAGGAGAGTCCGCGCCCCCCGCCGGCCCGAGCATCCTCCCCGTCCACCTCATCGAGCGCGCCTCAACGGTTAGGCGAGCGTGACGCGGACGGACCGACGGACAGCAGCCACGTTCGGAAAAACGGACTGATGAACGAGTATCCCTGGGGATCGCGGAAAATCAAGCCCTCGCGTTCCATCGCGTTCCAGCAGCCTTGATCCCATGTCCGACCTTGGATAGGATGGACGCTCATGGATAAGGCTGGGCTGACATCCTATTTGGAGAAAATCGACCGGGAGTTAAAATCCCCGACGGTCCTGTGTGTCTATGGCAGCGGGGCTTTGATCCTGATGGATGAACCTGGACGCACCAGCCTGGATCTGGATATCGCCAGCCCCTACTCCATCGCCGATTACACGGATCTCGAACAAGCCGCCAAAAGTGCCGGGCTGCCAGTAAATCCCCCCGAAGACTACCAGGGCGACCATATCGAGTGGATTCCTGCGCTGCGCTTATGTCTTTCCGCCCCGGATCCGCTGAGCATAACAACCCTGTGGCGCGGGCGAAACCTGACCTTAACGACCGTTTCGCCAGCCCAACTTGTCGCCAGCAAACTCATTCGCTACGATGAAATCGATCAGGCGGATATCCTTTTTTTGTGCACTCAGGCACGCGTGACGCATGTCGCTGTGGAAGCCGCAGTTCGAAAATTGCCTCCTCCTTTCGATACGGATTCCTTGGTGCTGGAGAATCTCGCAAATCTCAAAGTGGACCTCAAGCAGTGGGGGGGAGGAGACCCATGACCGGGCGGGACAAGCTTCAGCTTTGTTATGAATTGGCGTTCTTTCCGCCCCGCCTGAACAATTTCTGGGCAAGGGTGAAGTCAGGCGAGGTGACGGCGACGGCTGATGTCGTGGAGTTGCTGGATATCGCGCTTCAGTTGCACCAGGCTCTCCCGGAGGGCGGCTACGCTTCTCAGCGGGCACTCAGGCGCCTGGCCTGCTACCAGGCGGATGCACGGGCGTTTAACATGCCTCGATTTCTGCGCAATATCCGGACATCCCTCGGCTGTCCGCCATTCCTGCCCAGCCCGGTCCCCGGAAACCTCGTGCGCGACATTGGCTTGCCAGCGCTCTCACATCACCCACCTTCAGAAAAACCGCAGAAGGGTTAGCCGCAGATTCAAAGGATTACCGCAGATTGCTGCCGAAAGGACCGTGAGCGTCCGGCCCGCATGCCTGCGGCAAAAAGATGGTTACATCGAGGAATCGCTGGCCCTTGTCCATAGCGGGATATCCGAGCACCGGGCGGCATAACCGGACAGCAGGGCTTTCAGTGTTTTGGGAAGCTGCGACACATCACCGCCCTCAAAATAGGAAAGTGCCCGCAGGGCCACGGATACCGGGAAGCCCGGATAGAGAGCGCAAGCTGGGCCGGTGGAAGAATCTCCAGTTTGGGCAGGAGCGTTGGCATCGCTTCTCAGGATCACAAAACTTTGCGTGGCATCTCGGGCACTTCCGTCCACCCCAGCCGGTAGTGCCAGTAGTGCCAGGACGCAGGATCAAACACCCCGGCCGCCGCTCCGCGCAACGCGTCCCGCAGAATCTCTGCCGCGAAGTGCTTCTCAACCCAAGATTGGTCCGCCCACGTCGCCCGGTTCATGACATGTCCAAGAAAGAAATCCGGAGCAACCTCCCTCGCGGGCTTCCACCAGACATATTTTTCGGCGAGTTTCAGCCACCCCTCGGCGACAGGATCATCACCCGTGCTCATCGGTCCAAAATACCACAAAACCAACGATGAAACCACCCATTGTTTGAGTTTGTCGGCGCTCGCGCATCTCCGATAGTTGCAACTTCGCGGATCTTCACAGGGGGCATGGGCGTCCCGCCCGTGTGAGGCACATCACTCCGATGCGATTTCCAGTCTCTAAACGGGCGGGACGCCCGTTCCCCCTGTGCTCTGCAACTTTCGGAGATGCGCCCCGTCGGCATGGGTGCAGTGTCTGGAACGATGATTTCACGGAATCGGCCGTGGAACAAATTCTGAATCCGAAATTGCCTAAGAACCTGAGAGGAGAGTCCGCGCCCCTCGCCGGCCCGAGCATCCTCCCCGTCCATCTCATCGGGCGCGCCTCAACGGCCAGGCGAGCCTGACCCGGACGGACCGACGGACAGCAGCCACGTTCGGAAAAACGGGCTGAAGAACTGGTATCCCTGGGGATCGCGGAAAATCAAGCCCTCGCGTTCCAGACGGGAAATCGCCTTTGTCACGGAGGAGGGCTGGCTGACACCCGATGCTTGGAGGAATGTTTTCGATGTCGGCTGTGAGCCGCCGACTCTGGCCAGCCCGACGAGGACTTTGACCTGTCCGGGTGTGAGGATATCGATGATGCGCGTGTTGGATTCGTTTTCGGTTTGGTGGATCCGCGCTAGCCCCCGCCGGACGTCATCCTCCCCGATTTTCTGGCCCGCTTCCGTGCAGTTCCAGATCGCCGAGCAGAGCTGCTGCACATCGCCCGTGGTGTCGCAGGCCATATCAAAGATCATGGAGAGTGCCCCGTCGCTCGCGCGCCTCCGATCCGTGAAGAACTTCTCCCGCAAATACGCCGAGTAGGACACCCGCTCAATGGGGCCCACCGAAACGGACGCTGCCGACTTGAAAAACGGCTGGCGCGGATCGTTGAACAGCGCATCCATGAGGTTGCGCACGCTGCCGAGATAAAAATATGTCACCTGAGGCTGCAACTGGATCGCCCCCCGCAGCGTCGCGATGACAGCCTCATGCTCCTCCATGCGCATCAGTGCCTGAAATTCGTCGAAAACCACCACAAGCGGATGCCTCCCCCCTTCCTCACCGATCGGGTCCAGCACGTGTTCGAGAGACTTGGGTGGGAATTTTCGACCGCCCGCCAAGTCCACCGTAAATGACGGTTGGCCGGTTTGCGGGTCTACGGTTGCCTGAGGTCGCAGATGGGCGAACCCGCCGAGAATTCGCTTCAGCGACAGCCCCCGGCGGCTTTGATACGCCAGAAACGCCTCCGCGATCGCCTCCGCCAAGCCTGCCGGACTCGTTTTCCCCCAACAGTTCACCAGCACGCATCCCGCTTTCCGCCGTGAGCGGATCGCCTCCAATACCGCCGATGTCTTGCCCATCCTTCTCCCGCCACGGATCACGCAATTCTGCCGCGCCTCGATGTGCCCGCACAATTCGCGCAAGAGTTCCGGACGCGGGCAAAAATCGTTCCCGGATACCACCACCCCATGCTGGAAAGGGTTCATCATGCCGGTAGTATTACGCCATCAGCGAAACGCTGCAAGAAAAACCGGTTCCGCTGCACGGATATCTGCGCGTCGAACACTTTCCAATACCGGTGCGGCCCGCTTCCAAGCCTCGACCGACCGTTGTATGTCTGCCCGCTGCAAAGCCGCCATGCCGTCAGCATGCCACCTTTCCGGCTCCCGAGCACCATTTTTTTGTTCCGCCTGAACCCTTGGGGTGTGATTAAATGTGGGTGAGGTTCCATGGGGCAATACGAGGCAGGGTTGGGCCTCCGGACCGACCGCGGAAAGAAGCTGCGGCGGGCCGGGGACGTCCCGCCCTACCAAAAAAATGGCATTCAACCGCACCCACATTTAATCACACCCGAACCCTTGACCCTATGCCCGGATGTGGTCTTGAGGCAGATCGCAATTCTGGAGCGTCTGGAGGTTGTTTCTCAAACCCCAGGCCCGAGATTCCGGCATCTCATATCGGTTTTTAACCCTTGTGAATCGCCTGGGGATCCCTCGCCGTTTCCCATCGGAAAAATCAGCGGGGCAAAAAATATTGGAAAAAAGTTAAAAATATTTCTTGCA
>JAPLTF010000013.1 GCA_026398275.1 Verrucomicrobiota bacterium
CAGCCCTTCCTGCGCTGTCCGCAGGACAGCCTTCTCAAAGTTCCCCCCGAACGCCTGCCGCGGCGAGCGGTGCGGGGTTTGGGGGCGCACAACCCCCATCAAACCGGTTCTTTCCACCCACTTAAAACGACGAAATGCCAAAAATATCCGCAGGTTTAAAGCGAGACAAAAACCGGAATTTGATGGGCGACGCGGGCGAACCCCCGCCATCCGGGAAAATTTCCCGGTTGGCGGAGGATTTTGATTTCCCGAATCCCGCTGGCCGCACATAGTGTTCGGCTCTAACCCAAACGACAAAAACCATGGCAAAATCCGACGATTCCTCCGCAGCAGACAAAACCTCAGCCGCACGCTCGAAAAGCCTCGAGCTGGCACTCCAGCAGATCGAAAAAGATTACGGCAGCGAGGCGATCCGCCGGCTGGGCGACCACAGCACCTCGCCGGTTGATGTGATCCCGACAGGGAACATCCTCATCGACCGCGCGCTGGGAGTTGGCGGGTTTCCGCGCGGGCGGATCGTGGAAATTTACGGGCCGGAATCTTCTGGAAAAACGACCCTGACGCTCACCGCGATCGCGCAGGCGCAGAAGCGCGGCGGGCTGGCGGGCTTCATTGACGTCGAGCACGCGCTCGATCCGCAATACGCGCAGAAGCTCGGTGTCAATCTGGACGAGCTTCTCGTCTCGCAGCCAAGCTCCGGCGAGGAGGCGCTCCGGATCCTGGAGACCCTCGTCCGCTCGAATGCGCTCGATATCATCGTGCTGGATTCCGTGGCGGCCCTCGTGACGAAATCCGAGCTCGAAGGGGAGATCGGGGACGCGGTCGTGGGCGCCCAGGCCCGGCTCATGAGCAACGCGCTGCGCAAGCTCACGGCATTTATTTCAAAGTCCCGGACGGTGTGTGTTTTCACGAACCAGATCCGCGAGAAAATCGGCGTGATGTTCGGCAACCCGGAGACGACACCCGGAGGCAAGGCCCTGAAATTTTACGCGAGCGTCCGCGTCGACATCCGCCGCATCGGTGCCATCAAGAGCAGCGACGGGGCGATGACCGGAAACCGGACGAAGGTCAAGGTGGTTAAGAACAAGGTGGCCGCGCCGTTCATGGAGGCCGAGTTCGACATCATGTATAATGAGGGGATTTCCAGCACCGGCTCGCTCCTCGACCTCGCGATCGAAAAGGGGATTCTGGAAAAGCGCGGATCCTGGCTCAGCTACAAGGGCAACCAGCTCGCCCAGGGTCGCGACGCCGCGAAGGAAACCCTCAAGGCCGACGCCGCACTTTACACGGAGATCGAAACCGAGGTCCGCGCCGCCATGGACGCGGAGAAAAAGTAGTCCGTCTCCATGGGTGAGGATCTCGACCCGTCATCGCTCACGATCCGCTGCCTCGGGGACCGAAAGATCTCGTCCCCGCTGGAAAAGCTCATGGCCGAGTGCACTCCCGGGCATGCGTTCTACACTGACGACCACCGGGTCCTCGTGCAGCACGAGCTCCCGGATGTTTCACGGATGATCGCCGAGGGGAAGGAATTCCCCTGCTTCGAGGTCGCGGGGCCGCGCAAAAAGATCTTCTTCGACCCCGCACACACAAACTGCGCGATCGTCACCTGCGGCGGGCTCTGCCCGGGCTTCAACGACGTGATCCGCGCGATCGTGATGCAGGCGTATTACCGCTACGGCGTCCGCCGGATCTACGGCATCCCGTATGGATTCGAGGGCCTGATCCCGGAATACGGCCACGCCATCGTCAACCTCACGCCCGAGGCGGTGGCGAACATCCATGAGTTCGGCGGAACCTGGCTCGGAACCTCGCGCGGGCCGCAGGATGTCCTTCGCATGGTGGACCGGCTGCAGGAGCTCGACATTAACATCCTCTTCGTCATCGGGGGCGACGGCAGCCAGCGCGGGGCCATTGCCATCGAGCACGAGGCCCGGCGGCGCGGCGCAAAGCTGGCGGTGGTCGGGGTGCCGAAGACCATCGACAACGACATGATCTACATGGACAAGAGCTTCGGCTACGAGACAGCCGCAGCAGAAGCCGTGCAGGCCGTCCATGCCGCCCACACCGAGGCCCGCAGCGCGCGCGGCGGCATCGGCCTGGTCAAGCTCATGGGCCGGCATTCCGGCTTCATCGCCTGCGCCGCGGCCATCGCGAGCGGCGAGGTGAACGCGGTCCTGATCCCCGAAGTCCCGTTTGCCCTGGAGGGCCCGCACGGTTTTCTCGAAGTCATCCGCCAGCGGGTCGTCTCGCGCGGACACGCGGTCGTCATCACCGCCGAAGGCGCGGGGCAGGAACACCTCGGCTCAAGCGGCGAGACCGATCCTTCCGGCAATCTCCGACTCGGCGACATCGGACACTTTTTGAAAGACCGGCTCACCGACCATTTCAACAAATGCGGGACGGCACTGACCCTGAAATACATCGACCCCAGCTACATGATCCGGAGCGTTCCGGCCATGCCGCAGGACCGGATCTATTGCATGCGCCTCGGCCAGGCCGCCGTGCATGCGGCGATGGCGGGAAAAACCGGGCTCATCGTCGCACGATGGCACAGCGTCTATGTCCATGTCCCGATCGCTGTGGCCACCTCCGCCCGCCGGACTGTGAACCCCGGCCAGGATATCTGGCTCTCGGTTCTGGAATCGACCGGCCAGCCTCCCAGATACTACTGAGCTGCCCGCCTCAGTGGGCGAGCTGTTCCAACCGCATCGGACGGCCGACGCTTTTCACGTAAGGGATCGCCCTCGAAAACCGTCCCGTGAGAAGTCCGGGCCGCTGGAGTTCGAGCACCGCGCTGTAATAATACCAATCGCCCTGCGCGATGAGAAGATACGCGCGCTCTCCGCTGACCACACCATGCACAGTGTAGCTCCCGATCGTGCCGGTGACCCTGCGTCCGGACTGGCTGAACGAGGCACGGCCCCAGTCGTTGCTGGTCCAATTCCCGGCGACATTGATCGCCGCCGGTTCGGATTGGTCGGAGAGCCAGTTGTCGCCGGTTTTATTGTTCCGGTTGTAGCGAGCATCATTGAACTCGGTCACCACCGAGCACCCGGAAAATGCGGCCAGCAAGAAAAATGCCCAGACAGTCCTTCTCATCTCAGTAAACGATCTTATCCAAGTGAACCGGAATGGCGTCCTTCGTCGAGAACGGGATGTAAGACGAATAGGCACCCTCGGCGATCTCGGAGCTCTTCCGGTTGAGGATCATCGTGTGCTCGGTCCATCCATCGTCCACGAGCAGAAGGTAGGCATTTTTCCCGGTGGCGATTCCATTGACATGGAAGTGGGCGATCGCACCGGTGATCTTGTCCCCACGCTGGTTGAGCGCGACCGTCCCCCAGTCCGGAGAATAATAAACCCCCTCAAAATTTGTTTTGGCAGGCCCCTTGTCGTTGGCCAGGAGCCAGGCCGAGGACGCCGAGATGTTCTTGCTGTTTTTTTCGGCCGTGAGGGCGCAGCCGGAGGTCAGTGAAACCAAGGCCAAAGCGGTCAGCAGGAGAGGAGATTTCATGCTCCACCCCATAGCACCGGGGTTCTTTGAGGTAAAGCAAAGTTTCCGGACGGTCGGCTCCCGCGGGCGCATCTCCGCGGATCTTCACAGGGGGCATGGGCGTCCCGCCCGTGTGAGGCACATCACTCCGATGCGATTTCCAGTCTCTAAACGGGCGGGACGCCCGTTCCCCCTGTGCTCTGCAACTTTCGGAGATGCGCCCGGCTCCGGCCGAAAAACAAACAAGGCCGCCAGCCAGCCAGCCGCGCCCGTTGGGGACGGTCGGAGGTGGCAGCCTTGACGATTTTGTTGGATTGGAATCCGGCGTCGCGTCAGCCGAGCATGTCGGCGACCATGGCGCGCTCGTCGCTGAGCTCCTTGTTGGTCGCTTCAATTTTCGATTTTGCAAACGCATCGAGCTCGAGACCGGTGAGGACCTCGTATTCGCCGTGGCCGGTGGTCTTGACCGGGAGCCCGGCCCAAACTTCCGGATCGAATCCGTAGAGGCCGTTGGATTTGACGGCGACAGAATGGACGGCTCCGACGGTGGTCAGGTCGCGGACGTGGTCAACAAGCGAGCTGGCAGCCGAGGCGGCGGAGGAAGCTCCGCGGGCCGCGATGATCGCCGCACCGCGCTTTCCAACGGTCTCACAGAACGGTCCCTGGAGCCAGGCGTCATCGTTGATCACTTCCACCACGGGTTTACCCGAAATGGTGGCCAGGCCGAATGCCGGGAACATCGTCGGGCTGTGGTTGCCGAAGATGAAGATGTCTTTGACGTCGGTGGTTTGGACGCCGGCCTTTTTCGCGAGCTGTGTCCGGGCGCGGTTCTGATCGAGGCGGACCATCGCGGTAAACCGGTCCGGCGTCAGGCGGCGGGCCTTGCTGGCGGCGATCATGCAGTTCGTATTCGCCGGATTTCCCACGACGGCAACCCGGGCGTTCTCCGCGCCGACTTCGTCGATGATCTTGCCCTGCGCCGTGAAGATTTTTCCATTGTCCTTGAGGAGGTCGGCGCGCTCCATGCCGGGGCCGCGGGGCTTCGCGCCGACGAGCAGGCTCCAGTTGGCGTCGCCAAATCCGACTTTCGGGTCGTCGGTGAGCACGATCCCCTGCAGGAGCGGAAACGCGCAGTCGTCGAGCTCCATGGCCACCCCCTCGAGGGCTTTCATCACTTTTTCCACAGGAACCTCCAGAAGCTGGAGAATGACCGGCTGGTCAGGACCGAACATTGCGCCGGAGGCGATGCGGGGAAGAAGGGCGTATCCAATCTGACCGGCGGCACCGGTCACGGCAACTTTGATGGGTGATTTCATATCATTAGAGAAACTAATAGGCAGGGCGGATCCCACAAGAAAAATATTTCCGAAGAACGGGGGGTTCCATGCTGCAGGATCAATGGGTGTTACGCAGATACTGATTGAGGATGCCGTCGAGCACTTCCTGGCGTCCGGATTTCAAGACCGGAGGTTCGGATTTTGTCGCGATGGCGTGGAGCTCGGAAAGGCTCGTCTTCCCGGCTTCGATCCGCTCCCCGAGCTCGGAGTTCCAGCTCGCGTATCGGGCCTTGACGAACTCCGCGATTCTTCCGTCCTTGCGGATTGCGGCAGCCACCTTCAGCCCGTGGGCAAACGCGTCCATGCCCGCGATGTGGGCGTGGAAGAGATCGAGCGGCTCGAACGAATCCCGCCGCCGCTTCGCGTCGAAGTTCAGTCCGCCCGTGGTGAACCCGCCCATTTCCAGAACCTCGAGCATGACCCCCGCCGTGAGATACAGATCCGTCGGAAACTCATCGGTGTCCCATCCGCAGTTGGCGGTGCCCTGGTTGGCATCAATCGAGCCGAGCGCACCAGCCTCGCGTGCGGTTCGCACCTCGTGAATCATTGTGTGCCCGGCAAGCGTGGCATGGTTGGTCTCGAGGTTGAGTTTGAAATGCTCCATGAGGCCGAACTCTCGCAGGAAATTCAGGCAGGCCGCCGCGTCGGAGTCGTATTGGTGGGTGGTCGGTTCCTGCGGCTTGGGCTCGATGTAAAACTGTCCGGTGAAGCCGATCTTCTTTTTGTGATCCACCGCCATGTGCAGGAGGCAGGCCAGATGCTCCCTCTCACGCTTCATGTCCGTGTTCAGCAACGTGGAGTATCCTTCGCGTCCGCCCCAGAACGTGTAGCCCTCACCGCCGAGCTCGTGCGTGACTTCGAGAGCCTTTTTGACCTGGGCGGCCGCGTAGGTGAAGACTCCGAGCTCGGGGCTTGTGGCACCACCCTGGGCATAGCGCGGATGGGTGAACAGGCACGCCGTTCCCCAGAGCAGCTTCTTCCCCGTGGCCTGCTGCTTTTCCTTGAGAAGTGCTGCCACGCGATCGAAGTCCGCCCAGGTCTCCTGAATGGTCGCCCGCTCGGGTGAAACGTCGCGATCGTGAAAGCAGTAGTAGTCGATGTCGATTTTTTCGAGAAATTCAAAGAACACCTCAACGCGCTTCAAGGCGTTGCCCAGCGAGTCCGACCCGTCATCCCACGGAGTGATCGCGGTCCCCGCGCCGAACGGATCGGATAGAGGATTGCGCATGCAGTGCCAGTAGGCGGCCCCGAAGCGCAGGTGATCTTTCATCGTCCGGCCTTCGACCGGCGCGCCGGCGTCGTAAACTTTGAACGCGAGCGGGTTGGTGGAATCGGGACCTTCAAACGCAATCGGATTTGTGGGAAAATATTGAGCCATAGGAGAGACTGAAACCGTAGATCGCCCCGCCGGATCCGGCTACCGCCTTTTGCGGGTTTTCCTTGTGTTTTTGCGACAGGCCGATTGGAATCCCCCCCCGTGATCTCCCGCATCGTCGTCGCGACCTCGGATGTGTTCGTGCGCCGTCTCACCCCGGCGCTTGCATCCTTCGTGCGGGATGAGAGGGAGTTCAGGATCCTGGATATCCACCGGCCGCTGCCCGAGCTGCGGGACCTGATCCGCAAGAGCCGGCCTTCGGTCATCATCACCGAGTGGTGGCCGAGGGTAACCGACATGATCGTGAAGCTCGGCTGCCCCACCGTGATTGCGGATACGGATACAATTTTTCCGGGCTGCGTGAGCATCAATGTGGACGACCACAAGGTGGGAGAGGTCGCTGCCGAATTCTTTTTAAACGCCGGATATCGAAACTTCGGGTGCATGTATCTTGAGAGCCCGTATGCGCTTGAACGTCTGAGGGGGTTTCGCGGGGTGCTGGCGAAGCGGGGTTTCCAGGTTCAGGCCTTCAAGCAGGGCGAACTGGGGAAGCTTCGCTACATGGAGTCGTGGAGCCGGCCGGGCGATGCCCTGCGCGCCTGGCTGCGATCCCTCGACAAGCCCATCGGCATTTTCGCCGCGCACGATCCGCTGGGCCGGATGCTTTGTGGCGCGGCCGTCGAGGAAGGGCTTCAACTTCCGGAGCAGATCGCGGTCGTCGGCGCGAACAACGACGAGCTTGTCTGCGGCCTGTGCTACCCGCCGCTCAGCAGCGTGGCCATTCCCTGGCACCGGATCGGAGCGCTGGCGGGCAAATGGGCCCAGCTCCTCATCGAGGGGGCAGCAGCGCCCAAGTCCCCTCTCCATGTCAGTCCCGGGCCGGTGGTGATCCGGCAATCAACAACGCTCTCCGCCATCAACGACCCCGAATTGCGCCGGATCCTCCAATACCTCCGGGATCACCACCGCGGGGCTATGTCCATCCAAACGATGTGTAAAGAGCTGCGGGTCTCGAGGCGGGGGATCGAGCGCAAGTTCTCCACCCAGCTCGGATCGAGCCCGCTCGCGATGCTGCGGCGCATCCGCACGGAAACGGCGTCGCGGTTGCTGATCGACACCGATCTTCCTATGGCGCAGATCGCGGAGCGAAGCGGGTTTGGCGATGCGGAGCAATTCTCGGTGTCGTTTCGAAAACAGTCCGGGATGAGCCCGAGCGCATTCCGGCGGTCGGCAAGAAACAAGCCCGGCGGCGAAATTCTCAGCCGAAAATCCGCCGCCACTCCCTGGCGGTATTGACATGGACCTCCACGACTTTTGACGTGTCCGGCGTGTATCCGCCGGCAAGGACCCATGCGATCGGGATGCCGTGTTTGCGGGCAAACTCGAAAACCACACGGTCGCGCTCGCGCAGATCCTCGCGGGTGAGATTGAGGGGCGAGTAGGGATCGTCCCTGAGCGGATCGGCACCGGCCTGATAGAGCAGGATGTCCGGCTTTCCGGGTTCGAGAAGCCAGGGGAGATGCGCCTTCAGTTTCTCCATGAGCATCCCGCAGTCCGAATGTCCGGTCGGAACGAGCGGGACGGAAAAATGGTTCGGTCCGTCCTCGTGATGGCGGATGCTTACATCCCGGAACGGCTTGTTGTCCTGATAATCATTGCCGTAGATCGAAAGCGCCCGCATCCACGGGCGCGCGACCGCGAGCGAAGCGGTGCCGTTCCCGTAATGAAGGTCGAGATCAAGGACAGCTCCGGTGCGGATCCGGCCCCCGGCGCGAAGCGCCTCCAGCGTGACAACCAGCCCGTTAAACGTGCAGAACCCCTCACCGTGGTCCGCGGAGGCGTGATGAAATCCGCTTGCCAGCGCACCGGAGGAGCCTTCGTCGAGGGCCTGACCAGCCGCAGCCAGCAGGCCTCCGCCCGTCAATAGAACGCTGGGAAAAAGTTCCGGCGACCATGGGAATTTCTGCGACTCAGCAAGCTCGCGCGGCTTGCCGGATCGGACCGCGTCAATGTAAGCGGGGGAATGGACGCGAAGCAGGTCGGCTTCCTCAACCGGCGATGGCCGCTCGATCCGGACATCCGGCAGTTCGCGCGCGATCTCCCCGGCGACGAGCGCAAACTTGGAGATCGGCATGATATGCCGGCCGAGCGGGACCGCGAATCCCGGGTCGTGGAAGAGGGTCATAGCGCGGTCGGAGGGAGCAGGGGGATTTTCTCCTCCGGTGCGGGATAGTTCTCCAGAGAGGCATGCACCACATCCATGTCTTTTGCACGGAATCCCGTCCCATACATTTTGTAAAGCGAGCGTGCGATCCGACGGACCTCGCTCCCGGTCACATGTTCCTCGTGCTCGCGCCCGACCTTGCGGATGATCAGGCAGAGCGGGATCGGCTGCGGGCCGCCGCCCATGTCAATTTCATGATGCGCCCGAAAATCCGGCTGCAGGTAGCCGACGCGGGCCGGATCGATCTTTTTGCACCCCGCCTTCTCATAGGCGGCAAGCCGCACGAGCGTGGCCTGGTCCGAGGAATCCGGATGTTCCATCTCTCCGACGAGCGTGATCGGGGAATCCGCCGGACGGCTTTGGGCGGAAAGAACGCTCCGCGCGGTGGTGATTGGAAGCGCCCGGAGCCAGCCAGCAAGCCCGGTGCGCCGCCATTCCGGCGCGACAAGATTGTGGGACAGATGGACCACCGCGCCGGGCTCGTCCTCGAGCACGATCGCGGTGTGGTCGCGGACCGCGGCAAACTTTCCGTTGCTGGTCACAAGCATCATCCGGTAGCGCATCGAGCAGCCATCGATCACCTGCGAAGGATCCCAAAGCATCCGCAGCCCCAACACATCCGCCTGCTCGACCTCGCCGATGACGCCGAACTCCGACCACAGCGCCCCGAATGCGATGTCAAAATGCGGATCGGACGTGTTTCCGATCCGGTGCAGCTCAATGTCAGACCAGTCGCGCTGCAGGCTCTTGGCATCGCCCGGCGCGAGGTCGGATGGAATCATCCAGGATTGCAGGTTCATGAGGTGCTGGAAAAACTCGCACGGGTCGCGCGCTCACGCCATCGGAAAAGTTATCTTTGAAATTGGGAAAAATACCAGCCGGTCAGTTCGCGGCCGCCAAAGAGCCAGAGGGCTGCGCCAAGGGCAAGGTAGGGACCGAACGGGAGGACGCTCCTCGCTTTTCCACGGGATAAAAGGATCCCGGCAACGCCTGCGACGCAGCCGATGATCGATGAGGAAAAGATCGTGAAGAGGACGGCCTGCCATCCCAAAAATGCGCCGATGCAGGCGAGAAATTTCACATCGCCGAATCCCATCGCTTCCCTCGGGATAACGATGGACTCAAGGGCGCCGCTGATCCCGCCGAGCTTGTCCAGATTGAGCTCCTCCTCACCGACGTTGAGCCGGTCATAGTGGAAGCGCAGCGGACCGGCCGGAAGCTCCAGCCCGTCGCAGGTCACCGGGCCTCCGGGGTTCAATACCAGCACGTCGCTCTCCCGGCTGAAGATGTCCTCCCAGCGGTGCGTCTCCTCGCCGACGACAAGATCCGCGCGGTCGCCATCCCGGATCCATCGGAACGCCTGCGCGCTTTCAAAGGTGTGCTTCTTGCGTCCGAAGGCGAGCTTCCCCCCCTCGACGACAAGCCACAGAAGCCCGGCACCCAGGGCGGCTCCTGCCAGGGACAACCCGCCGGCGATCCAGCGCGAATCGGCCCCCATGAGCGCCGGCAAGGCCAGCGCGCAGACAAGCCCGGCGACCGTCCCGCCGAGCGTGATCTCATCGGGAATGATGTAGTGCTCGATGTCGATGAACGTGGCCGCAATCAGCAGCGCGAGGAACACCCAGTAGACCGGGGCAAGCGGAAGCCCGTAGCTGAACCACAGCGCCAGAAAGCACCCCGCGGTCAGGATCTCGACGAGCACGTATCTGGCAGGAATCCGCCCGCCGCAGCCCGAGCAGTTTCCCCAGAGCATCGACCAGCTGACCACCGGGATGTTCTCATACCACGGGATCAGCTTGTTGCACGACGGGCAGAACGATCGCTTCGGATTGCTGAGGCTGATCCCGCGCGGCATCCGGTGGATGCAGGCATTCAGGAACGATCCGACGATCGCCCCCAGCACTGCGGAGAAGGCCGCGAGAACGGTTGTCATTCTTTTTCCAGACCCGGCTCGACCAGTTCGCACATGACGTGGAGCAGGAACTTGTGCGCCTCCTGGATCCGCGCGGTCACCGTCCCCGGCACCAGGATCTCGATGTCCGCGGCTCCCTTTGTGAACCCTCCGCCCTTGCCAAGGAAGACAACCGTTTTCAACCCGATCCGGCGGGCCACCTCGATGGCGGAAAGAACATTGCGCGACTTTCCGCTCGAGCTGAGAGCGATGAGCACGTCGCCCGGTTTTCCATAGGCCCGGACCTGGCGCGAAAAAACATCCTGGAACGCGTAGTCGTTGCCGATCGCAGTAAGCAGTCCGCCGTCAGCAGTCAGCGCGATGCCGGGATAGGGCCGCCTGTCTCCCATGAACCGGCACGTGAACTCCGTGGCAATGTGCGCGCTGTCCGCAGCGCTACCGCCGTTTCCACAGAAGAGCAGCTTCCCGCCGCTTTTCAGACTGGCCAGAACCGCCCCGGCCACGGCGACCACCGCCGGCTCAAGGTCACCGAGTGACAGGAATGTCTCCTGGGCTTCATGGAGCGATTGCGCGAAAGGTGTTATGGGTTTGTGGGTTTTGGACATAAGCGGGGATCCGTGGAGACGAGCGCCTTGAGGTGCGGCCACTCGGTCATGTCCATGGAAACAAAAAGATTCAGGTAAACCACCACGGCCCCCTCCGGATATGTGGCGAGGAGGGCTTCCACGGCTTTGTCGATCCCGCCGGCAGGAGGTTCGGGCGGCAGTGTCTCGATGAGCCCTTTCCCATCATGCGGGATCTTTAACGAATCCAGAAACCCGCAGACCATCGCCCCGTGTGCCCCGAGAATCCATGACTGAAGAATCTCGGTCGCCATGTCGGCATTCGCCGGCTTTCCGAGGTTTTCTGCCATCCAGGCATTGCGTTCGGCCTTGGGCTTGCGCTCCACAAAAACCGGGCGCAATTTGCGGCGGCCAGCAAGCAAGCCGGCACAGGTCTTGTAGGCCGAGCGGTCGTTTTCCTGAAGCCATTCCATGATCCCGGAGGTCTCCGCAGAGGAAAGGCGGGCGAACAATTCGTAAACAGTCATCAACCGATCACACTAACAGATGAGAAGCGGACCCCGTCAAGCCCGACGCAAGCACCCCGATCCGCGGGGTGCATCTCGCAGGCGTAGAGCGGGCTCGTGCCGATATCCCCGAACACCACGCCCAACGCCAGCAGGGTCATGGCGGCACTCCGGATTTCCTGTGGCTTGGCGGACATCGTGGTCCTCCATACGGAAAACGCCCGGCCCATCGCGAGAATGGTCTCCACAAAAAAACAAGCGGCCAAAATCCCGCTGCCGTGTTGCTTCCCGTGACGCTCTGGGGTCTAGTTCACGGCGCATGGGGAATGAGTCTGCAACTGGAAATCTAAAAAACGAATTGCTCCGCAATTTTGGGCACGGCGATTTCCGGCCCGGGCAGGAGCAGGTGATGCAGGCGCTGCTGGCCGGGCGTTCCACGCTGGCCGTGTTTCCCACCGGCGGAGGGAAATCGCTCTGCTACCAGCTTCCCGCCTTGCTTCTGGACGGCCTGACGCTGGTGGTCTCGCCGCTGATCGCCCTGATGAAGGACCAGGTGGATGTGCTCCGGGCGCGGGGGATTTCCGCAGCGCGGCTGGATTCGACGCTCGACGCCGCGGAGGTCGCGGAGATTTTCGATGGCATGACTTCCGGAGCGTTGAAGCTCCTGTATGTCGCGCCGGAGCGGTTCGTGAGCGAGGCTTTCATGGCGAGGCTCAAGCGCGCGGATGTCAGCCTCCTTGCCATTGACGAGGCGCATTGCATCTCGGAGTGGGGACACAATTTCCGCCCGGAATACCTCCGGCTTGCCGCGCTCGCAAAAAAGCTGCGCATCCCGCGCGTCCTTGCGCTCACCGCCACCGCGACCCCGGCGGTGGCGGAAGATATCTGCCGCGGATTCCGGATCGCCTCGCGCGACCGCGTCCAGACCTCGTTCCACCGGCCGAATCTTTCGATCCACATCACGCCGGTGGCAGCAGAAGCGCGGCTCGCCCTTCTGGCCGCGAAGCTGCTCTCTGAAAAGCGCTTCCCCGCGATCGTCTACGTGACGCTCCAGCACACGGCGGAGAGCGTTGCGGGGCATCTCAAGAAATCCGGGCTGAACGCGAGGGCCTACCATGCGGGGCTGGCCGATGATGTGCGGTGCGGCGCCCAGGACGACTTCATGGCGGGGCTCTGCGATATCATCGTCGCAACGATCGCCTTCGGCATGGGGATCGACAAAGCCAATATCCGCTCGGTCTATCACTACAACCTTCCCAAGACGCTGGAGAACTACCAGCAGGAGACCGGCCGCGCCGGGCGGGACGGCCAGCCATCGCACTGCGAAATGCTGGCCTGCGCGGATGATCTGATCGTCCTCCAGAACTTCACGCTGGGCGACACGCCGGACGAGCAGGCGCTGCGGCATCTGGTGGACCATCTACTCCGGCAGGGCGACGAGTTCGACATCAGCCGATACGACCTCTCGCGGACGACCGACATCCGCCCGCTCGTGCTCGAAACCGTCATCACGTATCTGGAAAAAGAAAAAATCCTCGCGCCGGCGGGGATGTTCCATTCAAAGTTCCAGATCGCGTTCCGCCATTCCGAGGAGCGCGTGATCGCCGGGCATACCGCGCAGCGGCAGGCGTTCCTCCGCAAAATCTTCGCCGCTGGAAAACGCGGCAGGCGCTGGCTGACGATAGACGTTGAGGCTGTCGCGGAGGCGACCGTCGAGTCGCGCGAGAAGATCCTCAAAGCACTGGGCTACCTGGAGGAATCGGGCGACATCGAGATGAAGCCCTCAGGCCTCAGGCACCGGTTCCGCCTGCAGGCCGGAGCAAAGGAAAGGCCCCCCCGGGAACTGGCCACCTGGCTCTACGGGATCTTTACAAAACGGGAACTCCAGGACATCGCCCGGCTCGACCGTATCGTCGGCTTTGCCGAGCATCCCGGCTGCTCGACGCGGGAGCTTCTGGAATATTTCGGGGAGTCTCTCCCCTCCCCGTGCGGCCATTGCGGACGCTGCCTGGGCACGGAGGCATCTCCGCTCCCGCGAAGCGCGGAGAGGGACATCTCGCTTGCGGATTTGAAAATCATCCAATCTCTCAAGGCCGAGGGCCACGCCGCTCTTCGCGGGCACCGGCCGCTCGCCAGGTTTCTCTGCGGGATCAGCAGCCCGGCCGTGACGCGTGAACGGTTGACCCGCCACGACGCGTTCGGAATGCTCGAGGGCGTGCCATTTTCCAAAGTGCTCGAACAAATGCAGGCGGGAGCATGAAGCGGAAGATCCCGACGAGCGCAACCCCATCCCCCTTTCGCCCGTTGCGGCGGCATGGACGACCACGAATTTTTGATAGTGGTATCGCCTTGGGCGAGATTTCTCTCCGACGTTTCGTGTTTTCGGCTGTAAAATCCGACCATGGAAACTGAAGCATCACAGCCTGAATCACAGCCTGAATCACAGCCTGAATCACAGCCTGAATCGCTCCGTCGTCTGATCAATCGCGGTGACCTCGAGGGGCTGCTCGACTGGATTCGTGCTGACTGCCCTCTATCCCGCTCCCCGCAAGCCGACCCAGTAGTTGAAGGCTTCGTTGTTTCCTGGCTTGAGTCGGGCGCGTGGCCCCTTGTTCAGTTGCTCCTGCCGACTCACAAGCTCGTCGCACCGTGCCTTGTCCGCCGCTCCGAGGCGCGTTTGCTCGATCCAGGCGTCGATGAAGCCTCGCGTGTGCGGCCTGACCCTGCTTCCGTGTTTGGAAACCAGAGCCCAGAGAAAATTGGAATCCCAGTGTCGGGGAAACTCGTTGATGCCCTCCCGCCACTTCTCCCACTTTTCTTCAAACTCTTCGTCTAGCTCGCGTGTTCCACCTCGGGCTTGCAAGAGGCAGTTGTAGCGGATGTGTGCTCCTTCGAGGATGTGCCAGAAATCGCGGGCATGTTGCACGGTCCTCCGCAGCTCCTCGTTTTTAAGTTCAGCCAGAAATGGCAGTTCGGCGAAGTCGGCAAATCCGGCCCCGGCGGGCAACTTAACAACCTGCTCCCAGGCGGCATCCCGGGAGAGAATCTGGCCAACAAGGCTTTCCGGGCGGTTAGAACCTGTGAAATAATTAGGAAAAGCCGCGCGAGAGTAGAAAAGGCCGGATGGCAAGGCACTCGCGAAGGCGCATCCCCTCAGCGGGCTGTAACTGAGCGAGCAACGCCGCCAGACGGCCTTTTCTGCTCTCGCCCAGAGGGTTGCGTGTCTTTTTGGCTTGGCCTGCGTTGCTCAGGCGGGGCAGCCGACCGAAGGGAG
>JAPLTF010000115.1 GCA_026398275.1 Verrucomicrobiota bacterium
GGCCGCGCTCGACCGGATTCTCGACGCAAAAACACCGTCTCTGACGATTGCCACCATTGCGAAAGTCGCCGCGGCACTCGGGCACAGGGTGGATTTTCGACTGGTTCCGGCTTGATCTCTTTTTCGCGTGCGGTCACGGATGCTCATATCCTGCAATCCCTGCCCTCCATGCGCCCCCTGCCAACCCTCCGCCCCAAATTGACCGCCCGGACTCCTTTTCCTTGGCTGTTATGCCAACATTCGTAAGAATGTCAGAACATGATGGGCCTGTGGCGCGAGCGCGTGACTGACCTCGCGCCCTTCGTTGCGTTTCAGGATGAGGCCCGCAATCTCTGCCGAGCAAGCGGACTGGCGTCGAGAGCAAGTTCCGAAGCAAACTTCACCGCTGCCGCCATGTCAGCCCGCTACCTCGAACGGTGATTGAATTGCTCAGTTGGCCAAGTGCCCTGTATATAAATATTCGCAATGTTATTGATTGGAAGGATAACATGGGTATAAATCATGCATGGATCCGATTCTAAATCCTTTTTCACCCGGCGCAGGGACACCTCCCCCCGCACTGGTTGGCCGTGGACCTTTACTTGAAAAGGCTCGGATCGCGTTGGGGCGGATCCAGGCCGGGCGGTCGGAGAAGAGCCTGCTTTTGGTGGGTTTGAGGGGAGTTGGCAAAACGGTTCTCCTGCGAACCATAGCCGACCAAGCCGAGCGAAGCGGATACCAAACGATTTTTATTGAAACGCCGGAAGACCAGAGCTTGCCCGAACTGCTACTCCCTCCGTTGCGTGAAATGCTCCTTCGTTTGGATCGCATGGCTGGATTGAACAAAAAGGTCAAACGTGCCCTTCGAGTTTTCCGAAGCTTTATCGGGACCGTCAAAGTCGGTACTGAACATCTGACTCTGGAGATCGATCCTGAGGTCGGCACGGGGGATAGTGGAGATCTTCAGTCCGACCTTTCTTCTCTCTTTCTGGCGGTTGCGGAAGCGGCTCAGGCCAGAAACTCCGCGGTCGCCCTGATCCTGGATGAGATTCAATATCTTTCAGAGAAGGAATTCCGTGCTCTGATCACAGCCCTTCATGCCGTTTCCCAAAAACAGTTGCCTCTGTTGCTTTTTGGTGCCGGGTTGCCACAACTGGTCGGGCTCGCCGGAAAGGCGAAATCCTATGCCGAACGCCTTTTCCTGTTTCCCAATGTCGGGCCGCTGCCGGCTGGCGAAGCAAAGGAAGCCATGCAAATCCCCGTGCAAAGCCAGGGGGTTGAGTTCGCGTCGAAGGCCTTGGATGTAATCGCTTCGCTCACGCAGGGATATCCGTATTTCCTTCAAGAATGGGGCTACGAACTCTGGAATCACGCGGCCAAATCTCCGATCTCCGAATCCGACGTGAAAAAGGCAACGCCAGGAATCCTGAACAAGCTCGACGAGAATTTTTTCCGCGTCCGATTCGACCGGCTGACGCCAACGGAAAAACGCTACTTGCGTGCCATGGCCGAGCTTGGTCCTGGCCCCCACCGATCCGGGGACATCGCCGCGTTTCTATCGATCAAAGTCCAATCGTGTGCACCTGTCCGAAACTCGCTCATCCTAAAAGGAATGGTTTTCAGTCCCGCCCATGGGGACACGGCTTTTACGGTGCCGCTCTTCGACCAGTTTATGAAGCGAGCCATGCCGCTTGGATAACCGTAAGCACAAAACCAGCTCAATACACGATCGGGGCAACGGGCTGACTGCGCCCGCAGGGTGTCCTGCCGGCATTCCCGACCCGCGATCCTAGCCCTCCATGCGCCCTCTGCCAACCCTCCACCCCAATTGACCGCCGCGTCCATTTTCATCGGCCGTTATGCCAACATTCTTAAGAATGTCAGAATATACAATCTACTGCATGCCGCCTCGGATTTTTGAATGTGGTGTCAGTGAGCCATGGAGCCCGGACGGAAAAATCGGCTGAGAACCCGGATACCCACGGCGCTCCAGGCAATGATGTCGCGAGAATTCCCCGCAACCGACCGGACCACAAGATCCAACTTCGCCCGGATACACGCGCCGCAAAAACTCGTCGCTCAGATAATCGCCCGGCCCTTCAATGCCGACCACAGTCGGGCGCACCTCGAACCCTTCAGGCACTGACGGCAGAAACACCTGTCGATAAAGGATCTCATGGGCTGGAGTATAGCAACAGAAGAGAAGCCCGACGAGAGCCGGGATGCGGAAAGAAACGCGTTCCGAATTCCTACGGGGTAGAAGAGTGCTACAGCGAGGCTGTGAAATCTTCGATCGTCTCTGCCCGCAGGGCGGCCTTGTGCAGTGAGCGGAGGCGAGACTCCTCGGCGATCA
>JAPLTF010000009.1 GCA_026398275.1 Verrucomicrobiota bacterium
CGCACTCCCTGAGTGGTGACGGACCCGATGAGGAAATCCAAATTGCTCGAGATTTCCTTGCGAAGGCGTTCCGCCTTTTGGCTGAGATTCCAAGTGGTTGCAGGCATATATGAAAAGCGGTCAGGCGCATGTATGCGCCTGCTTTTCAATAAAAAGCAAGCGCTATTTTCCAAGAAATCAAAAAAACAATTTCGCAAACCGACGATTCCCCTCAAAAAACAGCTAAACTGTTACCCGAAAATGGGGTCAAAAATGGGGTCAGTCCCGCGTATTGACGCATTATTTAGATCTGCCACACTCCTGGCATGGCGAGACAACTGCGAGTGGAATACGAGGGTGCGATTTATCATGTGATGAGTCGCGGGGACAGGAAGGAGCCTATTTTTGAGGATGACGAGGACCGGTTGAAATTTCTGCGGACGCTTGGTGAAACGTGTGAGCGTGCGGATTGGCGGGTGCATGCGTATTGTTTGATGGGAAACCATTTTCACCTGGTGGTGGAAACCGCGAAACCGACGCTGGTGAGCGGGATGAAGTGGTTTTTGGGTACTTACACGCAGCGATTCAATGCGCGGCACCGGGTGCGCGGGCATCTTTTTGCGGGCCGCTACAAATCGTTGCTCGTGGACGGATCGGATGATTTTTATCTGCGGGTGGTGTGTGATTACGTCCATCTCAATCCGCTGAGGGTGGGAATGCTGGGGGAAGGGGAGTCTCTCGAGGACTATGCTTGGAGCAGTTTTCCGGAATACCTCAAACCGCCGCGCAAGAGGGTTGAATGGCTGCGGGTGGACAGGTTGCTCGGAGAGCATGGAATTCGGCAGGACAACAGCAGGGGGCGGCGGGAATTGTTGGAAATCATGGCGACGCGTTGCGCTCAGGAAGGTCACGCGGAGGAGAAACTTTGGTCGGACATCCGGCGGGGGTGGAGATTTGGAGCGGAGGATTTTGTAGAGCGAATTGCGGGGATGGGTCAGGCCAGAGAGGGGAATTCGTCGAGCCATTTGAGCGATGCGCTAGAAGAGACAATGGAGGAGAAGGCTCGCGCAATCATCCGGGCTTTCCTGGAAAAACGCGGGATCGGAATGGAGGCGTTCCTGAAGCGCAGAAAAGGGGACCCCTCAAAAGTGCGCCTGGCAGGGGAACTCAGGCGGAAGACGACGATGACGATGGCATGGATCGCGAAGGAACTGAACGCCGGCGTCCCTCAAACACTCTGGAAAGCATTGTGGGTATCTGACCAAAAATGCGATAATACGCGGGACTGACCCCAATTCCTGCGCTCGATGGCATGGATCGCGAAGGAACTGAACGCCGGCGTCCCTCAAACACTCTGGAAAGCATTGTGGGTATCTGACCAAAAATGCGATAATACGCGGGACTGACCCCAATTCCTGCGCTTGACTCCAATGCCGCGCCTTGCCAGTCTGGATTTATGGCGATTGTAGCACCCCTTTTCAACCTTCTGACTGACGCTCTCGAGGCGCTCGACTCCCCGCAGTGACGAGCGTGGAAGATTCCGGAATCGAGAGGCCGCGGATGGATGCCGACATCGTCTGCGTCGGTTTCGGTCCGGCGTCGGGCGGGTTTTTGACAACCCTCTCCCGCGCGATCATCAATGAGGATGGATCGACGGCGATCGAGAGCCCGTCGGTGCCCGGCCTGCCGCTCCAGGTGATCTGCTACGAGCGCTCGGACGATCTTGGCTTCGGGGTCTCGGGCGTTGTCACGAAGGCCCGCGGGCTCCGCGAAAGCTTTCCGGATCTCGATTCTGCGGAGATTCCGATGGCGACTCCGGTGACCGATGAGAAGATCCTCTACCTTCTCGATCCTGTCGGTGCCAGCCGGCGTCCGCTTCTCATGCGTGCCGCCGATGTCGCGATCCGCGCCGCGGGCGGAATCCTTGGCGTGAAGGACGACGCTATGCAGCTCCCTTGGACGCCGGATTTTCTCAACAAGCACGGCGGCATGATCCTCTCGATGGGGCAGTTTTCCCAGTGGGTCGGCCAGCAGGTGATGGGCTCGGGCGCCGCGCAGATCTGGCCCGGGAGCCCGGTGGGCGAAGCGATTGTGGAGGATGGCGGAGTGGCCGGAGTCCGACTCGTGGACCAGGGGGTCACGAAGGATGGAAAACCCTCCGATGGATTCATGCCCGGCATGGAGGTGCGTGCGGCGCTGACCGTCGTCGCCGACGGTCCGGTCGGACCGATCGGGCAGCAGCTCGACAAGGCATTCGGCATTCCCGATGGCCACCACACCCACGACTGGGCGCTCGGTATGAAATTTGTGGTCGATCTGCCGGAGTCGTGCGAACTCAAGCCCGGCACCGTCCTGCACACGCTCGGCTATCCGGAGCCGGAGATCTTTGGTTTTTTCTACGTCCACCCGAACCGCGTCGCATCGATGGGGATCTTCGTTCCCTCGTGGTTCGACAGCCCCGCCCGCACCGCTTACCGGTATCTTCAGCACTGGATGCAGCATCCCGCGATCTGGCGCCACATCAAGGGCGGACGCCTCCGCTCCTGGGGAGCCAAGACGCTTCAGGAATCCGGGCGGCGCGGCGAACCCCGGCTCGCCGGCAAAGGTTACGCCCGCATCGGCGAGGGCAGCGGCAGCACGAATGTCCTCACAAATTCCGGCGTCGATGAGGCCTGGACCACCGGCGTCATGCTCGCCGAGGGCGTCCTCGAAATTCTCAAAAACAAGCAGCCGTTCACCGCTGACAACCTCGAGGCCGCCTACGTGAACCGCCGCCGCAAGAGCTGGGTCGAGAAGGAAGGTCGGATCGCCGAACACGGCCGCGACGGATTCCAGCGCGGGATCATCCCCGGTATGATCGGCATGATGGTCGCCGGGCTGACCAAAGGGTTCGTCTCCATGCCGGGCAAGCCGATGCCTCCTCACCGACGCGTCCCGACATTGGAGGAATATTATCGCGGCAGGATTTCCCCTGAAGAGATCCAGGCCATCCGCAAGGAATCCGATTCCAAGGGGATCTCCGCCAATGCCGCCCTCATGGAGCGCGCGGGCTGGCCGGCGATTCCATTCGACGGAGAGCTCCTCGTTTCGCATCAGGACGCCCTGCTCATCGGCGGAAAAGTTCAGGCCCCGGCCGGATACGCCGACCACGTCGAGTTCCTGTATCCGAGCGACTGCGAATCCTGCGGGAGCAAAATCTGCATCGAGATGTGCTCCGGGCAGGCGATCTATCCCGGGGAGAACGGCCGGCCCGCATTTGACCGCGAGAAGTGCGTCCATTGCGGCGCGTGCCTGTGGAACTGCGGCAAGGGAAACCCGAAGGATTCCGAGCGCGGGCTCATCGAATTTCATGCCGGTGCGGGTGGTCTGCACTCGGCCGAAAACTAATTTTTAAATCCGAACCTATGCCTGAATATCAAATCGTCGTATGCGGGAGCGTCGTTCCCGATCCTCTCCAGACCCTGGAGCCGGTCGCCGGACCCACGGGCCCGGCCCTGAAAAATGAAATGATGCTGCCCGCCTGGCTCGACCCCTGGGCGGGGCACGCGCTCTACGAGGCGGCCAATCTCGCGGCAAAAAATCCCGGCAGCAAAGTCTGGCTCGTCGCGCTGGGCCCGAAGGCCAAGCTCCAGCAGTCGATGATGACGCTGGCGCAGAAGGTGCCGTTCGAGCTGATCGCGCTGGACGGTTCGGCCAGCGGATTCACCGATGCCGCCGAGACCGCCGCCGCGCTCGCGGAGGCGATCCAGGCAATCCCGGGCCTCGACCGGTCGAAGCTGCTCGTATTCGGCGGATGGGAATCGGCCTCGCGCGGAGCCGGGGCAACGATGCAGATCGTCGGCGAGATTCTCGGGATCACCGACCAGTTTCAGGGAGTTGACGGGATCGAAGCCGATGGCTCGCTCAGAATTCTCGAGCGCATCGAGGGCGGCCGCCATCAGGTTTCAGTCTGCGACGCACCCCCGGCCCTGCTTGGCTGGGCGACGGGAAATCTTCCCGAGCCGCGGAACAACCCGCAGGTCGGGATGGCGAACATGCGCGCGATCATGCCAGCGCTCCAAAAGGCGAAGCCAGCAAAAATCGGCGCGGAGGGCGTGACATTCCAGTCGGTTTCCCTGCCGAAACAAGCCCGCGACACCAAGGTCGTCAAGGACGTGCCGCCGGATCAAATCGCCGCCGAAATCGTGGATTGGATCACCAACAAATAATATGGAAACCATACTTTTTCTCTCGCCAACCGAATCTGGATCTCCGCTTTCGAAAAGCGCCCTCGAGGCACTCGCCACCACAAAACAACTCGCCGACTCGCTGGGAACAACGTTCTCCGTCGGGCTCTGGGGCGATGCCCCGAAGGCGGATGACATCGCGTCCTGCGGTGCCGATAAGTTTTATGCGGTCACCGGAGCGGAGTTCTCGCAGCCGCGCTACGCGACCGATGCTGCAGCGGCCGAGGCGCTTTGCCGTGCGGCCGGTGCCACGATTGTCGTCGGGCCATCCGGCTCGCGATGGAATAGAATTCAAGCCGGCGTCGCCCACCGCCTCGGCGGACGCGCCGACAGCCACGTGACCGGGCTTTCGGTGTCAGATGGCTCGCCCGCGATTGCGCGCTGGTATTACCGCCAGCGGATGGAAGGCATCCTGACCCGCGCCCAGCGACCGTGGGTGCTGGCTGTCGAAAGCGGGATTGCCCCCGCATGGCAGGGAGCGCCGGGCACGGCAGCCGTCGAGGCGGTCGCCTGCACGCCCCCCGCCGCCCGCTCGAATGTGACCGGCATCGAGGCCCTCACTGCCGATCAACAGACGATCCGGCCTGATGCGGATCTGCTGTTTGTGACCGGTGCCGGCTGGACAAAAAAGCAACCCGACGGCCAGGTGAAAACCGAAGAAGCGCAGAAGCTGATCCTCGCCTTCCTGGGTCTCTCCCGCGCCTCGCTCGGCAGCACAAAGTCGCTCGTGGACCTGAGCGGCGAAGGCCAGGCGACGCTCACATTTCTCACGCATATGAACCAGGTCGGTCAGACCGGTTCGACTCCCCGGCACGCCAAGGGGCTCTCGACGTGCTGCCACGGCGAGGAGCCTCATACCGTCGGATGGCGGTTCATCGGCGAGCGCCGGGCGATCAGCCTGGATGCGAATTGCGGATGGGCCCGCGGCAAGGCCGATGTCCTCTACGTCGCCGACGCCTTCGCCGTCATGGAAAAAGTGAACGACCTGCTCGCAAAAAAAGCCGGCGGCTGAGAAGAAGCCGAAGTGTAGAAACCAGACCGTGGCATGGGCCTCCTGCCCATGCGTCACAATCCAGCAAGACATGGGCAGGAGGCCCATGCCACAGGAGCTATTCGGAAATATAGCGGAGAAACGATATTTTCTAACGGGCAGGGTAATCTGTAATTCTGCGTCGGTTTTGAGCGGCCGAGAGCGGGCCTTTTTTCGTCTTTAACAGCGCAGCATCTCCCGCTACCGCTACCGCATGAGGAAGCATCTGGCCACGCCCGGGCAATTGGCGATCTGGCGCGCCTGCGAAATTTCGCAGGATCAGTCGGCGTTCAACCTGCTCTGGTCGCTCCGGTTTCGCGGACCACTTGACCCGGCCCGACTGGGGCAAGCCCTCTCGCGAGTTGTCGGCCGGCACGAGGCACTGCGTGCCGCATTTGAGAAAACCGGGTTGCAGCAGCGCATCCTTCCCGCCGGGCCGGTGGACTGCCCGGAGCTGATCCCTGGGACAAAAGCCATTGGGGATATTGCGCGCCGGTTTGGTCTGGCCCCATTCGAGCTAACCAAAGGACCCCTGTTCCGGTTCCAACTCCTCCGGCTAGATCCCTGCGACCACCTCCTGCTGTGCGCGTTTCACCACCTCGTGATCGACGGCCACTCGTGGCAGTTGTTTGTTGATGAGCTTCTGCGGGAACTGTCCGGCGCGGAAGTCCCCGGGCCAGTCACCCAATACGCGGATTTTTGCGAGTGCCAGCAGCTTCAGCTTGCGAACGGCCATTGGAACCCGTCCCGCGATTTCTGGCTCGGCGTCTATCGGGAGGGCCCGCCCCCGTGGGATCTTCCCTCCGATCGCCCGCGGCCCGCAATCCGGGACAACGCCATGGGGGTCTACGCGTCGGCGCTTCCGCCGGATCTGGCCGCCTTGTTAAGGGCGGTAGCCGGCCGCACCGGAACGAGCCCGTTCCGGGTCGCCTTCGCCGCATTTTTCGCGTTCCTCCATCGCATCACCGGACAAACCGACCTGATGGCTGTGACGACGCTGATCGGACGCTCCGACCCGCGCTTCGCGAGCCTCATCGGATTCTTTGTGAACACCGGCGGGATCCGGATCACGATCCAGGATTCGACCCGGTTCGACGGGCTGGCGGCCGCGGTGGATGCGGCCATCAGCGCGGCCGTCGAGCATCAGTCCTACCCGTTTGCTCAGGCGGCCGCTGATGCGAACCCCAGGCACGAGCCGGGGCGCCATCCGCTCACGCCAGTCGCCTTCACCAAGATGCCGGCGTCACGCCTGCGGAGTGCCGCGGGGTTGGAAGTGACCGACGGGCGCGTCTTCCTGGGCGAGGCCGGGCACGACGTTTCCGTCTACATGCAAGATGATTGCGGGGTCTTCCGGTTCACGTGGACATATCGGAGCGCACTCTTCGATCCGTCCACCATCGAGCGGTTTGAGGGCTGGTTTCGGGAGGTTCTCCGCCGCGGTCTCGAGCGGCCGGAGACGCCGGTCCATCAACTCGATTTCGTTTCCCCTCAGGAACGCCGGCGCATCCTTCTGGATTGGAACAACACCGCCCGCGAACTGCCGGAGGCGCGGAGCGTGCATGCCATGGTCGAGGCACAGGTAGAGCGCACCCCCGACCGGATCGCGCTGGTCGGGGAGGGATTGCAGATGACCTACCGCGAGGTGAATTCCGCCGCGAACTTGCTGGCATCGGAGCTGCGGTCGCGGGGAGTCGGCCCCGGCGATTTTGTGCCGACCCTCATGCGGGCTTCGGCAGGGATCCTCATTGCCGAGCTGGCGATCATGAAGTCGGGCGCGGCATTCGTCCCGCTCGACCCTGCTTGGCCGGCAGAGCGCGTGGGCGAACTGCTCGACAGGCTCGCTTCCCGGGTTGTCCTCACCGGTCAAGCCGCCGCAGCCGCACTTGTCGGGCAGAACCGCGAGTGCCTCCTCGTGGAACCCCGTGCGGGGTGTCTGGATCAGGTGGAAAACCCCGGCGTCGCGGTCGGACCAGAGGATCCGGTGTTTTGCATTTTTACATCGGGCTCGACCGGAAAGCCCAAGGGCGCCGTGAACTGCCACCGCGGCATCATCAACCGGTTTTCCGTGATGAGCGATCTCTTTGGCGCTGAGGCTGCGGATTCCGCCCTGGCGACATCGCCTCCGGTTTTTGACTCCTCCGTGTGGCAATATTTCTGGCCGCTCACATGCGGCGGCCGCGCGGTGATATTTCCGACCGAGCAGGCGATCGATCCGCAATCGATTCCCGGGCTCGTCGCCCGCCACGGCATCACCATCACGGATTTTGTGCCTGCCGTTTTTCATCTGCTGGTCCGCCACCTGCGGCTCCACCCCGAAGCGCTGCCGTCATTTGCCACGCTCCGCCGGATTATGATCGGGGGTGAGGCCATGGCGTCCGACCCGGTGTATGAATTCAAGGCGATGCTGCCGCACGTCGCCATCACGAACAGCTACGGGCCATCGGAAACATCCATCGGCGTCATCTTTCACGAGGTTCCCGAACACTACACAAATCCGGTTCCGATCGGCCGGCCGATTTCGAATGTCCGCGCAGTCATCGTCGACAGCCGGCTGAACCTTGTGCCAGCGGGCCTCGCGGGAGAGCTCTGCCTGGGGGGGGCATGCGTGGGAATGGGCTACTTCAAAGACCCCGGATCAACAGCACAAGTTTTTGTGGCGAATCCCTTCGCCGAGCTCGGCTGTCCCACGCTCTACCGGACCGGGGATCTGGCGCGCTTCCGGGAGGACGGGATCATCGAATATCTGGGAAGAATTGACCATCAGGTGAAAATCCGCGGCATCCGGATCGAGCCGGAGGAAATCGAAACCCGGCTGGTGCAATACCCCGGGGTTCGGCAGGCGGCGGTTCTCGTGCAGGAGGATCATTCCGGTCACAAGAGTTTGGTGGCATACCTCGTATCCGAGCAGTCCGGGAAGATCCCTGACGTGGCCGGCGTGCGCTCGTTTCTCGGGGAAAAACTTCCGTCCTATCTGACCCCATCCCGCTTCCTCATGCTTGACTCCCTTCCGCTGACCTCCAGCGGGAAAGTGGATCGGAAGGCGATGGGCGGAATGGCGGTGACCGCGCTGCAGTCCGAGAGTCCCCACGAGGCGCCGCGGAATGATCTGGAGCGGCAGATCGTTGAGATCTGGCAGGAGCTTCTCGGACGGACGCGGGTTGGCATTCACGACCACTTCTTTGAGCTCGGCGGCGATTCCTTGTTGGCGATCCGGTTTGTGGGCCGCTTCCGGGAGTGCACAGGGTTGTCTCTCGAAGTCCGATCGCTTTTTGACTCGCCCACCCCTGCCGCGCTGTCCGCACGCTTTGCCCTGACGGCTGGCATGGCCGACATTCCGGACGTCGGGCTGCCCGAAGGCCTCCTCGCCAAGCAGCGACCGCTCGTGGCGACATGGCGTGGCAGGCAGGCGTCCCCCGAATCATTTATTTTCACCCTGAACGACTCCGGCAGCCGGCGCGGGCTGTTCTGGTGCTTCCAAGGTTACCAGGAGCTGACGCAACTGGCTTCGAGCCTTGGGCCGGACCAACCTCTGCACGGCATGCGTTCGGGCCACCTGAGCATGGAATACACGGAGGCAAACGTCGACGCGCTGGCAGGCCACTACGCCAGGGAGATGCTCGTGCTGCAACCTGCCGGGCCATTTGTGATCGGGGGAAATTGTCAGGCTGCCAGCATTGCGTGGGCGATGGCGCGGCACCTGAAACGGCTTGGCCGATCGGTCGACCTGCTGGTGCTGATGGAGGAAAGCTCGTTCCGGGAATACGACGGGCGGGTCGCCCTGCTCTTCGGCCGCGAAAGCACCTTCAACCCCTACAAGCCCGGCGCGGACCCCGAGGCGGTTTTCCGGAAATCCTATCCGGGCGGATTTTCTGTCCACCTCATCGCCGGCGGCCACGGCCAGTATTTCGGGGAGCCGAACATCGCCAGCCTCGGCGATACTTTGCGGCAGATCCTGCTCTCGCGCGGCCTTTCCTATTAATTTCACAGGTTAGCGCGTCGAACGCAGCTCATCCGTCCGGACACCGTTTTCAAAGCCGGTCGTTTTCACGGACCGCAGGAAGACCTGATCCAGATATCTCAAAAAATCCGGATCATCCGCCTTTCCGGAAACGAGGAGGGGCCCGGAGGTTTTCTGCACCGCATTTTCGACCAGGTCCAAAATGGCATAGGAGCGCGCGCTGAGGACAACGACCCGTTCGCGGCGGCCCTGGCGCGCCCGTTCAGCATTGATGAGAAATCCGGCGGGCCATGCAAACCAGTAATTGCCGGTGATGAACCGGGGATCCCGGGCATCGAGGTCTTTGAGGCCGAACCCCCAGCTCGTTTCAGCGGCGCGGATCAGGAGCCGCCTTGCCTCCCGGGGATTGGGAAACCCGAAAGTCCAGAGGCCCGCTGCCGTAGCGATAGCCGCAGCGATCATCAGCAGCGCCGGGATTTTTTGGCGGAATATTTTCAACTGGAAAACGCTTGGGAGTTCCATGGAGCAAACGGCGGCAAGGCTCAGCGAGGACACGAGGAGAATCAGGCTGGTGGCGGAATAGCGGGCATCGGACAAATTGATCGTCACCCATCGGTTCAGGGAAAAAAGCACGGACAGCACGAGGGAGCAAAGCGCGAGGAGCAGGAAGGGCGCGGACCTTTTTGCCCATCGCTTTCCGCCTCTCAGGCAGCCGGCCAGCACCGCCGCGCCGGCAAGCGCCGCGAACAGAAGGACCCACCCCGGGCGGAAGAGGAAATACTCCCTGATGCAGTTCTGAAGGTGCCGGCCCATCGCCCCAAACCACTGCTCCGCCGGAAGAAAATGCTGGGTGTCCTGGCGGTCGATGAAGACGGCATACCAGACGCCCGCGAGGACGAAAAAGAAAAGAATCAAGCCGCCGCGTGCGCCTGCCCGCGGCCAGCCCAAGAGGATGAGCACAACCGCGTAGGGGGCAAAAGACAGGTTGACCCAGAACACCTGGAGGAACAGATACGCCGCCGCAAAAAAGAGCAGCACCCACTCGAATTTGCGTTTGGCTCCGGCCGTCTTCCACGGAAAATCCAGCAAACAGGTATGGTCTCTCACGAGGAGCATGAGCAGGACAAACAACCCGATGGAGAGGCCGTGCGGCTGGGCGATCATGAAGAGCGTTTGAATGGAGTGGGGGGACTGCGACACAAACAGCAAGGCCAGGGAGAGCAGCCCCGCCGACAGGCTTGTCTCAAGGCTTCGGCCCAGCAGAAGTCCCAAAGCGAGCACGCCAAAAACCCCGAAGCCCGCGCTGATAACCTGCTGGGTGAAAAGGTTGGCCCAGGGGTCCTGAACCCCGTGCGCCAGCATCGGAACAAGCATTCCAAAGCGCGCCTGCCCCCAATAGAACCTGCCCGGTTGATCGAGCGACAGATGAACCGGCAGCAGGGAGTCGGAGTAGTTCAAGGAAGTCATCAAGGGCGACAGCCCGATGAGAAGGCCGAAAAACAGTGACAGGAAAATCAGGATGGCGAGTGCTTGCGTCCGGTCCGGGCGCAGGGGACATTTCTTTCCGGATGCCGCAGGCGTCTGCCCGGGCGCACCATCCGGAATTCGCATTCTCATTGCTGGCGTGGTAGCGGAGGGCCGTTTGGCAGTCAAGCCACGGGCGTTTCTTGATTTGACAAGCGCGCGGGGCAGTTGCTAAGTTCCGCGGGTTCGCGGGGATTCCCCCCAGATGTTGTGGAGGTGGTGTTCCTGCGGCACAATATCTATGCAATCAGTCCTCGATACTCCGGTGTTGGTGCTGAACCGCCTGTGGCAGGCAGTGAATACCTGCAGCGCGCGGCGGGCGTTTACGCTTCTTTACCAAGGCCACGCCCAGGCCGTCTCCGCAGACGATGGGCAGGGATTTCTCACGCACGACTTTGACAGCTGGCGGGATTTTTCGCGCCAGAATCCGCATCCGGAAATGGTGAAGACGATCACGATGAACGTGAGGATTCCGCGGATCATTGTGCTCCTGCTTTTCGAGCGGCTTCCCAAAAAGGAGGTGAAGTTCACCCGCCACAATGTTTTCGAGCGCGACAAGAACACCTGCCAATACTGCGGGCATCTTTTTGCGCGGGAGAACCTGAACCTGGATCACATCCTGCCGCGCGACCGCGGCGGGCAGACGAGCTGGGAAAATATCGTGTGCTCGTGCATCCCGTGCAACACGCGCAAGGGCAACCGCCTGCCGCACGAGGCGAAAATGCAGCTCATCCGGAAGCCGAAGCGTCCGAAGTGGCGGCCGTTCCTGCACATCTCGCTTTCCAATACCCCGCATGACAGCTGGAAGCACTTTTTGGATATCGCGTATTGGAATGTCGAGCTGGGGGATTGACTCGAAAAAGGTTTTTAAACCACAGTTGCTCCGTGGTGAGCAATCGTTGGCGGGCTCACGCCGGGCTCGCAATATTTTCCAACCTGCGGTATTCACCATCTGAGTGGAGCAGACGAAACATCGCCGCAACCCCGCCCTCTGGCATCACCTCAACCGGTTCATGACGGTCCTGATCGTGTTGGGAGGGCTCCTGTTTGTCAGCCTGACATTTTATCCCGAGTGGAAACACCGCAGCCAGCTCACCGCAAAGCTCGAGGAGGAGCAGGCGAAGCTCCGCGCCGAGCAGCTCCTGCAGAAGAAGCGTGAGCGGGAGGTCCATCTGCTCCAGACCGATCCCGGCTACGTCGAAACCATCGCGCGGGACAAGCTCGGCGTCATGAAGGACGGCGAAACGATCTTCCGCCTCGACGGATCGCACGCCCCGGTGGTCGAAACCACCCCGCCGCCGCGGCAGAAAACAAAATAACCCCGCTTTGTTGTTTGCGGGAGAACGGCGGCATGGTATCCCGCAGTGGTATGACAGACGACCTTCAATCACTGGATACCTCCGCGATCTCAGCCCGACTGGCTGCGCTGCGGAGGTTTCTTTGACTTGCCCGAACTGACCCGCAAACTCGCGGAGATCGAGGCCCGCATGAACGAGCCCGATTTTTGGAACAACCGGGAGAAGGCCCAGCGCGATGTCGCGGAGGTTTCCGCGCTGAAGGGGAAGATCCTTCCGCTTCAGGCCCTCGAATCCCGCGCCGCGGATCTCGATGTCCTCCGCGAGCTCGCCGGCGAGGAATCCCCGGAAAACCAGGCCGCGGCGGCCGCCGAGGTCGTCGCGGAGTTTGAGGCGCTCCAGCGCGATCTGGACAAGTTTGAGATCACCGCGCTGCTGTCCGGAGAATTCGACAACAACCCGGCGTTCCTCACCATTCATGCCGGTGCCGGAGGAACGGAGTCGTGCGACTGGGCGGACATGCTGCTGCGGATGTATCAGCGCTGGATGGAGCGCCGCGGGCTGGCATTCGAAACCGTGGACATCCAGCTCGGCGACGAGGCCGGCGTCAAATCCGCCACCCTGCGCGTGAGCGGCGAGAACGCCTTCGGCTACCTGCAGACCGAGATCGGGGTCCACCGGCTCGTGCGGATCTCGCCGTTCGATTCGAACAAGCGCCGGCACACGTCTTTCGCGAGCGTGGACGCGGTTCCGGAGATCGAGGATGTCCCTCTGGAGATCAACCCGGCGGACATCGAGCGCGAGACGTTCCGCTCCGGCGGCAAGGGCGGCCAGAACGTCAACAAGGTCGAGACCGCCGTGCGGCTCCGCCACATCCCGACCGGCATTGTCGCAACCTGCCAGGCCGAGCGCAATCAGGGGCGAAACGGCGAGATGGCAATGCAGATGCTCAAGGCCAAGCTCTACCAGATCGAGGCGGACAAAAAGCGCGCCGAGGTGGACCGCCAATACGGCGAGAAGGGGGACATCGCCTGGGGCAACCAGATCCGATCCTACGTCTTCCAGCCCTACCAGATGGTGAAGGACCTCCGCACGGGCGTCCAGTCGAGCGACATCCAGGGCGTGATGGACGGCGGAATCGACGCATTCATCGAAGGGAAGCTCCGCGGCCTGACCTACAAAAAAGGTGCCGGGGATGACGAGGAGCCCTGAAGCAGGCGCTTGGCGTGAGTTTCCTTTGATCGGAACCGAGGGCCCGGCATCGGGATCACTCGAAGCGCATCTGCAGGATGCGGGAGACCGCCGCGAAAAGTTTTTCGATCCCGCTGAGCCGGACCCTTTGAGTGAAGACCGGAAAGCCAGATCTTTCCAACCGGGTGAGGATGCGGAGGTAGATCGCTTTCATGATCTCCGGGGCCGCCAGCGAGCCCCTGTCCGCCGCCGGCGGGATGGCGGCATGAAACCGCGCCCTGGCACGGCCGGCTTCAAACTGCATCAGCTCCCGGAATCCGGGTGCCGGTTTTCCGTGAAGCAAATCACCCTCGTCCACTCCGAACCTCCGCAGATCCGCAAGCGGCAGGTAGATCCGTCCCGCCGCGGCATCCTCGCCGACATCGCGGAGGATGTTCGTGAGCTGGAGAGCATAGCCGAGATTTTCCGCGTAGGTGCTGCTGGCGGGATCTTTGCATCCGAAGATCCGGATCGAGGCGAGCCCGACCGCGCAGGCGACGCGCCAGGAGTATTTTTCGAGATCCGCGTAGGTTTCGAACCGTGCCGGCTGTACATCCATCGCGCAGCCGCGGACGATTTCCGCGAGGAGGTTTCGTTCGATCCCGTGCCGGGCCACAAGATCCTCGAGCCCGGCGGGCAGGGATTTTTGCTCGATGGCGTCGAGCCATTCCTGCAGGAGCCGGCGCTTCTCCTCCACGCTCCGGCCCGGCTCATCCGCAAGATCATCGACCGCCCGGCAGAAGCGGAAAAAGACCATGGCGTCGCGGCGGCGTTCGCGCGGCAGCCACAGGAGCGCAAAGGCCAGGTGGGATTTGCGGGCGGACGAGGCTGGCGCAAGCTCGGTCATGGTACGACTGCGCGGCCGTCCTTCATCTCCACAATCCGGTCGGCAAAGGGCGCGACGGATGTGCGCGCTCCGGCCCACAGGACGGTGAGGTGGTATTTTGCTGCGGCCAGTTTTGCGAGTGGCAGGAGATCGGGATCGGGCGGGGAGATCGCGATGAGCACCCGCGGATCATGCACCAGCGCCCGCGCAAATGCCGCGCGCCAACGGAGGACAGGGTCGAGCTTCCCGGTTCGCGCCGTTTCAAAATCCCCGATGCCCGCAAATTCCAGAACCTCGCGGGTCCGCTCCCTCGCCTCCACCGCCCCGCCCCCGCAGATCCGGAACAGCGGCATCGCCACATTTTCCGCAACGGTGAACGAGGGCAGCAAATACGGGTGCCCGAAAAGAAACCCGCATGCCTCGTTCCGGAACGTCGCGGTATCCTCCTCGGAGAAATCCGCGGCATCATGGCCGAGCAGCACCAGCCGCCCGGAGTCGGCCTTCTCAAGCAGGCCGATCACATTCAGGAGGAGACCTTTTCCGGATCCATCCTCGCCGCAGAATCCCACAAACTCCCCGCATTCAAAAGCGGCGGAGAAATCGACCACGCGGCCATCGCCGGCATTGTTCCAGTCGGATCTCAAACACGTCAGGCTTTCGCAAGTGATGGCAGTCACCGACGCCATGCAACCCGACAGCGCCGCCGCCTTCAAGCCCTCTCGCAAGGAATGTTTTCGTTCCTGGCAGGCAGATTGAGGAGCTGTTTGAGATGATGGACCTGGAGGTGACCCCAGCGAGGGCCGGGGGACGATCCCTGCCAACACGCCCGAGGCGGACGTGGCGACATCTCTTCTAAGACTGCTCCAACGCGCTGGGCGACGGCTCGGAAAATCCACGGCTCACGCAACCGGACGTTGATTGTTTCCGAAGCCGGGCGGCTTTGCGTGGGAGCTGAGGCTTAAGGACCACCTGTTTTCCAGGAGCAGCGGACCGCATGCCCCGGCAAGGTCGCTGACCGGACGGTTGGATAAATTTGTTTTTTTCCATAATTTCATGGTTGACATCTTGCGGACAGTCTGATTTTTTACGTTACACAACCGATCGCGGAATCTAGCGCAACCAATTAGTCACCCATATGAAAAAATCACTTATCACCATCTTCTCGGTCACAGCGATGGCCGTTCCTGCATTTGCCGGCAGCGTCAGTTTTGACAACCCGGGATTTGAAGCTGGGAATTCCTCGGGCTGGACCCTCCATTCCGGAGACTGGCAGTCGAATGGCTCGGAGACACTCAACAACAGCCACCAGAGTGATTCGGCGGTCATCACCGGTGCGGGTGCCACCGATTCCAACACAAACGGCGGTCTTCAAACCGTTCTCGCGGGAAACAATTCGTTCCGCCTGAACAATGCAGCCAATGGCGCCAATTACTCCACGCTCACCCAGTCGGTGACGAATTACGGAAGTTCGGACATGTATTTCGGGTTTGCTGCGGTGCTGGAGAATCCCATTTCAAACCCACACACCGAGGCACAGACTCCGAAGTTCAGCTTCAATCTTGTGGATAACACAACGAATACCAGCCTTTACTCCATCAGCTTCGATTCGCGAAATGCCGTTTCCCAGGGTGTGACATGGCATGCCGGGTTGAACACAAATCACGACGGGTCGGCCACATGGATGTTTTCCGACTGGAATATCGTCCATATCGATACCAGCACGCTGATCAACCATAACCTCACCCTCACGGTGATGGCCTACGACTGCGCGTTGGGCGGCCATGGCGGATATGCTTACATCGACGCCTTCCAACCGGATCCCATTATTCCCAACGCCGGGATTACGGTGAATCATCTCGATGCGGGCACGCTTGCCGGGGGCCCGGTCGCTGTTCCCGAAACCAGCACATGGGTCATGGGCTTCCTCGCACTTGGCGCTGTGGGCTTCATGGCCCGCCGCAAGCGGGTGAGCTGATTTCGCTGATCAAAGTTAACGAAAGCGCGCGGGCAGGCAATCGCTTGCCCGTTTTGCTTTTTGTGGAAACCTCATCGAGGTTCTTTCGAGCAGTCGCGGAATTTGCTTCCGGATTCCTGGAGGGACCGGCGCTGTCCGGTCCGTTCCTATCCACGGAGACGACACGGCGGTCGTCCCTCCAGCATCAAAGCCGAAGCAAGCTTCGGGGTATCTGACCCAAAGGGAATGAATTTCGGCAGGAGCTTGAATTGCTCAGGGCCCGGCAAGCGATGGCAGAGCCTCGCGGTAGGATCGGAATCCCGGGACCCAACCCGCGGCTTTCAGCTTGGCATTGGATACCCGTTTGCTGGTCCATCCCCGCTTGCGGTCCGGATCCCGCGGGCCTTCGGGCGGGAGCGGTGCGTTAAGAAAACCCGCGATCCAGCCATACAGGTTGCGTTGCGTGACGGGCGAGTCATCGCAGACATTGTAGACGCCGGACGGGACAGCGGGATTCGCAAGGATCGTCAGCGCCCGGGCGGCATCGTCACGGTGGATCTGGTTGGTCCAGCGCGAACCGCCATCTTCGAGAAGCGCGCTGCCTTCGAGAAATTTCCGCAGATAAATCGAGCGGCCGGGCCCATAGATTCCGCCGAGCCGTGCCACGACCCCTTCGGCGCGGAGCGCCAAGTCCTCAGCCTCGAGAAGGATCCTGCCGGTTTCGCGTGGGGGTTCTGCGGGCGAATTCTCGTCCACCGACTCCCCGTCCTCCTGCGCGTAGACCGATGTGCTTCCGGTAAAAATCACGCGCCGCGGCACAAAAAACTCCAGCAGGTTGCAGAGCCCGTCCCGGTAAACCGCGCGATACTCACCGGCACCGCCACGGCTTGAGCTGGCGCAGTGGACCAGGAGGTCGGGATTTTTCCAATCCGGGGAAAATCCCGAAAGCGATCGGGTAATGTCCGCGACACGAACATTGAACGGCCGGCCGGCAAGCCGCGCGGCGGTTTGCTGCGTGGCGCAGAGCCCGAGAACGCGGGCGCCTGCTTCAAAAAACAAAAAGGCTGCGGCCTCCCCAAGGAAGCCGCAGCCGGCAATAACCACCCTCGATGTGCCCAAGATCAGGACACGGGGTTGAAATTAAAGCGGATTTTCATCTTCGCGCGCTTCGCATTGTTTTTTGCTTTGCGGCGCGAGCGTTGCGTCGGGGTTTCAAAGGCGCGCAGACGGCGCACCTCATCCATAAGCCCCTCGGCATCAAGCTTCGACTTGAGGCGCTTCAAAGCGCGATCAATGGGCTCACCTTTTCGAACGATTACTTCCGGCATAAATTCACCTACTTTCAAAAAATTGGAAGTGCAGGCTAATCGCGGCAGCCGCCCCCGTCAATGCCGAATCCATGCCCAAAACCAATCTCAACCAATTTTGGGCCTCAGGGATGGAAAACCGCCCATGGCCTGAAGACTGACCGCCCGCCTGAAATATGAGAAATAAGATTAGTATACTGTTTACTATAAGGGTATTACGCTAGTCTTTTAAGCGCTCATTGCCTTCGTGGCTTTTGGAAAAGTCGCTTTTTTCAATGCCCGCCACCCGCCGCAGTAACAGCAGCCCGAGCGTAAGCGGAAGCAACCCCGAAACGGTTGCCGTGAGCGATCCCAGAAGCAGGAAGGCCGCAAAGGTCAGGAAATGCAGCTCAAGCCCAAAGAGGATCACGACGGCGCAGCCAATGATGCTCCCGACAATGGCGGCAATCCAGGCGGTCCTGATCCTCGCATCCGCCACGAGTGAATATGGTTCGGCCAGGAAAAAAACACAGAGCCCAATGACAAAACCGGCTCCCACGCAGGATCCAGCCGCCAGACCAACAGAAAGGAGGTGGTTCAGGTAGATGTCACTTAAGAACTGAACGACAGTCATGAATCCCGGAATAGACGATTGAAAAGTTCCGACAGCATGGTGGAGTTATGTCGGGTGCAGATCGCGGGTGGCATTGATGGGTTGGAATACAGGATTTTCGACGGCTGACCGCATGATCTCCTGAACAACATAAAAGCAGATCCCGTGCCTGATATCCAGCAAATCGATCATCTTTTGGGTGCGGACCATTGCTGCGAAAGGGTCGATCACAATTTTTGCCGCGCATTCCGAATGCAACGGGCTTTTTACATTTCCCGACTGGCGGGGACCCGGGTAGCATGGCCACTCGCAAGGGGAATCTTATGGTTTTTGCACGAATCACGACGTTTCTTGTCCTGGCCGTTCTCGGTCTGACCTCCTGTTCCAAACCCGCCGCGCCGAAACCGAATGTGATCCTTGCCCACCGGATTTACGGGAACACGGGGCTCGTGCAGATCACACTCTCGCCGGACCAGCTTCAATCGCTGGCAAACGCGAAAATCCTCCGCATCGCAAAGCGCACGCCCGACGATGGCCCGGTCGTTCTCTCCACCTCCAAGTTCTTCGGCCAGCTGATCGCCAAGCAGCCGGGCATGGAAAATATTGAGTTCGCGGAACTGGCCGGGACCTCCGAGTTTGATTTCTTTCTGGACTACCTGAAGGCAAATCCCGGCGCCATCGCATCCGGTCCCGCCCCGGGCTGGAGCAACCTCACTCCCCCATGAAAGGAGCCGCCATTCCTTCATTGCGGGTGATCCGGATTTCCGTGAGCGCCGCCGTCCTGATTGCCCTCGGCCTTGTCCTTTATGCGGTCCTCGGCGGGCAGAGCGAAGAGAGCACCCGGATCGCCAGCGTGCACAACCTCCAGCAGTGGGGCATCGCGTTGAACCTCTACTTGATCGAAAATGACAACCAGCTTCCGGAGGTTGGCAAAACCCCGGTGACCATGGCGCAGGCGAAGGCCTGGTTCAACGCCCTGCCGCCCTATCTCTCCGAAAAACCACTCGCCGAGATCCCTCCCGGGGAACGTCCCCGGCCGGGCGTGCCATCGCTCTGGATCCGGCCGGGCACCAAACCGGTCAAAATCTGGGACCCGGCGGCCTTCTTTTTTACCAATGGCATGAACCGGAACCTCCAGCCGGTCGAGGGAACCCGCAGCTTCCGCATCAACGAAATCAACTTCCCCGCGAGCGTGGTTTTCCTGGCCCCGGTCGACGGCTACACCCCGGACGCCGGGCCGGAGAATGTGGTCTTTCCAAAATCCAAGACCTCCGCCGTACAGATCCTGTTCTGCGACGGCCACGTCCAGCGTGTTCTGCCGGCAAAGCTGCTCGACCCGGCCGCCCTCTCCGCATCAGCCGCTGAGAAGGAAGTCTCCTGGTTCCAAAAGTAGGCACCGCCGCGCCAGGGACGTGATCAAATGTGGTGGGGTGGACGCAATGCGTGGTAGGGCGGGACGTCCCCGGCCCGCCGCGTGGGGAACGGTCAGCCCGGAGGTCTCCCCCTGCCTTTCGCGCACCAAGGAAACCTCACCCACATTTGATCACCCCCGACGCCGCCCCCCACGGGCGCGGAAAAGAAGTTGATCTTGGATTCCCTGCGTCTAATGTCCGAATCACCTCTGGGAAACCCTATGGACTTTTTGAAAAAATCCGCCTTTCTGCTCCTGCTTGCCTCGGTCGCGATCTGCTCCGCCACAGCGGCGGAAAGCTTCATCATCGTGGATGCGCAGACCGGCTTCATCCTCGGCTCAAAACAGCGCGACGAGAAGCTTCCGGTCGCCAGCCTCACCAAAATCGCCACGGCGGTCGTCGTCCTGGATTGGGCGAAGCTGAAGAATGCCGACCTCTCCTCGACGGTCGAAATCTCGCAGGCCGCCATCAATGCGGGCGGTGCCAATCCGGTCGGCCTGCAGGCGGGCGACACCATGAGCATCCGCGATCTCCTCTACTGTGCGCTCCTCGCCTCCGACAACGTCGCCGCAACCAGCCTCGCGGAATACGTCGGCTCCCGGCTCCCGAACTCGTCCGGCCTCGATTCCGCAGGAAATTTTGTCTCGCACATGAACGCCCTCGCCCGCTCGCTCGGCATGACCAAAACGCTGTTTCTGAGCCCCTCCGGTTTTGACGGCGCCGAGGCGAAGACCTATCCCTACTCGACCGCGGAGGACATGGCGCGGCTGACCCGCTACGCCTACGATGTGCCGGGATTTCCGTTCTACGTCGCGCAGGCGTCGCGGCAGGTTCACCTCGTCCGCAGCGGAGCGGAAATGCCTTTTGAAATTCAAAATACAAACGAACTCCTCGGCCGCGACGGCATCGACGGGGTCAAAACCGGCCGCACCCGCCGCGCTGGCGATTGCCTGATCCTCTCGGCCGACCGCTCCCCGGAATCCCGCCGCGAGGGCGCAACCGTTTTCGTCACCCCGCGCAGGATTATTGTCGTCATTCTCCGTTCCCCGGACCGCTTTGGCGAAGGCCTTTCGCTGATCGGACAGGGATGGGGCCTCTACGATGCCTGGGCCGCAAACGGCCGGAAAACTCCGAAGTCCCAGTCGCTCTGAACGGTTTCATGGGCAGGAAGCGCATCGGCATATTGACAAGCGGCGGAGACTGCCCGGGGCTGAACGCCGTCCTGCGTGGAGCCAGCCGTGCGGCGGAGAAACTGGGATGGGAACTCATCGGCTTCAAGGACGGATTTGAAGGCCTCCTTCCGCCGGGCGACCATGTGCTGCTGGATCGCAGCGCGACGGCGGGCATCATGCATCTCGGAGGAACGATTCTCGGGACGGTGAACAAGGGCCACTTCGTGGCGAGGGTCGGAGCAGGCGGCCAGGTCGTGATTCCCCCGGAGATCATCGCCGGGGCCAGGCAGACATTCAAATCGCTCGGTCTCCATGCGATCATCGTCATCGGAGGCAACGGTTCGCTGGGCACCGCGCTCCAATTGCATGAGGAAGGATTTCCGGTCGTCGGCGTTCCCAAAACGATCGACAACGATCTTGAGGCCACCGCCAGAACTTTCGGCTTCGACTCCGCGGTCGCCTGCGTGGCCGATGCGCTGGACCGCCTCCATACCACCGCGACCAGCCATAAGCGGGTGATGGTGCTGGAGGTCATGGGCCGCCATGCGGGCTGGATCGCACTTCACGGCGGACTGGCCGGCGGGGCGGATGTCATCCTCATTCCCGAGATCCCGTTCGAGTTTGAAAAAATCGCCGAAGAGGTGATGCGACGCGACCGCGAGGGCGCCAAGAGCACGATGATCGTCGTCGCCGAGGGCGCTTCGCCGAAGGATGGCCGTCAGCAGCGCCACCAGACCGCCAGCGGCGAACACCGGCTCGGCGGGATCGCCGAAATTGTCGGCCGCGAGGTGGGCGAGAGGACGGGCAAGGAAGTCCGCACCTGCGTTCTCGGCCATCTTCAGCGCGGCGGCGCCCCGACAACTCTCGACCGGATCCTCGGGACAAGATTCGGCGTCAAAGCCATCCAGCTCATCCGCGACGAAAAGTTCGGCTCCATGGTCAGCTACCAGAACTACCTCACGCTCGACGTCCCGATCTCGCACGCCGTGCACAAGCTCCGCCGCGTCAGCCCCAACTGCCAGATGGTCGAGACGGCGAGGGCGGTCGATATTTCCTTCGGAAACTAAATGAACACATCCACACAGCTCAGATCCGCCATCCGCGACATCCCCGACTTCCCAAAGCCCGGAATCCTTTTCCGCGACATCACCCCGGTCCTCGCAAGCGCACCGCTTTTCCGCGCGGCCATCGCCGAGTTCGCCAACATCTGCCGCGAGGCAAATGCGGAAAAAATCGCGGGCATCGACGCGCGCGGGTTCCTCTTCGGCGCGACCGTCGCCTACGAGCTCGGGCTCGGATTTGTGCCGGTCCGCAAGAAGGGCAAGCTCCCGTTCCACACGATCGCGCAATCCTACGACCTCGAATACGGAAGCTCGGAGGTCGAGATCCACACCGACGCTTTCGAAAAGGGCGAAAAAATCGCACTGATCGACGACCTCCTCGCCACCGGAGGAACGGCGGGCGCCGCCATCAAGCTGATCGACCAGTCGGGCGCCCATGTCGTCGCCGCCGCATTCCTGATCGAGCTCGCGGACCTCGGAGGTCGCAAGGCCCTCGGCGATGTGCCGGTCACGGCGCTCGTCTCCTACGCCTGATCAGGAGCAGGAAACGGCCCTTCCCGTCGCAAGGAAATCACCGCGGCCCTGGCTCGACCGCCGCGAACATCTTCTCCACCGCCTGAATCCGGTAATCAAAAATCGTCTTGAGCTGCGGGGCGACGACGAGCGGGTGGATCATTTCCGAAACCGGGGAAAACGGCAGGACATAATGAATCCGGTCGATCAGCTCCGTCCGCCCGTCGGGCATTTCGGCAAACCCGTGCTCGTGGTGCCACAGCGCATACGGACCGACCCTCTGCTCATCGACAAAATAATGCGGCCCGCGCACATGGGTGATCTCGGTGAGCCAGGTCATCGGAATCCCAAGCAGCGGGCGCACGCGGTATTCGATCATCATCCCCTCATGGATCTCATCGGGAAGTTCGCTCCGGACTTCAAAACCCAAATCCGGCGGAGTGATCTTCGCAAGGTTGTGGGGATCTGAAAAAAACTTCCAGCACTCGCGGATGCCGGCCGGAACGACCTGGCGCTTGTTCAAAACATGGATCATGCGTGCAGTCTACACCGGACCCGCCGGACAAAAAATCATTTCGCCGGCTCCGGACCGGCAGCGAGCGGCAGGCGGATCGTGAAGATGGAGCCGCCGCCATCGCGTTTGGCGTATTCGATTTTTCCGCCCATCCGCTGCATCGCCTCGGAGACAATCGCCAGGCCAAGCCCCGTGCCGGGGATGCCGACGGTGTTGGAGGCCCGGAAAAACGGATCGTGCAGGAAGGCGATCTCCTCCTCGGGGATTCCCATGCCATGGTCCTCCACCTGGATGAGGGCCGCCCTTCCCTCCTGCCGGAGCCGCAACACGACCGGCGTCCCGGGCGGCGAGTATTTCACGGCGTTGTCGAGAAGGTTGTTCACCGCGCGCTTGAGCAGCGCGGGAGTCCCGGTGCAGGCGACCGGCGAGCCGTCCCATTCAAACGTAAGCGTGGCCGGGCCGGGCTTTGCGATACGAAACTCCGCCGCGATCTGGCGCAGGAATTCGCCGAGCGGAAATTCCGACAATTCCACCGTCAGCCCGTCGCGGGTTATGGCGCTGAGGTCGAGGACATCGGTGACGATGCCGGTCATGTAGTCGGTCGTGCTCAGGATGGTTTCCAGGGCGCGCTGGATGCCGCTTTCTCCCAGCTGTTCCCGGCGTGCGGAGAGGAGCTCCGCGGCGAGCCGGATCGTCGCCAGCGGGGTCCGGAACTCGTGCGAGGCCATGGAAATCAGCCGGCTTTTGATTTCGGTCATCTGGCGTTTTTCCGTGATGTCGGAGTGTGTGCCGACGACGCGCAGCGCCCTGCCCTCGGGATCGCGCCGGAGCACGACCCCGCGCGCGAGCACCCATTTCCAGGATCCGTCCTTGCAGCGCATGCGGTGCTCGTGGGAGTAGAGCGGGACCGAGCCATCGAAGAGCGCTTTCGCCGCAGCCATGGTGCCCGCCTTGTCGTCGGGATGGATGCGGCTCTCCCACTCCGAGGCATCGGCGCTGATCTCCCCGTCCGAATAGCCGAGCATCTCCTTCCACCGGCGCGAGTAGAATCCCTTGCCGGCCTGGACATCCCAGTCGTAGAGCCCGTCGCCGGTCCCCTCGACGGCGATCCTCCAGCGCATCTCACTCTCGCTGAGCTCTGCGGTCAGCCGCTCGGCCAGTAACCGGGCGCGGATGCCCGTGCGCGACAGGGAATAGATCAGCCCGGAGAGGAGCAGGCTGAGCGTCGCGCCGCCGCCCAGCACCAGCCAGACCACCCTGTAATCCACCTCGATGTCCTGCCCGAAACTCAGGAGCCACTTGCGCCCCGCCGCATCAATCACGATCCGGCGGGTCAGCCGGGTCGCGCGGGAAAGATTGATTTTTTCGCCGCTCCGGCTGTCGTAGAGCAGGGATTCGCGGGATGGGGTTTCGCCGTCGTAAATTTCCAGATCGACCTGCTCCCGGTCCGCCCGTTTGCCGAGGATCCCCGCCATGAGGTCGTTCATGCGGTAGGGACTGTAAGCCCAGCCGAGGAGCGCGGCGCGGCGCTCTGACACGGTCTCATGAGGTTCCCGGATGCGATACACCGGCGCATACATGAGGGCGCCGGCCTGAATATCCCGGTCGGTCTCCTGCATCAGCGTGACTTTTCCGGAGAGGGCGGCCCTGTCCTGATCCCGCGCCTGCTCCATCGCCTCCCGCCGGACCGGCTCGGAGAACATGTCGTAGCCGAAGGCGCGCAGGTTGCGGCCGGAAAATGGCTCAAGAAAAACAATCGAGGAATAAACCTCCCGGTCGCCCTCCGGCCAGACCCGGAAATCGGGGAAACCCTCGGCGCGGACCCTCTGCGTCACCTGCGCCAATTGCCCGCGGGGGATCAGCTCCGCAAAGCCGATGCCTTGGATTCCGGGCAGCTTCTGCCCGAGTTTCTGGCGCTCCGCATACTCGCGCCACTCCTGCCTGGTGACGCCGTATTCGTCAACGAACAATCCCGCCGCGCTGCGCAGGATCTGCTCGTGCTCGCGAATCCGCCCCTCGACTCTCAATCTCACCTCGCCGCAGACAAAATCGAACGCCTGCCTGGCACCTTGATCCGCATCGAGCTTTTGATGGCGGGCGGCGAGGGCGGTGGCGGCCAGTCCCGCCAGCAGGATCGCCAGCGCCCACCAGCGTCCGTCGCGGACGGCCGAGAGAAAAAGCCCGGGCAACCTGCCTTCCTCCTCCATGGGGGGTGGGGTGCGCCCGTCGGCACTAGCGCTCGTCATGGATTGCATAGTGTTCTCTTCCTGGCTTGGCGTCAACGTTGCTGGGACAAGCCCTGCGGTCGTTGGCCTTCAAAGATGCTCCGGAAGGCTCGCGGCACATGCCGGACATGGTGCTAAATAATGCGCAGAACGATGCCCAGCACAAGGATCCCGATCCCAAAACTCAATGGGATCATCAGGGCCATCCAACGGCGCGCCGTTTCAGATTCCTGCGTGCGCTGAGGCCGGGGACCGGGGCGGCCCTCATATCCGCGCTGCAGCAGGAATGAGTCCGACATCGGGATTTTCTGGATGCGATAAAGCGCCCGACCGGTCTGCCCGCCCGCCAAATCGTTTTCTCTCGGTGTATTCACGGGTGGAATGAAACATTGACCTCGGTCATTTCACAATGCCGACAAGTGGGTATTTTTCATCGCGGAATCCCTACCCATTAGTGGGGATGCCCAACAAGGAAACCGGGAGGGCCACCTGGCGCACGAGGACATTATCCTGGTTCGAAACCGCTCAAACTTGATGCCCATGCCCGGCGGGGCAGGCGCATCAGAAGAAGTGCAGGATGACCGCCGAGAGAAGCGAGCCCGCAGCAAAACTTAAGAAAACGATCAGCGCCACTCCACTGTATGCGCCATCGGGGGCCTGTGACTCGGCGGTCCGATACCTGTATCGGGAGCGGTTCTCATACCTGCGATGAAGCTGGAAGGTCCAGTCGGATGACATCGGGGTTTTCTTGATCCTGTAAAATGCCGGGGGTTCCTGCTCGATCGACCAATAGTCTTCTTTCGATGTAGCCATGGGCGAAAATTAATAATTTCCGCTAATAGCACGCAATGCCGTGTAATGGGTATTTTTAAAGTGCAAGAAAAATGCCAACTAGTGGGTATATGAATGGCGACACGAAAAGAGTAATTTGTCGGCGTTATGAAAATCTCTTATGCGCAACAAATGGTGAGAACCTCCCTCCTCGCCGGTCTCGCCGCCGCTTTCCTGGCCACCTCCGCAACGGCTGCGACGATTTCGTTTTCCGATACGAAGTCGGTCGGGGCGGCTTACACGGATTTCTATCTGGGAAAATTCGACACTGGGCTGGGCACCTTGACAGCCGTGCAGATCAAGGTGGACTTCAGCACCCTGGCTGGGTCGTTTACGGTAACAAGTTCATCAGCAAGTGCCGTCACGGTTAATGGTTTTGATGTTGCTTTAGTGGTGAAGCAGAATCCCGCAAATGGCTATACCCAGAACGGATTGACTCTTTACGACGTAGTAACCTCGCCAAATTGGAGTTCGACACCTGTTGCTGGAAATTCTTCCCAAATTTTCACGATTGTCGGGGGGCAAAGTTACACGATCAGCCCGCAAACCATACCGTCCTTGAATTTTAGCGCCTACGAATCTGTCGGCGGCGTCGGCTCGGTAGATATGCAGGCAAAAGCTACTCCCACGATTGGTGTGTCGGGAGGAGCATACTCGGTCGATCCGACTGCAACGGTTGCCAACACGAAGCTGACAGTGACCTACACCTACACAGCCGTTCCGGAGCCGACTACGATCGGGCTTCTGGCGGTTGCGGGCGCGCTTGGTCTGCTGGCGGCCCGCGGGCGGCGCGCGTCGAAGTAGCTGCACGAGATTCGTCCGCATCACCCACGGTCGCGATGTAGGGGCGCTCTATGAGCGCCCATGAGCGCCCATCCCCGGTTGCTTGCCACGGTTTGGTTTCTCCGAAGCAATATGCGCCCTATTTCTGCAGGTTGCTGAAGTAGAACGCCGCGATTTCCGGGCGGGCCATGTGGCGGACGAGGGCCGGGTCATTGAGCATATGGTCGAAGACTTGTGGCGGGACCGACACCTTTGCGACATCGAGGATTTTTTTGGCTTCGGAGAACTCGCTATTTTGGAGGGCGACGCCGCAAAGCCCGAAGATCCACGCGGCGGTGTTTTCTGTGCCGCCGTGTTCGCGGAGGGACTTGATCTCGGCATTCGCCTGATCGACATGCCCGGCCTGGACCATCAAAAGGAGTCGTTCGTTTGAGATGGTGATATCCCTCGGCGCGGCGGCCGCGGCCAGATCCATGTCCTTCGCCGCGGGGACGAGGTCCCCCCGCTGCCGGAGGAGGCGGGCGCGGTGCCAGTAGAGGCTTCCCGACGGCCGGATCGCCAGCCCCCGCGTGTATTGGACCATCGCGGATTGGGAGTTTCCCACGGCCTCTTCCAGCATGCCGGCCAGCTCCCACCCCTCAGCCGACTGCGCGCTCTCCAGATCGACATGCAGCAAGACCCTCCTTGCGGCATCCACATCGCCCGAGAGAAAAAGGCGGGACGCCTCATCGATTTCCTTGCGGGAGCTTCCTGCCGCCGCGGCAGGCGACCTTTCTTCGGGCGGCGGGGCTTTCGGGCGGAGGAGGATGGCGACGCAGGCGAGCAAGATGACGGCGAGCCCGAGAACGGCCACCATGGTGATCCTGTCCTTGCGGTATCGGGGGTCTTGAAAGTAGTTCAGTCGGTGCATGCGTGCGGCGGGGTGCGGCGGGCGGAAACCTGGACCCGCAAAGAGAAAAAGGCGATCATCCCCGATAGTTCAGCTTCTCAAAAGCACAAAGATCCCGACCGCGGTGAGGATCGCGATCGCGGGAAGGATGATATAGCGGAGGATCCTGTCCTTTCCGTGGCGCCTGCTGCGCAACATGGAAAGCGCAGAACGGCGACGCTGCCGTTGGCGGGTGCCAGGGTCGATTGTTTTCGCAGGAGCCGGGCGGGAAACTGCGATGCGTTCGGCGTCGTAGGCCGCTGCAGCCCCGTGCATGTGAGGCATTCTGTGAAATGCGGCGACCGCACGACTGACCACTCCGTGCAGCAGGGCGGCGGGATCCCGGCGGCGACGGCTCCATCCGCCGAACGGAGGGCTTTGATGGGACGAACTCATCACCCCACAAGGGCCAGGTGCCCGGCATGGTGTTCGGTCCCGAGCGCCGTCCCGCTCCGGATCACGAACGTGTGGACGGTCTCTCCGCGGGGGGCGGATGATTCCGTGTGGGTGACGATCGAGGGCCCGTCCTGCCCTCCCTGGATTTCAGACAGGAACCCTTTGAGGAACATGAGCAGGTCGCGCTCGCGGAGGACGCACTGGATTTTCAGCCCGGAATCGTTGGTCGCCCGGACCCGGAGGCTTCCCGGGACGATCGCGTCAAGGATCCATGAGCACGAGTTGTAATAGAACGCCGCCGCCGAAAAATAATCCGCCCCGGAGGCGAACGGGAGGCGCGGGAAGGTGCCGTCCTTCAGGCTGCAGGCGTAATGCCCGCCGAGCTGCTCCAGCATGTCGGGAACGCATGTGTCCAGAAGCTCGGCGGCGGAGTCGAGGAGCGTCGATCGATTGGAGGGGATCAGGCGGCCCTCCGTGACGGGCGACAATTTATCCAGCGCGGCGACCCTTTGCGGGCCATAGGACTCGATGTGCTGCTCGAAATCGCAGAGGGGAAGACTTGCCTGAATGATGGAATGCCAGATCCTTTTCCCGAATTTCCGGACGACCATCTCCTGCAAAAGTATTTCCAGTTTCTCCATGTCCTCAATGGCGGCGATCACCGCTGAGCACCTTGGAGAATAAGTCGGATGCGGCTGCGGCCGCCATACCGTGTTGACGGTATTTTTCGGGTCAGGAATTCTTATGCGGGGCCGGGCGCTGGCAGTAGAGGGCGGCGGTGCGGACGAGGTCGGCACCGCTGGATTTCAGCTTCCGGGAAATGGCTTTTCTATGCGACTCAACCGTGCGCTGGGAGATGAAGAGCTCGGCGGCGATCTGCTTGTTTCCGCGCCCGTGCCCGACGAGCTGGAAGATCTCGAGCTCGCGCGGCGTGAGGAGGAGGGTGGGGTCGGTGCCGGAGGCATTCTCCAGAGCGGGAAATTTTTCCTTGAGAAGCGAATCCACCTCGCGGAGCAGGACGTCGAAGGCGCGCACTTTATCCACGATCGCACGGAAGCATTTCGCCAGTTCCGGGCTCCACTCGACCTGACCGGGCTGTGCGGTGAGGAGGATGCACTCGATCCCCGGCACCAGCTCTTTCGCCTTCTGCGCGAGCAGCAGCCCGTCGCCTCCCGGGAGGACGAGGTCGAAGATGCCGAGATCCGGCCTGTGGTGTTCGACCGCCAGGAGCCCCTCCTGGACGCTGGTGGCGGTGGCGACGACCTCGATGTAGGGGACGGTCTTCAGCGTGGCCACGAGAAGCTCGAGGAACATGAGCTGGTCTTCGACAACGAGGCAGCGGAGTTTCATGCGCTCCGGCATGTTCTCAGATGTGCGCATCGCGGGCAATCACTGTTCCGGGAGCGAGAGTTCGACCTCAAGCCCGGGCCCGACCGGCTTGAAGCGGAGTTGGCAGCCGTCGCATTTGATCTGGGCCTTGCAGATCGCGAGTCCGAGCCCGAGGCCCTGCTGCTCGCGCTCGTCGCGGTGGAACTGTTTGAACGGCCCGATCGCAGCGATCTCCTCCTCGCTCATCCCGCAGCCGTGGTCGCGGCAGCTCAGGGTCAGGTGCCCGTCGGCCTTCGTCATCTTCACCTCGACCTTCGAGCCTCGCGGGGAGAATTTGAAAGCGTTGGAGATCACCTCGCCCGCGATGCGGTCGAGGCAGTTCCCGCAGTGGGTCGGGGTTTCGAGCGTGTGGAGGACGAGATCTTTTTCCCGGTCGGCCTCCTGGGCCAGCCTGGTGGCGACGGAGGCGACCAGCACGCCCGCCTCCACGGGGACGGTGGAATGGAAGGGGTCCTGGCCGGCGCTGAGCGAAAGATAGAGGATGTAGTTCAGGGCTGTCCTTTCGAGCCGGTTGGCGGCGTCCTCCATGAGGTCCAGAATCTCCCTGTTTTCGCTGCCGAGGTTGTTTTCATCCGCGCGAAGGATTCCGATCCCGCCGATGATGCCGCTCAGCGGGGTGCGGATTTCATGCGGGAGATACTTCAGCTTCCGGGCCTGATAGTTCGCCATATCAATCCCCGCGGCAGTCCGGCGCTTCTCGGAGCGCTCGAGGCGGGACTTGATCGCGGCGAGCAGCCCGTCGCTGGTGAACGGCTTGGTCACATAGTCGTCCGCCCCGAGGTTCATGCCCTCGCGCACCTGATTCACCTCGGCGAGGGCGCTGAGGAAAATGAATGGGACCTCGCCCCCTGAATGCATTTTCCGGACGTGGCCGAGGATGTCGTAGCCGGTCATTCCCGGAAGGATGATATCGCAGAGCACGAGGTCCGGAACCTTCTCCCTGAGCTTCTCCAAAGCCGGGGGGCCGGAGTCGAAGCCGGAAACTTCGTAACCGCTCAACTCGAGAAGCATCTTGGTGTTTTCCCGCAGGGGGGCATTGTCTTCGATAAGGAACAGGGTTTGCATAAAGTTCAGATGGTTGGAGTGAAGTCGTCGTCGAGAGGGATGGTGACAGAAAATCCGGATCCGTCCGGCTGCGGCGCGTATCGCATCCGCCCCCCATGGGCCTGCGCGCATTTCTGGGCGATGAAGAGCCCGAGGCCGGAGCCGGGCCTGTCCCCGACATTCGACGCCCGCGAAAACGCGTCGAAGAGGAATTGCCTCTCCGCCTCCGGAACCCCGATCCCCCGGTCGAGAACCGAGAGGGTGAGCGAGTCCAAGCCGGCCTCCACGCCGAGCTCGATGCGGGTGTCGTCCGGCGAGTATTTCAGCGCGTTTTCCAGGAGGTTTTTCAGAATATGGTGGAGGAGGCGCTCGTCGGCCATGACGCGCAGCCCGGCATTGCGGAAGGCGATATCGATCCGCGAGGGGGATTTCAAGTCGGGCTGGACCTCCTGACAGCACCGCTTCAGGAAGTCGAGCAGGGCGAAGCGGACCGGGGTGCAGGGCAGCTTCCCCTCCTCGATCTTTCCGGCGAGGAGGAGGTCGTCAAGGGTCCGCGCCATCGAGGACGCGCCGGTCATCAGACCCGACAGGACCGACTGCGACCGCTCGGGCGGCATCGCGTTGCCGAAATTTTTCAGGATCTCGCAGGCGACCATGATATTGGCGAGCGGGGTGCGGAGCTCGTGGCTGGCCATCGAGACAAACCGCGACTTGAGGCGGGTGAGTTCCTCGGCACGGGCCAGGTTTTGGAGGGCGGCGGCCTCCGCGCGCTTGAACTCGGTGATGTCCCAGTTCGTGCCGACCATGTGGAAGGGTTTGCCGTCGACGTTCCGCTGCACGAGGGCCATGGCGCGGATGTGGTGGGTGCTCCCGTCCGGCCAGACCACGCGAAAATCGGTGTTGAAATCCTTTTCGCCGCGCAGCGCCATTTGGATCTCGGCATCGCCACGTTCGCGATCATCCGGGTGGAGTCCCGCCTGCCAGGCCTCGTAAGCCGCGGTGAAACGATCCGGCGTGATCCCGTAGAGGCGATACATGCGGTCGTCCCAGACGAGGCGATCGTTGACAACGTCCCAGTCCCAGATGCCGACCTGTCCCGCCCTCGTGGCCAGCGACAGACGGTCGACAAGCTGCTTCAGCTCTTCATCCTTTTGCTTTTGCTCGGTGATGTCGGTGATGAAGCCGTGCCAGAGCACGGACCCGTCCTCCTCCCGCTGCGGCACGGAGTTCCCGTAAAGTAGCCGGACCGTGCCGTCGGCGAACCTGACCCGATACCCGTGTTGCCAGGGCGTGAGGTCCCGAGCCGATTGTTGGATGGACTCGACGACGCCCCCGCGGTCGTCCGGGTGGACGTTCGCAAAAACTTTAGAAGCATCCTCGCGGACCTCTTGTGGCGTGACCCGGTAGATGTCTTTGATGGCATCGCTGGTGAACGGGAAGCAGGATGTCCCGTCGGGGCGCATGCGATGCTGGTAGAGGACCCCTGGGACGCGGTCGGCGATTTTCAGGAGGCGGGTCAACAGCTCCTCGCGGTCCTGCTTCGCGTGGTTGATTTCGGTGATGTCGAGGCAGGACCCTATGAAGCCGAAAAAACTTCCATCCGGCGCGACCCGGGGAACGCCATGATCCTGCAGCCAGCGGTATTCTCCATCGGCGCGACGCAGGCGGTATTCCATCTTGAATTCCCGATGCGCCTTGAGCGCCAGCCGGTAGGTGCGCATGCAGGTTTCGAGATCGTCCGGGTGGACGCCTTCCGTCCAGCCGTTGCCGAGTTCCTGCTCCAGCGTGCGCCCGGTGAAATCGAGCCACGGCTGGTTGAAATAGTGGCAAAGGCCGTCCGTGCCGGACTCCCAGAGCAGGACCGGCGCGGAGTCGGCCATGCTGCGGAATCGCCCCTCGCTTTCCTGCAGGAGCCGGGTTGTCTGCTTGAGCGCCGTGACGTCCATCCACACGGAAAGCAGGTGCCGCTGTCCCCTCATCACGACCACCTCGGCGGAGCAGAGCACCTCGAGAAGCGTCCCGTCCGCGCGCCTGACCTGGAGCTCCATGTTGTGCAGCCTCCCGTCGGATTCCAGTTTTGCAGAGGTGCGGTCCATGGCCCCCGGGTCCGGGAAAATTCCGAGTTCCAGAGCTGTCTTCCCGAGGACCTCCGCCTTCGAGTATCCAAGCGCGGAGAGAAACTCGGTGTTCACATCCACAAACCTCCTCTCGGGGAGGGTCGAGAGGACCATGATCGCCGGGCTGTTGTGAAAAAGCAGCTCGAAGCGCTGCCGGGCCTCCTGCTCCTCCGTGATGTCCTTGCAGAGCCCGAACAGGCAATCCTTCCCGTCCCACTTCCCCGGCCAGACCCGCGTCTCTACGAGGAGGCGGATGCCGGACTTTGTTTGCAAAGGCAGCGGGCAGGTCTCGCGCTCCTTGCGCAGCATGGCTCCGACGATCTCCGCCGCCTTCGGTCTGTGCTCCGCCGGATGCAGGTCGATCAGGAGCATCGCCCGGAGTTCCTCCGCGGAGTATTCAAGCTTCCGCGAGGCCGCGCGGTTGCTGAAGAGGATTTGACCGTTCTGGTCTCCGACGAAGATCATGTCGTCGAGGGTCTCAAAAAACGTGCGGAAGTTGTCCTCGCTCTCCCTGAGCGACTGCTTGATCGCCCCGATGCGCTCGCTGGCGTCGCTGCAGATGCAGGCGATCCCGCCGTCGGGCAGGAGGCTCAGGGACAGCTCCTGGACAAAATGGCTTCGGTCCTTTCGGTGGCCGCGGACCTGCCCGCGCCAGATCTTTTTTTCCAGCAGGACGGGGAACACCGACTTCTCGATGAATTCGATCTCCTCCTGCGTGTAAAAAATGTGCCAGCTCTGCCCGAGGACCTCCGCGGCCTCGCGGTATCCGAAGAGCGAAAGGTGGGCGGGGTTGATATAGGTGTAGCACCCGTCAGGGCCGGTGATCGCGATCCCCTCCGAGGCCGCATCCAGGGCGGTCGCGCGGTTCTGAAGCTCCCGGGCGGCGGCTCTGGCCTTGCGCGCGTTGCCGGGCAGCTTTACGGTGGCCACTTCCAGCCTGACCGCCTTCCGCGGAGAATTTTTGATCTTCGGCATCACATCGGTTGGCTTTGCCGGCGCGGGCAGAGGTTTTTAGTGGATCGGCGCATGAACAATGTCGGGATGCCCATGACCATACTCTGAGGAAGGTGGAATTTGCCATACCGTGAAGTGGGTATATGCACACAGGGTGCTGAAAAGTGTTTCGTAACAGTTTAGCCTGATAGGTTCAGCTTCGGCGTGGAGCCGAAAATGACATCCTGGGCGTGGATTGGGGAGGATCGGAAGAGGGAGCGGAACATGTCGATGACCTTTGCTCCCTGGAGGGCAGCGGTCTGGGAGAGTTAGGGGTCAAAGATATCTGACAATTCATGCGGGGCAGGTGAAGTTGGCTTTCCGTGCGGGGGCATCCTGAATTTCGATGGCAGCAGCACCCGGGGTTCCGCCGTTTTATTGGGTGGGGGACTGCGTCGCCTTTTGCGCCGCGTAAAGAGAGACGATCCCGAAGCACATCCTGCGAGGCGGTTCGCATCGGAACCCGCAGGATTCGATGAGCGTGGTCATGCCGGCACCCCGCGGGAACGCCTCGATCGATTCGCCGAGATATTCGTAAGCCTCGGCGTGACCAGTCGTCCAGCCAGCGATCCGCGGAAGGATGTGGTGAAGATAGAGCCGGTAGATTTCGCGCAGCGGTCCCTTTGGGGGAAGTGAGAAGTCGAGCACGACGAGTAGCCCGCGGGGACGGAGCACCCGGTGCATTTCCGAAAGCGCCTTCTCGAAGGATGCCATGTTCCGGAGCCCGAATGCCACGGTCACCGCATCGAATGTGGACCCACGGAACGGCAGCGCCAGAGCGTCGGCCTGGACAAGGCGCGGTACATTTTTCCGCCGTGCCTCCTCAAGCATCGGAAGGCAGAAATCCGCGCCGACCACCTGCGCCGATGGGCACGCCTTCTGCAGCGCGATGGCAAGGTCGCCGCTCCCGGTCGCAAGATCGAGAATGTGAGAGGGGCGCGAGGCCGCGACCAGGCGCGAGACGCGATGCCTCCAAAGGAAATCCAATCCCCCGCTCAGGAGGTGGTTCGCCAGATCATACCGTCCCGCGATCGAAGAAAATGTCTTCTGGACGAACTCTTGTTGTGGCGGCGGGTGAGGCACGGATTTCCCGGGAAAAGATGGTGCTCACGAGAGGATTCGAACCTCCAAGGGTTACCCCATACGGTCCTGAGCCGTACGCGTCTGCCAGTTCCGCCACGTGAGCGACGAAGGGTCACTATCTCCCGATCACCGATCCAAGTAAACCCGAAAAAAATTGATTCCGGGCGGATTTTCGAGCCCACTCGTGGGCATGACCGATTCCGGGGGCCACGAACAGGGGGAGATGGATTTTATCCCGGACGATTTCCCCTCCGCGCCCGGCCCGGCCCTCATCCTGCTTTTGGGGGCGGTGGTTGTCGGAATTCTCACCGGCCTGGTGGGCACCGCCTTTCTTCTGCTGCTGCGGAAAGGGGACGCCCTTCGGGGAGTTTTGACCGATTCCCTCCATGCATGGCCTCCGTTTTTTGGCTGGCTCGCCATCTCGATCCTCGTGGCCGCCGCAGTCTCAGCCGCTGCCTGGATGGTCGAAAAATTTGCTCCTACAGCCAGCGGCAGCGGCGTCCCCTACGTCGAAAAAATCCTCCGCGGCGGCGGGCAGCCCCGCCATGCGTGGGTCCTCCCGGTCAAATTCCTCGGCGGCTGGCTCGCGCTGTCGGCCGGCCTCGTCCTCGGCCGCGAAGGCCCGCTGGTCCAGATCGGCGCAGTGATCGGCGAGAAAGTCGGGCGCCAATTTCCCGGGCTGCGGGGCGCATGGAAATCCCTCATGGCGGCCGGCGCGGGAGCCGGCCTCGCCACCGCGTTCAATGCTCCGGTCGGGGGGACGATTTTTGTCCTGGAGGAAGTCTTCCGCAAGGTCACCCCGCTCACATTCATCCTCACGGCAACCGCGGCATCGGTCTCGGTCTGCCTCCAGCGGGCGGTCTTCCACATGCCTCAGGACTACGCGGTTCCGGTCATTCCCGAAGCCCCGCCACAGGCGGTCTGGTTGTTCTTTCTATTCGGGCTGGCGATCGGGATCCTCGGGGTCCTCTACAACCGGCTCCTCCTTGCCTTTCTGGCTGCGGGCGCAAAATGGAAAACCATTCCGGTCCCCGTGCGTGCGGCGGCGATCGGATTTCTGATGGGATCGTTCGCATGGTTCGCACCGAAGTGGATCGGCGGCGGCGACGACATCACGCAGTCGATCCTGGCCAGCAGGTCAGAGGTCTGGCTCCTTCTCGGCATCGCAAGCCTCAGGTTTTTTCTGGGACCGCTCTCGTATTCCGCCGGAACTCCGGGCGGCCTCTTCGCGCCGATCATCGCTCTGGGAGCGATCGTTGGGGCGGCAACGGGCTCACTGAACCACGCACTCCTGCCCGCACTTGTCCCCGCGCCGCTCGCGTTTGCCGTCGCCGGAATGGCCGCGTTCTTCACCGCCACCATCCGGGCTCCGCTCACCGGCATCGTCATCTGCCTCGAAATGACCGGCTGCTACTCGCTCTTCTTCCCGATGCTCGCCACCTGCCTCGGCGCCTGCCTCATCCCCACCCTGCTCAAAAACGCGCCGATCTACGACGCCCTGGCCGCACGGGACGCGAGAAGATCTTAAAAATTGGCAGGGATGGGAATATCGGGTAAAAGGACCGCATGGTTCCGCAGGAAGATCTTCAGCGCCCTGTCCTCGATTTTTGCTCGACGGATTTTTCCACCCTGGAGGAATCGCTCACAACCGGCGAGGCGATCGAGTCGGTGCGCGCGCGGGGGCTGCGGGACCAGATCGTTTACTTCTACGTAACGAATGCGGACGGGAAGCTGGCCGGGGTCCTGCCCGCGAAGCGCCTGCTCACCGACCCCGTGGATACCCCGGTCGCCTCGGCGATGATCCGGCGGGTTGTCGCCATCCCGGCCAAGGCCACCCTCCTCGATGCCTGCGAATTTTTTGTGCTGCACAACTTCCTCGCGTTCCCGGTCGTCGATGCCAGCGGAAAAATTGTCGGCGTGCTCGATGTGCGCGTCTTCACCGGCGAGGTGCTCGACCTCGCCGAGCGGGAGCAGATGAAGGATCTTTTTCAGTCGCTGGGATTTCGGGTCTCCGCCGTGCGGAGCGCCTCCGCATGGCAGGGGTTCGCGCTCCGGTTTCCCTGGCTGCTCGCCACCATCGCGGGGGGCACGGTATGCGCGCTTCTGGCCGGATCATTCGCGGAGACCCTGGAGCAGCGGATCGTCCTCGCGTTCTTTCTCACCATGGTCCTCGGGCTCGGGGAAAGCGTGAGCGCGCAATCCGTCGCGGTCACCCTCCAGGCGTTGCACCGCGCGAACCCGACCCTGTCGTGGCTTCTCCTGGCTGTCCGCAAGGAGTTCCTCACGGCCAACCTTCTCGGCGCCGCCTGCGGCCTCCTGGTCGGCGCGATCGTGGCGACCTGGAAACACGATCTACCGGCGTCGCTCGCGATCGGGGCAAGCATCTGGCTCTCCACGATCTCCTCCTGCCTGATCGGGGTCCTCATCCCTGCAGGCGCCCGCGCTTTGAAGCTCGATCCCCGGATTGCCGCCGGCCCGGTGGCCCTCGCCCTGGCCGATGTCTGCACGCTGGCGCTGTATTTTAGCCTAGCCAATTTGATTCTGGTGCGCTTATCGTGGACGGTTCTTCCATTTTCATGAAAACCACCAAACGATCCACGAAACCTTCCGCCAAGCCCGCACCGGAGCGCGGGAAAGTCATGAACGGGGCGGAGATCCTCGTCGAATGCCTTGAGCGCGAGGGAGTGGACGTCATCTTTGCCTACCCAGGCGGATGCTCGATGCCGCTGCACCAGGCGCTCACGAAAACAAGGAAGATCCGGACCATCCTGCCCCGGCACGAGCAGGGCGGGGTGTTTGCCGCCGAGGGCTACGCCCGCGTGAAGGGGAAAGCCGGCGTCTGCATGGCGACCTCCGGACCCGGCGCGACCAACCTCGTGACCGGCATCGCGGATGCCTACATGGATTCCATTCCGCTCGTGGCGATCACCGGCCAGGTGCCGCAGGAGATGATCGGCCGCGGGGCATTCCAGGAAACCGACGTGTTCGGCGTGACCCTCCCGATGGTGAAGCACAGCTACCTCGTGTGGGACATCAACGAAATCCCGCGCATCGTCAAAGAAGCTTTCTACATCGCGCAATCGGGCCGCCCCGGACCGGTGCTGATTGATATTCCGAAAAACATCCAGATCGCCACAGCCCAGCCGATCTTCCCGAAGACCGTGAACCTTCGCGGATACAACCCGGACAAGAAGGCGGACGAGGTGGCCCTGCAGGAATTGCTCGGCCTGATGGAGCACGCGAAGAAGCCGATGATCTATTGCGGCGGCGGTGTGATTTCCGGAGAGGCCTCGGCCGAACTTCTTGAATTTGCGGAGCGCGCCCAGATCCCCGTGGCCACGACCCTCATGGGCATCGGCTGCTTTCCGGAAACCCATGCCCTCTCACTCAAATGGCTCGGCATGCACGGCACGGTCTACGCCAACAACGCGGTGAACGAGGCGGATCTCCTCCTCGCCATCGGCGTGCGGTTCGACGACCGCGTGACCGGGAAGGTCGAGAAATTCTGCGAGCACGGAACGATCGTCCACATCGACATCGACAACTCCGAGATCAACAAGAACAAGCTCGTGCGCCTGCCGATCCTCAGCGACCTGAAAAATGCGCTCGGCCGCCTGAACAAATCGCTGGAGAAATCCGGCTTCAAGCGCCTGACCAAAGGCTGCGTCCGCTACCCGGATTGGTATCGCCAGATCGCCAAGTGGAAGGCAGCGAACCCGCTCACCTTCAAGGATACTGCGGATGCCATCCAGCCGCAGCACGTGATCCGCGAGCTCTATGAGCTCACAAAAGGCGACGCCATCATCGCCACAGGCGTGGGCCAGCACCAGATGTGGGCGGGGCAGTTTTACGATTTCACCAAACCGCGCACGTTTGTGACATCGGCCGGGCTCGGCTCGATGGGATTCGGATATCCCGCAGCCATGGGCGCCAAGGTGGCCCGCCCGGAGAAAGAGGTCATCGACATCGACGGCGACGGATCGTTCCTCATGAACGTCCAGGAGCTCGCCACCGCGCACATCGAGGGCATCGCCGCCAAGGCGATCATTCTCAACAACCAGCACCTCGGCATGGTTGTGCAGTGGGAGGACCGCTTCCATGGCGGCAACCGCGGCCACACATTCCTCGGCGACCCGAAAGACCTTAAACGGATCTACCCGGACTACGTGCAGATCTGCAAGGGATTCGGCGTCACCTGCGAGCGCGTGCTCCACAAAAAAGATCTCCGCGCCGCCATCCAGCGCCTGCTCGCCTCCAAGGAAGTCTACGTCCTCGACGTGATGACCCCATACACCGAGCACGTGCTCCCGATGATCCCGTCCGGCAAGACCTACAAGGACATCATCACGGAGTAGCGGAGATCGCAACATACACCGTGCCGGAGGACTCGCCGCCGCGGATCGGATTCGGAAAGCTCACCGTGTGGGCGGCCACATCGCAGAATGCCGCCTCCAGCCGCGAGCAGAATTCCTTGTCCGGAGGCTCGTCCGACCACATCGCAAAAACTCCCCCGGGCAGCAGATGCCCCGCAAGCTTTTGCAATCCCTCCTCCGCATAAAATCCGGCATGCCGGGGGTTGAGCCAATGCTGCGGCGTATGGTCGATGTCGAGAAGGATGGCATGAAACTGCCTTCCGGGACTCGCCCGGTCGAAGCCGGTTCCGGGATCGGCGGCCAGCGCAAAAAAATCGCCGGACACAAATCGCGTGCGCGGATCGGACATGAGCCCGGCACCGAGGGGAACCAAGCCGGACTGATGCCAGCGAATCACGGGCGCGAGAAAATCGACGACAAGCAGAGACCGAACCTCCGGACGCCTCAGCGCGGCGGCCGCCGTGTAGCCAAGCCCAAGGCCTCCGACCACCACATCGAGCGGCCCCAGCCCCGCCGCTGCAATCCCGAGGTCCGCCAGCGCATCCTCCACCGCATGAAACAGACTGCTCATCAGAAACTCGCCGTTCAAAATAATCTCATAAACAACTTCGTCATCGAGCATCGGAACCTTGCGCCGCCGCAACACCAACTCCCCCAACTGCGTCGCCGCAAAATCGAGCTCCTCAAAAGATTTTTGCATGGAGCAACCTATCCCGCTCAGCGGCACATAATCCAGCAAGACATGGGCAGGATGCCCATGCCACGGATTATTTCCGACAGGGAATTATCCTTGCGCCCTCTGCGGGAACACCACGGCGGCGGCTTCCGTCCTGCTGATCAGGGGCATCCTGCCCGCTAAGCGAAGCGGGCAAGATGCGCGCGGCTTTTTCCTAATTATTTCACAGGTTCGAAGACCCGCACCCACATTTGATCGCGCCAGACAGGCAGGGCCTGCATTCGGGAATTGATTTTTCCAGCGGGGTGGCGAGATTCGGCGGAATGCACGATCCCCGTTGCGACAAGCTGGCCGACGTTCTGACCCGCCACTCCACCAAACTCGAGAAGGGGGAGAATGTCCTGATTGAGATTTTTGATGCCCCGGACGAGATCGCGGTGTCGCTGATCCGTGCCGTGCGGGCTGCGGGGGCTGTCCCGTTTGTGAATGTCCACCACTCGCGCATTGCGCGGGAGCTTTCCCTCAGGGCCACCGAGCCGCAGCTCGCCGTGTCGAGCGGGGTCGAGCTCCTCCGCATGAAGAAAATGCACGCATACATCGCGGTGAGGGGAAGCCACAACATCACCGAAATGTCGGATGTGCCGGATGAGACGATGCGCCTCATCACCGGGAAGATGCGGCCCGTCATGGACTGGCGGATCAACAAAACCAAATGGGTCGTCCTGCGCTGGCCGACTCCGGCCATGGCCCAGCAGGCGCAGATGAGCACGCCCGCGTTCGAGGACTTTTTCTTCAGGGTCTGCACGTTGGACTACTCGCGCATGACCCCGGGGATGGACGCGCTCAAGGCGCTCATGGACAAAACCGACCGCGTCCACATCAAGGGGCCTGGCACCGACCTCCGCTTTTCGATCAAGGACATCGGCTCGGTGACATGCGGCGGCGACCGCAACATCCCGGACGGCGAGGTCTTTTCCTGCCCGGTGAAAACCAGCGTCGAGGGCCGGGTGTCGTTCAATGTGCCCAGCATTTATCAGGGCCAGGCGTTCGACAGCGTGCGCCTGGAATTTTCCAACGGGCGCATCGTCAACGCCACCGCCAACAACACGGCCGCGCTCAACAAGATCCTCGACAGCGATGCCGGCGCGCGGTTCATCGGCGAATTCAGCCTGGCCTTCAACCCGCACATCCTGCACCCGATGCGGGACATCCTGTTCGACGAAAAAATCGCGGGCTCGTTCCATTTCACGCCGGGGCAGGCCTACAAGATCGCGGGGAACGGCAACACCAGCCGCATCCACTGGGACATGGTCTGCATCCAGCGGCCGGAGTGCGGCGGGGGCGAAGTCTGGTTCGACGACAAGCTGATCCGCAAGGACGGGATCTTCACGCTCCCGGCCCTGAAGAAGCTGAACCCGGATTACCTCCTCGGGAAGCGGGCATGCTGACCTCCTCGATCATGAATCCGCTGGAGGAGCGGATGGGATACAAGTTCCGGAACGGACTTCTGCTCGCCGAGGCGCTCACCCACCCGAGCATCTCGCTCGAAAGAAAAGATTACCCGTTCGACAACCAGCGGCTGGAATTTCTCGGCGATGCGGTCATCCAGGTGGTGGTCACCGAGCACCTCTACCAGATGTTCCCGGACTTCAGCGAGGGGCGGATGACGAAGCTCCGGACCCGGATCGTTTCGCGCATGGCGCTCCGCGAGCGGGCGATCTCGCTGGATCTCGGCAGCTTTCTGATGATGGGGCGCGGCGAGGAGTCGAGCGGCGGGCGCGAGCGGGCGTCGAATATCGCCGATGCCTTCGAGGCGGTCGTCGGGGCGATTTATCTCGACGGGGGCTTTGAGGCGTCCAGAATTTTCCTGCTTCGCCAGATGGAGGAAGTCTTCGCCGATCTGGCCAGCCAGCCGGAGGAGATCAACCCGAAGGGCTTCCTGCAGGAGAAGCTCCAGTCCATCGCGCCGAATGCCCCCGAATACGAACTTCTCTCCCAGACCGGCCCCGAACATTCCAAGCGGTTTGTCTGCCGCGTGATGTGGAACGGGCAGGAACTCGGTCGCGGCGAAGGCCTCAGCAAAAAAGAGGCCCAGGTGGCCGCCGCAGAGAGCGCCCTCGAACTCCGCCCCTGGGAAAAGCGCCGCAAGGCAACAACAACATGATCTATAACCTCTCTCTTCAAACCACCGGCCTCGCGGCGGGAATTCTCCTCCTCCTCACTCACGTCTTCGCGCTCATCCGCCCGGAGCAGACGGTCGCATGGGCAAAGGCCTTTCCTCGTTCGCGGGCCGCTTCGACCGTGCTGATCCTCCTCGCGGCCATCTGGAGTTTCCTCCTCGTGCAATCGATCGATCTCGGGGAATTTTCCCCGCTCCGGAACATCATGCTGGTCGCGATTGTCGTCGGGGCGGTCCTCTCATGGATTTATGTTCCGGAATTTCTGGCCGTCCGCGCCCTGGGAATGATCCTCCTCCTCGCGGCCGAGCCAATGCTCGAGTCTGCCGTGCTCAGGAACGAACCCACCCGGCTCCTGCTCGTCGTCCTCGCCTATGCCTGGGTGATCGCCGGACTCTTCTACGTCGGCATGCCGTATCTCCTGCGCGATGTGATCCAGTGGGTGACCGCCGACCGCAGCCGCCTGAAGCTCGGTGCAATCGCCGGCACGGTTTACGGCCTCGCCCTCGTCGTCTGCGCACTGTTCTTCTGGTAGGATCAGCTTTCTGAAACCGCCAACCGCGCGCCGGCCGACTCCACAAACTCGCGGAAGTGCCCATGGCCGGGCAGGGAGAGGTCCGGGTCCGATTCCAGCAGGGCGCGCGCGACCTTTCGGGCTTCGCTCATCAGCTCGCCATCGCGGAGCAGGTTGCCCAGCCGCAATGGCGGAAGGCCGGCCTGAGCGGTTCCCAGGATGTCCCCCGGTCCGCGCAGATTAAGGTCGGCCTCGGCAATTTCAAATCCGTCGGAGGTTCTTTCCAGGACGGAGAGCTTGGCTTTCGCCAGTTCTCCCGGGTCCTCCTGCAGGAGGATGCAGTAGGACTTTTCCGCGCCGCGCCCGATCCGGCCCCGAAGCTGGTGGAGCTGGGAAAGCCCGAAGCGACCGGCCTCCTCGACCAGCATGATGCAGGCGTTGGGGACGTCGACGCCGACTTCGATGACGGTCGTTGCCACGAGGGCAGAGATCGTGCCGTCGCGGAATTGCCGCATGACCAGCTCTTTCTCCCCGGGATCCAGGCGGCCGTGAACGAGGCCAACCTTGGCGGGGGCGAGCAGGTCGGTCCATTTTTCAAATTCCGCGCGGGCGGCTTTGACATCGAGCTTTTCCGACTCCTCGACCAGCGGATAGACGATGTAGGCCTGGCGGCCTTCCGAGATTTTGTCCCGGAGAAATTTGATGATCTCCGGCAGCTTCGATGGCTCCCGGACGGCGGTGATCACCCTGCCGCGGCCTGCGGGTTTTTCGCGGATGATCGAGACGTCGAGGTCGCCGTAGAGCGTCTGCGTGATCGTGCGGGGGATCGGCGTGGCTGTCATCACCAGCACGTCCGGCGCGTCTCCCTGCGCGATGAGCCGCGAGCGCTGGAGGACGCCAAATTTGTGCTGCTCGTCGATGACGATCAGCCCGGGGCGCTCGAGTCCGGCCTTCTCGAATAAGAGCGCATGCGTGCCGATGACGAGCGGCGGGATCCGGCGGGACGCGTGTGCTCCATCCTGGGTCCCGGGTGTGGCGGCCGGCGTCCCGCCGGACGACTCTTTCCGCGCGGCCGTCCGCAGGACCACCGGGATGCCGAGCGGATCAAGCATCCTGCGGAAATTCAGGTAGTGCTGCTCGGCGAGAATCTGGGTGGGAGCCATGAGCGCGGCCTGCCAGCCGGCCTCCGCGGCCTGGAGCATGGCGTGCAGGGCGACCAATGTTTTTCCGGATCCCACGTCGCCCTGGAGCAGGCGGTTCATCCTGTGCGGCGAGGCCTGGTCGGCGGAAATTTCCGCCATGACCTTGCGCTGGGAAGCCGTCATTTCAAACGGCAGCGATTCCTCCACTTTCCTCCACCAGGTGCCGCTTTCCGGCTTGGGCGATCCACCCGCGTTGCGCATCGCGGCATGGCGTGCGCAGACCACAAGCTGGATGCCGAAAAATTCCTCGCGCACGAGCTGTTGCCTGGCGTTTTCCAGCTCCTCGAAGCTCTCCGGAAAATGCACCTCCCGCCAGACCCGCTCTGAGACAGCGTTTCCCGGCCAGAGCAATGGAACCGTGGCGGGATCGGTCTCTTCGAGCGCGCGGTGCACGAGAACCCGCAGCGCGCGCGGAGTCACCCCGTCGCCGGCGGGATAGACCGGCGTGATCCGGTCGAAATGGATCGAGCGCTCGGCATCCTCCTCGATGATTTCAAACTCCGGATGCTCCATGACGACCTGCTTGTTGCGGACGCGCGGTTTTCCAAAGACGACGATCTGCTGGTCGCCGGCGACCATCTTCTGCACCCACGGCATGTTGAACCACCGGCAGATGAGCGGAGAGCCAAGCACCCCGGCAGACTCATCCTCGATCCGGGCCTCGAAAATCCTGCGCGGTCCAAACCTGCGGTAAACCGTTTTTCGCACGATGCCGAAAAGGCAGACGGGAGTCTCCGAAGCCTCGTCGGGAAAGCGGTCGAATTTGACGCGGTTTTCGTAGCGGCGGGGGAAATGCTTCAGCAGATCGCCCAGCGTCTGCAGTCCGAGCCTGCGCAATGCCGCAGTGCGCAGGCGAGGCACCCAGTCCAACTCCTCGATCCTTGTTGCGGCGGGAAGCCGGCTCATCCCGCCCTCCGGAAAAAGCCGGGGGGAACGGGCGTCCCGCCTGATTCAGGAAGCGCTGTTTGCGTAAACATGCGTTTCCATAACGGATTATACGTTATCAAGATTTTGAGGTGTTGCAAGATTTCGCGTGGAATCCTTCCGATTTGCATGAAATCTGCATGAAGAATTCGCATCGTCTCGCGGGGTGTTCGCCGCAGGACAGGTGAAGCAATCGTCTCACCTGCTTCCCAAATCGCGCGGTCAAGCCGGATGAATACGCCACAGCAGCGGAGTCATCAATGCCCGATGTCAGGCTGAGAAGATCGCCGGTTGAGTTCGCCACGCAGACCCGCACCGATCGGTGCGCAAAACTGCTTCAAGCTTCCCCAAAAAGCGGATCGGCCCATCACCGTTGGAGTGACTGCCGGAACAAGCTGTCCAATAATCTCATTGAGGAAATGATCCCGCCTTCTCGAACTTCGCAGGACTTCCGCCGCAAAGTAGTCCTCCCTACGACACCAATTCAAAGGGAATGGGAGGATTTCCTGTTCCATATTAAAAAACATCATGCAACAATCCAGTGGAGTTGCACCGCGACGTAATTCCATTATCAGATTTCCCAAGCAAATCAATATTTGCAACCTGGTGCATTATTTTTTCTTTTTTCCTTTACGAATTCCATTTCCTCGCATATTTTCACATTCGTTATGAAACAAAAGTCGCAAAAAATATTGGCGGCGTTGAAAGTTTTGGTGCTGGGAACCAAGCTGGCAACCGCCGCCGCGATCGTGGTCACATCCGGCTTTGTCGGCGCCGCTTCCGCCGGAATCGTGAACTATGACGCTGCGGCTGATTTCAATGGCACCCAGGGTGGGGCAACGGGCGTTTGGCAGTATGGCCAATCGGCGGTTCCGGACGATCCCTCCATCACCCCGACGTTTGTGCAGGCTTCCTTCGATTCCGGCTTTTTTAAGGGCACAAATGGCACATGGCCGTTAGTTACCGGTGACTATATGCACCCGGGAGATCCAGACACGAATTACGCAGCCGCGGTCCTTCGCTTTACAGCCCCGGCCGCCGGGGATTATACTGCAACTTTCTCGGCGAAGCTGACTGATTTTGCTAATCTCGCTGGAGGGAATTGGGATTATCGTAGAGACGGCGTTCGTATGTGGCTGAATGGCACCTACACGGATTTGATATCTTTTGTGGACCCCGTGACATGGCAGCCCGCCGTCCCAGGAGTTTATCCAGGGCATGAATGGCATACGCTGTCTCTAAATCTAGCAATGCAAGCAGGAGACATTATAGATTTCATGATTGATCCTGACGGCCAGAGATCTCCAGGATGGACGGCCCGCACCAATCTTTACGACAGCACTGCCTACACAGCGACTGTTCAAGGATCAGTTGCTGCGGTGCCGGAGACCAGCACGTGGGTGATGGGCTTCCTGGCCCTCGGCGCGGTCCTCTTCATCGTCCGCCGGAACGCCAAAGCCTCGGCCTAACCGGGTTCCGTCCCGTGCTTGCGGCATCTGTTAACGGCTTTTCCGCACGCTGACGATCCGCATCTGCGCTTCCGTGCGGCCCTGCCAGCAATTCCAGTCCAGCGTATAGGCCACGTCCCATGGCGGCCGCGGAAGCTCGTCGATCTTCGCATTGAAATAGACCGCCGGCACGCGGCGCCGGCCGGCTGAAAACTCGATTTTCAGATGCTTCTCTTTCATCGTCCGGGGCGTCCCGGCAGGAGTGATCGAGCGGGTGTAGAGGATCGGTTGCGGGTTGCCTGCGCCGAACGGTTCCACAAGATCCTGCGCCTCCAGAATTGCCATATCGAGGTCGGGGAGCTCGATCTCGGCGTCGAGTTTGAGGCGGGGCGTCAGGATCTCGTCATTCGCAAGCTTCCGCGCGCCCGCTTCGAAAGCCTGCCGGAAGGCAGGGAAGGACTTTTCATCCACGGTCAGTCCGGCCGCCATGTCGTGTCCGCCGAATTTTTCGAGATGTTCGGAACAGCCTCTGAGCAGATCCACGAGCGACATCCCCTCGATGCTCCGCCCGCTACCCTTTCCGAGGCCGGACTCGTCAAAGCCCACGATGAACGTCGGGCGGTGGTGCTGGCGCATCACGCGGGAGGCCACGACGCCGAGGACGCCGACATGCCAGTCGCGGCGACCGGCGACGATCGTCGTGTCCCGCTCGGCCTCAAAGTTTTTTTCGACCCACGCTTCGGCGTCGAGCACGACCGCCTTTTCAACGCCCTGGCGCTCGCGGTTGTGGGCATCGAGGCTGGCGGCAAGGCGTGCCGCTTCACCGGGGTCATCGGTGAGCAGAAGCCGGAGCGCCTCCTGTGCGGGACCGAGGCGGCCGGCGGCATTGATGCGCGGGCCGAGCCGGAATCCCACATCGCCGGCGCGCACCGGCGCTGTCACGCCCGCGACCTGCATCAGGGCCGCGATGCCCGGCCAGCGGGTCGTGGCCATCTGCTGGAGACCATGCCGGACAAAGATCCGGTTCTCGCCCACCAGCGGGACGATGTCCGCCACCGTCGCCAGGGCCACGAGGTCGAAATATTTCCTGAGATCGAGTTCCGCGACGGGCGAGAGCTTCTGCATCGCGTGTGCCAGCTTGAACGCGACTCCGGCGCTACAGAGATCGTGGTAATCCGGACCGCACTTGGGATTCACCAGCGCCGTGCAATCCGGACGCTCCGGTCCGGGTTCGTGGTGGTCCAGCACGATCACCTCGACCCCGCGTGACCGCAGGGAGGAAATCTCCCGCACCGACGTCGTTCCGCAGTCGACGGCGAGCAGAAGCTCCGGCCGGTGCATCTCGCAGCAGCGCTCGACACCCGCCGCGCTGAGGCCGTAACCCTCCTCGACCCGAAGCGGCAGAAAGCATTCCACATCCGCCCCGAAGACCTTCAATATCCTTGAGAGCAGGGCCAGCGATGTCACTCCATCCACGTCGTAGTCGCCATACAATACAATCCGCCGCCCGGCGCGCACCGCCTCCCAAACCCGCTCCGCCGCCAGCGGCATCTGCGGCAGCAGCTCCGGCGGCAGCAGGGATTTCATTTTCGGATGGAGAAATTCCTGCGCCCAGGCAACCTCGCCGTATCCCCTCTGGACCAGCAGCGCCGCGAGAAACGGAGGAACGTCCAGCTCGCGGAGGAGGCGTCCGGCCAGCAGCGGGTTCGCGGCCGGGGGCAAAATCCATCTGCGCTTCATGGCCGGACTTTACGCGGATTCGAAGCCGTGACAATTTGGAATCCGGATGCGACGACTCATTTTTCTGCTGCCGGTCTTTTTCCTTTGCGGTTGCGCCCCATCGTATTTCGTCGCGTTTTCGAACGGATATAATCCGGCGACCTCTTACTTGCACAGCCTGCCCGCGATCGCGCTGGCTCCCGGCGAGACGCGGAAGGCATTTCTTCCCGCCCAGAAATTCGCGATCGCCCCTGTATCGTCGATTCGAGTCACCAGCGAAAACCCTGCTGTTGCCATCATCTGGGAGCCGTTTGATCCGGGGGATGTCGTGCGCATTCAGGCTGTGGCACCCGGAAGCACGCTCATCCACCGCGGGGATTTTCCTTTCCCCAACTGGAAGCTCAAGGCGAACCCCGTCGAGCGGGCGGCCTGGCGGGCTGCGCTCCGCCGTTATCTGCGGCCCCGCCCGGATGACACCGCATTCCGGGCAATCTCCGATGCGGATCTCTGGAAGACCGTCCTCCGCTCCCGCTCCAGCGGGGCCTTGCGCGTGGTCGTCGAGGAGGACCGGCTGAATTTTCAGCTGCGCTGACTATCGCGGCAGGATCAAATTGCGTCCCGGAACAGGAGCCTGATAATTTCCCCGGCGATGCGCCGCGTCGGTCATGGCGCGGATGTTGGCGGCGGGCACGCGGAAAGGGGTCACGGAAAGGGGTCACGGAAAGGGGTCACGGAAAGGGGTCACGGAAAGGAAAGAGAAAGGGGTCAGGCCTTGCCTATTGACATATTTAACTTCCTGACAAGTTTTTTGATGTCCGATCGGCCGGCAGCAGCGGAGCAATACCGGGAAAGAGAAAGGGGTCAGGCCTTGCCTATTGACATATTTAACTTCCTGACAAGTTTTTTGATGTCCGATCGGCCGGCAGCAGCGGAGCAATACCGGCAGACCCGGCTCGGGTC